>JAFIEK010000093.1 GCA_020832545.1 Pararhodobacter sp. | reverse complement strand
AAACAACAACTCCGCCGTGCGTCCCGGGGCGGGGCGCCATATAGGAAACGTTTGGGGGGGCCAGCGGGGGGCTGCCGTCCCCCGCACCCCCCGCCCAAGGGGAGCGCACGCGCCCCCCTTGGAACCCCCCGTGCGTATTTTTGGCAAGATGAAAGGCGGCCCCGGGCCGATGGAGTGAGAATGCAAGGCATGTTGACGCTGGAGACACTGCAGGCGGCTTTTGATGCGGGCGAGATCGATACCGTGGTCGTTGCCGCGGTGGACATGCAGGGCCGTCTGATGGGCAAGCGATTTCACGCGGCCCATTTCCTCAATGGTGGTCATACCGAGACGCATTGCTGCAATTATCTGCTGACGGTGGATATGGAGATGAACACCGTGCCCGGCTACGAGGCCGCGAGCTGGGAGCAGGGCTATGGCGATTACGTCATGAAGCCCGATCTGGCGACGCTGCGCCGCACGCCCTGGCTGGAAGGCACGGCACTGGTGCTGTGTGATCTGCTGGACCATCACACCCACGCCGAAGTGCCGCAGTCGCCGCGTGCGGTGCTCAAGCGCCAGATTGCGCGTGCGCAAGCGCTGGGCTTTGAGGCGATGATGGCGACCGAACTGGAATTTTATGTCTTCGACAACAGCTATGAGGAACTGCGCGATCTGGGCACCGGCGATCTGGTGCCGATTGCGGGCTACAACGAGGATTACCACATCTTCCAGACCTCGAAAGAAGAGCCTCTGATGCGGGCGCTGCGCAACGGGCTTTATGGTGCCGGGATCGCGGTGGAGAACACCAAGGGCGAGGCCGATGCGGGGCAGGCCGAGGTCAACGTGCGCTACAGTGATGCGCTGAGCACCTGTGATAACCACGGGATCATCAAGACTGCCGCCAAGGAGATCGCCCATGCTCAGGGCAAGTCGGTGACCTTCATGGCCAAGTATGCCACGGACAAGGCCGGGTCATCGAGTCATGTGCACCAATCGCTCTGGACCGCTGACGGCCAGCCCGCTTTTCGCGACGCAGGTGACCCGCATGGGATGTCGCCGGTAATGAAGCATTTTCTGGCCGGGCAGCTGGAGCATGCGCGCGAGATCACCTTGTTTCTGGCGCCCTATGTGAACAGCTACAAGCGGTTCTGCGTGGGGTTGTTTGCACCGACCAAGGCTGTCTGGTCGTTGGACAACCGCACAGCAGGGTTCCGGATCTGTGGTGAGGGGACAAAGGCGATCCGGGTGGAATGCCGGATCGGTGGGTCGGACCTGAACCCCTATATGGCCTGTGCTGCGCTTCTGGCGGCGGGGCTGGACGGGATCGAGCGCAAGCTGGAACTGGAACCCGAGATGAAGGGTGACATGTACAGCACCGAGGGTATCCGCGAGATACCGAAGACGTTGCGCGAGGCGGCTGATCTGGCGGACGGGTCGGCATGGCTGCGCGGGGCTTTCGGTGATGCGGTGGTGGGTCATTACGTGCATGCTGCGCGCTGGGAGGTTTCCGAGGCTGACCGCGTGGTGACCGATTTCGAGGTGAAGCGCGGGTTGGAGCGGGCGTAAGCCGCCCCGGCCGGGGGCGCGGATTTCGGTTGCGGATGCCTCCGGCGGGGATATTTCTGAACAGATGAAAGGGCGGCGGTGCCCGCTGCCGCAAAGCGCCGGAATGGCGCAAGGGGTGAGCAAGATGACAACGATGATCCAATGTATCTCGCCCGTGGATGGGCGGGTCTATGCCGAGCGTCCCGCGCTGTCGCTGGAGGCGGCACAGGCAGTGGCCGCGCGCGCGAAGGCCGCGCAGCGCGACTGGGCCATGTTGCCGCTGGACGAGCGGATTGCGCGGGTCAGGGCCGGGGTGACTGCGCTGAACGCAACCAGCGAGAGCGCGGTGGAGGAGCTGGCCTGGCAGATGGGGCGCCCCACGCGCTATGGCGGTGAATTTGGCGGCGTGAACGAGCGCGCGGAGTATATGGCCGGGATTGCAGCCGAGGCGCTGGCGCCGGTGGTGGTGGAAGAGAGTGACCGATTCCGCCGGTATCTGGCGCGTGAGCCGGTGGGTGTGGTGTTCATCATCGCGCCCTGGAACTACCCCTATCTGACGGCAATCAACACCATCGTTCCGGCGCTGATTGCCGGGAATGCGGTGGTGCTGAAGCATGCCACGCAGACGCTGGTGGTGGGCGAGCGGCTGGCCGAGGCATTTCATGCCGGTGGCGTGCCGGAGAACGTTTTTCAGAACGTGGTGCTGAACCATGCTACCACCGAGGCGCTGATCGCGGGCCGGAACTTTGGGTTCGTAAATTTCACCGGCTCGGTGGGTGGCGGTGCCGCGATTGAGCGCGCGGCGGCGGGGACCTTCACCGGCACCGGGCTGGAGCTGGGCGGCAAGGACCCGGGCTATGTGCGCGCGGATGCTGATCTGGATGCGACGGTGGATGGGTTGATGGATGGGGCGATGTTCAATGCCGGGCAGTGTTGCTGCGGGATTGAACGGATTTACGTGCATG
Source organism: Pararhodobacter sp. (assembly GCA_020832545.1). Taxonomy (GTDB): domain Bacteria; phylum Pseudomonadota; class Alphaproteobacteria; order Rhodobacterales; family Rhodobacteraceae; genus Pararhodobacter. The sequence goes on along the minus strand of JAFIEK010000093.1, from coordinate 1,760 downwards.
AAAGCCTGTATGACGCCTTTGTCGAGAAGGCCGTGGCCTGGGTGAAGGGGCTGAAACTGGGTAACCCGTTTGAACCTGAGACCACGCTGGGCCCGATGGCCAATGCACGTTTTGCCAGACTGGTGCGCGAACAGGTGGCCGAGGCGGTGGCGGCGGGCGCAAAGCCGCTGATTGACCCCGCGCTTTTCCCCGCCGATGACGGGGGTGCCTATCTGGCGCCGCAGGTTCTGGTCAACGTGGACCATTCCATGCGGGTGATGCGCGAGGAAAGTTTTGGCCCGGTGGTGGGGATCATGGCTGTGAAAGATGATGCCGAGGCGATCGCGTTGATGAACGATTCTCCCTATGGCCTGACGGCGTCGATCTGGACTGCTGATACCGGGGTCGCTGCCAGTATCGGCGCGCAGCTGGAAACCGGCACCGTCTTCATGAACCGCTGTGACTATCTGGACCCGGCGCTGTGCTGGACCGGGTGCAAGGACACGGGGCGCGGCGCGGCGTTGTCGCCCCTTGGCTTCCATTCCGTGACGCGGCCCAAATCCTACCATCTCAAGAAGGTGACGACATGAGCGTGCCCACGATGAACTGGTCCTATCCGACCGCAATCAAGTTCGGCGCAGGCCGGATCAGCGAGCTGGCCGAGCATTGCAAGGCCGCCGGGATGCGCCGCCCGCTTCTGGTGACTGACAAGGCGCTGGCGGCGCTGCCGATCACCGCGCAGGCGCTGGAGGTTCTGGAGGCGGGGGGGCTGGGCCGCGCGGTGTTTTCCGAGGTGGACGCCAACCCGACCGAACATAACATGGAGGCCGGGCTGAAAACGTATCGCGCGGGCGGGCATGACGGGGTGGTCTGTTTCGGTGGCGGTTCAGCACTGGACCTGGGCAAGATGGTTGCGCTGATGGCCGGGCAGAGCCTGTCTGTCTGGGAGCTGGAAGATGTGGGCGACTGGTGGATGCGCGCTGATGCCGCAAAGATCGCGCCCATTGTCGCGGTGCCGACCACGGCAGGTACGGGATCAGAAGTGGGGCGCGCGGGAGTGTTGACCAACAGCGAGACGCACAAGAAGAAGATCATCTTCCACCCCAGACTGATGCCAGCCATCACGATATGTGACCCCGAACTGACGGTGGGCATGCCGAAATTCATCACCGCAGGCACCGGGATGGACGCGCTGGCGCATTGCCTTGAGGCCTATTGCAGCCCGCACTACCACCCGATGAGCCAGGGCATCGCGCTGGAGGGAATGCGGCTGGTGTTTGAAAACCTGCCGAAGGTTTACAGCACACCCGATGACCTTGAGGCGCGCGCGCATATGATGTCGGCGGCGATGATGGGGGCGGTGGCGTTTCAGAAGGGGCTGGGGGCAATACACAGCCTCAGCCACCCGGTCGGCGCGGTCTATAACACGCATCACGGCACCACCAATGCCGTAGTCATGCCGATGGTGCTGGATTTCAACCGCCCCGCCATTGACGCGCGGATCGGGCGGGCGGCGGATTATCTGGGCATCAATGGCGGGTTCGACGGATTTCATGCACGCATCATGGCGTTGCGCAGCGAGTTGGCGATCCCGGCCTCACTGTCTGAAATCGGGGTGGAGGCTGCGCGACTGGATGAACTGACGGAGATGGCGCTGGAAGATCCGTCTTGCGGTGGCAATCCTGTTGAAATGACACGTGACAATACCCGCGCCCTGTTTGTGGCCTGTCTGTAAGGCAAGGAAGGGGGGCGTTGCCCCCCTCTTCGCGCTGGCGCGCGAA
>JAFIEK010000041.1 GCA_020832545.1 Pararhodobacter sp. | reverse complement strand
GGGGGGGGGGCCCACACGCAGCGGGGGGGGGGGGAAGGGGGCGTTGCCCCCTCTTGGCTGCGCCAATTCACCCCCAGCGTATTTCTGGCAAGATGAAGGGGCGATTCACGAAAAGCTGTTGACCGGGGGAAGCGTGATCTCGACCAGTCGCGGGCCGCGTTCAGGGCGTAGGGCCCTGCCGAGGCCGTCGAGCGTGGTGCGGGTGTAGGGCAGGCCGCAGGCGCGGGCGAGCGCCTCCATATCCGGGGGCGTGGGGGTGCAGCCCAGCACCTCGGCCGCGGCGCTCTGCATCGCCAGCGCGATCTCACCGAAACCGTAGTTGTTGAAGACCAGGAAGGTGATGTCGAGCCTCTCTTCAGCCGCGCTTAACAGTTCACCCGGGGCGAACATCAGCCCGCCATCGCCGATCAGGCACATCACGCGCGCCGAAGGGTTTGCCAGCGCCGCGCCCACCGCCGCCCCGGTGGCAAACCCCAGTGCGCCGTAGCCGGTGGCGGCGTTGAACCAGCCCCCGGGGCGGTCATGATCATAGTAAAGGTTGCCCGCATAGACGATCTGGGTGGAATCGCCCACCATGATCGCGCCGGGGCAGGCGCTGCGCAAGGCCTCCAGCGCAGCGACCTCGACCGCGTAGCCGGGCGACAGTGCGGCGCGGGCCTGTTGCCGGGCGTGCGCGGCGCGGGCCGGGCCGTCAGCGGCGGGGGCGGGGCATGCAAGATGCGGCAGCAGGGCGGCCACATCGCCTTGCAGCGCAAGCGCGGCGGGATGTCGGGCCAGTTGCGCCGCGTCAATATCCACGCGGATCATGGCGCTGGTGTCCGGAAAAGCCCCATCGGCGAACATGTCGCAATCCGTCGGCCCCAGTTCCGAGCCGAGGACCAGCAAGCGGTCGGCGCTGCGGATCAGATCACGCACGGGGGCGAGGCTGGGCGAGGCCGGGACCGTGAGCGCGTGGCCATGCATCAGCCCGCGCGCATTGGTGGTCAGGATCACAGGTGCGCCCAAAGCCTCGGCCAATGCCTGAAGCGCCGGGCCGGCGCGGCGGCACCCGCCGCCCGCGAGAATGACCGGCGACCGGGCTTGCGCAAGCAGCGCATTCGCCTGGGCGATTGCGTCAGGCTGGACGGCGTGTTGCGGGCCGGGCGGGACACGGGCCGCGGCGGATACCGGGGCATCCATCAGATCGAGCGGGATCTGAATATGCACCGGCCCGCCACGCCCCCCGGTCAGTGCCTGTGCGACTTGTCCCAGAATCGCGGGCAGGGCGTCGGGCTGGTCAAGATGAAAGGCCGGGCCAAGCGTGGCGCTGAGCGCAAGCTGGTCGGGCAACTCGTGCAGATGGCCCAGCCCCCGGCCCAGCGTGTCGCGTGGGTTCACGCCTGAGATCACAAGCATCGGCACGGAATCGGCGCGAGCCTGTGCCATCGGCGTCAGAATGTTGGTCAGCCCCGGCCCGGTGATTACAAGCGCCACGCCAAACCGCCCTGAAACCCGCGCATAGCCGTCAGCCATAAAGCCCGCGCCAGCCTCGTTGCGCGGCGTGACATGGCGGATGCCAGACGTGGGGAGCGCGCGATACAGCTCGATCGTATGCACGCCGGGGATGCCGAAAATCACCTCAACGCCAAGTGATTCAAGCCAGTTTACAAGGGTTTGCGCGACACTCTTCATGTGCGCACACGCATTGCGAATTCAGCGATCCGTCGACAGGCCTCGGCGGTGTCGGCGTCGCTGGCGTTGAGCGCCAGCCGCAGCCAACCCTCCAGAGCCACACCGAACGACGCGCCGGGCATCGCGGCCACGCCCGTGGACTCCAGCAGATCAAGTGCGAACCGCTGCGAATCGGTGCTGAGCGCGCGGATATCAAGAAGCGCGAACATCCCGGCTTCAGGCCGGTGCACGCGCATTCCCGCCACGCCATCAAGCGCGCCTTGAATGATGGCCGCGCGGTTGGCCATGCGCGCCGCCATGGCATGCGCAAGCGTGGGCGGGTTGGCGATGGCCTCGGCGGTCATGTCGGCGATGAAGGGCTGTGAGCCAAAGAGCATGGTTTCTGACAGGGGCAGCGCGCGGGTGCAGAACTCGGCCGGGCCACAGAGCCAGCCGGACCGGAACCCCGGCGCGGCATGCGATTTCGAGATCGAGGCGGTGGTGATCACCCGGTGTTCATAGGCGGGATTGGCCAGCGCCGAGGTGAAAACCGCCGCACCATGCGTCAGATCGCCGTATACCTCGTCTGAGATGACCCACAGATCATGCTGTTCGGCCAGAGCGCAGATGGCATCCAGATCGGCAGGTGTCAGAACGGCGCCGGTGGGATTGTGCGGGGTATTGAGCAGGATCGCGCGGGTGGATGACGTTATTTTTTCTTCAACAGCAGATGCTTGCAGGCGGAAGTCATGCTCAGGTGACAACATCACCGGTACCGGGGTCGCGCCCGAGGCACGGATCAGCCCTTCATAGGTGGCATACAACGGATCGCCCACGATCACCTCGCAACCCGGTTCGCACAAAGCCATGAACACCAGATACAGCGAGGTTTGCGTACCGGGCAGGCACAGAAACCGGTCGATGCCGATCTCACGGCCAGTGCTTGTGCTGTAACGCTTTGAAAGTGCGCGTAAAAGCGTTGCCTCCCCCCGGCCGTTCGAATAGCCGGTGCGGCCCGCTTGCATGGCCCGGCTGGCAGCCGCGATCAGGGTGTCGGGGGTGGGGACATCGGGCTCGCCGATCGTCAGGTTGATCACCTCCTGTCCGGCAAGCCGCCGGGCATTGGCGGCGGCGCTGAGCACCCATTTGTCGGAACCCAGCCGGGCCAGGCGCGTGGTGACAGGGGCGTATTGCATCGTTTACTCCGGAAGTTTTAGATCAAGAAGCCGCTCGAAGGCCTTGATCGCAATAGATTTCATCTCACCTTCGGTGAAGTGTTCGGGCAGCAAGGAGGCCTCGATCCACAGCCCGTCCAGCAATGCGTTCCCAGCAATTGCAAAGGCGCGGCTCTCACCGGGCCCCGGCGCCTTGCCAGCGGCGCGCAGGGCCTGCGCGATCATGGCCTCCAGCCGGTCGCGGAAGGCAAGGTAGGTGGCCTCGTGCACCGCGCGCATCGCCGGATCACGCGGCACCAGTTGCATTGACGCGGCCCAGAGTGCCATGGCGCGCGGATCGACCACCGGGGGGCTGACGGCGTTGCCGATGAAACCTGCCAGCCGCGCCAGCGGGTCTGCGGGCAGGTCATCCAGCCGGGCCAGGCTGCCTTCGGTCAGGCCGGTCATCAGGGTTTCATGGGCGGCTGCGATCAGCTCTTCCTTGGTGGCGAAATAGTGCCGGATCAGCCCCTGCGTGACCCCGGCTTTCAGCGCGATGGCGCGCACCGTGGCCGCCTGCGGCCCCCCTTCGGCGATGCAGTCAAGTGTGGCCCGGATCAGCGCCGCGCGCCGGGCCTCCTCGCCTTCGCGCTTATAGGGGCGGCGCGCGTTCATGCGCGCAGAACCGGGCCACGCAGAACCGGGCGGGTCAGGCAGGTGGGACCACCCTCGCAGGCGATGCAGAGCGCGTCACCTTCGAACACCTGCACCCGGCAGCCCGATTCTTCCATCAGAGCGCGGGTTTTGGGAAAACCATCGACCATCACCAGATCGCGCGGGGCCAGCGCCAACACATTCAGGCTGAGGCCGTTCGAGGCCATGAACTCATCCTCGGGCGCGTGCAGCAATGTCCAGCCGCGCGCCGTCATCGCGGACCAAAGCGCGTAGGGCAGGAGCGGCGCATGGATCAAGGCGATGTCAGGCCCGAGGGGCGAAACCAGCGACATCAGATGCAGGCAGGCGGCAGGGCCGGTCCAGTACGGTAGGTCAAAGGCCATGATCGACTGGCCATGCGGGCGCAGGATCTCGCGCACAGCATCGATCCCGGCCTGATTGGTGCGCGCGCCGCGCCCGATGGCCAGGGTCTGCGGGTCCAGCCAGAAACAATCCCCCGATTCGACCGTGGCATCCCCGGAAAGCTGACCAATCACCGGCACGCCCAGCGATTCATAGAACGCCGCGTGAAGGGCGGCCTCGCGCCGGCGCAGGGGTTTGCCCATGTTCAGCACGACAGCGCCATGGCGGGTGACAAAGGACGGGTCCTGCACGAAGACCGCATCCGACAACCCGTCATCATCGGACGGCAGCCAGTGGATCTGCACACCGCTGTCGGCCACGATCCGGGCCAGTTCTGCATGTTGTTCGCCCGCGCGCACCGGGTCAAACCCGGGGCCATAATGCCAGTCAGCAGGGTTGGCAGCGGCCATTGCGGGGCCGGGTGCGCGCATGATCACACGGGTCAGGGGTTTTGAGCGGTCTTCGGCGCCAAAGGACATGGGATTTCCAGCTTGCCTAAATTATACGCTTGCATAATTGCCAATAATTTGGCCACATACAATGGTAAATCTGCCATTGTGGTGACCAACGCCGCTTTGCGAACCGACCAAGAGGCGCCATCTGCGCCCGGATGCTCAACAGAGGAGACGACCATGAAGAAACTTACCCTGCTGGCCACCACGGCCTTCCTTGCTGCCGCCGGTATGGCGCAGGCTGATCAGGTGCGCATCGGCATCGCGGCCGAGCCCTATCCGCCTTTCTCGTCGCCCGACGCCGCAGGCAACTGGGAAGGCTGGGAGATCGAGATCATCGACGCCATCTGCACGGCTGCCGAGCTGGACTGCGTGATCACCCCCACGTCATGGGACGGGATCATCCCGTCGTTGGTCTCAGGCCGGATCGATGCGATCATGAACTCGATGTCGATCACCGCCGACCGGCTGCAAACCATCGATTTCTCGGACCCGTATTACAACACCCCCACCGTGATCGTCGGTCAGCGCGACATGGAAATGGATGCCACGCCCGAAGGGTTGGCGGGGCTGGTGCTGGGCGTGCAGGTGGCCACCATCCACCAGACCTACGCACAGACCTATTTCGAGGGCGAGACCGAGCTGCGCACCTATCAGACGCAGGATGAGGTGAACCAGGATCTGGCCGCCGGGCGGATCGACGCCACGCAGGCCGACAGTCTGGCGCTGGATGATTTTTTGGCGACCGATGCGGGCCAGTGCTGTGAGTTAAAGGGTGCGGTTGCCCATGACGAGGATATTCTGGGCGCGGGCGTGGGCGCAGGTGTGCGCAAGGGCGATGATGAACTGCGCGAGGCCATCAACCGCGGGATCGCCGCTATTCTTGAAGACGGCACCTATGATGAGATCACGTCGCGCTACTTTGCCACGTCAATCTACGGCAACTGAGCCCGGCTGACGCAGGGTGTTCGACTGGCTTTTCGCCCTCTGGCCGGGACTTGAAACCACGGCCAATCTGTTGTCCCTCCAGCCGCCGGGCTGGGGGGGCAACCTTTTGCGTGGGGCATGGGCCAGCCTGCAAATTGCTGCCGGCGCCTTTGCGCTGGGGCTGCTGATCGGCACATTCGGCGCGCTTGGCAAGCTCTATGGCGGGCCGGTCACGCGTGATCTTCTGGCGGTCTATACGACCGTGGTGCGCGCTGTGCCTGAGCTGATCCTGATCCTGATTCTGTATTATGCGGGCACTGATTTGCTCAATCAGGTGCTGCGCGCCATGGGCCAGCGCCCGGTCGAGATTTCGGGGGTGATGGCCGGGATCGCGGTGTTGGGCGTGGTGCAGGGCGCCTATGCGACCGAAGTGCTGCGCGGGGCAATCCAGTCGGTGCCGCGCGGGCAGCTTGAAGCGGCGCGCGCTTTTGGCATGGGCGCGGTGCAGACCTTCCGGCGCATCACTTTTCCGGCGATGCTGCCACTGGCGCTGCCGGGGCTGTCCAACCTGTGGCTGATCGCCACCAAGGACACGGCGCTGCTGGCCATTGTCGGGTTCTCGGAACTGACGCTGGAGACCCGGCAGGCGGCGGGTTCCACGCGCGCCTATTTCACCTTTTTTCTGGCCGCCGGGGCGATCTATCTGACCATGACGCTGGTCTCTGGCCGGATCTTTGGCTGGATCGAGGCGCGCTATCGGCGCGGGCAGGTGGCGCAATGAGCCGCGCCTTCAGCCGTTTCGCGGACGAGGTGTTCGTGCCCCACCGGCTGGCGATGATCGCGGTGGCTTTGGGGATTGTCATCTGGGCGGCGCTGTCAATGCGCTGGCACTGGATACCGCGCTACAGCGATCTGGCGTTGCAGGGCATCTGGCGCACGCTCTGGCTTTTGGGGCTGAGCTGCCTGATCGGTTTCGCGCTGGCGGTGCCCTTGGGGTTGGCGCAGGCCGCAGGCCCACGCTTTCTGGCGGTGCCCGCGCGGGCATTCTGCACGGCGATCCGGGGCACGCCGTTGTTGTTGCAGCTCTGGCTGATCTATTTCGGCCTCGGCAGCCTGTTCCCGCAATTCCCGTGGATTCGCGAAAGCGAGTTATGGCCCTATCTGCGGCAGGCCTGGCCCTATGCGTTGCTGACGCTGTCGCTGAGTTTCGCAGGCTATGAGGGCGAGATCATGCGCGGGGCGTTCAAATCGGTCCCCGGCGGGCAGCTGGAGGCCGCGCGCTCAATGGGCATGTCGCGCTTTGCCATCCTGCGCCGGATCTGGCTGCCGCAGGCGCTGCAACGTGCGCTGCCGACGCTGGGCGGCGAGACGGTGTTGCAGATGAAGGCCACGCCGCTGGTGGCAACGATTACGGTGATCGACATCTATGCCGTTGCCAGCCGGGTGCGGCAGGACACGTTCATCATCTATGAGCCGCTGTTGCTGCTGGCGCTGGTCTATATGGTGATCGCCGGGCTGATCGCGCTGGCGTTCAAACTGTTGGAGCGGCGGTTCAACCGTGGGATGGTGATGTAAACAGGGCAGGGGGCTTTGCCCCCTCTGTGCGCAAGCGCCCATTCACCCCCAGGATATTTTCAGACACAAAATGACACTACCAGAGGATCGAGGCGCCGCCCGAGGCCGGGCCCGCGCCTGCCCGCAGTTTCGCAAAGAGTTCGCGCCCCGTGCCCTCGGAATTGGCGCTCAGGTCAGGGGTCAGGGGGGGGCGGGCGTTGAATTCAGGCTCCAGCACATCCAGTGTGCCTGCCACCGCATCCAGCCGCACCCGGTCGCCATCGCGCAGCCGCGCCAGCGGGCCGCCCGCCGCCGCCTCGGGCGCGAGGTGAATGGCGGCAGGCACCTTGCCCGAGGCGCCCGACATGCGCCCGTCTGTCACCAGTGCCACTTTCAGCCCGCGATCCTGCAACACCGCCAGCACCGGCGTCAGGCTATGCAGTTCCGGCATGCCATTGGCGCGCGGCCCCTGAAAGCGGACGACAACGACTGTATCTGCTGTAAATTCCCCCGCCTGAAAGGCTGCTTTCACCGCTTCCTGATTGTCGAACACCCGCGCCGGGGCCTCGATCACATGGCGTGACGGGTCCACCGACGAGATCTTGATCACCCCTTCGCCCAGACTGCCGGTCAGCTGTTTCAGCCCGCCCGTGGGCTGGAACGGGTCAGCCACCGGGCGCAGGATGCGGGTGTTGAGGCTTTCACCTGCACCCGCCTGCCACTTTAGCGCGCCATCGATCAGTTTGGCCTCCTGCGTGTAGCGCGCAAGGCCCGGGCCTGCGATGGTTTCGGTATCCGGGTGCAAAAGCCCGGCGGCGAGCAATTCGCCGATCATGAAGCCCAGCCCGCCGGCCGCGTGGAAATGGTTCACATCGGCCAGCCCGTTGGGATAGACTTTGGCGATCAGCGGCACGCAGGCGGCGATGGCCTCAAAATCCTCAATCGCCAGTTCAATACCCGCCGCATGGGCCATGGCGGGCAGGTGCAGCACCAGATTGGTGGAGCCGCCGGTGGCCATAAGGCCAACGATGCCGTTGACGAAAGCGCGTTCATCCAGAACATGCCCCACGGGCCGGTAATCCCCCCCTTGCGCGGTGATTGCCGCCGCGCGCGTTACCGCCGCCTCGGTCAGCGCCGCGCGCAAGGGTGTGCCGGGGTTCACAAAACTGGCGCCGGGCAGGTGCAGGCCCATGAACTCCATCAGCATCTGGTTGGTGTTGGCGGTGCCGTAGAAGGTGCAGGTGCCCGGGCCGTGATAGCTGGCCATTTCCGCCGCCATCAGGTCTTCGCGGCTGGCCTGCCCGGTGGCGAAGGCCTGGCGCACCTGCGCTTTCTCGTCATTGGGAAGGCCCGAGACCATCGGCCCCGCAGGCACAAACACCGCCGGGATATGGCCAAAGGTCGCCGCTGCGATCACCAGCCCCGGCACGATCTTGTCGCATACGCCCATATAGAGCGCGGCATCGAAGCAATTGTGCGAGAGCGCTACGCCTGCCGCCAATGCGATGACATCGCGTGACAGGAGCGACAGTTCCATCCCCGCGCGGCCCTGCGTGACGCCGTCGCACATCGCGGGAACGCCGCCCGCCACCTGCGCTGTCGCCCCGCAGGCACGCGCGGCCTGACGGATCAGCGCGGGATAATCCTCGAACGGCTGATGGGCCGAGAGCATGTCGTTATAGGCCGTGACGACGCCGAGATTGGGCGCGCGTTCACCCGCCAGCACATCCTTGTCCGCGCCCATGGCCGCATAGGCATGCGCGAGATTGGAACATGACAGATGTGCGCGCGCCGGGCCCTCGTCACGGGCGCGTCTGATCTTGTCCAGATACGCGCGGCGACTGGCGTTTGAGCGCGCGCGGATGCGCTCGGTCACGGCAAGGATGCGGGGGTCGGTGGGCATGGGGCGTTTTAACTTCGGGGCCAGAGGAGAGGGTGCCAGAGCGGAGGGAGGCTGTAGGGGCGTGCCGCCAGCATAGCGCAGATAGCGCTAACGCCGCAAGCGTATCACCCCACAGTGAGAGCCGGTGCGCGTCGCGAGCCTTGCACCCAGTGCAAGGCGGGATTGCTGCGATGCAGTCTGGTTGATGCTGCACCGCGGCGCTATATCCACTGCAAGACATTCAGAGTGTGCCCCCGGCGGGGCCCAGATTGTGCCCCCGACGGGGCAAGGAGAAGAACGATGAGCCTGCATGACAACTACAAGAACGAACTGACCTCGGATCTGCAATTCGTGGATATCGTCGAAATCGAGCGCCAGGCCCGTGTGCTGCGCGCCAAAGCCGTGGCAGAAGGCATCCGCGATCTGCGCGCCTGGGTTGTTGCCCGCCTGCGTCGCGCGCCGAACACGCAGCACAGCGGTCAGACCGTCTGAGCATACCCGCATCGTCAGACGCGGTGAGCATGCGCCCCGTTCCGGTTTTCCGGGGCGGGGTTTTGCTTTGAGTGGTGTGGCCAAGGCGGTCTTCGTGGCCTCAGAAGGCGGCAGCGCAGGGCGGTTCAGCCCGGCTTTGACGTTGAGGCGGGGTTCAGGCGTGGATGGGTTTCCTCGCACCAGATGAACAACACAGCGCCCGAGGCAAACATCGACAGCGCCACAAACCAGAAAGCGGCCTCTGGCTTGCCGGTCAGATATGCGGCAAGGCCAAGGCCCAGCGCGCCGATCCCGTATCCCAGATCACGCCAGAAGCGGTAGATCCCAATCGCCGAGCCGCGCCAGGCGGGCGGCGAGATATCGGCCACTGCCGCGCCGAGGTTGGGATACAAAAGCGCCATGCCAAAACCCGCGATCCCGGCTGACAGCGACCACCAGATCGCCCCCTCGCCCAGCACCACCATCAACACACCGGCACCACAAATCCACATGCCCGCGACATTGGGCCAGAACCGCCCCACATGATCCGACAGCCGCCCGGTGAAGAGCTGCGAACCGCCCCAGACAAAGCCGTAGGCTCCGACGATCCAGCTCATCTCGGTCAGGCTGGCACCCCGGGACACCAGAAACACCGGGAAGATTACCCAGACCAGTGCGTCGACGAACTTCTCGACCAGCCCGGCCTGCGACAGCGCGGCAAGCCGCTTGTCGCGCCAGCTCAACAGGGCGAACACCTCGCGCGTTGACGGATGCTCAGGCACCCCCTGCGGATAGCGCGGCGGGTGCCGGGGCGCGCTGAGCTTGTGCGCAGCCGTCTCGGCCTTGGCCCATGGCAGCGTGTCCTTGACCCACACCCTTGTCAGCACCAGCGCGGTGACGACAACGGCCAGCCCAAAGATCAGAAGTCCCATCCGCGCGCCCAGAGCCTCGGCCGCATAGGCTGTGATCACGCCCGCCAACGCCACGCCGACATAGCCCGAAAACTCGTTCAGCCCCATCGTCAGCCCGCGCTGATCAGCGCGCGTGATGTCCAGCTTGGCAGTTTGTGTCATAGACCAGCACAGCCCCTGATTGATGCCCAAAAGCACCGTCGCCGCAACGATCCAGCCCCAGTTCGGCGCGGCCCAGATCATCACCGGAATGGGCAGCGCGATCACCCAGCCCCAAAACAACACCCGCTGCCGACCGATCCGCTCTGACAGCCGCCCGGCGACGAAGTTCATGACCGCCTTGACTACACCAAAGGCCACGACAAAGGCGCTCAGCAACAAAAACGAGCCGCGCGCGACGCCGAACTCGCTTTCGGCCAGCGCCGGGATCACAGTGCGCATCATGCCGATGGCGAAACCCACCAGAAGTACCTGAATCAACTGATGCGAAAACTGCGTCAGGTTCTCGCGGATGCCGAGGGGAAGGGCGGTCATGGTGGCCTTTGGGGTTGCAGCAGGGCGTGGTTTCGATAATATTCAAGTGATTACTTGAATGATTTAACTGACGGAGCCGCGCAATGTCAATCAGCCCCAAGGCCGCGCTCCTTGAGGAGTTCGCACTTGTCGCCCGCGCGCTCGCCGCCCCGGCCCGGCTGATGTTGCTGGAGCAGATCGCGCAAGGCGAACGCGGGGTCGAGGGGCTGGCGGTGAAGACCGGGCTGAGTATCGCCAATACCTCGCAACACCTTCAACATTTGCGCCACGCCGGGCTGGTTGTCAGCCGCCGTGAGGGACAGTCCATCCGCTACCGGCTGAGCGACGACAGGGCGCTGGCGTTGATGGAAATGCTGGGCCAGGTCGCTGCGCGCAACCTCGCGCAGGTCGCCGATATCCTGCGTGGGCTGTCAGATGGCGAGGACGCGCCCGAGCCTGTCAGCCGTGACGATCTGGCCGCGCGGCTGGCGGAGGGGTCGGTTACCCTGCTTGATCTGCGGCCCGCTGATGAGTTTGGCATGGCGCATATCCCCGGCGCGCGGAATGTGGCGTTAACTGAGCTGGAGCATATGGCCGCCACCATCGACCCGGGCACCGAGATCGTCGCCTATTGCCGCGGTCCCTACTGCGTTTATGCCCATCAGGCCGTCGCGGCGCTTCGCAAACGGGGCTTCAATGCCCGGCGCCTTGATGGGGGCTTGCCGGAATGGCGGGCTGAGAAAAGGCCCGTGACAAGAATAAACCTGTGACGGCGTTCTGATTGCCGGGCGTGCCGGGTTACGCGCTCAGGATCAGCTTTGCCGCGATGGCCCACATGATGAGCGCGATCACCGCTTCCAGAATGCGCCAGGCACGGGGGCTGGCAAAGAGCGGGCGCAGCCAGCGCGCGCCATAGCCGAGTGCGAAAAAGAACAGAAATGATCCCGTCACCGCACCGGCAGCAAACATATGCGCGCGGCCTTCGAACTGGGTTGAGATGGTGCCCAGCAACACCACGGTGTCCAGATAGACATGCGGGTTGAGCCATGTGATGGCCAGACAGGCCAGCAGCACGCTGCTCAGCGCGGCGGGCTGCCCGGTGCCGCTCACCGCCAGTGCTTCTGTCGTGCGCAGGGCGGCGCGCGCGCTGCGCACACCATACCAGATCAGAAACGCCGCCCCGCCATAGCGCATGACCGGGTCAATCCAGGGTAACGCTGTGGCGATCTTGCTAAAACTGGTCACGCCCAGCACGATCAGCAACGCATCGGATACTGCGCAGGTCAGGCAGACGGCAAAGACATGCTCGCCCCGCAGCCCCTGACGCAGCACAAAGGCGTTCTGCGCGCCGATGGCGACGATCAGGCTGATGCCCATCGTCAGGCCCGTGAAAAAAACCGGAAAGAACATGCCGCGCAACTGCCTCTTGAGGTCTCATGGCGTGCGGTAACAAGTCGGCATCATCGCGGCAAGACGCCAGAACATGTGCAACAGCATCGTTGGATGGCGGCAGGGACCGGTGAAACCCGGGGATTACCTGCCCGCTTGCGAAGTTTTCATGCGGTGAGGTGTCATTTCATAACGGCAAGGTATGAAGATTGCGCCAAAATTCATCACCAGAGCGCCCGCCGCCGCATAGTTTGGCCTCAACGAGGGGGAGGGCGGTATCAGCGATGTCTGTCAGGTCACGCACAAGGTGGCGGCGGCACAAGCGCCTGACCCCTCGGCAAGGCCACCATATGTCGGGCGGCATGGGTGAACGCACCCGCGCTCTCGGGACTGTTGGCCAGATCAAGCAGATGGAGGCCGATCGATGACCCGTCCCTTTGTGTTCCCCGGCCTGACCACGCGCGTGGTGTTCGGTCACGGCACGCTTGCGCAGGTACCGGACGAGGTGGCGCGGATGGGCCGGGGCCGCGCGCTGGTCCTGTCCACCCCGCAGCAGGCAGATCAGGCGCAGGCGCTGGCCGATCAGCTGGGTGCCCGCGCCGCCGGGATCTTCTCGGATGCCGCCATGCATACGCCGGTTGATGTGACGGAACGCGCGGTGGCAGCGTTTCAGGGCATGGCGGCCGATTGCGTGGTGGCGTTGGGCGGCGGCTCAACCACCGGGCTGGGCAAGGCGATTGCCACGCGCACCGGGGCCGATCAGTTGGTGGTGCCGACCACCTACGCGGGCTCGGAGATGACCGATATTCTGGGCGAGACGGCGGATGGCGAAAAAGTCACCCGCCGCGATCTGTCGATCAGGCCCGAGGTGGTGGTTTATGATGTCGATCTGACGCTTGGCCTGCCGGTCGGCCTGACCATGACATCCGCGCTCAACGCGATTGCCCATGCGATGGAGGGGCTTTACGCCCCAGACCGCAACCCGGTGACCGAGGCGCTGAGCCGTGACGCGCTGACAGCCTTTGCCAGCGCCTTGCCTGTCCTGCGCGACACACCGCGCGACCCGCAGGCCCGGGCGCAGGCGCTTTACGCCGCCTGGGGCTGCTCGACCGCGCTGGGGTATGTCCAGATGGCGCTGCATCACAAGCTGGCGCATGTCTTGGGCGGCAGCTTTGGCCTGCCGCATGCCGAAACCCATGCGATCCTGCTGCCCCACACCACCGCCTATAACGAGGCGGCGGTGGCCGATCTGCTGGCCCCGATCCGCGATGCCTTCGGTCATGCCAGCGCCGGGGCGGGGCTGTGGCATTTTGCGCACGATATCGGTGCGCCGCTCAGGCTGGAAGAGCTGGGCCTTACTGAGAGCGATCTGGACCGCGCAACAGAGATCGCGGTGAAGAACCCCTATGCCAACCCGCGCGAGATTACCCGCGCGGGGATACGTCAGCTTTTGCAAGACGCCTGGGAAGGCCGCGAACCGGCCTGACCTGATGACACATGATGAATGGGAGGAGAGACCATGATCACGCGACGCAGACTGCTCAAGACCGGTGCCGCCGGTGGTATGGCCCTGGCCGCGCCGGGCCTGTTCACCCCCGCACTTGCACAGGGGGTGCGGCTGAAAATCGGCTATGTCAGCCCGCAATCGGGGCCGCTGGCCGGTTTTGCTGAAAGCGATGCTTTCAACATCGATGCCTTCCTGGCCTCGCAGGCCGGGCAGGAGTTCGAGGTGATCGTGCGCGACAGCCAGTCCAGCCCCGACCGCGCCGCCGCCGTCACCCGCGAACTGATCGTGCGCGATGAGGTCAATCTGATCGTCGTCGCCTCGACGCCCGAGACCACCAACCCCGTCGCCACCACCTGCGAGGCCGAGGGCGTGCCCTGCATCTCTACCGTGGCGCCCTGGCAGCCTTGGTTCATCGGCCAGCAGGGCAACCCCGGTGCGCCCGATAGCTGGCAACCTTTTGATTTTGCGTTCCATTACTTCTGGGGTCTGGAAGATGTGATCGCGGTCTTCACCAACATGTGGAACCAGCTGGAGACGAACAGGCAGGTCGGCGGGCTGTTCCCCAATGATGCCGACGGAAACGCCTGGGGCGACCCGAATGTCGGTGTGGCGCCGGGCTTTGCTGAGGCCGGGTACACCACCACCGACCCGGGCCGGTTCCAGAACCTGACCGATGATTTCTCGGCCCAGATCAGCGCCTTCCGCGCCGCCAATGCCGAGATCGTCACCGGTGTGGTGATCCCGCCTGACTTTACCACTTTCCGCAATCAGGCGCTGCAGCAGGGCTTTAACCCCAAGATCATCACCGTCGCCAAGGCACTGCTGTTTCCACAATCGGTCGAGGCTCTGGGCGACGCGGGGCACAACCTGTCCACCGAAGTCTGGTGGTCGCCGGGCCATCCCTTCGCCTCGTCGCTGACCGGGCAATCCAGCGCCGAACTGGCCGAGGCCTTCACCGCGCAGACCGGGCGGCCCTGGACCCAGCCAATCGGCTTTGTCCATTCGCTCTTCGAGGTTGCCGCCGATGCGATGGGCCGGGTTTCAGACAGCGATGATATGGACGAGATCGCCACCGCCATTTCTGCAACCGATCTGGAAACCATCGTCGGTCGCGTGGCATGGGACGGGCAGGGCGTGCCGCCCTTTGCCGCGCAAAATGTCAGCAAGACACCGCTGGTCGGCGGCCAGTGGCGCAGGCAGGACGGGGGCGATTTTGATCTGGTGGTGGTCGACAACCAGACAGCACCCGAGATCCCCACTGGCGGCGTGATGGAAGCGCTGGACTGAACATTGGTTTGAGCTGTGACGCCCGGCGCATCGCTTCGCCGGGCGCAACCGGCGGGAAACTCTTGGAAAACGTCCTTGTTCTGGAAAACGTGAAAAAGGCCTTCGGTGCGCTGAAGGTCACCGATGATGTGTCGCTGACGGTCCCGCGCGGTCAGGCGCTTGGCATCATCGGCCCCAATGGCGCGGGGAAATCGACGCTGTTCAACCTGATCACCGGCAACATCCTGCCTGATGCCGGGCGCGTGGTGCTGATGGGCCAAGATGTCACCCGCGCGCCCGCCATGAAGCGGGTGCGCATGGGCGTGGGCCGCAGTTTCCAGATCCCCCAGCCGTTCGGGGGGATGACGGTGTTTGAAAACCTGCTCACTGCCGCCGCTTTTGGCCGGGGCCTGCCTGAGGGGCAGGTGAGCGAGGATTGCGCTGATATCTTGCTGCGCATCGGCCTTCTGCCGAGGGCCAACCAGTTGGCGGGCAGCCTGTCGCTTCTGGATCGCAAGCGGCTTGAACTGGGCCGCGCCATGGCGACCGCGCCGCATCTTTTGTTGCTGGACGAGATCGCGGGCGGGCTGACCGAGGCCGAATGCCACGCTCTCACCGACACGATCCGCGCGCTGCACGGCGAGGGCATCACCATCATCTGGATCGAGCATGTGCTGCACGCGCTCAATGCTGTGGTCGAGCGGTTGCTGGTGCTCGATTTCGGGCGCGTGATCGGGCTGGGCGCGCCGGACGCGATCATGGCCTCGAAAGAGGTGCGCGAAATCTATCTGGGGATTGAGGCATGAACCTGCTGGAAACCCGCGCGCTGACCGCCAGTTACGGTCAGTTCCGTGCCCTCTTCGGCGTCGACTTCCGTATTGAACCCGGCGAGGTGGTGGCGATCATCGGATCAAACGGCGCTGGCAAGACCACGCTTCTGCGTTCGATCACCGGGATCCTGCGGCAAACGCCTGACATGGTCATTCACCGGGGCGAGGCCATCGGCGCGATGGCCCCCGACCGCATCATGCAACGCGGGATTTCCATGGTGCCTGAAGGGCGCATGCTGTTCCCCTCGCTTTCCGTCGATGAGAACCTGCGCATCGGTGCGCAGGCCCGGCGCGGGGCCGGGCGCTGGGTGTTGGAGACCGTGTTTGACCTCTTCCCCATCCTGCTTGAACGCCGCAACAGCCCGGCCACCGCGCTGTCGGGCGGGCAGCAACAGATGGTGGCGATTGGGCGGGCGCTGATGTCGAACCCCGAACTGCTGCTGTGCGACGAGATCAGCCTTGGGCTGGCCCCGGTTGTGATCCGCGACATTTACGCAGCCCTGCCGCTGATCCGCGAAAGCGGCGCGGCGATGGTGGTGGTTGAGCAGGACATCGCGCGCGCGCTCTCAATCGCAGACCGGGTCTATTGCCTGATGGAAGGCCGGGTGACGCTGGAAGGCCGCGCCACGGACGTTACCCGCGAAGCCATCCATGCCGCCTATTTCGGCACGCAGGAAAAGGTTCAACCATGATCTGGGTGGAAACCGTCATTCAGGGGCTGCTTCTGGGCGGGCTTTACGCACTGTTCGCGGCGGGCCTGAGCCTTGTGTTCGGCATCATGCGGCTGGTCAATCTGGCGCATGGCGATCTGATCGTGGCTTCGGCCTTTCTGATCCTGATGGTGGTGGAATTTTCCGGGCTGAACCCGTTTATGTCAGCCCTGATTGCCGCACCCGTGCTGTTCGGCTTTGGCTATGTGCTGCAACGCGTGGTGCTCAACCGGGTGCTGGGCAATGACATCCTGCCGCCGCTGCTGGTGACCTTCGGCCTGTCGGTCGCGCTGCAAAACGGCATGCTTGAGCTGTTCTCGGCCGACAGCCGCCGCCTGCCTGCGGGCGGGTTGGAGAATCAGTCGCTCAACATCGGGCTGGCCACCGTGGGCACGCTGCCCCTGATGACACTGGCATCGGCCGTGATCGCCATCTTCCTTCTGAACCGTTTGCTATACGCGACCGCCCTTGGCCGTGCCTTCCGCGCCACCTCGGATGACCCGGTCACGGCATCCTTGATGGGGATCGACCCCAAGCGCATTTTCGCGCTGGCCACGGGGCTGGCGATGGTGGTGGTGACGCTGGCCGCGCTCTACCTTGGCATGCGCTCGAATTTTGATCCATCCATCGGCCCGGCGCGGCTGATCTATGCCTTTCAGGCGGTGATCGTCGGTGGCCTCGGCTCGCTTTGGGGCACCTTGGCGGGGGGCCCGATCATTGGTGTGGCGCAGACTTTGGGCGCGCAGATCAACCCCGAATGGCAGATCCTTTCGGGCCATCTTGCCTTTCTGATCGTGCTGATCCTGCGCCCGCGCGGGCTCTTTCCACGGGCGAGGGACTGAGCGATGCAAGCCCATGTCACCACCCGCACCCGCGCCTCGACCATCGCAGCTTTTGCCGCTATCGCTCTGATCTTGATAGGCTTTGCGCTGCCCGCCTTTGCCTCTCGCGTGATGATTCAGGACATGTTCTTCATCCTGACCATGCTGATGCTGGCGCAGCTGTGGAACCTGATCGCGGGCTATGGCGGGATGGTCTCGGTGGGCCAGCAGGCGTTTGTGGGGATCGGCGCCTATGCGATGTTCGGCGGTGTCCTCATTTGGGGCTGGGACCCGGTCGCCGCGATCATCCTTGGCGGGTTCGCCGCACTGGCGCTGTCGGTGCCGATGGCGTTCTTCGCCTTTCGCCTGCACGGCGCCTATTTCGCCATCGGCACCTGGGTCGTGGCCGAGGTCACGCGCCTTCTGGTCGCGCAGTGGCGCGCTTTGGGGGGCGGCACCGGCACGTCATTGCCCCGGCATGTGACAGCCAATATCTGGGGCGTGGACTGGGTTGCCGATCTGTTTGATGTCCGGCAAGCGGCGGCGCGCGATATTCTGGCCTACTGGCTGGCGCTGGCGCTCTGCATCCTGACCATCGGCGCGATCTACTGGCTCTTGCGGTCGCGCACCGGGCTGGCGCTGGCCGCGGTGCGTGACAATGACGAGGCCGCGCGCTCGGTCGGCGTGGATGCGCGGCGCGTCAAGTGGATGGTGTTTCTGGCGGCGGGTTTCATGACCGGGCTGGTGGGCGCGCTGATCTATATGCAGACCGCCCGCATCTCGCCTGATGCGGCGTTCAGCGTCACCACCTGGACGGCCTATGTGATCTTCATCGTGGTGATCGGCGGCATCGGTCGGCTGGAGGGGCCGATACTGGGTGTCCTGGTGTTCTGGGGCCTGCAATCTGCCTTCGCCGATTACGGCAGTTGGTATCTGTTCGCGCTCGGCGTCATCGCCATTGTGGTGATGATCTTTGCGCCACGCGGGCTGTGGGGGCTGGTGGCGGACCGTACGGGGCTGGCGCTGTTCCCCGTTCAGCGGCGGTTGATCCTGCCTGAACGCTGACAATGCGCGCTCAACTGATTGCCACGGCTTAAATCCCCGGTGGAACCTGGTGAGCGGATATTATGCGGCTTGACGGCTTTGTGAGCTGACTCCCGACCGTTATATGCCCCTTTGATATGTTAATTCGCATTCTTCGAATTTGACTATTCCGGGCGCCAACCGTCTACTGCCCCTCGACACCACGCAGGAAGAGGGGCCGGGCGTGGGCCGCGTTTGTGCAGGCTGCGGCCCGCCAGACGTATCGGGAGAGGGGATGCGCCGAGGGGGCGCAGGCTTGTCACCAGAGCGGCGGTCTGTCCGGCTTTACTTGCACATGAACCCGAGGGAGGACACGCCATGGCGGCGCAATTCGAGACACTGGACTATGATATCGGCGGTGTGAAAACCGTCATCAAGGCTATGGGCACGGGCAAACCCGTGATCTTCCTGCATGGCGCGGCCACACTTGAAGGGTTCGACTTTGCCGCCGATCTGGCAGACCGGTTCCGCGTGCTGTGTCCCAGCCACCCGGGCATGGGCTTTTCCGGTGACGCGCCGCATATCGCCGATATCAGCGATTTTCTGGTGCATTATCTTGACCTGCTGGACGCGCTGGACCTGCCCGAGAAACCGCATCTGATCGGCTTCTCGATGGGCGGCTGGCTGGCCACGGAACTGGCCGCCATTGCCCGTGACCGCTTTGACAAGGTGGTGCTGATGGCACCGGCCGGGCTGAACGACCCTGCGCATCCGGCTGCCAATCTGGGCGAGATCCCGCCGCAGGAACTGCCGGGCTATCTGACACATGACGTGAATGTCGCGCTGCGCTATTTCCCCGACGGCACTGACCCAGCCGCCGCCGAGGCCTTCGGCGCCGACCGTATGCGCGAGGGCGAGACGGTGGGCCGCCTTTGCGCCACGCAGGGCATGGGCCAGCCCAACCTGAAGCGCTTCATGGCCCGGATCACCAACCCCACGCTGGTTGTCTGGGGCAAGGAAGATCGGATTCTGCCCGCCAGCCAGGCCCCGCTCTGGGTGAAAGCCCTGCCAAATGCGCAACTGCTGACGGTCGATGGCGTGGGCCATCTGATCGCGCAGGAAAGCCCCGCGACAACAAAGAGAATCGGCGATTTTCTCGCCGCCTGACCATTCGACATTCCCGAGGAGGAGACACCTATGAACAAGCCAATCCGCCACAGTTACTGGGGCCAGACCACCGATCACCGTGAGCTTTTGAACAAGATCAAAGAGATCGGCCCCATTCTGGAGAAGAACGCCACCGCCGACGAGGCCGCGGGCGAACTGACCAAGGAAAGTTTTGAGGTCCTGCGCCCGCTGCGCATGTCGCATTCGATGGCGCCCGAGGATCTGGGCGGGGCGCAGCTGCCACCACGCCAGGTGATGGAACTGATCGAGGCGATTACCTGGTATTCCGGCTCGGCGGGCTGGGTGTCGATGGTGCATACCGCCATTGGCGCGATGTCGGCAGCCTTCCTGCCTGACACGGCGATTGAGAAACTGTTCGCGCCGGGCACCGAGCATCGCTTTTCGGGGCAGGGCGCGCCGCTGGGGATGCTGAAGAAGGTTGACGGCGGCTACAAGCTGAATGGCCGCTGGAGCTATGGTTCCGGTTTCAGCCACGCGACCTATTCGCATTCGGCGGCGTTTGTCGATGACGGCAACGGCAAGCCGCAGATGGATGACAAGGGCAATCCGATCATTATCTGCACCCATGCACCGATTTCTGAGCACAAGCCACTGGGCAACTGGGATGTTCTGGGGCTGAAGGGCACCGGCTCGATCGACTATGCCGCCGAGGACATGTTTATCCCCGATGACATGGTCTACCCCATCGCCACCGCCGTGCCGCAGCGCCAGAAAGAGCTGTTCGCGCTGGGGGTGATCGGGCTGGCGGCTATTGGCCATACCGGCTGGGCCATGGGCGCGGGGCGGCGGATGCTGGATGAGATCGCGGCCTTCGCCAAGCAAAAGACCGGGCGTGCCGGGATGCTGGGCGAAAGCGACAAGTTCTGGCATGATTATGGCCGCGCCGAAGCCCGGATGCGCGCCGCGCGCGCCTTTGTGATGGAGGTCTGGGGCGATATCGAGGCCACGGTAGAAAAGGGGACCCCGGTGTCGAACCGGCAGGTCACCATGGTCCATCTCGCCAAGTCAGAGATCCACGAGGCGGCTGAGAACGCAGTCAACTTTGCCTACCGGGCCGCTGGCGGGGCCAGCCTGCGTGCGGGCACCATGCAGCGTTACTTCCGCGATGTGATGGTGGCGGTGAACCATATCACCGTGTCGCCGGGGATCGTCACCTCGGCCGGGCGCGAGCTGTCGGGCGTATGGTCGGACCGCGTGTGGCAGTTCTACGATCTGGTTGAAAAGAAATAACCCGGCAAAAACGCAACCGGGGTGGGCCACGCATACGGCCCGCCCCCTCCCGGCAGGAGCGACACGGATGGTCAAACCCGGCACGCATGTAGCCGTCGATGCCAAGGGCCTCTCGCTGGCCTTTCGCGAGGCGTTTCGCTGTCATCCGGCGGGCGTGGCTATTGTCACCGCCGACCCCGGCACCGGACCCATTGCGCTGACCGTCAGTTCGCTGATCTCGGTCAGCGCCGAGCCGCCGCTTGTTGCCCTGTCGCTTTCGCAACGCTCATCCACCGCCGGGGCTTTGATGAGTGCTGAAACCGTGGTGATCCACCTTGCGCGCTTTTCCGATCTGGAACTGGCGCAACTGGCCGCGACCAGCGGTGCTGATCGTTTTGGCCCTGATGTGGCGTGGGAGCGTCTGCCCACCGGCGAGCCGCGCTACACGGCAATCGGCACATGGTTCCGCGCCCGGCTGCGCGGAACGTTGCCGCTGGAAGGTGCAACGCTGGTGGCCGCTGAGCTGCTGGACGGCGCGGTGGCCCCCAGCGGCGAACGCCCCGAGAGCGACTCGCTGGTCTATCTGGACCGGCGCTGGCACCGACTGGGCGCGCCCGACAGCGCGGATGGATGACCGCTGACAACTGACCGGGCCATGTACCGCAGCACCCTGACGGCCCTAAACGACCGCAATTGAAGACTGGAAGAGAACATGAGCTACTTCACCGAAGACAACTCTGCCGAGATCGTCAACGCGCGGATGGGCGCCGACACCGACCCGAGGCTGCGCGAGGTGATGGGCGCGTTGGTGAAGCATCTGCATGCCTTCGCCCGCGAGGTCACCCTGACGCAGGAGGAATGGGACTACGCCATCGGGTTTCTGACGAAGACCGGGCAGATGTGTTCTGGTGAGCGGCAGGAATTCATTCTCTTGTCGGATGTGCTGGGCTTTTCCATGCTGGTCGATGCGATCAATAACCGCCGCCCGAAGGGTGCAACCGAGAACACGGTCTTTGGCCCGTTCCACGTGGCCGATGCGCCGATCCGGGCGATGGGCGAAAACATCACGCTGGATGGCAAGGGCGAAAGCTGCCTGTTCGAGGGCCGGGTACTGGACCTTGAGGGCCAGCCAATCGAGAATGCCTGCATCGACGTCTGGGCCGACAATGCAGATGGTTTTTATGATGTGCAGCAGCCCGACATTCAGCCAAAATGGAACAACCGCGGCCGCTTTTTCACCGGCGCGAACGGGCGCTACAGTTTTCGCGGCATCAAGCCCGTCAGCTATCCGATCCCCGATGACGGCCCGGTGGGGCAGATGCTGGGCCATCTGGGCCGCCACCCATACCGGCCCGCGCATGTGCATTATCTGATCACCGCGCCGGGGTATCAGAAGCTGGTTACCCATACCTTTGTGGGCGAAGACACGTATCTGGAATCGGATGCCGTGTTCGGGGTCAAGCGCAGCCTGATCGCCCCTTACGAGCCTGCCGAAGGCGGCGATACGCAATGGCGCTCGAAATTCGATTTCGTGCTCGTTCCAGCCTGAGGCCGATATGCCCAACATCAAATTCTATGTCGATGCCCGAAATTGCCCCGCCACACGCGATACCATCGCGGGTATGCTGCCGGAACTGCGGGTGATGCTGTGCGAAAGCCTGGAAGTGCCGGTGGCCGCCTGTCAGTTTGCGGTGATTGAAGTGGCGGGGATGGATGACCAGCCCGCCATCAACACCGAGATGCACCTGCTGCCCGGCCCTGCGCGCACGCCTGACTATCTGCGCTGTGTGGCCGAACGGCTGCGCGACAGGCTCGCGCAATCAACCGGGCTGAGCGTGGCGGTGCGCATGTCCTCGCTTGATCCGGTGACCTATGTCGCGCTGAAATGATCCTCAGCCGCGCCGTTACCGCCCGCCGTTACCCCCGCCGTCGCGCCATCTGCAATTCATGATCCATCCGGTTGCGCAAACGATGAAACTCGGCCGTCAGAAACTCACTGAACCGCTTGAGCGCGGCGGGTGCCTGCTGGCCGGTCATCGTCAGAAGGCCGAGCTGGCGATCAGGGTGTTCGATGCGCAGGGGCAACACATCCAGTGCCAGACTGCGACGCGCCAGAAACACCACCGAGTAGGGCATGATGGTCAGCGCGTCCGACCCGGTCAGCACCGACATGATCGACGCCAGCGTACCGCCCGAAAAGCTGACACGGAAATCATCGCGCCCGATGGCCTTGACCGCGCGCTGAAGGTCGCGAAACAGCGGGCTGTCCGAGGGTGGGGCGATCCAGGTGTAATTGTCGATATCGGCCAGCGTGATCCCCTTGCGGCGGGTCAGCGGATGGCCCGCGCGGCAGGCGATCACGTTGTGGCCCGGCAGCAAGGGCACAAAGGTCATCTCGGCGGGCACCTGTGCCGGGGGCATCGGCAGGATCGCGCAATCCAGCGTGCCGTTGCGCAACCCGGCGGCCAGCCCGTCCATGTAGCCGTAGCTTTGTTCGATCTGAACATCGTCATGGCGCGACTGAAAATCGGCGATCATCGTCGAGATCACGCCATCCATGAAGATCTGCGTGCCGCCCACCCGCAGCCGTCCCGCATGGCCCTGCTGGAACCGGCGTACCAGCAGACTGGCCTCTTGATTCGCGCTGCGGATTTGCCCGCCCAGCTTGGCCAGCCGCTGCCCCAGTTCGGTGGGGCGCAGCGGGCGGCGTCCGGGTTCAAAAAGTGCGCTGCCGATGCGTTTTTCCAGCAGCGCCATGCTGCGCGAGACCGAGGGCTGCGATTTTCCCAGCGCATCGGCACCTTCCGTCAGACCGCCCTTTTCGACGATGACGGCAAGGATTTCGAGGTGTTCACTGTCCAGCTTCATAACATCAGGTCATATAATAACCCTCGGATGCGATCAACATTTCAGTCCTATCGCGATACCTTCTTTTACGGATGGTTCAGGGAGGAGCCAGCAGCAAACCGATCATGCGGCCTTTTGTCGGGCCGGGACGTGCCCTTTGCCGACAGGCGGGCGCGGGTTTGTGCTGCTCATACCCGGTATTCCAGGAACAACCGGCTGCATCGGCAGCCAGCAATGCTGAGTTGAAAGGAAACCTTGATGGCTGACATCACAACGGATGTTCTGATCATCGGCACCGGCCCCGCCGGTTCGGCGACCGCTGCACTTCTGTCGTCCTACGGGATCGACAACATGGCGGTGAACCGTTACCGCTGGCTGGCGAATACCCCGCGCGCGCATATTACCAACCAGCGCGCCATGGAGGTTTTGCGCGATCTGGGCCGCGACGTCGAGGACGAGGCCTATATGTTCGCCACGCATCAGGACCTGATGGGCGAGAACATTTTCTGCGAAAGCCTTGCGGGCGAGGAAATCGGCCGGATGAAGGCCTGGGGTAACCATCCGCTGTCGCGCGCCGAGCATCTGATGTCATCGCCCACCATGATGAACGACCTGCCGCAGACCTTCATGGAGCCGCTTCTGTTCAAGACCGCCTGCGCGCGCGGAACGCAAGCGCGTATGTCCACCGAATATCTGCGTCATGAGCAGGATGATGACGGGGTCACCAGCACCCTGCGCGACCGGCTGACGGGCAAGGAACTGACCGTGCGCTCGAAGTATCTGATCGGCGCGGATGGTGGCAAATCGCTGGTGGCCGAGCATGCCGGATTGCCGTTTGAGGGCAAGATGGCCGTCGGCGGGTCAATGAACATCCTGTTCCGGGCCGATCTGTCGAAATATGTCGCGCATCGCCCCTCGGTTCTTTACTGGGTCATGCAGCCTGGCGCCGATGTCGGCGGTATCGGCATGGGTCTGGTGCGGATGGTACGGCCGTGGAACGAATGGCTGATCGTCTGGGGCTATGACATCAACGGGCCAGAGCCCGAGGTGACGCCCGAGTTTGCCACCGGCGTGGCGCGACAACTGGTCGGTGACCCTGATCTGGAAATCGAGCTGCTGTCAGCCAACGTCTGGACAGTGAACAACTACTACGCCACCCAGACAGCGAATGGCCGCGTGTTCTGCATGGGCGATGCGATCCACCGGCATCCGCCGTCGAATGGCCTTGGCTCGAACACGTCGATCCAGGATGCGTTCAATCTGGCATGGAAGCTGGCAATGGTGCTCAAGGGGCAGGCCGGTGAAGGCCTGCTGGACAGCTATGATGCCGAGCGCGCACCGATTGCCAAACAGATCGTCACCCGCGCCAACCAGTCGATTGCTGAAACCGGCCCGATATTCGAGGCCTTGGGCATGGCTGAGGGCGTGGACCCGGTGCAGATGCAGAAGAACCTTGAAGGCCGCACCGCCGGCACCCCGGAGGCCGAGGAACAGCGCGAGGCGATCCGCAGGGCTATTGCCTTCAAGAAGTATGAATTCGACGCGCACGGCGTCGAGATGAACCAGCGCTACCGCTCAAAGGCGGTGGTCACCGATGGCCAGCTTGAACCCGCCTTTCAGCTTGATGCCGATATGCACTATCAGCCCACCACTTGGCCCGGCGCCCGCCTGCCGCATGTCTGGCTGTACCGCCACGATACCGGCGAGGAGGTCTCGACGCTTGATATCTGCGGCAAGGGGCGGTTCACACTGCTGACCGGGTTGGGGGGCGAGCCCTGGGCCGAGGCTGCGAACGCGGTCGCCGCCGATCTGGGGATTGATCTGCTCACCCATGTGATCGGCCCCCGTCAGGCGTTCATCGACCACAGTGGCGAATGGGCGCGTGCCTCGGAAATCCGTGACAGCGGATGCCTGCTGGTGCGCCCGGATCATCATGTGTGCTGGCGCTCGACCACCATGAGCGAGACGCCGAAAGACGATCTTCTGCGGGTGCTGCGTCAGATTCTGGCGCGCTGAATGTAACGCGTGAAGACCCCAGACTGGCGGGGCGCCGGAAACGGCCGGGAAGGCCTGCCAGGGCGGGGACGTAATACCAAGGACGATTTCTGTAGGGAGGAACACCATGAAACTTACCAGACGTCAGACAATGGCTTCATTGGCGGGGCTGGGCGTTGCGCCCATGCTGGGCCTGCGGCCGAAAAAGGCATTGGCCAGCGGTGCGCCGGTCAAGATCGGTTACGCCATCTCGCTGACCGGCCCCAATGCGGGCGGCGCGGGCACCACGATCTTGCCGAACTACCACCTCTGGGTGCATGAGATGCGCGAGAAGGGCGGCATTCTGGTCAATGGCGAGCGCCACCCGATCGAGGTGATCGAATACGATGACCGCTCGAACTCGGAAGAAGCGGTGCGCGCCGTTGAACGGCTGATCAATCAGGACGGCGTGGATATCCTGCTGGCGCCCTGGGGCACGGCGATGAACCTTGCTGTCGGCCCGCTCTTTGACCGCAACGGCTTCATTCAGGCCACCTCCACCGCGATCACCGACCGCGCGCCAGACCTTATCCAGCGCTGGCCGGGCTTCTTCCCGCTGTCGGGCACGGCGGCATCCTGGGCGACCCCGGTGGTCGAACTGATGAATGAGGCACGCGAGGCGGGCCATATCGATGATGATGTGGCAATGATCTCGGTCGCGGATGCCTTTGGCATCGATCTGGCAGGGGCCGCCCGCCGGGCGTTTGGCGAATACGGGTTCAATCTGGTCTATGACCGCACCTATCCCGTTGGCACGCAGGACTTCTCGTCCATTCTGGCCGAGATACGCAACGTCAAGGCCTTTGCCTCGTTCAGCTATCCGCCTGACACAGTGGCGATCACCGACAATGCCCAACTGCATGATTTCAACCCCAATGTCATGTATGTGGGTATCGGCGGCGCATTCCCGATGTTCACGGACCGCTTTGGCGAGAGCGTCGATACAGTTCTGACCCACGGCGGGCTGAACATGGCCGATGAGCGCACCCGCGACTATCTGGCGCGCCATGAGGAAGTCACCGGCCGCCGCGCTGACAGCGCCGGGTCAATTGTCATGTA
This sequence comes from Pararhodobacter sp., assembly GCA_020832545.1. Taxonomy (GTDB): domain Bacteria; phylum Pseudomonadota; class Alphaproteobacteria; order Rhodobacterales; family Rhodobacteraceae; genus Pararhodobacter. The sequence continues at coordinate 7,492 of JAFIEK010000041.1, read as the reverse complement.
TGCCGCCCTTCAGGCGATGGAGCAGGCCATCGAACGTACTGGCACGCTGGACAACAGCGTGATCGCTGAAGAGATGAAAACCGGCACCTTCGACACGGCTCTGGGTGAAATCAGCCTGGCCAGCCAGATGATGCCCGACATCTTCAAGGTCGGTCAGATCCGCGATGGCTATGTGGTGGGCCTTGGCCCGCAGGATGTGCCGGGCCGCGGCGAATTCATCATGCCAAAGCAGCCCTGGCCGGCTCGCTAAGCTCAGGCAATCCCCGGGGGCGCGCGCGGACAAGGGCGCGCGCTTCCGTCTATCCAGAGGATATGGTCCATGTTTCTATACGCATTGCTGAGCGGGCTCACGCTTGGCGGGGTCTATGCGCTCGTTGCGCTGGGGCTGACAATTCAATACGGGGTGTCGCGCACGCTGAACCTTGGGTATGGCGAGTTCCTGATCGGCGCCGCATTCGCGGTTTTTGTCATGTTCGGCACGTTCGGGATCAGCCCCTATCTTCTGGCCATCGTGGTGCTGCCCGGGGCCTTTGCGCTGTCATGGCTGGTCTACCGGGTAATGCTGATGCCCATCGTGCGGCGCGCACGTTCGCCCATGGCGCTGGAGATTGACAGCCTGTTGCTGACCTTCGGCCTGCTGTTTGCGATCATGGGGATCATGCTGCTGATGTTTGGCAGCAACTATACCAATTACTCCTACCTATCGGTTCCGGTGCGCGTGATGGATGCGACCGTGGCGCTCAACCGTCTGATCTCGTTCGGGGTGGCGGTGGTCGTTGGGATCATTGCCTATATCCTGCTCATGCACACCCGCACCGGCATGGCGTTGCGTGCTGTGTCGGTTGATCCGGTCGGCGCGCGGCTGGTGGGGATTGATGTCAACTGGGCCGCCGGACTTGCCTTTGGCCTGGGCGGCGCGATTGCCGCGATGGGCGGCATATTGATCAGCACCTACATGACCTTCACCGCAGAGATGGGCGTGATCTTCACCATGAAGGCGCTGATCGTGGTGATCATGGCGGGTGTCGGCCATGTTGTCGGCGCGCTGGTTGCCGGGCTGGTGCTGGGCCTGATCGAGGCGTTTGTCGCCGCTTATCTGGACCCCGGCCTGACGGTCGCGGTGATCTACGCGGTCTTTTTGCTGACGCTTATCATCCGTCCACAAGGTATCTTCGGGAGGGTCGCAAGATGATCAGCCGTTCGCCCACGCCGTATGTCGGCATCCTTGCCGTCGCCGGAACCCTGGCGCTGCTGCCGCTTTATGCCAGCAGCTACCAGCTTGCCTTTGCCATCGGTCTGCTGAATTTTGCGGTGCTGGCCACGGCCTGGGGTCTGTTCTCTGGCCCCACGCGCTATGTCTCGCTGGCCAGTGTGGTGTTCTTCGGGATCGGCTCATACACCGTTGCCATTGTTGGTGAGGTGATGCCCTGGCCTGCGGTGCTGCTGGTTGCGGCACTGATTGGCGGGGCGGTGGCACTGGTAGTCGGGCTGGCCACGCTGCGCCTTGCCGGGATCTATTTTGTGATCTTCACCTTCGGTCTGAGCGAGATGGTGCGCCAGCTTGTCACCTGGTACGAGGTGAATGTGACGCTGTCGATCGGTCGCTATATCTTCCTCGATATCACGCAGACGCAGATCTTCTGGCAGTTGCTGGCGCTCTTGGCGATCGTGATGCTGGGGGCGGTGGCGCTGCAACGCTCACGCCTTGGCTTTGCGCTGCGGGTGATTGGCGGCGATGAGACCATGGCACGCCATTTCGGCCTGAACCCGACATTCGCCAAACTGGCGCTCTTTGTGGCCTCGTCGATGATCATGGCGCTGGCAGGCGCCATCATGGCCCCACGCTGGACCTATATCGACCCGGCCATCGCCTTCAACATCACCCTGTCGTTTCAGGTGGTGATCATGGCGCTGCTGGGGGGGATGCACCGCATCTACGGGCCCATGCTGGGCGCGATCCTGATGACCTTCCTCTTTGAGGCGCTGAGCAACCATTTCCCACAGGCGTTCTCGCTCATGCTGGGCCTGGTGTTCATCGTGATCGTCTATCTGCTGCCCAACGGGATTGTCGGGCGGCTTGAGGAGGGGCTGGCCCGTACCCGGCGCAAACCGGCCACGGCCAGCGCAAAGGTTGGAGAACGCACATGACAAACATGATCATGCGGGTAGAGGGCGCGCGCAAGGCCTTCGGCGGACTGGTAGCGGTCAATGATGTGAGCTTTGATCTGGCGCGCGGTGAGATCCTGGGGCTGATCGGCCCCAATGGCTCGGGCAAGACGACCACTATGAACCTGATCTCGGGCGGTCTTGGCATGGACCGCGGCCGGATCGAACTGGACGGCGAGGTCATCTCGGGCCTGCCTGCCAACCGGGTCGCCCGCAAGGGTGTGGCGCGAACCTTTCAGCTTTTGCGGCTGATCGAGGACATGACGGTGACCGAGAATGTGGTCGTCGGCATGGCGTTCCGGCCCGGTCAGAGCTGGAATGCCGAGATGGTGGCAAAAAGCCATGACTATCTCAAGATCGTCGGGCTGGAAGACAAGGCGGGGCTGGATGCCGCCAAGTTGACCTATATCGACCAGAAGCGGCTGGAACTGGCCCGCGCACTGGCAATGGAGCCGAAGGTTCTGCTGCTCGATGAATGGCTCGCCGGGCTCAATTCAACCGAGCTTCTTGCCGGGATCGAGATCATCCGTGAGATCAGCAGGCTTGGCACCACGATTATCATGGTGGAACATGTCATGTCGGCCATTCATTCGCTGTGCGACCGCTGCGTGGTGATGAATGCGGGTGCCAAGATCGCCGAGGGCACACCCGGCGCTGTGCTGACCGATCCGCTTGTCGTTGAAGCTTATCTGGGAGAGCCGCACCATGCTTGAAGTCTCCAACCTCTCCGTCCGTTACGGCCGCCATCTGGCGCTGGAGAACGCGGCGCTGAATGTCGCCAAAGGCGAGATCGTCGTGGTGCTGGGCTCGAACGGTGCGGGAAAATCAACGCTGATCAAGGGTATGGCCGGTCTGGTGCGCACCGAGCCAGGCGCGAAAATCACGCTGGAAGGCACATCACTGCACAAGATGCCCGCCCACCGCATCGTCGATGCCGGGCTGGCGCTGGTGCCCGAGGGGCGGCACCTGTTCAGCACGCTCACCGTGAACGAGAACCTGATGCTGGGTGCCTTTCTGCCGCGCACCCGCGCGCGTGCCGAAGAGAGCATGGAGCGGGTCTTTGCCGTCTTTCCCAAGCTCAAGCAACGCCTGACCCAGATCGCCGGGACCATGAGCGGCGGCGAGCAGCAGATGGTGGCGATCGGTCGCGCGATGATGACCTGCCCGCGGCTTTTGCTGCTGGATGAGCCCTCGCTCGGCCTGTCGCCGTTGCTGACGAGTGAGCTGTTTCGCGCCCTGCCCAGCATCGCCACCACCGGCACCTCGGTCCTCCTGGTCGAGCAGAACTCACACCAGAGCCTTGCCATCGCCGACCGGGGCTACCTTATCGAAAAGGGCACCATCACCGGCGAGGGCACGGCGCAGGAATTGCTGGCCAGCGAAGAAGTGCAGAAAGCCTATCTGGGCATGTAACGGCACAAAGGGCAGAGGGGTGCGCACTGGATGGCCGCGCCCCTCTGTTCCCCAACGTTCAGCACCACCTCAGCGACACCCCAAAGGAAGACGCCCAGGTCACTGGCGAGAGGGTCAGCGATGCGGGACTTTGCGGTCTTTCGTAACCCGATTGGGCGAACAACACCTTGTTCGACCACTATGCCATTTTTATCGAAACAACGGTGCCACGATGATCGTTCATAGCATGCCACTTTTGTCGAGCTGTTCCCACAGCTTTGAGGCCGGGTGTCGGCCTCCCATCCGTGCCATCGTCCATTTTGACCCAAGCGCCTCTCCAGCCAGCCACTTCAAGCTCGATGAGTTCGCCTTGCGATAAACTAAGAATCTTATGCTTTAACGGCTCGTTACCATGGATATGTTTCACCCATAGTGCGTGGTCGCGGACTTCAACATGGCTCATGATGTCGCTCCTCAAGCTGTTACGGGTGGCACTTGAGTACCCCTAACCACCCCCAATCACCCTATACCACCCAGCTTGTCAATGCGGAGTTTTCCCGTCGGGCAAACATATTTGGTCAATGTCCGCAACATGCCCTTCGCATGGTTCTGCCCCGCTCAACCCGTAAAGCAGCAGGTGCGCTAGCCCAACCCGAATCCGACCATAAACCCGTGGGTCCGCGCGGTTGAATCTGTCCAATATGTCCAGCAGCCGAAGCGTCAGGTACTTCCCGTTCTCGCCAGCCTTCCGACCAGCCCATTCGGCTGCGCTCATCCCGCAGTTGTCATGGGTGACGCGGCAGCACGCAGAGCTGGCGATATTTGCTTAATTTAGCGGGCTTTGCGGTTCACGCAAAAGACTGCCAGCGCCAGAGTGAAAAAACTCAGTCGCCTTTGAACGGAAAGTGTTTTAAGCGAACATTTGGGGCGGCCCGGATGCGCGGCAGTTCCAGATTCTGGGATCGCAACTGAAAACCCGAGAAGTCCAGGAGCAATACCGATGCGTAATCTTACCAAAAGCGCTATCGCATACGGAACCGCGCTGTTTCTTGCGGTCTGCACTTTCAAGCTCTTGCAAACGATCCATGGGCCGAACATTGCCGACCTCGCAGATGTCGCATTCGGTGTAACCGAAGGCACCCCTCGCGGCATAGCCTTTCAAAACCGGTTGCTTGGCCCATGGTTAGTGCGGTTGATGTCCGAGACCGGAATCAGTTTCGAATCCGCTCTTTGGCGGTTCCATTTCGTGTTCCTGGCGCTCCAGTGCGTTCTGCTGGTTGGATTGCTTCGGCGGTCGGGCCTGAAAACCCATCATGCGCTGGCGCAGCTTGTGGTGTTCTTGTTCATGTTCCTCGTGCTGCAATTCTACTGGTATCATACGTGGGACATTCTCGACATGATCTTGTTCACGCTTGTCGCGTATGGGGCGTTTCAGGCCAAGGGCATACTGTATTTCACGATGATCTTCGCCGTTGCCCTTCTGAACCGCGAGAGCAGTCTGTTTGTTGCCCTGTTTCTGATGCTGGATTCCGTCACTGTTGACGCGCAGAAACGCCGCTGGGTGCTGGATGCGCCGCGAAAGCTGGCGGTTGGCGCAATGCTCCTGGTGCTGGGGTTGGCCTTTACCGTTCTGGTGCGGCAGCTCACATTGGTCGAGGCCACGGATATACCCGATGAAACAAGGCAAATGATACTTGGGAATGAGCTGCATCTTGCGCAAAATCTGCGCGATCTGTTGGTGAACAACCTGCTGAGTATCAATATCATTTACACCGTGTTTATCCTTGGCTCTTTTGCTGTCTTTCTCGGGCAATTCCGCAGGCTTTCTGCAAGCGGGGTGAAATGCCTGATACTTGCACTGCTGATCTTCGCAAATATCATGGTGTTCGGCATCATAATCGAAACCCGCATGCTGCTCATTCTTCTGCCGCTGTTCCTGTTCCTGTGGAATGACCTTCAACGCGGTCGCGCCAAGACAGAACCCGGTATTTCGGGGATATGAAAGTGCAGTTCGGCCACGTGAAAACCGCTTGCCGGAACGCGAGATACCCGCGCCCTCCCCGGCGCGGCCTCCTGCGAAGCTAAAACGGACACCAAAACCCCAACATGTTCGCAACGTCTGCAGCTGTAGGAAATCGGTGAAAAAAATCATCGCATGCCAACGAGGCATGCGATGGATCAGTCGTCCACAGCCCTTCGCAAAAGAAAGATGTTTTGGCCAAAGAACACGATCTGTTGCAAGCAACAGTCACTCCCCACCCGGGATGCGGATTGAAACCCCAGCATCACCGTAAGTTAGAAAAATTTGGCCGCGTTGCTCTCCACCCGGCGCGCGATGTCACAGCTTCGCGCCGTCTGTTTCACGCTTTTCATCTGCCAGTGCTGAACGGGCAGGAGTAAAATGGTGCCGGTTGAGGGACTCGAACCCCCGACCTTCGGTTTACAAAACCACTGCTCTACCAACTGAGCTAAACCGGCTGCGCGCCCCCTGATAGCGGGTTTGATGCGGGCGCTCAAGAGGATGTTGCGCGGCCCGGAGGGCGGGCTTGCACCGGGGCAGGAATTGGGCCAGAATCAGCGCCAGTATCGATTGTGGAAGGAAAACCCCGGGCTCATGGAAATTGCCATTCATCTCGGGGCCCATCTGACGGATGAGGACCGGCTGATCCGCTGCCTTATGCGCAACCGCGCGGCACTGGCCGAGCATGGGATCAACATTCCAGGCACTAGCCGTTACCGCACCCTTTTGCGCCGCACCGCCCATGAAATGCGCGAATTCCCCACCGATGGCGACACGCAGGAGGCACTGCTCGACAGTCTGATCACCGAAGACAGCGTGGAGCGTGTGGTGTTTTCCTCGGACAGCTTTCTCAGCAATCACCGCTGGGCGATCGGCAAGGGCAAGATCTACCCGGATGCCACCGCCAAGGTGACCAATATGCGCCGCCTGTTCCCCGATGCACAGGTCGAGTTCTTCATCGCAATCCGCAACCCGGCCACTTTTCTGCCCGCGCTGGTGGAACAGGCGGGGGCGGATGGGTATGAGCAGTTGCTGGGCGGCACCGATCCGCTGGTTCTGCGCTGGTCCGAGACACTGGCGCGCATTCAGGAGGGCGCGCCCGATTGCCGCTTACGCGTCTGGTGCGATGAGGACACGCCGCTTTTGTGGCCCGAGGTGCTGCGCGCGGTGTCAGGCCACCCCGATGACATGGTGCTGGACGGCGTGTTCGACTGGTATCGCGGCTTCGTCACGCAAGACGGGCTGCGGCGCATGGAAGCCTGGCTGGCCGATCACCCGCCCATGACCGACCTGCAGCGGCGCAAGGTGCTCAGCGCATTTCTGGACAAGTTCGCTCAGCCCGAAAAGCTTGAGGTCACCGCCGCGCTGCCGGGCTGGGAAGAGGATCACGCGGATATCCTGAGCGAACTTTACGCGCAGGATGTCGATCTGATCGCCCAGCTTCCGGGGGTCGAATTTCTGGAACCGTAAGCGTCGCTGAACGCGGCGCTTACTCCATCCCCAGCGCGGCCTTGTAGACGTCCAGCACCGCCTCTTCCTCGGCGATCTCGTCGGGCGTGCGCTTGCGCAACGCGACAATCTTGCGCAGGGCACGGGTGTCATAGCCGCGCCCCTTGGCTTCGGCCATGACCTCTTTTTGCTGGTCGGTGATGTCGCGCTTCTCGGCTTCGAGATGCTCATACCGCTCGATGAACTGGCGCAGTTCTTCGGCGGTGACGGAATAGGTGGCGTCCGGGCTGCTCATCATGGCCTCTTTGTACCGTTGCCCGCCCGTCCTAGCCGCTCGTTCCCAAACAGGCAAGAGCGCCGGGCGCGGTTGACGGCGGTTGACGGGGGATTGCGGCAGAGCTGCGGTTGGGGCTATATCGGCGCGCTCCGGGGGGCGGTTCTTTTCATCTTGCCGAAAGTACGCGC
>JAFIEK010000092.1 GCA_020832545.1 Pararhodobacter sp. | reverse complement strand
GTCTCCCCGGCGGAGTTACAGTCCGCTGCCGCACCTTGCAGCACGTCGCCCGACGCTGCTCGCCGAAATATCGAAGGGCATGCAGGGCGTCAAGGGCCGACGACCCCACTGGCCGCGCTTTTGTGGGCGTCGGGCAAAAGGCGCTTTTGCAACCACCCTCCCCGGCTGCGCCGACTTCATCCCGCAGTTGCGTATTTCCAGCAAGATGAATGCAACGATTTGCTTTCATTCGTGGCGAGGTTAGGTTGGATGGTGTTCGCAGGAGGCACATCTATGAACCAGCACCAGAACCTGAGCAATCTCGCTGAACGCATCGACCTCGCCGCCGCCTTTCGCTGGACCGCGCGGCTGAACATGCATGAATCGGTGGCCAACCATTTTTCGCTGGCCGTGAATGCCGGGGGCACGCGCTTTCTGATCAATCCGAACGGACGACATTTTGCGCGGGTTCGCGCTTCGGATTTGCTGGAGATTGACGCCAATGATCCCGAAACCATGAACCGCCCAGACGCGCCGGACCCCACCGCCTGGGGCCTTCACGGTGCCGTCCACCGCGCCTTGCCGCATGCACGCTGCGTGATGCACGTACATTCCATCCACGCCACTGTTCTGGCCAGCCTTGCCGATTCGCACTTGCCCGCGATCGATCAGAACACCGCCATGTTTCACGCCCGCCATGTGGTGGATGACAGCTACGGCGGCATGGCTTTTGAGGAAGAGGGCGCGCGCTGCGCCACACTGATGCGCGACCCGAAGATCACCACCATGGTAATGGGCAGCCACGGGGTGCTGGTGATCGGGCGCAGCGTGGCTGAAACCTTCAACCGCCTCTACTATTTCGAACGGGCCGCCGAGACCTACATCCGCGCCCTTCAAACCGGTCGACCGCTGCGCCGCCTTTCCGATGCGGTCGCCGAAAAGACCGCGCAGGAATGGGATGCCTATCCCGAGTTTGCCGAGAACCATCTGCGTGAGATCAAGGCGCTCTTGCAGGCCGAAGGGGCCGATTTCGACCGCTGAGGCTTGCCAGGGCGCCCGCCGCATGTAAGTCGCGTGCAAGGAGCCGGGCTGGCATAGGGGATTGAGCGATGAAGAAACCCACATGGGTCATCGAGAAGGAGCGCGCCAAGCGCGCGTCTGCGGCTGAAACCGTGTGGCTCTTCGGCCTGCATGCTGTGCGCGATGCCTTGCAAAACCCAGCGCGCGAAAAGTTGCGCCTGCTGGTCACCCGCAATGCCGCCGACCGGCTGGAGGACGCCATCGCCGCCTCCGGCATGGTGCCCGAGATCGAGGATGCGCGCCGTTTTTCCGCCCCCCTCGCCCCCGATTCCGTGCATCAGGGTGCGGCGCTGGAAGTGAAGCCGCTGGATTGGGGCAGTTTTGAAGAGCGGTGCGCCACTGGCCCCGGCGCGCCACTGGTGGTGTTGCTGGACCGGGTGACCGACCCGCATAACGTGGGCGCTGTCCTGCGCTCGGCCGAGGTTTTTGGTGCGCGGGCGGTCATAGCGCCTGCCCGCCATGCCGCGCCTGAAACCGGAGCGCTGGCAAAAACCGCCTCGGGCGCGCTGGAACGTCAGCCCTATCTGCGCGTCGTCAATCTGGCCGAAGCGATGGAGAGCCTGCGCAAGATGGGCTATGTTTTGCTGGGTCTGGACGGCGAGGCCGAACTGACGCTCGCCAAGGGCATCGCGCTGGCCGGCACCCGCCCTTTGGGGCTGGTTCTGGGGGCCGAGGGCCCGGGCCTGCGCGAGAAAACGCGCGAGACTTGCGATCATCTTGTGCGGGTTCCGGCTGGCGGGGCATTTGGTTCGCTGAATGTCTCAAACGCCGCAGCCGTCGCGCTATATGCAGCCACCCAGCGCGATTGACAGCCTTTTCACATGTTTGCGAGAGGCTCTTCCCCTGTGCCGATTTGCGCCCATATCATGATATGAAACGTGAAGCAGGAACACTCGCGTTTCCTCCACTGTCCCTCGTTCCCACTGCGCCCGGTCTTTTGGCCGGGCGTTTTTTCTTGCACCTTCCCCGCACGCTTCGGCAAGACTGGCCATAGCAGCCCGGAGAAACCATGGACGCACCCCGCTACACCCCGCCAGATGACGCCACACTGCGGCACATGCTGAAAACCACGCGCACCATCGCTGTGATTGGCGTCTCGCTCAATCCGGTACGGCCCAGCTATTTTGTTGCCCGCTACCTGTCCCTGCGCGGGTTCCGGGTAATCCCCGTCAATCCGGGCCACGCGGGCGAGACTTTGCTCGGCCAGACCGTGCGCGCCCACCTCTCCGACTGCCCTGAGGATGTCGATATGGTCGATGTCTTCCGCCGGTCCGAGCATGTACCGCCGATTGTCGCCGATGCAATCGATCACTTGCCGAACCTGCGTACCGTCTGGCTCCAGATCGGCGTGGAAAGTGACGCAGCATTTGCTATGGCGCAGGAGAGGGGGCTGAACTTTGTGCAGAACCGCTGCCCGAAAATTGAGAACCAGCGCCTCTTTGGCGAGTTGCGGATGGGCGGGTTTAACACCGGGGTGATCTCGTCGAAGCTGTGACTATTCCCCCAGCGCGATCCCCTCTCGGCGCGGGTCGGCGCCGCCCTGCAACCGCGCCCCAATGGCGATGGCATGCAGGCCAGAGTTCAGTGCTGTAACGTTGGTTTGATAGCCCATGGCCTCCAGTTCGCCCGCCATATCGGCGGCCCAGCTATCCGCCTCAAGCGCGTAGGTGCCAAAGCTGTTGACCAGATGCGGCATCGATACCGCCTCCTGCACATCCATCCCCCAATCCAAATGTGCAATGATTGCCTGCACCGTGTAACCAATGATCGTCGCACCGCCCGGGCTGCCGATCGCCAGCACCGGAGAGCCATCGCGCAAGACGATGGTCGGCGCCATAGATGATCGCGGGCGCTTGCCCGGCTCTACCCGGTTGGCAATCGGCCAGCCGCCATCATGGCTTCGGAATGAGAAATCGGTGAGTTCGTTGTTCAGCAGGAAGCCGCGCACGAACAGGCGTGAGCCGAAACCGCTTTCAATCGTGGTGGTCATCGACAGCACATTGCCAGCCGCATCGACGATGGAGATATGCGAGGTTGCGGGGCGCTCCACCTGCCGGTCATCACCCCAAAGCTGCGCATGGTCCCAGCCGGGCTGACCGGGGCTGACCTCTGGCAGGGCATCGTCCCGGCGCAGAAGTTCGGCGCGCGCGGTCAGATACGCTGGGTCGATCAGCCCGCCCAGCGGCACCGGCACAAAATCGCTGTCGGCCAGATAGCGACCCCGGTCGGCAAATGCCAGCCGCGTGGCATCGCCCATCAGGCGCCGCGCGGTCAGGTCCTGCGGGTCCAGCGCGGCAAGGTCAAACGGCTCCAGCATGCCCAAAATCTGCGCGATGGCCACCCCGCCAGAGGACGGCGGGCCCATCCCGCACACCTCATGCCCGCGATAGGGCGCACAAACCGCCGGGCGCTCGATCACCCGGTAGCGTGTCAGATCCTCAGTCGTCAGCAGGCCCGGATGTTCGGGCGTGCGGGTGGCGGCGATGATGTCGGCGGCGATTTCGCCGGTATAGAACGCCTCGGCACCCCGCACCGAGATCTGGCGCAAAGTGTCGGCATAATCCGGGTTGGTCAGCCTCGCACCCTCAGCCAGCGGCGCACCACCGGGCAGGAAGTATTCGGCAGCGGGCGAAAATGCCGCCAACCGCTCAGCGCCCGAGGCCACTGAGTCCGCCATACGCGGCGAGACGGTGAAGCCGTCCTCGGCCAGCGCGATGGCATCGGTGAACAGGCCGGGCCAGTTCGCGCGCCCCCATCGGCGATGCGCATCCTCCAACAGGCGCGGCGTGCCCGGCACACCCACCGAGCGACCCGAAACCACCGCATCCCAGAAAGCCAGCGGTTCGCCGTCGTCATCGAGGAAATAGCGCGGCCCGGCAGCTAACGGTGCGGTTTCACGCGCATCCAGCGTCGTCACGTCGCCGCTCTCGGCATCATACCAGACCAGAAACGCGCCGCCCCCCAGCCCCGAGGACTGCGGCTCCACCAGCCCCAGCACCGCCTGCACCGCCACCATCGCATCGGCAGCACTGCCACCCTCGCGCAGCACCCGCGCCCCGGCATCGACGGCCAGCGGGTGGGCCGCCGTGACCATCCAGTTATCGCTCTCGACCACCTGCCCCAAAGCGCGCTGCGCCATCGCCCGCGCGGCGGCCCCGGATACCTCGGGAAAAGCCTCGCCCAGTGCCGTCGCCCCCTCGGGCGCAAGTTCATCAGAAACCTGCTGCGCAGAAAGTGGCAGGGCAAAACACACCCCTGAGACCAACCCCAAAGACAAAATCAATGCTCTCATTTCATGCCTCCCCTTGCAGGAATCCCCGGACAAAAGCGCCCGTGCGCCCCTTCATCTTGCCAGAAATACGCTGGGGGGTGAATTGGCCGCAAG
>JAFIEK010000040.1 GCA_020832545.1 Pararhodobacter sp. | reverse complement strand
CCCCCCCCCCCCCCCCCCCCCCCCCCCCCCCCCCCCCCCCCCCCCCCCCCCACAACCCTGTTCAGCGCTCCTCGATACGCCCATCCAGATAGGGCGCGTAGGGGCTGTTGTCGGCCAAATACTCGGCCAGAACATCGGCCAGATCGGGGCCGTAGTCATAAACGTTCTGTGCATTGTCACGGAACATCCGGTAACCATCGCCGCCGTTGCGCATGAAGTCGTTCGACACCACGCCATAGACCTTCTCAAGCTCCAGCGGCACCCATTCGCCCGCCTCCTGCACCATCACATCGCTCACCCAGCTTCCCGGCGCTTGCGACAGATCAAACGCATAGCGCAGCCCCGATACCTGCGCGAACCGTCCGGCCCCCTCTTCCACCTGCCCTGCGCCATTCTCCAGCGCCGCCAGGATATCGGCACCGCTCAACTCAAACGTGGCGAGCGTGTTCTGGAACGGCAGCACCGCCAGCACCGCCCCCATCGTTACCTCACCGCCCTCGATCGAGGCACGCAAGCCCCCGCCGTTCTGAATGGCGATGGAAATGCCCTGATCGGCGACCCGCGCCAGCATCGCGTCGGTCACAAGGTTGCCCATGGTGCACTCGCGCGCACGGCAGCTGACGCGGTCACCGTCGATCCCCTCTTCAGCTTCGGCCACGACGCGCGCTTTCAGCTCCTCGATCGGCCCGGCCAGCCCGGCGATCCATTCCTGCATCTCTGGGTCCGGCGTGACCGAGGCATCCACCGAGATCGTATCGCCGCTGGCGTGCAGCAGGTTGCCCGCGTCGTCCAGCTCCAGAACCAGATGGCCCAGCCAGCGCCCGTTCGACCCGGCCTGCACCACCGGCACAATCGCGCCATTCTCGCTGTCCACCCATGTCGGATAGGGCCCCTGCCGCGCCGGGTCCGAGGCGGACATATAGGTATGGCTGTGCCCACCTATCACCGCCGCCAGCCCCGGCACCTGCGCTGCAATCTCCAGATCGCGCGCAAGCCCCACATGGGTCAGCGCGATGATCGGTGCTGCGCCCTGTGCCTGCAGTGCGGCAACCGCAGCGCTCAGGGTTTCGATCTCGTCGAGAAACTGCACCGTTGGCCCCGGTGCTGCGATTTCCGGCGTATCCGTCGCCACCGCCGACACCAGCCCCACCCGCAAACCACCGCGCTCGATGATCACATGCGGTAGCACCCGACCGGCCAGCAGGTTGTTGGCCGAGACATCCAGATTGCTCGACAGTATCGGAAAGCTGACCGTATCCAGAAATACCGCCAGCCCCTCGGGCCCCAGATCGAACTCGTGGTTGCCCACGGCCATGGCATCAAAGCCGATACGCTCCAACACCTCGGCCTCTACCTGCCCGCCATAAGTCGTGTAGAACAGCGACCCCTGACTGGCATCGCCCGCGTCCAGCACCAGCACCGGGTGCCCCTCGGCGCTAAGATCGTCGCGCATCTGGTTGATCAGCGTGAACAGCCGCGCCGCGCCGCCAAAGCACTGACCCTCGGCGTCATCGCCCGGTGGGCAGCTGGAGCCGAAGCGGTTGATCGGCTCAATCCGGCTGTGGAAATCGTTTATATGGAGAATATGCAATGTGGTGTCAGCCAGCCCGATCCCGGCACTGAACACCAAAAATGCGGCTGATCCGAGCAAGCTGCGAAAAGCTGCCTTGCAGTTCATGGAAATTGCTCCCGTCAAGGTTGTGACCCTGCACAGATTGCGCGGGATCGGTGCGCCTGTCAAAGCCTCAGTCCGTGCGCTGGCCTGCCCTTCATCTTGCGAAAATACGCTTGTGGTAAGCGCGGTACGCGCGGGGGGGCAGCGCCCCCGTCCCGCCTGACAATGGCACTGCCCTGCGGCCAAAACCATTGACCGGACAATCCGCTTGGGGCATGAGCAGCGCATGCTGATTTTCAAGATCTTTCGTCGGTCCGAATGGGACGCGTTGCGCCAACAGGGCGAAACCCGTGGTGCGCCGGTCGATCTGGCGGACGGCTATATCCACCTCTCCACCGCTGCTCAGGTGACCGTGACCGCTGAACGCCACTTTTCCGGCGAAAGCGATCTGGTGCTGGTTGCGCTGGAGGCCGACACCCTGGGCGATGCGCTGCGCTGGGAGCCCTCACGCGGGGGGCAGCTTTTTCCGCATCTCTATCGACCGATGCGGCTGGCAGATGTGGTCTGGGACAAATCGCTGCCGCTGGGTGTCAGCGGTCATATCTTCCCCGAGGGCGTGGTCTGATGATCGAACAACTGGGCTTGGCCGCCCTGCACCGTCTGGACCCGGAAACCGGCCACGGGCTGGCGCTGCGCGCCTTGCGCGCCGGGCTGGTGCCCCGGCCCGGCCCCGTTTCTACCTCTCGTCTGCGGGTGCAACTGGCAGGGCTGGACCTGCCCAATCCCGTGGGGCTGGCTGCGGGTTTTGACAAGAATGCGGTGGCGGTGGCCGCCTTGACGCGCGTGGGCTTTGGCTTTGTCGAGATCGGTGCCGCCACCCCGCGCCCGCAGCCCGGCAACCCACGCCCGCGCCTTTTCCGGCTGACCGAGGACCGCGCGGTGATCAACCGTTTCGGCTTCAACAATGACGGGGCCGCTGCCATTGCGGCGCGGCTGGCAACACGCCCGGCCAGCGGCATCGTCGGCCTCAACCTGGGGGCCAACAAGGACAGCGCTGACCGTGCGGGCGATTTTGCGCAGGTGTTGCGAAGCTGCGGCGCGCATGTCGATTTCGCGACTGTCAATGTCTCGTCCCCCAACACCGAAAAGTTGCGCGACCTGCAGGGACCAGCGGCACTTCGCGCGCTTCTGGCCGGAGTGATGGAGGCGCGCGCCGGTCTGCCTCGCCCGATTCCGGTGTTTCTGAAGATCGCGCCAGATCTTGCGCCGGATGAACTTGCCCAGATCGCCGAGGTTGCGCTTGAGGCAAAGCTGGATGCGATCATCGCCACGAACACCACGCTTGCCCGCGACGGGCTGGCCAGCCCCCACGCCGGGCAGGCGGGCGGGCTGTCAGGCAGACCTCTGTTCGAAAAATCCACCCGCGTGCTGGCCCGGCTTTCGCAACTGACCGACGGCAGGTTGCCGCTGATCGGCGTCGGCGGGATCGACAGTGCTGAAACCGCCTATGCGAAGATCCTTGCCGGGGCGAGCGCGGTGCAGCTTTACTCGGCGCTGGTCTATCGCGGGTTCTCACTGGTGGGCGAAATCGCACATGGGCTGGATGCACTTCTGGCGCGCGATGGTCATGCCAGTGTCGCCGGGGCTGTAGGCACCGGGCGCGGGGCATGGCTGTAGCCACACGCCCGTGGCCGGATGGTGCCAGGCCGACAACACCGTCGCTATCCGTCTGTTGCTGTGCGCGCCTCGGCCCGGCGCTGAGATACGGCAAAGACGCAGCCATCGGTGGGCAGATCAGGCTGGGTCGTGCACAGGCCCCGCGCCACATTCCACGCAGCCAGAACGCGCGGCACGTAATCGCGGGTCTCGGCATAGGGCGGGACACCGCTATTGCGCCGCACCGCGCCCTCGCCCGCGTTGTACCCCGCCAGAGCCAGCACGATATCGCGCTCGAATTCATTCAGCAGCCAGTCCAGATAGGCGACGCCGCCGCGAATGTTCTCAGCCGGATCGAACGAATCCTGCACGCCAAAGCGCGCGGCGGTGGCCGGGATCAGTTGCATAAGCCCCTGCGCTCCGGCATGGCTGACCGCGTCGACCCGCCCCGAAGATTCTACCGCGATCACCGCCAGCACCAGCGCGGGTGACACCTGCGTGCCGACACTCGCGCGTAGTATTGCCGGGCCATGCGCTTCGATGATGCCTTGCAGATACTGGATGCGCGGCTCGGGCACTGCCTGCCCGTCGGGCGGGGTGCGCAGCGATTGCATGGCGAGCAGAAAGCGCCCCTCATGCGCGTCGCGTGCGGCGGGAACGCGGGTCCAGAACCAGCCGAAGCGGGCCGTCGCCACATCCGCTGGCCCTGACGCGCCGTTCGCCTGCGGGCGCATTACGGCGGGGGCAGCGGGCAGGGCCAGACGGCGGGCCTGTTCTTCGGGGTCGATCTGCACGGTGATACGCGGCCCGCTGTCAGGCGGCGCCACGGTGATCCTGCGAAAGGTGAAATCCTCGGCCCAAACGGGTTGCGCCGCCGCCAACAGGGCCGCGCAAGGCAGGGCTAGTCTGAACGGCATGCTGCTCGGCATGGCCTCGGCTTGTTCTTGTTCTGCATTCTATGTGCCAGAAAAAGCTACGAATCGCAATCGCGCAGAATTGAAGTGCGATTGAAGACTGTTTCCATTTCAGCAACGCTTTCCGATTCAGCAACACGCTGTTTCGTCGATTCCTTCATTTGTAAAAAAAAACGTGAACTTTGCCCTGAAATGGCCCTTTTCCGCCCTGATCCGGCCAAGGTTGAACACGAAAAAGCAAGGGCAAAGCACGGGAACGGTATTAACCCATTCAACCTTCCGGAACCGGCGCCACGCAGAACCAAGTGTGTAATTTATCTGGAGAGAAACCATGAAATTCTTCGATCTTGTCAAGACCTTCCACAATGACGAATCGGGCGCCGTGACCGTGGACTGGGTGGTTCTGACCGCCGCCGTTGTCGGCCTGGCCATCGCCGTTGTCGCCACGCTGAGCAGCAACGTACGGGGCTTGGGCAGCGATATCACCAGCGCCGTTTCGACGTCAGTTTCGGGCAGCCTGCCCGACTGATCCCTGAAGCAGACAAAAAAGACCGCATTCCATGAATGCGGTCTTTTTCCTGTTTGGGTCACGCAAAGCAACAGTCTCAAGCACGAAGTCGGCCATTTTTGGTCACGAATTGGACCCAATCACACGTCAGACCTTCTGTGATCACGCATGCGCGCTGGTGACGACTCACCCGCCGCCTTCGATGAAAGAAAGGAAATGCCCATGCGCGGAATGCAGGTAGCTGTTCTCGGGGTCGGCCTCGCACTGGCGGGGTTTGGTGTCTTTATGGCGCAAAGCTACGTCAACCAGACGCAGGACGCCATCGCCGCCGTTCAGGCACGTCAGGCGAACCAGCCGAGCATCGAAACCACAGAGGTGTTCGTAGCCGCCCGCGCGCTGCGCTATGGAGAGCCGATCGCCGAGGGCGATGTGCGCGCCGTGGCTTGGCCGCGTGACGCCCTGCCTGAAGGCGTTTTTTCTGATCTGGAAACATTGATGCCCGACCCGGAACGCCCCCGCATCGCCCTGCGTGCGATGGAGCCGAACGAGCCCATTCTTGAACTCAAGGTCAGCCGCCCCGGACAGGCCGCCGGGATTGCGGCACAACTGTCGCCGGGCATGCGCGCCTTTACCATCCGTGTGGATGCCAACAGCGGCATCTCTGGCTCGCTGCGCCCCTCGGACACGGTGGATATCTACTGGACTGGTCGCAGCGAAGATCAGGGCGAGGTTACCCGTCTGCTCAGCAGCGGTGTGCGCATCATCGCGTTGGACGAAAACGCCGATCAGGACCGCACCTTCACCGGCACCCCGCGCAGTATCACAGTCGAGGCCGCGCCGGAACTGGTGGCAACAATGGCGCAGGGCCAGTCAACCGGGCGGCTGTCGCTGTCAGTCGTCGGCATGGATGACACGACGCCAATCAACGCCTTCCAGATTGGTCGCCGCGACATCCTCGGGGTTGAGGCACCGCGCGCGGAAGCCCCGGCAGAGCGTTGCACCGTTCGCACGCGCCGTGGCTCGGAAGTGGTAGTGATCGAAATCCCCTGCACCAACTGAACGTGCACAATTGCCACAGGGGCGCCCCCATATGCTGGGGCGTCTTGGCATGTGAACCACCAGAACTGGCTGCGATTGCGTGGAAATCACTTAACTTTTCAATCCAAACATTTGATTCTTGCAATAAAAAGCCGATTCAAGCATTCTGGTGGCGCACCGGAGCATCAGACTGCGGGCTAATGAGGCGTGATCAGCGAGGCAGGATCACATGAGAGTGAAGAGTTTGATTGCGTCTGGCTTGACGCTGGCGATGCTTGGTCTTGGCTTTGTGCCTTGGACCTCGTCTGCTGTTGAGGCCGACACCTTGCGAATCATGCGCGGCAACGTGAACGAGACACTTGTCGTCGCGATGAACCGCGCCGTTGTCGTGGAAAGCGATATCTCGTTTGCCGAACTGTCGA
Source organism: Pararhodobacter sp. (assembly GCA_020832545.1). Classification (GTDB taxonomy): domain Bacteria; phylum Pseudomonadota; class Alphaproteobacteria; order Rhodobacterales; family Rhodobacteraceae; genus Pararhodobacter. The sequence goes on along the minus strand of JAFIEK010000040.1, from coordinate 29,856 downwards.
TCGCCAATCCGGGTATTGCTGATATCTCCACCCTGTCGGATCGCTCGATCTATGTTCTGGGCAAGGCACCGGGGCGCACCACGCTGACCATTCTGGGGCCCAACGGCACGCTGATCGCCAATGTCGAAGTGCATGTCGCCCCCGATGTCGCCGAGTTTCGCGAACGGCTGCGCCAGATCCTGCCCAATGAGCAGATCGAGGTGCGCACCGCCAATGACGGCATTGTCATGTCGGGCACGGTCTCGTCCATCTCACGGCTGGATGCGGCGCTGCAGCTTGCCGAACGCTACGCACCGGACCGGGTGTCGAACCTGATGAGCGTGGGCGGCACCCATCAGGTGATGCTGCGGGTCCGCTTTTCCGAAGTGCAGCGCAATATTTCGCAGGAACTGGGCGCCAGTCTGAACATTGGCCAGGGCTTCGCGCCGGTCAACACCTCGCTGCGCACCGGTGGCGGCGAAGGTGCGCTGACGGCAGGAATTGGCATCGGCGCGGTGCAGTTTCAGGTACTGCTGGAAGCTCTGGAAACCAATGGCCTTGCGCGCACACTTTCCGAACCCAGCCTGACCTCGCTTTCTGGCCAAGAGGCCTATTTTCTTGCCGGCGGCGAGTTTCCGGTCCCGGTATCCAACGAGAACGGCCAGATCACCATTGAATATCGCCCCTTCGGCGTAGAGCTGACATTCACGCCGCGCGTGCTTGACGGCGATGTCATCAACCTGATGATGAATGCGTCCGTCAGCAGCCTGGATACGACGACCTCGGTCACCACCGGTGGCGTTTCGGTGCCGGCGCTGCGCCGTCGCCAAACCTCGACCACGGTGGAACTGCGCGACGGCGAAAGCTTCGCCATCGCCGGGCTGTTGCAGGACGACTTCCGCGGCAGCACGCGGCAGGTGCCATGGCTGGGTGACATCCCCATTCTGGGCGCGCTGTTTCGCAGCTCACAGTATCAGCGCGACCAGAGCGAGCTGGTGATCTTTGTTACCGCGCATCTGGTCACGCCCACCCGGGGCGAGGCGCTGATGCTGCCCACCGACCGGGTGCGCCTGCCCAATGAGGCTGATCTGTTCCTGCATGGCCGCCTGACGGGCCAGTCCGGCGGCGCCAGTGAAGTCGCGCGGCAGGACTTCCGTGGCGGCTACGGCTATGTGATGGAATGAGGCGGGGCACCAGACGATGATCACACGGCGGTTTTTCACTCTCGGGCTGGGCTGCACGGCGTTGGCTGCCTGTGACAACACGCGGGAATTGGGCGCTGGCCTCGATGAAGGCGGTTTCGGCAATCCGACCGCGCACAACCATCTGGTTCTGACCGGGCAAATGCCCTACGTCGTCAACTTGGCCGAGCGTTTCGCTGCGGAAGTGCCCACAACGGTCAATTTTGCTTTCGACAGCGTCCATCTGGATGCCGAGGCGCAGTCGATCCTTCGCCGACAGGCACACTGGATCCGGCAGTTCCCCGAAGTTACTTTCCGCGTCTTTGGCCATACTGATCTGGTCGGCAGCGCCGCCTACAACCACCAGCTGGGCCTGCGCCGCGCGCGGGCCGTGGTAAATGCCCTTGTGCGTCACGGTATCAGCCGCGCGCGGCTGGAGGCGCTGGTGTCGCATGGTCAGACGCAGCCGCTGATCTTCACCCAGGCCCGCGAACGCCAGAACCGGCGCACCGTGACAGAAGTATCCGGTTTCATGCAGCGCCACCCGACGGTGCTGAATGGCCAGTACGCGCAGATCATATATCGCGAATACGTGGAAAGCGCGACCCGGGAGCGCCCGCCGCCCTATCTGTAACCGCGCGCCCATTATTCGACCTCACGCCGCCCGCCGCCTTCAAAGCCGCGGGCGGCGCTGTTTATTTGGCAGTTTTCAGTGAAAGTCTGTCATCGACAGCCAAACAATTACGTTTTTTTAGCCCTACTATCGCCAAGATTAACCGCAAGTCTGGCATCAGCCGCGATTGCGCGTTGTTTCGCAAAATCGAATGAGTCGGAAACCGGCTTTGGCCCTGCCGAAGGCAGTAGCGGGAAGGAATGTGTTATGTCGAGCAATGTAGCAGCCGTGAAGAACCCCGTCCCCATCCGTGCCTGCACGGTGTCTCGCGATGTGCAGAACTTTGATCTGCTGATCGAGGACATGGAGAGCGAGCTGGGCGAAAGCTGGGGCGATCTGAGTTTTCAGAACGCGCTCAAGTACCTGGACCTGCCAGAGGCGCGGTCACTTGAATTCGTCGCCATCGCGCTTGACGATGAAGACGAGGGGAACATGACCCAGGTTCAGGCGATCATTCAGCGCGCCCGCAGCCTTGATATTCATGTCATCCTCATCGCCGAGGAACTGGGTCCGATCATCCTGCACCGGTTGTTGCGGATGGGGGCGAGCGATTTCGTGCCCTACCCGCTGCCTGAAAACGCACTGCACGACGCAATCGAACGGCTGAACCAGCCCGCGCCCAGCCTTGGCCTGGCCGCCGCCCCGCAACTCGCAGTTAAGGGTGATCGCAACGGCACGGTCATCGCCGTTCACCCCCTTGCGGGGGGCACCGGCGCAACGACGATGGCGGTCAATCTGGCTTGGGAACTGGCCACCCAGCGCGGCCCAGATGCGCCACGGGTCTGTATACTGGATCTTGATCTTCAGACCGGCTCGGTCTCAACCTATCTGGACCTCGCGCGCACTGAAAAGGTATTCGAGCTCTTGTCGAACACTGCGGTGATGGACCGCGATTTCTTCTTCAGCACGCTGCAAACCTTCAATGAAAAGCTCAAGGTTCTGACCGCCGCGTCGGACATGCTGCCGCTTGATCTGATCACCACCGATGATATCTCGCGGGTGATCGACATGGCGCGGGCAAATTTCGATTTCGTGGTGATCGACATGCCCGGCACCGTGGTGCAATGGACGGAAACTGTGCTCAACGCGGCCGATACCTATTTCGCCACTCTTGAGCTGGATATGCGTTCGGCGCAGAACGCGCTGCGCCTGATCCGCGCGCTCAAGGCCGAGGAACTGCCGCTGTCAAAGCTGCGCTATGTACTCAACCGCGCGCCGCGATTCACCGATCTGTCAGGCAAGTCGCGTGCCAAGCGCATGGCCGAAAGTCTGGACATCACCATCGAGGTGTCTTTGCCCGATGGCACGGCGCAGGTGACCCATGCCAACGACCACGGCCTGCCACTGGCCGAGATCGCGCCGAAGAACCCGCTTTTGAAAGAAATCCGCAAACTGGCGCAAAGCCTTGTCGAGGCCCAGCGCAGCGCCACACAGGCCGCCGCCTGAAGGAACACCCATGTTTTCGCGCTTCAAGAAAGATCAGCCCGCGCCGCAGGCGCAACCCTCGCGCGCGGTTCCGCAACCGGTCGAGGCACCGGTCAGCACTTCCGCCCAGCCCGCGCCGCAGCCGCGGCCAGGTCCGCGCCTGACCAAGCCGCAGGCCGCAGCCGCGCCGCCGCCAGCTGACCGCGAACGCAAACGCAGGCAGCGCATCATCGAGATGAAATCGCAGTTGCATCAGCGGCTGCTGGACAATCTCAACCTCGCAGCGCTGGATGGTGCCAGCGAGGCCGAGCTGCGCTCGGAAATCGCCGCGATCACCGCCGAAGCGCTGAGCGAAATCAATTTCGTTCTCACCAGCGATGAACGCCATGTGCTCAATCAGGATCTTTACCACGAGGTTCGCGGCCTTGGCCCGCTGGAGCCCCTGCTCAAGGATGAGACGGTCAACGATATTCTGGTGAACGGACCGCAGCGGGTCTTTGTCGAACGCAACGGCAAGCTGGAGCTGACAGACATCACCTTCAAGGATGAGCGTCACCTGCTGCGGATCATCGACAAGATCGTCTCTGCCGTCGGTCGCCGGGTGGACGAATCGAACCCCTATGTCGACGCCCGTCTGGCCGATGGCTCACGCTTCAACGCGATGGTGCCGCCGGTGGCGGTTGACGGCTCGCTGGTATCGATCCGCAAGTTCAAGAAGGAAAAGCTGGCAATCGACGATCTGGTGGCCTTCGGTGCCTTCTCTGAAGAAATGGCAATGTATCTTGAAGCGGCGGTAGCAACGCGGCTCAATGTCATTGTCTCGGGCGGGACGGGCTCGGGCAAAACGACCACGCTGAACGCCCTTTCCGGCTTCATCGACAATTCCGAGCGCATTCTCACCATCGAGGATACCGCCGAACTGCAACTCCAGCAGGTTCATGTCGGCCGCATGGAAAGCCGCCCCGCCAATGTCGAGGGCAAAGGCGCTGTGACCCAGCGCGACTGTCTGCGCAACGCCTTGCGCATGCGCCCTGACCGGATCATCGTTGGCGAAACCCGTGGCGAAGAGGTCATCGACATGTTGCAGGCCATGAACACCGGCCATGACGGATCGATGACCACAATCCACGCCAACTCTGCCCGCGACGGCGTCAGCCGGCTTGAGAACATGATCGCGATGTCCGGCATCGAAATGCCGCTCAAGGCGGTACGCAGCCAGATTGCCAGCGCCGTCAACCTGATCGTGCAGGTCACGCGCCTGCAGGACGGCTCACGCCGGATGGTCTCGATCACCGAAGTCACCGGGATGGAAGGCGAGATCATCACCATGCAGGAAGTGTTCAAATTTGAGCGGACCGGGATGGAACCCAATGGCAAGATCATCGGCCATTTCACCGGTGCAGGCATCCGTTCGCATTATGCCGAGCGCTTCAAGCGCTGGGGCTATGACCTTCCCGCGACGCTCTATGACCAGATCCCGGCCCGGTAATCATCCATGACAATTTCCCCCACATTGATCATTTATCTGCTGATCTTCGGCGGCATCCTGCTTCTGGTGGAAGCCATCTACCTCATGGTCTTTGGCCGCTCTATCCGGCTGGGCAGCCGCATGAACCGGCGGCTGGAGATGCTGGATGAAACCGTCAGCCGGCAAGAGGCGATTGAGCGTCTGCGCAAGGAGATCAGCCAACACAACAAATCCCGTGGCATCCCTTTCTATGCCCTGCTCGCCGACAAGGCCACCAAAGGACAGATTGCATTCTCGCCCGCCATGCTGATCGCCATGATGGCGCTTTTGGCGGTGGTGGTGTTTTTGATGCTGTCCCTTGTCACCGAGGCACCAACCCCGGTGCGGCTGGGGATCGCAGTGGTGATGGGGATCGGTGCGATCTGGTTCTGGGTCTCTGGCAAGGCCAAGAAACGCTACGGGATGATCGAGGAACAGTTGCCTGACGCAATCGACATGCTGGTGCGTGGCCTACGGGTCGGCCACCCCTTCGTGCAGGCATTGGCCGCCGCCGCCAAGGAAATCCCTGATCCGCTTGGCTCCGAATTGGGGTTCATCGCCGATGAAGCCGCCTATGGCCGTGACATGGGCGAGGCGCTCCTGAGTTTTGCAGAGCGCATGGACATGCAGGATCTGCGCTTTCTTGCCGTGGCCGTGACAATCCAGCAGCAATCCGGGGGCAATCTGGCCGATATCCTGGACGGGTTGTCAAAGGTGGTGCGCGCCCGGTTCAAGCTGTTCCGCAAGGTTCGCGCCATCACCGCCGAAGCCAAGTGGTCCGGCGCGTTCCTGTCCGGATTTCCCATCGTGGCCATGTTGGCGATCAGCCTGATCAAGCCGGATTACTACGATGAGGTCAAGGAAACCGCGCTATTCATCCCGGTCGCGCTGGTGGTCTTTGCCTTCCTTGGCGTGAACATTCTCTACATGCGCAAGATGGTCAACATCAAGGTCTGAACGGAGCGTCGCCATGTTTCTGGAAACTGCATTGCAAGGCCTGACATCCCCTTTGGGGATGATGGCGCTACTGGCTGTGGCGGGGCTGACGCTTGTGCTGTTCGCCGTGACCGGTGGTGGCGCAAAAACGGCCGATCCGCTGACCAAGCTGCGCGAGCAGGTCAAGGAACCCCGGGGCGAGCGCCACAGCAAACTGTCGCGCCGTGAGGAAAGCAGCACCCTTCAGAACCGGCTGGAGCGTTACAAGACCTTCCTTGAACCCGGCACCGACGAAGAAAAGTCAGCCGCGCGGCTGGAGATGATTCAGGCGGGCTATCATGGCCGCAATGCGGTGCGCGATTATCACGCGGCCAAGTTCATCATGGGACTTGGCGGGCTGATGCTGGGGCTGGCATTCACCATGCTCCAGCCTGCAGACCCCGACCGCTCGACATTGATGCTGGCCTTGCCGGTGCTGATGCCCACGCTGATCGGCTATTATCTGCCCATCTACTGGGTCAACAAGCGCAGGCAGGAACGACAGGAGCAGATCGCCAGCGGCTTCCCCGACGCGCTGGACATGCTGTTGATCTGCACCGGCGCAGGACAGTCGCTGGATCAGTCCATCAACCGGATCGCGCAGGAGTTGCGCGGCGGATACCCGGCACTGGCCGAGGAATTCGAAACCGTCTCGCATGAGATCAAGGCAGGCAGGGACCGTATGGAGGTTCTCAAGGACCTGGGCGCGCGCAGTGGCAATGTGGATATCCGCTCATTTGTCACCGTGCTGATCCAGTCTGCCACATACGGCACCTCGGTATCGGACGCGTTGCGCGTCTATGCGGCTGAAATGCGTGACAAACGCGTCATGTTGGCCGAAGAGAAAGCAAACGTCTTGCCCACGAAGCTGACACTGGGCACAATGATGTTCACTGTACCGCCTTTGCTGATCATCCTGGTCGGGCCGTCGGTGCATGGTGTTCTGGAGCTGTTCAATTCTGCAAATGCCCTCCCATGATTCGCATGATCGGCCTGGCACTGGGGCTTCTTTGCCTCGTTGCCGCCTGCCAGCGTAACGAAAGCTTTTCCCCCGACGGCTTGCCCACCCGGGGGACTGCCATTGCCGAGGCCGTGGATGGCCTTGTCGTGGGCCATCGGCTGATGGCTGCGGGCGAGTATGAGCTGGCGTTGCGCGCCTATTTCCGTGCTGCCGCCGAACAGGGGCCGGGGGTGGATGTGCTGTCGGCCATCGGCTCGGCCAATCTGCGACTGGGCAGGCTGGGCCAGGCCGAAAGCCTGTTGCGACGGGCGCTTGACACCGACTCCAGCTTCGTCCCCGCTCTCAACAATCTCGGCGTGGTCATGGTCGAGCGGCAGCAATGGAGCGAGGCGCGCCACCTGTTTCAGACTGCCTTTGCGATAGACAGCGGGCGCTCCGGTGAAATACGTGAAAATCTGCGCCTTGCTCTCGCAAATCTCGAAGATTCAGGCTATAGTTCCGAAAACAACTATAATTTCGCTCTGGTGCGGCGCGGAAACGGACGCTTCCTTCTGCTATCGACACCCTGAGCATCGAGCAGTGAAGGACATCTGATGCGTAAGCTGTGGATTGCACCGCTTTGCCTTCTGGGCGGCGTGCTTCTGAGCGGTTGCGGCGACTCGCGACATGCCCAGACTGCCCGCGCCATCGACTCTGTTGCCTCGATCGATCAGGACAACATGGCCGAACTTATGCTCACCGCCGCCGACCCGCGCGAGGCCGTGACCTATTTCACCCAAGCCTCTGAGAACAACCCCGACCGGGTCATCTTCCGCCGCGGACTGGCGCGGTCACTTGCACGCTCGGGCCAGGCCGAGGCTGCGGTGCCTGTCTGGCAAGCGGTGATCGCTCATCCGGACGCGGTGCTTGACGATCAGGTGGAACTGGCCGATGCGTATATCCGCGCCAACAACTGGGATCAGGCAGCGGCCACGCTCAACAGCATCCCGCCAACGCATGAAACCTTTCAGCGCTATCGGCTGGAGGCGATGGTCGCCGACTCGCGCCAGCAATGGGACCGCGCCGACAGTTTCTATGAGATCGCGGTGGACCTGACGGCACGCCCCGCCGGGGTGCTCAACAACTGGGGCTATTCCAAGCTGACCCGCGGCGATCATCGCGGCGCTGAACGGCTGTTCGCCGAAGCGTTGCGCCATGACGGCTCGATGTTCACGGCGAAAAACAACCTCGTTCTGGCGCGCGCGGCGCAGCGTCGCTATGAGCTGCCGCTGATCCAGATGACCCAGATCGAACGCGCCGAGCTTTTGCACACCATGGCGCTGGCCGCCATCCGCCAGGGCGATGTCGCGGTCGGGCGCGGTCTGCTGCAAGACGCGATCGGCACCCACCCACAGCATTTCGAAGCGGCAGTGCTGGCGCTTCGGGCGCTGCAATAGGCGCAGGCGATGATGGCTCAATCCGCAAGTGCCGCGCTCTGGCTGCTGATCTTTGCCACTCCGGTCGCCCTTTGGGTGGTCTGGAGCGATCTGCGCAGTATGCGTATTCCTAACAAGGCGGTGGTGGCCCTGCTTGGGGTCTATGCCGTGGTTGGCCTTCTGGTGTTGCCGCTGCCGGTCTGGGGCTGGTCGTGGCTGAATTTTGCCGTTGTGCTGGTCGTGGGCTTCGTGCTGTCACTGACAGGCGGCTTCGGGGCCGGAGATGCCAAGTTCGCAGCCGCGATGGCCCCCTTTGTGGCGCTGGGTGATCTGCGGCTGTTTCTGGTACTTCTGGCCGCTGTCGTTCTGTCCAGCTTTCTGTCTCATCGCCTTTTGCGCTTGGTCCCGGCCGTGCGCGCGGCCACACCGGAATGGGAAAGCTGGCAGCGGCGCGAATTTCCCATGGGGCTGGCGCTGGGGCCTTCATTGATTTTTTACCTGGCACTGGCCACGCTCTACGGCCAGTGACCTAAGCCACCGGAACCCACCGATGACCCATCAAGCGCCCGAACCTCGCATCCAGCCTCCTGCACTTCCCGCCTCATTGGCCGATACCGGGCTGCCGATGACGCTGATGCGCGACATCCTGCTGAAAACCATGCTTCGCATGTCGCTCAGCTACATCTCCGAAATATCGGCAACGATCTGCCTGCCGTTCGCTCAGGTCCAGCAACTGATTGACGCGGCCCGGGGCGAACGCCTGATCGAGGCGATGGGCACCCTGCATGCCACCAGCACCAGTTCGGAGATGGGCTATCAGCTGACCGAGGCCGGCCGCCAGCAGGCGCACCGCGCGCTGGAACAATCAGAGTATTTCGGGGCCATGCCCGTCCCGATCGAGGCCTATGCCAAACAGGTGCGCCGCCAGTCGATCCGCAAGATCAAGATCTCGCGTGACCGCTTGCAGCAGTCGATGGGCGACCTGATTCTGCCGCCAGGGCTGATGGCAGATCTGGGTCCAGCTGTGACATCGGGGCGGTCGATCCTGTTTTACGGCCCACCCGGCAACGGAAAATCCTCGATCTCGAACGGCATCCGCGATGCCTTGGGCGATCAGATCTACGTGCCACGTGCCGTGGTGCATTCCAGTCAAGTAATCTCGGTCTATGATCCCATCGTGCATACCCGTGCCCAGATGCCAGAGGCCTCAGGCAGCCAGTTGCGCCTGAGTGGCCAGCGCTTTGATCCACGTTATGTGCTTTGCGAACGCCCCACGGTGGTGACGGGGGGTGAGCTGATGCTCGAAATGTTGGAGCTGAAGTATAATGCGGTGTCGCGCACGTATCAGGCACCTTTGCAGTTCAAGGCCATGGGCGGCGTCTTCATTGTTGATGACCTGGGCCGGCAGGAAGAGCCTCCGCAGGCGCTGATCAACCGCTGGATCGTACCGTTGGAAATGAACTACGATATTCTGTCGCTGCAATCGGGCGAAAAGATCATCGTGCCGTTTGACACACTGGTGATCTTTTCAACCAACTTTCACCCCAACAAGATCTTCGATCAGGCCGCGCTCCGGCGGATCTTTTACAAGATCAAGATAGACGGTCCCAACCAGGCCGATTTCCTGAAGATTTTCGCCCTGGTCGCCCGCAAGCGGCAGATGCCCCTCAATGCCGAGGCGCTGAACCATCTGCTGCAAGAGAAGTATCCGACCATCGACAATATCTATGCCAATTATCAACCGGTCTTCCTGATCGATCAGATCATCTCGATCTGCGAGTTCGAGGGCAAACCTTATCACATGAGCCCTGAACTCATTGACCGTGCCTGGGCTAATATGTTTGTGCGCGACGCCGACATCGTAAACTAAACCTGATGACGCCCGGCGCGGGTATGCTATTTCCCGCAGAACTGGCGATCGTACTGAATTCTCACTGCAACCACCGCGCGAGGCGCTGCCATGACATCCCCCCTGCCCCCGGTTCCCGCGCATATCCAGGCCAGTTTCGACCGGCAAAGCATGATGCAGACCATTGGGGCAACCCTTATCGCGGCAGGGGATGGTGCCTGTGTGATCCGCGCGCCGATCCTTGCGGGGATGCGCCAACAGCATGGGGCAGGCCACGCGGGCCTTGCCTTCACGCTGGGCGACACGGCGGCGGGGTATGCAGCACTCAGCCTGTATCCGCCTGATCGCGAGGTGATGACCGCCGAGATCAAGATCAACCTTTTGTCGCCTGCCATCGGCGAGATGCTGGAGGCGCGAGGCGAAGTGGTGCGCGCCGGGCGACGCCTAAGTGTCGTGCGCGCCGAGGTATGGGCGTTGCAGGGTGACAAACGCAAGACTATCGCGCTGATGCAAGGCACGATGATCCCGGTCGATCCGGCCTGAGCGTCAGGCCGTCAACCCTTCTGGTTCTGGCAACCCATTCGCCCGGCAGGCCGCCGTCAGCGTATTGGCCAAGAGGCATGCAATCGTCATCGGCCCCACGCCGCCCGGAACCGGGGTGATCGCCCCTGCTACCTTGGTCGCGCTCTCAAAATGGACATCGCCCACCAGCCGCGTCTTGCCGTCACGTTCGATGCGGTTGATACCGACATCGATCACGGTGGCGCCGGGCTTAACCCAGTCGCCCGGAATCATCTCAGGGCGGCCCACGGCGGCCACCAGTATATCGGCGCGGCGGCAGACTGCGGGCAGATCGCGGGTGCGGCTGTGAGCAATCGTCACCGTGCAGCTGTCGCCCAGCAACAGTTGCGCCATCGGCTTGCCCACAATGTTCGACCGCCCCACGACAACCGCGTCCATCCCTGACAGGCTGTCATGGTGGTCACGCAACATCATCAAACAGCCCAGTGGCGTGCAGGGCACCATAGCTTTCTGACCTGTGCCCAGAAGACCGACATTGGAAATGTGAAAGCCATCGACATCCTTGGCCGGGTCAACCGCATTTACCACCAGCTCCGAATTTACATGCGAAGGCAGCGGTAACTGCACGAGAATGCCATGGATTTCAGGATCGGCATTCAGCTTTACGATCAGGTTCAGCAACTCAGCTTCTGAAATGTCCACGGGCAATCGATGTTCGAAAGATTGCATGCCGACCTCGACGGTCTGCTTCCCCTTGGACCGGACATAGACCTGGCTGGCCGGGTCCTCGCCAACCAGCACCACCGCCAGCCCTGGAATCAACCCGTGATCGCGGCTCAGTGCTGAAACCTCAGCCGCCACCTTTGCGCGAACCCGTGCCGCGAATGCTTTGCCATCGATGATGCTTGCCGCCATGTCAGCCTCCTGCGAATGCCATCTTCTCTTGCCCCGGTCGGACCGCCCCTGCAAGGGGTCGGTTCGACGCGCCGGGCGGGGTTCGATGCCCCGCACGGCGCGCGCCGCTTGCCAAAGGCCGTCGCTCAGAACAGCCCCTCGACATGCCCGATGTCGTTGATCCGGATGGTTTCTGCCGCAGGCGCGCGCGGCAGGCCCGGCATGGTCATTATCTCGCCGCAGATGACCACAATGAACCCGGCCCCGGCCGACAGCCGAACCTCGCGGATCGGCACCGAATGCCCGACCGGGGCACCGCGCAGGTTGGGGTCGGTCGAAAAGCTGTATTGCGTCTTGGCCATGCAGATCGGAAAATGCCCATATCCCTCGGCCTCCCACGCCTTGAGCTGATCACGGATCGTCTTTTCGGCCAGCACGTCGTCAGCGTGGTAGATGCGCTTGGCGATGGTTTCGATCTTCTGGAACAGCCCCATGTCATCAGGATAAAGCGGCGCAAAGGTCGAGACCCCGGCTTCAGCCATCTGAACCACCTTGTGCGCCAGCTCTTCAATCCCCGCGCCGCCCTGCGCCCAGTGCTTGCAAATGATCGCCTCGGCGCCCTGCTGGGTGACATAGGCCTGCACCGCTGCAATCTCGGCATCGGTGTCGGAATGAAAATGGTTGATTGCCACCACAACCGGCACGCCAAACCCTTTCACATTACCGATATGGCGGCCCAGGTTGGGGCAACCCTTCTCCACCGCGTCCACATTCTCGGCCCCCAGATCGGCCTTCGCCACCCCGCCGTTCATCTTCATCGCGCGCACCGTGGCCACAATCACCGCCGCAGCGGGCGTCAGCCCCGCCTTGCGGCACTTGATGTCGAAAAATTTCTCGGCCCCCAGATCGGCCCCGAACCCCGCCTCGGTCACCACATAGTCACCCAGCTTCAGTGCCGTGCGCGTGGCGATGACCGAGTTGCAGCCATGCGCGATATTCGCAAACGGACCACCATGGACAAAGGCGGGATTGTTCTCCAGCGTCTGTACCAGATTGGGCTGCATCGCATCGCGCAAAAGCACGGTCATGGCACCATCGGCCTTGATATCGCGGCAGGTGATCGGTGTCTTGTCGCGGCGGTGCGCCACAACGATATCGCCCAGCCGCTTTTGCAGATCATCCAGATCGCGCGCCAGGCACAGGATCGCCATGACCTCGGACGCCACTGTGATATCGAACCCGGTCTGGCGCGCAAATCCGTTGGCCACGCCGCCCAGACCCACGACGATATCGCGCAGCGCGCGGTCGTTCATGTCCATCACCCGGCGCCAGACAATGCGGCGTTCGTCGATTTCCAGCGCATTGCCCCAGTAGATATGGTTGTCGATCATCGCCGAAAGCAGGTTATGCGCCGAGGTAATCGCGTGAAAATCACCGGTGAAGTGCAGGTTCATCTCTTCCATAGGCACAACCTGCGCATAGCCGCCCCCCGCTGCGCCGCCCTTCATGCCGAAATTCGGACCAAGCGAGGCCTCGCGGATACAGATCACCGCCTTCTTGCCGATCCGGTTCAACCCGTCGCCCAGCCCCACGGTTGTGGTGGTCTTGCCCTCACCCGCCGGGGTCGGGTTGATCGCGGTGACCAGGATCAGCTTGCCATCAGGCCGCCCTTCCAGCGAGCGGATGAAATCCTGGCTGATCTTCGCCTTGTCATGGCCATAGGGCAGCAGATGGTCTTGCGGGATACCAAGGCGATCGCCGATTTTCTGAATCGGCTGCTTTTTCGCCTCGCGGGCAATCTCGATATCGGTCTTGAAGGCCATCATTCTTCCCCTTGGGCTGAGTCCCCCCTGCATAGGCCGAGACTGCGCCGCCAGGAAATTCGTTTGCGACCGATCTGCGCCGTTTTTCGGCGTGAAGGGTTTCGGATGCGAAACCGCGTCCCTTGTTTGCGTCCAAAACCGCCTGCGGAGGCGTTCAGGCCCGGGTCAGGACAAAGAACACCCGCCGAAACGCAAAAAGCACCGAGCCATCCACGCGCCGGGGATAGGCCAGCGCCAGCCCCTCCTCATAATCCGCAACAAAGGCGCGCGCGTGATCGTCGGACAGGTTATGCAGGAAAGGGCGCATGGCGGTGCTTTCCGTGAAGGCGCGCACCGGGTGGCCACCATCGGCGAGCGGCGCGAGATGGTGGGTGTAACAGGTCACCCACGCATCGACCTCGCCAAGGTTCGACAGCATCGCCAGATAGTCTTCGGCGCCCGCCACTGGCGGCACATAGGGGGTCTGCCCCAGCACCTCAGGGCAAAGCCGCGCCGCTGTGGCCCGCAACAAAAGATGCGAGGGGGCGAGATAGTTGCCGGGCATCTGCACCGCCAACACGCCACCGGGTACCAGCAGCGCGGCGAGGTCCGGCATCAGGCGGGGGTGGTTGTCCAGCCAATGCAACACGGCGTTGGAAAAGATCAATGCGGGTGGTGTTTCAGGCCGCCACCCGGCGATATCGGCCGCGATCAACTGGTCATGAGCCGCGCCCGCTTCGGCTTTCGCCAACATCGCTGGGCTGGCATCCACCCCGATCAACCGCCGGTCGGGGAAACGCACGCGCAGCAGCGGCCCTGCCGCGCCGCTGCCGCAACCCAGATCAATCACATCACCCGCAGGCAGGTCTGGCACTGGGGCCAGCAGGTCTTGCGCCGGGCGCAAACGCAAACCCCGGAACCTGTCATAGGCCCCGGGGTTCCAGTCAGACTTTGGCGTTGCGCTCATGCGCTCGGCTCGGGCTCCATCCCACCGTCCCCATCCGGCGACTTGCGCGGCTTGGTCTTGGGGATCGAGGCAACCGATGGCCGCCCGCTCGGCGGGCTCGCGTCGTCCTCGTCACGGCCGATCGGCTCGCCACGCATGACGCGAGTGATCTCCGGCCCGGTCAGGGTTTCGTATTCCAGCAAGCCCTGCGCCAGCCGCTCCAGATCATCCTTTTTCTCGGTCAGGATGCGCTTGGCGGTCTGATAGCCCTCATCGACGATCTTGCGCACTTCTTCATCGATCTGCTTCTGAGTGTCGGGCGAAACGCTGGATTGCCCCTGATAGCTGCCCAGAAAGCTCTGCTGCTCATTGGCGTAATCGATATTGCCCAGCCCGTCCGAAAAGCCGAACTGCGTGACCATCGCTCGCGCGATCCGGCTGATCTGCTGGATGTCGCTGGCAGCACCGCTGGTCACGTTCTCCTTGCCGAAGGTCAGTTCTTCCGCGACCTTGCCCCCCATCGCCATGGCGATCTTGGACTTGTACTTGGTATAGGTCACCGACAGCTGATCCCGCTCAGGCAGCGACAGAACCAGACCCAGCGCGCGCCCGCGCGGGATGATCGTCGCCTTGTGAATCGGGTCATGCTGGGGCACGTTCAAGCCCACCACGGCATGCCCGGCCTCATGATAGGCAGTCAGTTTCTTCTCGTCCTCGGACATGACCATCGAGCGCCGCTCGGCCCCCATCATGACCTTGTCCTTGGCGTTCTCAAAGTCATCCATGATCACAAAGCGGCGGTTCTTGCGCGCCGCCATCAGCGCCGCCTCATTCACCAGATTTGCCAGATCCGCACCCGAAAAGCCCGGCGTGCCCCGCGCGATGATGCGCAGATCAACGTTCGGACCCAGCGGCACCTTGCGGGCATGTACACCCAGGATCTTTTCACGGCCCTTGATATCAGGGTTGGGCACCTGAACCTGACGGTCAAAGCGGCCGGGACGCAGCAGAGCGGGGTCCAGCACATCGGGCCGGTTGGTGGCCGCGATAATGATGATGCCCTCATTGGCTTCGAACCCGTCCATCTCGACCAGAAGCTGGTTCAGCGTCTGCTCGCGTTCGTCATTCCCGCCGCCATAGCCCACACCACGTGAGCGGCCCACGGCGTCGATCTCATCGATGAAGACGATGCAGGGCGCGTTCTTCTTGGCCTGCTCGAACATGTCGCGCACCCGGCTGGCACCGACACCCACGAACATTTCCACGAAATCCGAGCCGGAGATGGTGAAGAATGGCACCCCGGCTTCACCTGCAATGGCGCGCGCCAAAAGCGTTTTACCGGTGCCCGGAGGGCCGACCAGCAGCGCGCCCTTGGGTATCTTGCCGCCGAGGCGCGAGAACTTCTGCGGTGTGCGCAGGAACTCAACAATCTCTTCCAGCTCTTCCTTGGCCTCATCAATACCGGCCACGTCATCAAAGGTCACGCGCCCGTGCTTTTCGGTCAACAGCTTGGCCTTCGATTTACCAAAGCCCATCGCCCCGCCTTTGCCGCCACCCTGCATGCGGTTCATGAAGAAGATCCACACGCCGATCAACAGAAGGAACGGCAGCCAGACGGACAGGGCTGACAACAGGCCCGAACGCTCCTGCGGACGCGCCTCGATCGACACATTCTGCGCCATAAGCCTATCAGTGGGGTTTTCCCCGTCCGGGCGGATTGTGGTGTAGGTCTGGCCCGAACGGTCGGTCACGCGAAGGCTTTCACCGTCGATGACAACGCGGCTGACATCACCGGCATCGACCCGTGTCAGAAAGTCCGAATAGCCGACGGTCCGGCCTGAAGTGGCGTTCTGCCCGTTACTGAACAGGCTGAACAGGACGATCATCAGGAAAAACAGGACGATCCAGAATGCGAAATTTCGAGCGTTGCCCACGAAGGCTCTCCCGGTCTTGGGGCCGCAGGCGGCCGGTTGCGTCTAAAATAGGGGTCGGACGGGGGGTATTCAATGCGATAATGAACTGTCTGCCGGTCCTGTGACCACGGATCGGGCCGTCAGTTGCCAGCCATTGGGCCAAAGTGCAAGTGGCGCGGCAATCAGCCGCGCTCCGTTCCACAGGCCCGGCATGGCCTTGAGCGCGGCCTCGGGCAGCCCTGTTTCGCGCCAATGCGGGTGCAAACCCGCGCGCGCCTGTTGTGACAGCTGGCGCAATCCGGCGGGACCAAGGGCGCGGATTTCCATTGTTCCCGCTTCAGTTACACCTGATGCCCGCCACCGCCCATCCCATAACCCGGCAACCGGGGCCCGCGTCAGCGCCACGGCGCGATACTCACGAAAAAGTCGCAGATCTGTGGCCTCGGGGCGCAGGACACAGCCCATGAACGGCCCGCCCTTCGCCCCGGAGCCGGCGATCCAGCGTTGCAGCCCGTCCAGTCGCGGCGGATACTCGCCACCACTCAATTCCCTGAGCAGCCGGGCAAAAACCCGGTCCCGGATCTCAGGCGGCAACGACATCGCCCCGCGCGCAACAATCACAGTTCCGCGATCCTCGCGCACCAGATCCGCCAGCGAGGCTTCGGTCTGCGCCTCCAGCGCGACGCGCGCGCGCGTCATCCGCGCTGCGGTTGCCGCCAGACCTGCGGCATCAATCCCCAACGGTGCCAGCATCGCCAACGCCTTGCGCGCCCGGACCCGCTGAAACCTTTCATCGGCATTCGAGGGGTCCTCGCACCAGGATACCCCTCGCGCACGCAACATATCGCGCAGCGCCGCGCGACGGGTACCCAGCAGCGGGCGCAACCAAAGCACCCCGCCCCGCTCATGCGCCTCAGACATGCCCGAGAGCCCATCCACGCCCGAGCCGCGGGCCAGCCGCATCACCACCGTCTCGGCCTGATCATCAAGCGTATGACCCAGAAGCACCGCCTGCAAACCCCGTTCACGCGCCCAGGCACCTAGCAGGTCGTGCCGCGCCCGCCGCGCTGCCTGTTGCAGATTGCCACGGCCCTCGCCACGCACCCAGCGCAGCACCTGATGCGCCACGCCCAGGCGCGCGCATAATCGGGCAACATGCGCCGCTTCCGCCGGTGATTCGGCGCGCAAGCCGTGATCAACCGTCGCGGCCTCCACGCTCACCCCGGGCAGTTCCGCTGCCAGCAGCAAAAGCGCGACCGAATCCCCGCCGCCCGAAACCGCCACCCCCATCCTTGACAGCCCGGGATGGCGCGACAGGCATTCCTTCAGTGCGTTCATGACAAAAGGCGGACCGGCGCCTTGCGCCTGCCCGCCCCCTTCATCTGCTCAGAAATATCCCCGGGAGGTGAATTCGGCGCAGCCAAAGAGGGGGGCAGACAGCCCCCCTGCACCGCCCACCGGGGGCGCAACCTCCTCAGCGAGACACCACCGTCACTGCACGCCGGTTCAGGTCCCAGCAGCGTTGCGCTGCACAGGCTTCAACCGGGCGCTCCTTGCCATAGCTGACTGTGCGGATGCGCGAGGCCCCGATCCCCTGCTGGACCAGATACTCCTGCACCGAATTGGCCCGGCGTGCCCCCAGTGCCACGTTATACTCGCGCGTGCCGCGCTCGTCGGCATGGCCTTCGATCAGGATTGCGAAATGCGGGTTCTGGTTCAACCAGACGGCCTGCTGGCGCAGCGTGGCCATACCTTCGGGCGACAGGCCGGACTGATCGACTGTGAAATGCACGCGGTCGCCGACTGTCTGGTTGAAATAGGCAATCGAGTTCGGATCATTCGGATCGCCCAGCGCGGTCGAGCCGATACCGTTGCCCGCGCTGCCCCAGCTGTCGGTGTCCGACGTGCCGCTTCGCGGGTTGTTGCAGGCAGCCAGCGCAAGCGCTGCCGTCAGTAAGATTGCAGTTGTCAAAAGTCTCATCTGGACTGTCCTTCGTAGGGTTTTTGGGCGCAAGGTTTATGGGTGTATGCCGCTGTGTTGCGGCGCAGTCTATCAGAAGCCCGGCGCGCGGGGAATCGGCCTGGTGACTTGGGCTTGGCCGCTCGCCGGACTGTGATCAGGGCAGAAGCGGCGACCACGAGGGATCTGATGCCGCACCGGGGGTAGGAACGCGCCGCAGGTTGCGGCCTGTGATATCAACCGAATAGAGCCCGGCATCACCTCCTGCCTGTTCGCGGGTGAACATGATCACCCGTCCGTTGGGCGCCCAGGTCGGCCCTTCGTCAAGGTAAGACGAGGTCAGCAGCCGCTCGTTCGAGCCGTCGGTGCGCATCACACCGATATGGAAGCGCCCGGAACTGGACTTGGTGAAAGCAATCAGATCACCGCGCGGCGACCAGACTGGCGTTGAATAGCGCCCCTGCCCATGGCTGATACGGCGGGTGTCGCCGGTGGAGATGTCCATTATGTAAAGCTGCGAGGTGCCCTCTCGGTCGCTTTCAAACACCACCGACTGCCCGTTGGGTGAGAAGCTGGGCGCGGTATCGATCGCGCCGGTATCTGTCAACTGATAGCGCTGTCCGCTGGCAAGGTTGAGCAGGAAAAGATTGGTCGAGCCGCCGACCGACAGCGAATAGACCACCGACTGACCGTCAGGCGAGAAGCGCGGCGCAAAGGTCATGGTGCCCGGCTGATCGCCGATCATCTGCCGCGACCTTGTGGCGACATCCATCAATGTGATGCGCGGAAACCCGGTTTCATACGAGGTGAACAAAATCCGGTCGCCGGTCGGCGAGAACCGGGGCGCGAAGGCAAGCGCCGCGCCGTCGGTGATGAACTGCACGTTCTCGCCGTCCTGATCCATGATCGCCACCTGCTTGCGCCGGTTCTCGCGTGAGCCGGATTCGGCGATGAACACCACGCGGCTGTCAAAGTAGCCGCTTTCCCCGGTCAGCCGGGTATAGACAGCATCCGACACGCGGTGCGCCATACGCCGCCAGTTGTCGGTACGTCCGTCCAGTTGCAGACCGTCCCCCAGTTGCTGCCCGCTGACAACATCAAAGAGCCGGAACTTGACGGTAATGCTTTGCCCGTTCACCGCCACAGCGCCAGTGATCAACGCTTGTGCGTTGATCGCCCGCCAGTCAGAAAACTGCACCGGCGAATCAAAACTGCTGACCCGCCCGACATGCGCCGAGGCGGGGATCTCGCGCAACAGCCCGGTGCCCGACAGATTGCTGGCAACCACCCGCGCGATAGAGGCGGCGTATTGCTGGCCTGCTGTGTTTTCCGGCACAAAGTCGGGGATCGCGTAGGGAACAGGTTCGATCACGCCTTCTGTGATCTCTATGCGCAGGGGAGAGTTGCTTTGCGCCAGCGCCGAAACCGCGCTCAGAAACAATGCGGTGAGGGCCACGATCAGGGCGAAAGGGTGCTTGGTGGTCAAGGCGGTCATCGGCTGCTCATCCTTGCAGGGTTGAAGGTGATTTCGACCAGACGCCACTGGTCATAAAGCTCGCTTGGCAATCCGTATCCATTCATACCACATTCATCAATCGCCCGGCGACCGGCCTCGAACGCGGCCTGCTGGCCCGCCTGCCCGCCGCCTTGGGCCTCCACAAGGTGGATCGTACCCGGCACAGGGCGTGAATCGGGCGTCATTTCAAAGCCGATGGTCACCACTGCTTCCAGCGCGTCTGACGACAGGATACCGACATTCCAGCACTCCTCAACCGCCAGGCGCAAGCCGTCGATCTCGGACTGGCTGATCGATGGCCCGGCGTCAACGCCGCCGGGCGTGGGCTCGTCTGCCATTGCCTCGGCCAAGGCATCGGCAATCGCGTCCGTGCGGGGGCCAGTGGGTTGAGCGGGCTCTGGGGTTGGTGCGGGCGTTGGTGTCGGCGTCTGAGGCTGCGGTGCGGGGTCAGGTGTTGCTGTGGCGGTCTGGGTCGGCGCGCGCTCGGGGCGGGGCTGCGGCCGCATGCTGACCTCGGGCGCGGTCGCGGTCCGGCGCGGGGCCTCATCTTCGCTGATGCGCGTGGCCTCGGTCACGGTTTCGGTGGCCGCAGCCGCGCGCTGGGTTTCCTCCTGCGCGGGCGGGGCCTCGGCAGGGTCGGCCTCGGCGTCAGGCTCTGCGGCGACCTGATCGCGGGGGCCGGTGGCCACATCCGGGTCAGGCGTCGGGGCGGGCGTGGGGGCAACCCGTTCAGCCGGGCGCTGGATCGGTCGCAAGCTGGCATCAGGCGTGGGCGCAGGCGCGATCACTGCCGCCTGCGGCGGGCTCGGCGGCTCTTGCGGTGTGGGTTCTGGTGCGGGTGGTGGTGGCACAGGCTCTGCAACCGGCGGTTCAGGCGGTGCCGGGGCGGGTTCCGGCTCTGGCGTCGGCTCAGGCGTCGGCTCAGGCGTCGGCTCTGGCGGAGGTGGGGGCGGCGCGGGTGGCGGCGGCGCGGGCTCAGGCTGGGGTGCAGGTTCAGGTGCTGCGGCACGGGGCTGACTGAGAGCCGCAAATTCCTCGGCCGAGACCAGCGCAACATCGGTCACCGCCGGGGCTCTTGACCCCTCCGGCGCGGAAAACAGGTCGAACAGCATGACCCAGAGGATCAGCCCGCCATGCAGCCCCGCAGAGACCTTGTGCCCCGTGTTCATTGTGCCCTTCATCATCTGCACCCCGGCACGCGCGTCCTACTGGCTGCGCTCGGAGCCGAAACCGGGCCCGCCGCTTTCAGTCACCAGACCGATGTTACGGAACCCCCCGGCATTGAGCGCGCCCATGATCTGAACCACCCGCTCATAGGGAATGGCCCCATCGGCACGCAGAAATACCTTGTCGTCCCGCCGCTCGACGGAAATGGCCCGTAACCGCTGGATCAGATCCTCAGCGGCAACCGGGGTATCCTGCACCATGACCTGCCCATCGGCAGTGAGTGTAACGCTCAACGGCTCTTCCTGTTCCGACGGAAGCGCGCCCGCTGCCGTGCGTGGCAATTCAATGGGAACCCCGACCGTCAGCATCGGCGCGGCAACCATGAAGATGATCAGCAGCACCAGCATGACATCGACAAACGGCGTCACGTTGATCTCGGACATCCGCGCACCGCCGCGCGGGCGCCGCCGCCGCGTGCCCGATCCGCCCTGCCGTTTCATCAGTTGCGCGCCCATCTCAGCTATCCAGATTGCGCGACAGAAGGGTGCCGAACTCGTCGGCGAACTGCTCGAAACCGCTGGCGATCTCGTCACTGTCATCAGACAGCTTGTTGTAGAAGATCGTCGCCGGAATAGCCGCCAGCAGACCAAGCCCGGTCGCCAGCAGAGCCTCGGCGATACCCGGGGCGACAACCGCGAGGTTGGTTGATTGCGCCAGTGCAATCTCTTCAAACGCGTGCTTGATGCCCCAGACGGTGCCGAACAGGCCGATGAACGGGCTGGCAGACCCCACCGAGGCCAGGAAGGTCAGCCCGGTGTTCAACTCTCGCGCCTCACGCCCGATGGCGACATCCATTGACCGGTCAATGCGTTGCGCCGCGCCGGGGATCAACGCGCCGTCCTGTCGGTGCGAGCGTTGCCATTCGGCCATACCCGCAACAAACACCCGCTCAGGTGCGCTGGTGGGTGTGGGCGCGATGCGCGAGTACAGCTCGTCCAGCGGCTCACCGGACCAGAACGCGGCATCAAACGCCGTCGCATGGGTGCGCGCGCGGCGAAAGACCAGATGCTTTTGAATGATGATCGCCCAGGACCAGAACGAGGCGAGGATCAGAATGATCATCACCACTTTGACGGTCGGTGTGGCGCGTGCGAAAAGAGCCAGTAGCGAGAAATCGATATCGCTCGCAGCGGCGAGAGTTGTCGTATCCATGAGTCTTGTGTCCTGCTCGTCGTCGGGGCGGGCTTATTGGAAAATCGCCTCCATTTGCGCCGATTCTAACCGCATTCCAAGCCAGACGCCAATGAAACCACGCAAATGTGAGGCCTAACGCGACTTTGTGACAGAAAGCCCAGCGAGACGTGATGGCAAACGCTGCGGCCGACCAGCCGAATTCAGGCACACCAGCGTGACCAGAGCCGTAAAAAGCCTTGTTTCTGCGCGAAAAACTTCCTGACGCAGGGTTAGTCGCGCCGGGCTGACTGCGACCGGGACGCTGCGCACTTCGATCACGTCATCGAAACATGCCGGGGCCAGATAATCGGCCTCAACCCGGCGCACAGCGAAAACCGCGCCGGTCTTGCGGTGCAGCGCGGCTTGATCAACCTCAAGCTCGCGCACCCATTCCGAACGCGCGCGCTCGATGAATTTCAGATAGTTCGCGTAGTAGACGATCCCGGCGAGGTCTGTATCCTCGTAGTAGACGCGGATCTGCATTCGATGGGTCATGGCGCTTCCCGGTTAATAATCACCCCGCACGCGCAGCCAGCCGCAGAGCGTGGCTGGCGTCACGCGCGACCGCAGGCAGAACCGGGTCATAACCTGCCCGGATCACGCCCGCCACATCCGGGCGCAGCACCGCAACCCCGTCCGCACGCGCCAGCGGCGATTGCGCGGCAAAGGCACGGTCAGACCACAGCAAAATAACCTGCGCTGCCTGAAACAGTGCAAGATCGGCGGCGGGCATGTCGACCAACGCATCATCCAGCCGCACGAACACGAAAGCCGCGCGGATCGAGCCATCCGGATCGAAGCGGAAACTGCGATACTGGTTGGCATCTTTCGCCTTGAGCACCGTCACCTGCGCCGCCAGCCCTTCAACCAGTTTGTCCAGATCAGGCACCGCCAGCACCTCATCCCAGTCGCGGAAGAAGAACAACATCAGATTGGCCCCCATCTCGGGGTCCGTCTCGGCCATACGGTGCCCGGCCAGCACCACCACCGCCTCAACGGCGCCCTTGATCACCGAAAGCGTGGCGTCATCGACACCGAATACCACCGGCACAATGGGCCGCCCCCAGCGCGCAAACAGGTAGCTGCCGTCCGAGCGGGTGAAAAGGGCTTCGATCGCAGCGGGGTCAGGCGTGGTCATGCGGCCTCCTTCAGGCTGGCCGGTATTCTGGGATAAAACAGCGCCATCGTCACCCCGCGCGTGGCGTTCAGAACCATCAGCGCAGCCCAGAGGCCGTGATTTTCCAAGCCCTGAAAGGCCCAGAGGGCAAGCACATAGATCGCGACCGAGATCATCATCGCCTTGACCATGTCACGTGTGCGGGTGGCGCCGATGAACACGCCGTCCAGCATATAGCCGGCAATACTCACCATCGGTGCGGCCACAACCCAAGGCAGATACAGTCGCGCAGCCTCGCGCACCTCGGGCGCGGTGGTCATCACATCAATCGCCGCTGGGCCGATCAGCGCAAACCCGCCCCCCATCACCACCGCGCCGCCTGCGCCCCAGACCCCCGTCAGCCGGACCGAGCGGCGCAATGCCGCCACCCGGCGCGCACCGACCGCCTGCCCCACCAGCGTCTCGGCAGAGAAAGCAAACCCGTCCAGCAGATAGGCCATCACCTCCAGGAACTGCAAAAGGATCTGGTTGGCGGCCAGCGTGGTATCGCCCTTGCCCGCAGCCAGAAAGACGAAGGTGGTAAAACTGCCCTGCAACAGCACCGAACGCAGCATGATATCGCCGTTGACCGAGGCCATACGCCGCAGTTTCGGCCCATCAAAGACCCGTCCCCTCGGCCCGGAAAAGGCCGACCGACACAGCCACAGGCCCAGCGCCAGCCCGGTGTATTCGGCCACCAGCGAGGCCGCCGCCACCCCCTCAACCCCCCAGCCAAGCCCCAGCACAAACCACAGATCAAGGCCCACATTGATCAGGTTGATCACCAGTTGCAGCACCAGCACGCCGCGCGTGCGCTCCAGCGCGATCAGCCAGCCGGTGAGCGCGTAAAGGGCTATCGTGGCAGGCGCGCCATAGATGCGGATCGCCAGATAGCTGCGGGTCAGATCCTCGACCGCATCGCTGGCCGGCGCCAACCGGAACGCGCCCCACAGGAATGGCCCCTGAATGGCGATCAGCGCCAGACCGGCCGCCCCGGCAATCAGCAACCCGCGCTTGAGGATCGCTCCGGTTTCAGCCGTATCGCCCGCGCCAAAGGCCTGCGCGGTCAGTCCGGTGGTGCCCATGCGCAGAAAGCCGAAGATCCAGTAAACGGCGGCCAGAATGACCGCACCCAGCCCCACCGCGCCGATCGGTGCGGCCTGCCCCAACTGCCCCACAACCGCCGTATCCACCAGCCCGATCAGCGGCACCGTGACATTGGCCAGAATGATCGGCAGCGCGATTCGCAGCACCCGCCGGTTGGTAAGGACGTCCACGCCGCTTACCCCCCGGTATCGCGGCTCGGAATCAGGAAATGCCCGGTCGCCTGGGCAAACAATCTGGCCCGGTTATCCTGCCAGGCCTCGACATGAACCGAGGCATAGCGGCGCCCCGAACGGTTAACGCGCGCGCGAGCGTAAGCGTCACGTGGCAGGCCCGAGCGCAGATAATCCACCGTGAAATCAATGGTCTTTGGCAAGCGCGGCAGATGCTCAGCGTCCAGCTTGCCGGGATCCAGCTTGCCGTTTTCCATATCTTCCCACAGCATTGACCAGCTCAGTTCAATGATCGCCGTGATCTCCAGAAACGCTGATGTCACACCGCCATGCAGGGCGGGCAGGAAGGGGTTGCCGATCAGTTGCTCGTCGAACGGCAACAAGGCCGTCAACTCATCGCCGCGCCGGTCAAAACGGATGCCAAGAAACTGGCTGTAGGGTATCCCGTTCGCCAGCGTGGCCAGTGCCATGTCACGGCGCTGTTTGATCACCTGAACAGGCTCGGGGCGCGAACGGGTCATCGGCCTGCCTCCGTTTTCGGTTTTTTCTTGCCACTGTCCAGGGTGAAAGCCCCGGTCGCACTGGCCACCGGCAACCCATCCTCGGCATGGCTGCTTTCGTCATGGGCGACGGCACGGACAAACGCCACTGTGCGGGTCGCATGAAAACACTCGGCGCGCGCAAAGATCCGCTGCCCGGGCCGCGCCGCCCGCATGTATTCGATGCGCAGATCCAACGTTGCTGTCGGCCCCGATTCAGGATGCGCCAGCACCGCTGCGCCGCAGCAGGTGTCCATCAGCGCCGAGACCGCACCACCGCTGATCACGCCGGTCGCAGGATCGCCGATGAACCGCTCATCATAGGCCATCGACATGACCGCCTTGCCATTGCCAATCGATTCAAGCCGCATGCCCAGTGCCTTGGCGTGCGGAATGGCCTCTATGAAACGCTGTGCGGGATTGGGGTCTGACATACGTTTTCCTTTGGTTCGCAGCGGCACCGCACCTCATGCGCGGCGACGGCCACCACAACAACCGGGCGGGTTATGACAGCGTGAGCGGTGGCGCGTCAAAGGAATTCTTTCCTTACAAACCGGGTGTGTTGCGCATGCGGCATGAAGGGCTTAGGGTAACTTTGTTCCTGTGTGAGGAGGAGCGCGATGAGCGATAAGAAGCTGACCTTCAAGGAAATGTGCGCCCGCTTCGACGTGACGCCGCGCACCTTGAGGTATTACGAATACATCGAGCTTCTGCGCCCTGAAAAGGACGGTCGCAACCGGCTGTACGGCCCGCGCGAAATTGCCCGCATGATCCTGATCCTGCGCGGTCGCCGCTTTGGCTTCAGCCTTGAGGGGATCCGTCAGTGGCTGCTGATCTATGAGACCAAGGGCACCCGGCCGCAGATGGAGTCTTGGATCGAAGGCGCCAACCGACAGTTGAACGAGCTGACGCGTCAACGCGAAGAACTGGGCCACACCATCGCCGAACTGCGCTCACTGCGCGATGAGGCTGTTCAGTTTCTGGAAGATGGCGGCACGGAAAGCTGACATCACTGGCCCGCCCCGTCACAGCAGCACGCGACCCGGCGTCACGGCATGAAATGACGTCACGTTGGGCTTTACGTTTACGTCAACTAAACTGATATCATCGCTCGCACAGCCTATATGGATGTCAGGCCAGCACAATCCGGCGCAGGCCAGGCCACCCAGCCGAGGTAACGCATGACGAGCGAATTGATGACGATCCGACAGATGTGCGAGGTGTTCGACGTAACGCCGCGCACACTGCGTTTTTACGAGGCGAAAGAGCTGATCTTTCCCATCCGCCAGGGCCAGAAGCGGCTTTACACACGCCGCGACAGGGGGCGGCTGAAACTGATCCTGCGCGGCAAGCGTTTTGGTTTCAGCCTGGAAGAAATGCGCCAGCTTTTGAACCTGTATGACCGGGGCGACGCTCAGGAAGAACAGCTGCGGCGCACCCATGAGGTCGCCCGCGAACGGCTCGCTCAGATGGAGCGCCAGCGCGACGAACTCAACGAAGCCATCGAGGAACTGCGCGGACAACTGGAATGGGGGGCCGAGATGATCGCCTCATTCCGCCGCTCCGCCGCCGAATAAACCAAAGCGCGCCTCAGCGGTGCCAGAGGGAGACATCAATGCCCATTTACAACGCCCCCGCCAAGGACATGCAATTCATCCTGCATGACATGCTCAAGGCCACTGAAACCGGCATTCCCGGCTATGATGAATTGGAGCGCGATTTCACCGGCGCCATTCTGGATGAGGCCGGGAAACTGGCCACCGACGTGCTGGCACCCCTCAATGCGTCCGGCGACGTCGAAGGGTGCCGCCTTGAGAATGGCGTCGTCTACACGCCCAAGGGCTTCAAGGAGGCTTTTGCGGCCGTCAAGGAAGGCGGCTGGAACGGGCTGGACCTGCCCGAGGAATTTGGCGGCCAGAACCTGCCCTATGTCATGGGCTGCGCAGTTGGCGAGGTTTTCTGCTCGGCCAATATGGCGCTGAACATGTATCAGGGCCTGACCCACGGCGCGATCAACGCGCTGGTGACGCATGGTACGGATGAGCAGAAGGCCACCTATCTGCCGAAAATGGTGTCGATGGAATGGACCGGCACAATGAACCTGACCGAACCGCATTGCGGCACCGATCTGGGGATGATCCGCACCAAGGCCGACCCGCAGGGCGATGGCAGCTATCTGATCACCGGGCAAAAGATATTTATCTCGGCGGGCGATCATGACATGGCCGAAAACATCATCCACCTTGTACTGGCCAAGGCCCCGGGCGGCGGCGAAGGTACCAAGGGGATCAGCCTGTTTGTGGTGCCAAAGTTCCTGATCAAGGACGATGGCACACCGGGCGAGCGCAATGGCGTCTCCGTCGGCAGCATCGAAGAAAAGATGGGCATTCACGGCAACTCTACCTGCGTTCTCAACTACGACGGCGCGCGCGGCTGGCTGGTGGGCGAGGAACACAAGGGCATGCGCGCCATGTTCGTGATGATGAACGAGGCACGCCTTGGCGTGGGCCTGCAAGGCTACGCGCAGGCCGAAGCCGCGTATCAGAACGCCGTCGCCTATGCCAAGGATCGCCTGCAGGGCCGCGCCGTGACCGGTGCCGAGAACAAGGACGGCCCGGCAGACCCGCTGATCGTCCACCCCGACATCCGCCGCAGCCTGATGGACCAGAAAAGCTTTATCGAAGGCGCGCGCGCCTTCACCTTCTGGGGGGCGCATCTGATCGATCGCGCGCACCGAATGGGCGACAGGGACGCCGACGGGCTGATCTCGCTGCTGACCCCGGTGATCAAGGGGTTCCAGACCGATATGGGCTTTGACATGGCGGTGCAGGCACAGCAGGTCTACGGCGGGCACGGGTATATCGAGGAATGGGGCATGTCGCAATTCGTCCGCGATGCCCGGATCGCCATGATCTACGAGGGCGCGAACGGCGTGCAGGCGCTTGACCTCGTGGGCCGCAAGCTGGCCGTCGATGGCGGTAAACCGGCGATGGCGTTCTTTGAAATGGTCAAGACCTTCATCAAGGAGAACGACGGGCGGGAAGCGCTGAAAGCCGATTTCCTTGAGCCGTTGAAAGCCGCCTCGAAAGACCTGCAGACGGCGATGATGTACTTTATGCAGAACGGCATGAAGAACCCTAATGCGGCGTTGGCGGGATCAAACGACTTCATGCATCTCTTTGGCCATGTCTGCCTGGGGCTGATGTGGGCGCGCATGGGCCTTGCCGCGCAGGAGGCGCTCGACGCCGGCACCGGCGACGCCGCGTTTTACGAGACGAAACTGGCCACGGGGCGCTACTATATGGCGCGCCACCTGCCCGCCACGGGGATGCATCTGGCGCGCATCCAGTCGGGCGCCGAAACAGTCATGGCCCTGCCCGCCGAAGCTTTCTGAGAGACGCGCCGCGCCCTTGCAGGGGGCGCGGCGCGCAACCCCAAGGAGACCGGGAATGCCCAAACGCCTGCGCCTGACCCGCCGCTTTCCCGTTGCTATGTCTGAGGACGGCTATCGCCGTCTGAAACGCTTCGCGCAGGAAGCCGGGCTGGACGAGGGTGAGGCGCTGTCGTTTCTTTTTGAACATTTCGACAGCGTCATGCACCGGGAAAACCTGGAGCACAGGTTGAGAATATTCAATTCCGAGCTGGAGGCGCGCAAGCGCTGACAGTCTTAAGATGGTCTTGGGAGGGACCGCCGCATGACATTTCCGCTGATCGCATCGCCTTGGATGACTGACGAGCACAAGATGCTCGAAGAGATGACCCGCAGCTTCATCACCGAGAAATGGGCGCCGCATTACGAGCGCTGGCGTAATCAAGGAGAGATGGACCGCGACAGCTGGAATCAGGCGGGTGAGATGGGACTTCTGTGCGCCTCAATCCCCGAGGAATACGGCGGCGCGGGCGGTGATTTCGGCCATGAGGCGGTGATCTACATGGAAGCCCCGCGCCAGAACCTGTCAAGCTGGGGCAACGCCATCCATTCCGGCATCGTGGCACATTACATCCTCGCCTATGGCACCGAGGAGCAGAAAAAGCGCTGGCTGCCAAAAATGGCTACAGGCGAGATCGTCGGCGCGCTCGCGATGACCGAGCCTTCGGGCGGCTCGGACGTGCAGAACCTGAAAACCCGCGCGGTGCGTGATGGGAATGTGTACCGGCTCAACGGCTCGAAAACCTTCATCACCAATGGCCAACACGCCAATCTGATCGTGGTCGCCGCAAAGACCGACCCCAATTCGAAGGCCAAGGGCGTGTCGCTGGTGGTGGTGGAAACCGAAGGGGCCGAGGGTTTCCGGCGTGGGCGCAACCTCGACAAAGTGGGTCTGAAGGCGGCCGACACTTCAGAGCTGTTTTTCGATGATGTGCCGGTACCGCCGGAAAACATCCTCGGCGGGCAGGAGGGAATGGGCTTTTACCAGATGATGCAGCAGCTGCCGCAGGAGAGGCTGATCATCGGATGTGGCGCAGTGGGCGCGATCGAGGGCGCGGTAGAGCGCACGATCGCCTATTGCAAGGAGCGCGAGGCCTTTGGCCAGCCGATCATCAACTTCCAGAACACCCGCTTCAAACTCGCCGAATGCAAGACCAACGCCGCCGTGGCACGCGCGTTTCTGGACAGCTGTATCGTAGCGCATCTGAAAGGTGAGTTGACGGTGGAAATGGCCGCGATGTGCAAATACTGGCTGACCGATCTGCAGTGTTCGGTGATCGATGAATGCGTGCAACTGCACGGCGGCTATGGCTACATGACTGAATATGCGGTGGCCGAGATGTGGACCGACGCGCGGGTGCAGCGCATCTATGGCGGCACCAATGAGATCATGAAGGAACTGATCGGAAGGTCGCTGTGATGCCAGGCGTGGCTCCCGCCAGCCCGACGGAGGATCGAAGATCCGCCGCCGCCTGTTTGACCGGGATGGGGGGGGGGGGGGGGGGGGGGGGGGGGGGGGGGGGGGGGGGGGGGGGG
>JAFIEK010000039.1 GCA_020832545.1 Pararhodobacter sp. | reverse complement strand
CCCCCCCCCCCCCCCCCCCCCCCCCCCCCCCCCCCCCCCCCCCCCCCCCCCCTGACCTGTTCGCTCAGGCGCTCATTCCGCTGCAGCCTGCGCCATGCGGGGGGTGCGGATGCCAGCCTGTTCCAGAAGCGGCAGGACATTGTCTCGGAAATAAGGAAACTCCTCGGCATAATCTATGAACGACAGCGTGGTGCCTGCAAAACCCGTCTTGTGCAGCGACAGAATGCCCTCGGCCACCTGCTCAGGCGTGCCGATCAGCGGAAAGCCGCCATGACCTGCCGCGAAGCGGTCCCGGATCAGCTTCATCAGATCATGCGGGAAGCTGTGGGCATGGGCGAACTGCAGCCGGATCAGGTTATCAACGGCCTCCCAGTCGGCATTGTCATCGGCGGTATGTTTGAGGTAATCGCGCGCCTCGGCCTCGGTCGGGCGGCAGATGACATGGCTGAAGGTCAGCACATCGACCTTCCGGTTCTTGGCCGCGGCCTGCGCCTTCAGCTCCTTGATCTCCTCGACTGAGCGATCAAGGTCGATCGCCGGGGTGAACAGGAAATTGGCGTTGTCTGTGGCGAACTCGCGCCCCTGGGGCGATCCGGCGGCGTTGATGATCGGCACGGTGCCGCGCTGCGGGCGCGGGTCGCCCTTGACGGCTTTCAGCGTGAAATGCTTGCCATTCCAGTCAAAATGCTCGGTCGCGGACCAGAGCTTGCGCACCACATCGAACCATTCCTGCGCGTATTCGTAACGGGTTTCATGATCGTCGGCCAGTTGCAGGCCAAGCGCCTCATATTCGGGCTTGTTCCAGCCCGCGACGATGTTCAGCCCCGCGCGCCCCTTGCCCACCTGATCGATGGTGGCGATCTGCTTGGCGACCACAACGGGGTGGTTGGCTGCGGTGTGGATGGTGGCAAAGACTGAGATATTGCGTGTCGAGGCCAGCAGCGCTGCGGCCCAGGTCATTGTTTCCAGCACGCTGCCATGAAAATCGGTCTCGCCGCCATAGCCGATCCAGCGGGCGATGGGCAGCATGAAGTCGATCCCGGCGTCATCGAGCATCTTGGCCAGCCGCAGGTTGTTGTCCCAGGAATTGTCCCAGCGTTCCGGCACTTTGGTGACCGACATGCCCGACGAGCAGTTCGAGGAAAAGGTACCGAGTTTGAAGGCGTTGCCGCCCAGCATGAGGTTGGTTGTCATCTGTCGCTCCCTTATTTGTTGGATTTTACAATAGAGTTTCTATCAAATAATAATGTTGTTTTCAATTGTATTTTTTGGCAACTATGCTGCGTGACAGGAGGCCATGATGACCAAACAGAAAACCCAGCCCAATCAATCCGGTAAACCCCGGGCCGAGTTTGACCAGCGCTGGCATCTTGCGCAGAAACCCGGCGAGATCGAGTTCACGGAACTGGAATTCGCGCTGATGCGCACCAATGAGGGATTCGCGCGCTGGCAGTCGGAATGTTTGGCCAGCGTGGCCGATCTGGCGGCCTCGGGCGCAGAGAACGCGATGCTGCATATCATCCGCATGAACGACCGGCCCAAGACGATCAAGGATCTGGCGCGGCTGACCAACCGCGATGACGTGCCCAATATTCAGTACAGTCTGCGCAAACTCATCGCCGCCGGGTTGGTGGAGCGCAAGGGCGCGGGGCGCGCCGGCGTCACCTATGAGGTGACGGACGCCGGGCACCGTGTGACCGAAGATTTCGGCGCGCTGCGCCAGCGCCTGCTGATCGATGCGATCGATTCGGTGCCCGACATCCACGAGCGTCTGCGCGAGGCGACGCGCACGCTGAACCTGTTGTGCGGGATCTATGAAGAGGTGGCGCGCGTAGCGGCGACGCATCGGCGGGGCTGAGGGAAAGCGAAGAAGGGGGGCTGCCGCCCCCTCTTGGCCTTGCGGCCAATTCACCCCCGCGCGTATTTCTGGCAAGATGAAGGGGCGCCGTTTTCCGACAGGCGCCCCGTCGCGCTTTAGAGCGGTTGCAGGCGGTGAAAGCGTGATTGCTCATACATCAGTGCTTCACCGTCGCCGTGGTGGATCTGCGTGATCCGGCCGATAAAGACCTGATGGCTGCCTGCCTCCATACTGTCCGTGACGTCGCAGGAGAAGGCTATGCGGGCGTTTTGCAGAACCGGCAGGCCGCGCTTGTCCTCGGACCAGTCGCCTTGCGCAAACTTGTCTTCGCCCGTCACTCCGCCCGCCCCGGCAAAGCGCATTGCCAGATCATGCGAGGGGTCTGGCAGCAGGTTCACGTTGAAGCGCCCGCTCTCAAGGATGCCCGCGCAGGTGCCGGTCTTGCGGTTGACGCAGACCAAGAGGCTGGGCGGTTCGGCGGTGACCGAACAGACGGCGGTGGCGGTGATCCCGCGCCGCTCGTCGGGGGTGCGGGTGGTGATGATCGTCACCGCCCCCGGGAAGCGGCCCATCGCGATGCGGAACTCAGTGGGATCAACGGCCATGCCCATCGCCCTCAGGCCGCCTTCAGCTCAGTCAGATAGGCCTGCGCTGCATCCGGGTCGGCGAACCACGGGAAGAAATCACGCGGGTCATCAAAACCGTTGGCCATCCGATGCGCCAGTTTCGGAATGGCGCCTGCATTGCCCATGATTTCCAGCACATGCGGCGGCGGCGGGGCAAGCATGGCGTTGGTCCAGCCGACGACCCATTGCGCATAGTCCCAATAGGCATCGAATGTGCCCTGCATCCAGGCGGCGTCAAAGGGCCGGTCGCCATGATCAAGGATGCGGTTCAGATAGACCCGAGCCGCCTTGGCCGCGTTGTTGGAACCCTGACCGGTGATCGGATCATTCAGGCAGACTGCATCGCCCAACCCCAGCACCAATGCGCCCGAGGGCAGTGTGGCCACAGGCTTACGCACCGTCGGCGGGAAGCGGCCCGCCAGTATGCCGTTGTCGTCGGTCAGCTCAACGTCACGGCAACGCGCGGCCTCCCACGGCAGGAAAGTGTCGAGGATCTCTTTGGATTTCGCCAGATGCTGGTCCGGCGATTTGATGTCATTCCAGCAATCCATCGGCCCGCCCGGCACACCTTCGAACACCATCATGTGGCAAGGGCCGGTGGTGGTCAGGCCGGGAAAGACGAAGTATTCGCCCACACCTGGGATCAGGTTGAAATTCACCGCCGAATGCTCAGGGCGCGGCACCATGCCGGTAACATAGGTCAGCGCCAGCGCGCGCTGGGGTTTGTCATAGGGAGATTTGTCAGTGTCACGCTCGAACATGCGCCCGATCTCGCCCTTGCCGGACGCGACGATGACCAGATCATCCTCGCGCGCATACATCTCCATATCGTTGATGCCGGCCTCCTTGATGACCAGCCGCCCGCCAAGGCGCTCGAACTCGGCCAGCCAGCCGGGAAATTTCACCCGCTGATCAACCGCAAAGGCGTTGCGATCCAGCCGCCCCACCCAGTCGATCACCTTTTCGCCGGTCTGTTCCGGATGCGGCACGGTAAAGGCGATGCCTTCGACCGGCGGGCACAGTTCGGTCCAGAAATCGATGCCCAGATCGCGCTCGGCCTGAACGGAATCGCCGAACATGCACTGGCTCGACATGATGCGCCCGTTGGCGATGTCCTCCGCCGTGCGGTTTTGCACCACGCGTACCTGATAGCCCTTTTTGAGCAACCCCAGCGCCACCATGAGCCCTGACTGGCCGCCACCGATAATGGTGATCTTTCTCATTGTCGTCATCTCCCTGAATTATTCCATGAGTTTCGGAATGGCCGGCACGTTCTGTTCGGGGCCCATGGCGGTATAGCCGCCGTCCACCCGGATATCGGTACCGGTAATGAAACTGGCCTCATCCGAGCACAGAAACAGCACTGCGCTCGCCACCTCCTCGGGGTTGCCGGTACGACCCAGAAGATGGAAAGGCGCGGCCACGCTGTCGGTTTTCTCGCGGTTGCCCTCGGTCAGCTGGTCCATGATGTTGGACCATGTCCAGCCGGGGCTGACGGCGTTCACACGTATCCCCTCGGGCGCGAGGTCCATCGCCTGAGCGCGGGTCAGTTGCAGGATTGCGGCCTTGGAGACAGGGTACAGCCAGCGCCCGGTTTGCGCCACGCGGCTGGAAATGGAGCCGAAATTGACGATCGCGCCCTTGTTGGCGGCCAGTTCCGGGCGCGCTTCCTGCATCAGGATGGCCGAACCGACGACATTCACATCCAGCGCTTCCAGCCATTCCGCGCGCGTGGAATCGGCGCCGTTGTCGAGGTAGGAACAGGCGACATTGACCAGAAAGTCGATGCGGCCGAACTGCTCTTTCGTGGCCTTGACCAGCGCCTTGATGTCCTCATCGCTGCGCAGGTCACAGGCGGTAAAGCCCACGCCCTCGCGCATCATCGCCGTGCCCGCATCGGCGTTGATATCGGCCACCATGACGCGGGTGCCCGCCGCCACAAAGGCATCGACCACCGCCTGCCCGATCTTGGTGGCTCCGCCCGGAACGATGGCGACCTTGCCGTCAAGTCCTCGCATTGTTCACTCCCTGATCTGCCTTTTCCAGTGCTCAGTGTGACAGCGCGCGGGCTGACGGCTATCCACATGGCACCGCGACTATCCAAAAAACGAAAGAATCTGCACCGCGCGCAGAAATCCGTGCATTCGCATGTATGTTTGTGATAGAATGCACCAACATCCGGCAAGGAGGCTGGAATGGACACGGCAGGAACAGACGCACAGCGTGAACGGCAGGCACCACTTGCCGCCTATGAGCTGTTTCAGACCCGTGATCTGGACGAGGCGCGCGAGCGTGTGGCCTCGGTCTTTTGCCCGCACCGGCTGGACCGGATCGGGCGCGGATCGTTCCATGCGCGCCACCATCATTTGCCCGGCGAACGGCTGTCGCTCAATTTCATCGACTATGGCGCGAAGACCCTGATCAGCCCGGGCTTTCTGCGCGAGTTCTACCTGTTCCAGATGCCGCTGTCGGGCGCCGCCGCCATCAGCAACGGCAAGGACAGTTATTGCTCTGATCCGTCGCGCGCCGCGCTTTTGAACCCCCACCGCCCCACCACCATGATCTGGGATGAGGGTTGCAGCCAGGTGCTGTTGCAGATCGACCGCGCCGCCTTTCAGGCGCATCTTGGCCAGATGCTGGGCGGGCGGCCAGACCAGGCGCTGACCTTTTCTGGCTCCTGCGATCTGACAGGCACATGCGGGGCGCAACTGCGGGCGCTGATCCTGCATCTGGTGACTGAAGCAGATGCCGGGCGCGCGGCCCTCGGTGCGGGCAGCCTGATGGGCCATCAGATCGAAGCGGCGCTGATGACCGGCCTTCTGGAAGCGCATGGCCACAATTTTTCCGAGGCGCTGCACCGCAGCCACGGCACAAAGGTGGCCCCCCGCCTCGTGCGTCAGGCCGAGGATTACATGCGCATCAATATAGACCGCCCGCTGGGGCCCGAGGATGTGGCGGCGGCGGTGGGTGTGAGCACGCGCGCGCTGCAATACGCCTTCCGCCGCTTCCGTGACACCACGCCGATGGCATTCTTGCGCCAGATCCGGTTGGAACGCGCGCATCAGGACCTTCAGGCCGCCCGCCCCGGCGACAGCGTGACCGAGATCGCCACCCGTTGGGGCTTCACCCATTTCGGCCGTTTTGCCCAAACCTACCGCGCCCGCTTTGGCTGCACGCCCCGCCAGACATTGCAGGATGCAAGGCTGGAACCTTTCGCCACCTGAACGCCCGTGTCAGCAGCCTTGCCGCGCCCCGTCGCGCATCTTAGGTTTGCGGCTCAGGAGGCCCCATGCACCACTTTTCCCTGCTCGATCTCGCACCCATCCCCGAAGGTTCCACCGCTGCTGATGCGCTGGCCAACACCGCTGATCTCGCCCGCCACGCCGAAGACCTGGGTTTTCACCGTTACTGGCTGGCTGAGCACCACAACATGCCCGGCATCGCCAGCGCCGCCACGGCGGTGGTGATTGGCCATGTCGCGGCGGCGACGAAAACCATTCGCGTCGGCGCGGGTGGGATCATGCTGCCCAACCATGCGCCCTTGATGGTGGCCGAGCAGTTCGGCACCCTCGCCACACTGTTCCCAAACCGGATCGACCTTGGGCTGGGGCGCGCGCCCGGCACCGATGGGGTGACCGCGCGCGCGCTGCGCCGCCATATGGCGCCCGAAGACAGCTTTCCGCAGGATGTGTTGGAACTCATCGACTATCTTGGCGACGCACCTTCAGATGCGCCGGTCCGCGCCATTCCCGGCACCGGCACCCATGTCCCGGTCTGGATCCTTGGCTCCAGCCTTTATGGCGCGCAACTGGCGGCATGGGCGGGACTGCCCTATGCTTTCGCCTCGCATTTCGCCCCTGGCCTGCTGGAACAGGCACTGGCGACCTACGGCCAGCAGTTCCGCCCCTCCAAGCACCTTGCGAAACCCTATGTGATGATCGCCGCCGGGGTCTTCGCCGCCGATACCGACGAAGAGGCACACTTTCTGCGCTCCTCGCAACTGCTGGCCTTCGCCCGCCTGCGCACCGGCCGCCCCGGCCCCCTGCCGCGCCCGCGTACTGATCTCGCGGGTGAAATCCCGCGCCCGGTGATGGCGCAGGTCGAGGCCGCGCTCTCGGTCTCGGCCACCGGCGCCCCCCCGACGATCGAGCGCGAACTCCGCGCGCTCCTCGCCCGCTACCAGCCCGACGAACTGATGATCACCGCCGCCATCCATGACCCGGCCGCGCGCAAACGCTCCTTCACCCTTGCCGCCGAGGTCCTGAAAACGCTCCGGACCCCGGCCAAAGCCGCCTGATCCTGATTTTGTGTCTGAAAATATCCTGGGGGGTGAATTGGCCGTAGGCCAAGAGGGGGGCAACGCCCCCCTTCCCGCCCCCCGCTAGTGCGGCGGCTCGATCCCGTGCTTGCGCACAAAGCGCATGAACAACGGCACTTCCATCAAGGCGAAGGTCACCAAAGCGAAGACCAGCCAGTTGACCTCTACCAGCAAAAGGCTGAACCGTACCCCGCTGCCCCAGAACAGCATCCCCGCTGTTCCCAGCGCCAGGACCGACACCGCCAGATCGCTCAGCGCCAGCGCCTTCAGCGTCTTGCGCGTCAGGCCCGGCAGGATCACCAGATAGGCCACCCCCAGACAGACCGCGTTGATGGTCAGGATCTGCAATTCCGGGGCCATCACAAACCGTAGATCGCGCTGAACTTGGTTTCCAGATAATCCAGCAGCGGCCCCTCCTGTGGCGCGAATCCGCAGGCCGCCTCGATGGTTGCCGCCGGTTCCATCAGCGCGCCATGGCCTTGCAGCTTCACCCGCAGCCAGCCCAGCGGCCCGGCCAGATCGCCGGTTTCCAACTCCCGGTCCAGCGCCGGGCGGTCGCGGCGCATGGCCTGTGTCAGGCAGCCCGCATAGACATTGCCCAGACTGTAGGTCGGGAAATAGCCAAACAACCCGACCGACCAGTGCACATCCTGCAACACGCCCTGCGAGGGGCGCGGGACCGTCACGCCGAAATCGGACTTGAAGCGGTCATTCCACGCCGCCTCCAGATCGCCCACTGTCAGATCTCCCGCCATCAGCGCGCGCTCCAGATCAAAGCGCAGCATGATATGCAGGTTATACTGCACCTCATCGGCCTCGGTGCGGATGAATCCGGGCGTTACGCGGTTGACGGTGGCATGAAAGGCATCCGCCCCGCCAAGCCCCAGATCGCCGAACTCGGCTTGCATTCGGCCATGCAGCCAGCGGGTAAAGGCCTCGCTGCGGCCCAGCTGGTTCTCATAAAGCCGCGCCTGACTTTCATGCACCCCCATCGATGCCCCCTGCCCCAGCGGCGTCAGCGCGTATTCGGGCAGGACGTTTTGCTCATAGGTCGCATGCCCGACCTCGTGGATGGTGGAATAGAGGCAGTTGAACGGGTCGCTCTCTTCAATCCGGGTGGTGATGCGCACATCCGCCCCCGAACCTGACGAAAACGGATGCACCGCCAGATCCATCCGCCCGCGCGCGAAATCATAACCGAAAGTTTCCGCCAGTATCCGCGCCAGCCGCAACTGTCCCTCGCGCGCGAACTCGCCTTTCAGCGGCGCAGGCTGGTTGGGCGCGTCCAGCACCCGTTCGCGCAGCGCCACCAGCCGGGGGCGCATGCGGTCGAACATGGCGCCGATGCTGGCAGCCGAGGCGCCGGGCTCATAGTCATCGAGCGCCG
The DNA here is from genome assembly GCA_020832545.1 of Pararhodobacter sp. Taxonomy (GTDB): domain Bacteria; phylum Pseudomonadota; class Alphaproteobacteria; order Rhodobacterales; family Rhodobacteraceae; genus Pararhodobacter. Next base: position 28,101 of record JAFIEK010000039.1, on the reverse strand, counting down.
CATCATAAAGGTCACCGCCCGCCGCCAGCCCCGCCGCCTCTTCGCGCTTGAGCGCCACAACCCGCTCCAGCCAGGGCCGGAACGACGGCAGATCATCGCGCGCGCGGGCCTCGGCCCAGACCCCTTGCGCGGTCGAGGTCACGCGCGCGATCTCTTCGGCCAACCGGGCGGGCACGCGGGTGTTGCGCTGATAATCACGCTGGACATGGCGCAGGATGGCGCGGCCCGCAGCATCGGGCGCGTCTGCCGCCTCCAGCCAGTCCGCAATACGCGGATCGGTGCGGCGCGCGTGCAACACGCCTTCCAGCGCACCCATCTCCTCGGCCCGTTGCCCGGCAGCACCGCGCGGCATCATGGTTTCCTGGTCCCAGCCCAGACGGCCCATGACCTGTGCCAGCGCCTGCGTCTGGCGCTCATGCGCCAGCAGTTCTTCATAGGCGCTCACTTGCGGCCCTTTCCAATGGTTGCCCCATGCGGGTATTGCGCCAGAAACCGGGCGCGGATGATGATCACGAACAGCACGACCGCCAGCAGCTGATGCGCAATCGCCAGCGGCCAGGGCGCGCCATGCATCACGGTGACAATGCCCAGCAAAATCTGCGCGGCCATCGCCCCCAGCATCAGGTGGAACCCGGCCCGCGTGGTGCGATACGCGCTGCGCCGTCCCCGCGCCCAGACCACCACGGCGAAAATGGCCAGCAGATAGCCCGCGCTGCGGTGAATGAATTGCACCAACCCGTCGTTCTCAAAGAAGTTGCGCCACAGCGGCTGCAACTCGAACGCGGCGGGCGGGAATATCTGGCCTGCCATCAGCGGCCAGTCGGTATAGCCGCGCCCGGCGTCGATCCCGGCAACCAGCGCACCCAGAATGATCTGCAAAAAGGCGAAGTGCATCAGCCCGGTGGACATCGAGAACAGTTTCGCCTCGCCCGCTCGCCTTGCCTGTATCAGCGCAGCTTCAGACCGGCCCAAAAGCAGCGCATACCACGCGATCAGGCCCAGAATGACAAAGGCCAGCCCCAGATGCACCGCCAGCCGGTACGAGGCCACCGCCACCATCCCCTCGTTCAGGCCCGAAGCCACCATCCACCAGCCAATCGCACCCTGCGCGCCGCCCAAAGCGCCCAGCAGCAGCAAGCGGCCCGTCCAGCCCGGCGGGATCTGGCTGCGCAGCCAGAACCACAGGAAACCAAGGCCCCAGACCAGCCCGATGAACCGCCCCAACTGGCGATGGCCCCATTCCCACCAGTATATGAACTGGAACTCACCCAGCGTCATGCCCCGGTTAAGAAGCTGATACTGATCGATCTGGCGATAGGCCTCGAACTCGCGCGCCCAGTCCTCAGCGCTCATCGGCGGGATCGCCCCGGTAAGCGGGCGCCAGTCGGTGATCGACAGGCCCGAGCCCGTCAGCCGCGTCAGACCGCCCACGGCGATCATTGCCACGACCAGCGCGAAAAGCGCATAAAGCCACGCCCGGATCGCCCGGCGCGCGCCTGAAGGGCGCTCGATCGACACCTTTTGCGGGGCTGCGCGCGCGGCACCGTCTGTGACGTCTTCAAAGATCGGACGCTTGGCCATGGCTCACTCCTTCTTCCCGCGGCAAGCTAGAACCGCACAGTGGCAGCTTCAAGAGCACTTCACCGCCCGCGTACAAGCTGTCGCAGGATACCGTGAAGGGTCTGCACCTCGGCGCGGGTCAGGCCCCAGCGGGTCAGCATGTTGCGCAGGTTCAGCTTCATCATCGGCGCCTTCTGCTGCGGAAAGAAGAAGCCGCTCGCTTCCAGCTTCTCCTCGAAATGATCGCCCAGCTTTTCCACTTCAAGACCGGTGGCGAAATCGGTGCCGGCAAGGTTCTCGGCGCGCGCCGGGGTCTCGGTGGTCTGGCGCATCCATTCATAGGCCAGCAGCAGAACGCCCTGCGCAAGGTTGAGCGAATAGAAGGCCGGGTTTACCGGAATGGTGACAATGGCATTGGCCCGCGCGACCTCCTCATTCTCCAGACCCGCACGCTCGGGGCCAAACAGCACCGCCACGCGCTTGCCCGCCCCGATCAATGCGCGCGCTTCAGTCATCGCGGCCTCAGGCGTATAAACGGGCTTGACCAGCCCACGCACCCGCGCGGTGGTGGCAAAGACATAGTCGCAATCGGCCAGCGCCCCGGGCAGGTCTGAAAACAGTCCCGCATGCTCGAGCACCGGCCCCGCGCCCGAGGCCATGGCCACCGCCGCAGGGTTCGGCCAGCCATCGCGCGGGGCGACAAGGCGCATGTGCTCCAGCCCGAAATTGAGCATTGCACGCGCCGCCGCACCAATATTCTCACCCATCTGTGGGCGCACCAGAACAACCACCGGTGCCGATCCCAACTCGCTCGTCAATGGCCGCATGCGTTCCCTCTCGCCCTCGCCTCATGTCGCTGCCCGCAATGCCCAGCCACTGCGCAAAGATCAATCCCCCGCGCCCATCGGGCACGTCGCAAAGAAAGGGGGCTTTGCCCCCTCTTGGCCTGCTGCCAATTCACCCCCTGGATATTTTCAGACACAAAATATGCAGTCTGTTTTTTGCATTTTGTGTCTGAAAATATCCCGGGGGAGTCGCCCATAGGGCGGCGGGGGCAGAGCCCCCTTTCTTTTTCTACCGGTCGACCATCAACCGCATGAGGCCGTGGAAATGGTAGGTGTCAGCGTAGTTGGGTTCTTCAGTCAGGTGCAGGTCCGGGCAGCGGTTGAAAAGGATCGGCAGTGCCACCGCCAGTTCCAGCCGGGCGAGCGGCGCACCGAGGCAGAAGTGCAGCCCGGCCCCGAAGGCGAGGTGTGGTTTGACCGGCCGCGCGGGGTTGAAGCGGTGGGGGTCTTCACAGGCGCGCGGGTCGCGCCCGGCGGCGGCGAGCAGAAGAGCCACCTGATCACCGGGCCGGAACATATGGCCCATCACCTCGACGCTTTCATAGGCGTAGCGCGTGAACAGGTGCAGCGGCGGGTCAAAACGAAGGATTTCCTCGATGGTGCCATCGATCTTGCCGGGCGTCAGCCAGTCTTTTGGCCCTTCGGCCTCAAGTAGCGCCTTTGCGCCGTTGGCGAGCGCATGCACCGTCGCCTCGTGGCCCGCGTTCAGGAGCAGGATACATGTGGCGATCAGCGCATCCGGCGTGAGTGTCTGGCCGCCGTCCTCGGCGCCAATCAGGTGGGTGATCAGGTCGTCGGCGGGCCGGCTGCGGCGTTCTTCGGCATAGTCGCGCAGGAAAGCGGCAAAGGCACCGGCAGCCTGCGCCGCCGCATCCTCGGTCGCGCGGGTTCGCGTGGCCTGATACATAGCCACCATCGCATGCGACCAGTCCAGAAGCTGGTCTTTCATGGTTTCCGGCACGCCCAGCAGGCGGCAGATCACCACCACCGGGATGGTTTGGGCGAAGTGCTCCAGCAGGTCGAAAGGCCCAGATGGAAAGCGGTCGATCAACGCATGCGAGAGGGCCGCGATTTCGGGTTCCAGCGCGGCGATCCGTCGCGAGGTGAAGGCGCGCAGCACCTGTTTGCGCAACATGGTGTGGCGGGGCGGTTCCAGTTCCAGCATCGAATGCCGTTCCACTGCGTAGAAGGGTTCAAGATGTGCGGGCACCGGCTTTTGCTGATCGACCGGGATTTCGCGCCCGAAGCGGCGGTCGCGCAGGATGGCGCTGACGGCAGCATGGCTGAGCACGCAGGGCTTGCCGATCTCATCCCAATGAACAACTGGCCCCAGTGCGCGGGCCCGGTCATAAAACGGATAGGGGTTCTGGACGAAGGCGGGCTCGGTGGGGGATTGCTGGATATGGTGCATGGGGTTCTGGTTTCAACACAACAGGGGGGCGCTGCCCCCCTCTTGGCCTGCGGCCAATTCACCCCCGCGCGTATTTGTGGCAAGATGACGGGGCATGTGGGGCGCGATTGGTCAGGTCCGGGCGAGGGCGGCGAGAATGCGCGCCCATGAGCGGATGCCCTTGTGGAAGCTTTCCAGGTCGTATTTCTCGTTGGGCGAATGGATCTGGTCGTCGTCACGGCCAAAGCCGATCAGGAGCGAATCCATCCCCAGGATCGACTGGAAGTAACCTGCGATGGGGATCGAGCCACCACAGCCGATAAACGCCGCCGGGCGCGGCCACTCATTGCTGAGCGCCTGTCGCGCGGCCTCGAACGCGGGGTTGTCGAGCGGCATCATCGAGGCGGGCGCGCCACTGGCATCAAGGATTTCAGCCTTGCAATCCGTGGGTAGGCGGGCGTCGACATGGGCGCGGAAGGCATCGAGCACCTTTTGCGGGTCCTGGGTGCCGACCAGCCGGAAGCTGACCTTGGCCGAGGCCATCGAGGGCAGCACCGTCTTGAAGCCCGCGCCGGTATAGCCCGAGGTCATGCCGTTGATCTCGCAGGTGGGGCGCGACCAGATCATTTCCAGCGCCGTGCGCCCCTTCTCACCGGCAGGCACCTTCAGCCCGACGCCGCCGAGGAAGCTGTCGGCGTCAAACCCCAGCCCGTCCCATTGCGCACGTTGGGCATTCGACAGTTCGGGCACGCCGTCATAGAACCCGTCCAACGTGATGGCCCCGTCGTCATCATGCAGATCGGCGAGGATGCGCGCCAGCACCCGCGCCGGGTTCATCGCAGCCCCCCCGAACATGCCCGAATGCAGGTCCTTGTTCGGCCCGGTGATCACCAGTTCCAGTTTGGCCAGCCCGCGCAGCATGGTTGTGATGGCCGGTGTCTCGGGGTCGAACATGCCGGTGTCGCAGATCAGCGCCAGATCGGCTTTCAGCGCCTCGGCCTGTTCGGTCATATAGGGGACCAGCGAGGGCGAGCCGGATTCCTCTTCGCCCTCAAAGAACATCGATACCCGGATGGGCAGCGATCCGTGGACCGCGATCCACGCGCGGCAGGCCTCGACAAAGGTCATCAACTGGCCCTTGTCATCGGCCGCGCCCCGCCCCCGGATCACGCGGCCCTGCGGCGTTTCTTCCACTGCCGGATCGAACGGGTCGCGGTGCCAGAGGTTCAGCGGGTCCACCGGCTGGACATCATAATGGCCATAGAACAGCACATGCGTGCCGCTTTGTTCAGGGCCATGCGCCACCACCATCGGGTGACCCGGCGTGACGTCCTTGCGGGCCTCCAGCCCAAGCGCGGCCAGTTCTCTTGTCAGCCAGTCGGCCGCACGGTCGCAATCCCCCTTGTAGGCGGGATCGGTGGAGATCGAAGGCAGGCGCAGGAAGTCCAGAAGCCGCGCGAGAGACTCGTCGATTTGGGCATCGATATGATCAAGCACGGCGGGAAGGGCGGATTGCGGCGACGACATGGAGCCTCCTGAATTTCGGTTGGGCGCGAGCCTAGTCGCGCCACATCGCCAAGTCCAGCGGTGCCTGAAAAGCGCAGGAATGCGCGCGCTGGCATCGTTTCGCGCATACTGTGTCATGGGCTTTTCGGGCCTCCAACGACTGTTGGCATGACAGCAGGCGCAGGGCCCTGGCTGGCGCAAAAGGTCGTGCAGGAACCCTTGAAAGACGTTGGACACGCAGGCCGACATCTGCATTCAATTGAACCGACATCTTGCTGGGAGCGCCGTCATGGCACGTGAATTGCGCGGTCGTTGCATGTGCGGTGAAACAAACTACGAAGTATCGGATGCATTTGAATATGCCCTGAACTGCCATTGTTCGAAGTGTCGGCAGACGACGGGTTCAGCCTTCAAGCCAATGGCGGGCATCGTGCTGCACAAATTGCGGCTCACGCATGGGAAAGACAACCTTCTCAAGGTAGAAGACGAGTCTGGCCAAGATGTCCATTGCGGTCGGTGCGGCTCGTTACTCTACTCCGTCGTGAGAGATGGCCAGTACGCGCATGTGGCGATGGGGACGCTCATTGATACCCCCGCCATTCGCCCTTCGAAGCACATATTTGTCGGCTCCAAGGCGCCATGGTTCGAAATTACCGACGACCTTCCACAGTTTGAAGGCATGGGATAGGCGGATGGCGGCTCCGTCCTGCGGGCCTGACATTTCGCCTTGCCAAGGCCGGCCCGGCACCGCTTTGTGACCCCTGCGCCGCCGCAAAATGGTTCACAGCGCCGCACACTCTTGCTAAGGAAAGGCAAACCCCCATCACACGCAGGATTTGCCTATGAAGCTCTGTCTGCCCGTCGCGCTGACCGCCCCCCTTCTCTTCTCTGCCCTGCCCGCGCTGGCCGACCCGGTGTCAGGCTCTGATGCGCGGGGGCAGCTGTTTCACCCCGAGCGGGTGGAAGTGGTGCGCTATGATGCACAGGGGCTGAGCGATCAGGAGGTGCAGATTCTGGCCTCGGTCGCGCAAGGGCAGAAGTATTATGCCGCCGTGGCCTTTGCCCCTGCCGATGGCCTGATGTCGGAGGCGACGGTGATGGCCGCCAATCACCACACCGTCGCGGCAGCGCGCGAGGCCGCGATGGCCGAATGCGAGACGCGACGCAGCGCGGCGGGCAATTGCGTGATTGTGATGGAGGTGCGCCCGGCCAGCTGGGAGGCGCGCGATCTGCAACTGAGCGCCGATGCGACCGAGGCCGTCGGAAACGACTATCCTGCGCGCGGCCCGGCGGCATTTGCCGCTTCGGCATCGACCGGCCTTTGGGGGTTGGGTGTGGGCGAGGGTGCGGGCGAACGGGCGCTGGCCGCCTGCGCCACCGGAAATGAGGCGAGTGAGACCGAGGCCGCAGATTGCGCGGTGGTCATAGCGGACTGAGATTGGTATAAGCAATGACGCAGGGTGCGACATTGTTTGGAATTGATCCAGGTCATGTTTGTGCGCAAAAGGCAGCGCTAGGAACGAATCCGACAAAACGTGAACCGCAGCGCCGGACGACCGGTCTGAAACCGCGCCAGAAAGCGAACGACCCAGCACGATGCGAGGGAGACTGCCTTGAACTTTGATGCCGCACTCGACGCCGCCCTGCAGCACCTGCACGATGAAGGGCGCTACCGGACCTTTATCGATATCGAGCGGCGCAAAGGGCATTTTCCGCAAGCAGTCTGGCGCCGCCCTGACGGCACCGAGAAAGATATCACCGTCTGGTGCGGCAACGATTATCTGGGCATGGGCCAGCATCCCGCCGTTCTGGCCGCGATGCATGAAGCGCTGGATGCCACCGGTGCGGGATCAGGCGGGACGCGCAACATTTCCGGCACCACGGTCTATCACAAGCGCCTTGAGGCCGAGATCGCCGACCTGCACGCCAAGGAAGCCGCGCTGGTCTTCACCTCGGCCTATATCGCCAATGACGCCACGCTGTCGACGCTGCCAAAGCTGTTTCCCGGCCTGATCATCTATTCCGACGCGCTCAACCATGCGTCGATGATCGAAGGGGTGCGCCGCAACGGCGGTGCCAAACGCATCTTCCGCCACAACGATGTCGCGCATCTGCGCGAGTTGCTGGAAGCTGATGACCCCGCCGCCCCCAAGCTGATCGCGTTCGAATCGATCTATTCGATGGATGGCGATTTCGGCGTGATCGAGGAAATCTGCGATCTGGCTGATGAGTTCGGCGCGCTGAGCTATATCGACGAGGTGCACGCCGTGGGCATGTATGGCCCGCGCGGCGCCGGTGTGACCGAGCGTGACGGGCTGATGCACCGCATCGACATCATCAACGGCACCATGGCCAAGGCCTACGGCGTGATGGGCGGCTATATCGCCGCGTCGGCCAAGATGGTTGATGCCATCCGTTCGTATGCGCCGGGCTTCATCTTTACCACGTCATTGCCGCCCGCAGTGGCAGCGGGCTGTGCTGCCTCGATCGGTTTTCTGAAAACCACTGAGGGCCAGAAGCTGCGTGACATGCAGCAGACCCATGCCCGTATCCTGAAAATGAGGCTCAAGGGGCTGGGCCTGCCGATCATCGACCACGGCAGCCATATCGTGCCGGTCCATGTCGGAGATCCGGTCCATTGCAAGCTGATCTCGGACATGCTGCTGGAACGCTATGGTATTTATGTCCAGCCGATCAACTTTCCCACGGTGCCGCGCGGCACCGAGCGGCTGCGTTTTACCCCCTCGCCGGTGCATGACCCCAAGGAGATCGACAAGGTTGTGCATGCGATGGATGCACTCTGGTCCCATTGTGCGCTGAATCGCGCCGAACTGAGCGCCTGAGCGAAGCAGAAGCTTCAAATACTAGTTGCCATCTGCTAAAAGACCAACAAGAGGTAGAGGCGGAGCGACTCAGTATGCTACCAGAGGTAGAATCGAGTCGCGACCAGCACACCCACGGGCAGGCGGTAAACAGGGACAGGGCGGATGATCTGGCGGAAGGAACAACCTCCGGCACAAGAAGAGAACAAACAACGCGGGTTCGATGATTACGAACTTCGCCTTGGTGATCTGTTGCGCGGCGAACGGGCCACGCTGGGGAAATCTCTGCTTGATGTCCAGCGCGAGCTTCATATCCGCGCGGCCTTTATCGCCGCCATCGAGCATGGCGATCTGAGCGCCTTTGAAACCCCCAGTTTTGTCGCCGGCTTCGTGCGCTCTTATGCGCGCTATCTCGGCATGGACCCGGAATGGGTTTATGATCGCTTCTGCATCGAGCATAATTTCTCGATCGGTCACGGCATGGCCGGTTCCGGCCCCGCCGCGCGCCCGGCGCGCGACACCCGTCCGGTCGAATCGAAAGGCGGCGCGCTGAGGGGCGTTGGCATTCTGCCGGACCCTGAACCCTTCTGGCGGCGCATCGAACCCGGTGCGCTGGGGTCAGTCACTGTACTGGCCGCGCTTATTCTGGGGTTGGGCTTTGCGGGATGGACAGTCCTGAAGGAAGTGCAGCGCGTACAGGTGGCCCCCGCCGATATCGTCCCCAATGTGGTGAGCGATTTCAATCCGCTGGCTGGTGGTTCCGCAGCATCGATGGCCGCCGCAGACGGCACCGCGGGATCGGGCGCTGACAGCAACCCGCTGGCCTCGCCGGTTTCAGGCGCCGAGGGCCGGGTGCGCGTGTCGCGCCCGCAGGCGCTGGATGTGCCGGTGATGGTGCCGCGTGACGGGCCGATTGCTGCGATCAACGCCCGCGAAGGCCGCAGCCCGGATACGATCACCGCTGATTCCGCAGTTGCCGAAGCGCTTGGCGGTGCCTTGGCGGGCACCCTGAACGCCACGCAGGACAGTGCCGATGCCGGTGCCCCCCGCGTTCATGACAGCGGCCCGCCGACCGTTGAAATTCTGGCCGTGCGCCCGGCCTGGATGCGGGTGCGCGCCGCCGATGGCTCGGTCGTGTTCGAACGTATTCTTGATGCTGGCGAGCGCTATACCCTGCCACAGACCGAACAGCCCCCCACGCTGCATGCAGGCAATTCCGGCTCGGTTTATTTTCTTGTGAACGGCGAGGCCTATGGCCCCGCTGCCCCCGGCGCGAATGTGGTGCGCGGCATTGCCCTGTCGATCGACGATCTGCGCGAACGTTACGACCTTGCCGATCTGACCCGCGATCAGGATCTGGCGGTGCATGTCGCCCGCCTGCGCGAGGAATAATCCCCAGCCAGCCCCCCATCCCGGCCCGCGCAAACCCGCGGGCCTTTGCATTTGAACCAAGAAACCGGCGCAACCCGCCTGCGCCCGCATTGCCTCGGCCCGGGGTTGGGCCTATGTCTGAGGCGCAGGCCAAACATTACGGACAGTTTCATGTCGCTTAATCCGATCCGCCCCTGGCGCAACATCGACCGGCGCAAATCCCGCCAGATCATGGTGGGTTCGGTGCCAGTGGGGGGCGATGCACCGATCAGCGTGCAGACGATGACCAACACCGACACCACGGATGTGCGCGCCACCATCGCCCAGATTCAGGCCGCCGCCGATGCAGGTGCCGATATCGTGCGGGTCTCAACCCCGGATGAGGCCTCGACCAAGGCACTGCGCGAGATTGTGCGCGAGAGCCCGGTGCCGATCGTGGCCGATATCCATTTTCACTACAAACGCGCCATCGAGGCCGCCGCAGCCGGGGCCGCCTGCCTGCGCATCAACCCCGGCAATATCGGTTCGGCCGAGCGGGTGCGCGAGGTGGTCAAGGCCGCCAAGGACCACGGCTGCTCCATCCGTATCGGTGTGAATGCCGGATCGCTTGAGCGCCATTTGCTGGACAAGTACGGCGAACCCTGCCCCGACGCTATGGTTGAAAGCGGGCTTGATCACATCAAGCTGTTGCAGGACAACGATTTTCACGAGTTCAAGATTTCCTGCAAGGCCTCGGACGTGTTCCTTGCCGCCACCGCCTATCAGATGCTGGCCGAGGCCACCGACGCCCCCATCCATCTGGGCATCACCGAGGCTGGGGGGTTGGTTTCAGGCACTGTGAAATCCGCCGTGGGCCTTGGCAACCTTTTGTGGATGGGCCTTGGTGACACCATTCGCGTGTCGCTTTCTGCCGATCCGGTGCAGGAGGTCAAAGTGGGCTTTGAGATCCTGAAATCGCTGGGCCTGCGCACCCGTGGCGTGCAGATCATCTCATGCCCGTCCTGCGCACGGCAGGGCTTTGACGTGATCAAGACGGTCGAGGCGCTGGAAGAACGGCTGGAACACATCAAGACACCGATGAGCCTGTCAATCATCGGCTGCGTCGTCAACGGCCCCGGCGAGGCGCTGATGACCGACATCGGCTTCACCGGCGGGGGTGCGGGACATGGAATGGTCTATGTGGCAGGCCGGCAGTCGCACCGGATGTCAAATGCGCAGATGATCGAGCATATTGTCGAACTGGTCGAAAAGCGAGCTGCCGAGATCGAAACCGAGGCCGCGAACCAGACGGATGATGAGGCCCTGAGCACGGCCAGAACCGGGGCCTGAAGCGCAAAAAAATTGCCGCGAGAGGGGGCTCTCGCGGCATAAAGGCGACCGGGCACAGCAAGGGGCGCCCGGAAACGGGAGATGAAGATAAGGCGGACGGATCAGCCTTGGCCTTCACCCGTCACTCAACCTCAGATCGCAAACACACGCCTTGATTTAGATCAAGGCTGACGCTTTTTCGTCCTGCGTTATCCGCCCCTTAACGCCTGTGGGCGAGGATGGAGGCCACAATCGCTTGGGGCGCCGTCCATGCAAAAAGACCAGTTGATGCCCGCCATGCCGCTGGCCGACCTTCTGCCGGGTGCACCGCCCGGCCTGCCCGCCGTGACTTCCGGCCTGTCGCCTGGCCTGGGGGGACTGCCCGGTGATGCATCGCCCGGCCATTCCACCAGCCCCACCGGGCGCGCCATCCGGCCACTGAACGGGCGGCAGAAGGCCGCGATTCTGGTGCAGCTGCTGCTCTCGCAGGGGACCGATCTGAAACTCGCCAACCTGCCCGAACCGATGCAGAACGCACTCAGCGAAGAAATGTGCCAGATGCGGCTGATCGACCGCGATACACTGATCGCCGTGGTGTCTGAATTCGTGGAAACGCTGGAACAGGTGGGGCTCAGCTTTGCAGGCGGGGTCGGTGGCGCACTCAAGGCGCTGGATGGCAAGCTCAGCCCTTCGGCGGCCACGCGCCTGCGCCAGATGGCGCGCGCGCGCGGCGTGGTCGACCCTTGGGACCGGATTACCGAGGCTGATTGCGACACGCTGATCGAACTGCTGGATTCTGAAAGCCCTGAGGTGGCGGCGGTCGTTCTGGCGAAGCTGCCGATCAAGAAAGCCGCCGAACTGCTGGGCAAGATGCCCGGGGAGCGGGCGCGCCGCGTCGCCTATGCGGTGTCGCGCACCGAAGGGATCGCGCCGCGGCTTGTGGCACGGATCGGTAATGCGCTGGCCACCCAGATCGATGACCGCCCGTTGCCCGCCTTTGCGGGCCTGCCCACCAAGCGGATCGGCGATATTCTCACCAACTCCCCCACCCGGATGCGCGAGGATGTCCTGAGCGGGCTAGACCGCGAGGATGCGGGGTTCGCCGAAGGGGTGCGCAAGGCCATCTTCACCTTCGCTAACATCCATGAGCGCCTGAAGGCGCGCGATGTCGGCAAGGTGCTGCGCGATATCGCTCAGGCCGATCTGATCACCGCCTTCGCCTTTGCCGGCACACAGCCCGGTACGCAAGAGGGCAAGTCGGTGGAGTTTCTGCTGGCCAACATGTCGCAGCGCATGGCCGGAACCCTGCGCGATGAGATGGAGATTCGCGGCAAGGTCCGCAGCAAAGACGGCGAGGAGGCGATGGGCGCAGTGGTCAGCAGCATCCGCAACCTCACCGATCTGGGCGAGATCGAATTGCGCACCGATGACGATGAAGACTGAAGCCGTGACACCGCAACCGGTGACCTCGCCAAGTCCGGCACAGTTCCACCAAGGCACAAACCGTCGGCGCGCCCGGCTGCGGGTGACTGCACGATCAATCGGCGTCAGGCGCGTCTTCAGCCAACAGCGCTTCGAACCGTCGCCGCTGGCGTGCCGTCCACCGCACAGCGAGATGCGAACCCGCCTCGCCCGGCGTTTCAGACTGCACCAGACCCTCGGCGAACAGCCAGGCCCGCGCCCGGCCCTGATCATACGCCAGATCCAGCACAGCATCATGGCGTTCATCATCAAGGGCTGCGGTGATCGCTGTGAAAACCGCCGCCAACCCGGCCCCGGTCAGCGCAGAGGCCGCAAAAACCCCCTCGCGCCGTGCAGCCACGGTCAGATGCGCGTCATCAGGCGCCAGCAGATCTGACTTGTTCCAGACCTCGATCTTGGGCACCGTCTGCGCCACACCCAGTTCGTTCAGAATGCTCTCGACATCCTGCGCCTGCGCCTCGGTTTCCGGATGGGCGATGTCGCGCACATGCACGATCAGATCGGCCTCCAGCACCTCTTCCAGCGTGGCGCGAAACGCAGCAACCAGTTGCGTCGGCAGATCCGAGATAAAGCCCACCGTGTCAGACAGGATCACCTCCAGCCCGCCGGGCAGTTCCACCGCCCGCATCGTCGGATCGAGCGTGGCGAACAGCATGTCCTTGGCCAGCACCTCGGCGCCGGTCATCCGGTTAAACAGCGTGGATTTTCCGGCGTTGGTATAACCCACCAGCGCGACCACCGGAAACGGCACCTTGCGCCGCGCGGCGCGGTGCAGTTCACGGGTTTTCGCCACCTTTTCAAGTTGCCGCTTCAGCCGCACCATCTGCGTGTCAATCGCCCGGCGGTCAGCCTCGATCTGCGTTTCACCCGGCCCGCCGACAAAACCAAGCCCCCCGCGCTGGCGCTCCAAATGGGTCCAGGCGCGCACCAACCGGGTACGCTGATAGCTCAGCGCCGCCAGTTCCACCTGCAACACGCCTTCACGGGTGCGCGCGCGGTCGGCGAAGATTTCCAGAATTAGCCCCGTGCGGTCCAGCAGCTTGACCGACCATTCGCGCTCAAGATTGCGCTGCTGCACCGGCGTGACCGGGCCATCTACCAGCACCAGTTCAATCTCATCGCCCTCGATCTGCGCTTTCAGCTCTGCCACCTTGCCCGAGCCGAACAGATGCCCCGGATGCGCACGCGGCAACCGCACCACCAGCCCGTCGATCACCGCAATTCCGGGCAGCGCGTAGGCCAGCGCCATCGCCTCGGCCAGCGCGCCCTCAGGCTCACGCGTGCCGTCAGCGCCACGGATTTCCGGGTGCAGCACAAGCGCGCGCGTGGGCCGCGTGCCCCCCGCGCCACCGATTTCGCCGGTCTCAACGATCACGCATCCCCTTCCGGGCGAAGCTCAGTCTTCGCCATTATAGAGGTTGATCGGCTGGCCCGGCATGATTGTGGAAATCGCATGCTTGTAGACCAGCTGGCTCTGCCCCTCGCGGCGCAGCAGCACACAGAAATTGTCAAACCAGGTGATCACCCCCAAGAGCTTGACCCCGTTGATCAGAAAGATCGTCACGGGCACCTTGTTCTTGCGGACGTGATTGAGAAAAGCATCCTGCAAATTTTGCTTGTCTGCGGCCATGTTATTCTTACCTTTTTTGTGGCCTGCGCCCTGAATGAGCAACGCAGCACCCCCCTCGCCGGGGGCAGTATGAAGCGCGAACACGCCGATTTCCAGCCCAATTCAGCCCATTAGCCCGGTTTTTGGTGGGCGGCAAGGGCAGATTCAACGCGGTGCCGGATCAATCGCGGGCGAACTGGGTCATCAGAAGGGCAAGCAGAACCAGAATTTCCAGCCGTCCGAGAATCATTCCAAGCGCCAGAACCACCTTGGCCGGGTCCGACAGCAAGGTCCAGTGCAGCGGCAGGTCCCCCGCCACCTGCACCAGCGGCCCGGTCGTGGTGATCGCAGCGAAGGTGAAGATCAGCCCGGTTTCAAACCCCATACCCAACAGCATCAACACCGCCACCAGCACCGCAACCGACAGCGCAAAGACCATGGCGAACAGCCAGGCGGCATGCGCGCCGCGCGTGACCAGAAAGCGCTGGCTCTCGCCCCCGCCCGCCACCATCGACGGGTAGATCATGCGCTGAAGCTCCAGCACGCCCATCCGTGACAACGCATAGATGCGCAACAGCTTCACGCCCCCCGCCGTCGTGGCCACCCCCCCGCCGACAATTGCCAGCCCCATCAGCACCAGTCCCGGCGGCGTCAGCCCTGACCAAAGGCGGATCGCGATCCAGTCCTGACTGACAAAGCCGGTGGTCGTCAGAAACGACAGCCCGGTAAACGCCGTGCCCCAGATCGCGCGGCCAAGGGCGGGCAGGCTCTCACCTTCGGCCACCTCAAAGGCCCCCAGCCAATGGCGCGCGGCCACGATCAGCGTAACCAGCGCCACGATCGCCGCGGCAAGCGGCAGTTCGGGGCCGGGCCGGAAGCTACGGCGTGCCCGGCCCGCGGGATTGGGCAGAAAGGCGCGACTCAATGCGAGGATCAGGAACACAAAGAGCGCCGCCTCGGCCCAGAAACCGATCCCGCCCAGCGTTTCGCGCGGCAGGATGCCCGAGGTTGACAGCGTAGACATCGCCACAATCAGCGCGGACGGGCCCGGCACCCCAAGCACCACCTGCACCAGCCACAGCGCCGCCGTCAGCCCCACATACCACGGCAGTATCACCAGTCCGTGCGCCTTCAGCCGTTGCCCGTAGCTATGGCCGGGATCAGACTGGATCAGCCCGCTCACAGGCTGCGGGCGGATCAGTTCAAACCCGCCCAGCCCCAGTGGCGCCAAAAGCGCAGTGGCCGACACCAGCACGAACAGCCCGCCAGACCACCCCGCCATCGCCCGCCACAGATGCACCGCATCGGGCACGCGGCGCGGGGCGTCGATCAGCGTGGCGCCGGTGGTAGTAAAGCTGGCGATCATCTCGAACCAGGCATCGAAAAAGCGCATCTCCAGCACTTCTACCAGCGGCATGGCCATCAGCGCGGGCAGCACCAGATAGATCGCGGCCAGAAGCGCAAACAGCCCGCGTATCGGATTGCGCCGCACCGGGCGGCTGGTGGCGATGGCCAGAAATGCCGCCAGCAATATGCAGATCAGGGCGGAATAGAGAAAGGCGCGCCCCACCGGGGCCTCGCGCAGCACAAACGCATGGAGAGAGGGCACCAGCATCGCCAGCCCGGTAACGCCGATCAGCACCACCAGAACCGGAACCTGGGCCAGCCGGGCAAGCATCAGAAGTACTCCACCGCCACCTGCAACAGCCGCTCCACCTCGGGGACGTCTTTCTTGAGCGCGAAGATCACCAGAAGATCGCCGGTTTCCAGAAGCGTGGTGCTGACCGGCTTGACCAGCTTGCCACCCTTGACCACCGCGCCGACCAGTGTGCCTTCGGGGAAATCGGCATCCCCGATCGTTTTGCCCGCCAGCGATGAGGTGGAAAGCACCTGCGCTTCGATCACCTCAGCCTCGCCATCGCCGATCGTGTAGATGGAGCGCACGCGGCCATGGCGGACATGGCGCAGGATCGATGACACGGTGGTTGCGCGCGGGTTGATATGGGCGTCAATGCCCAGATGGTCCATCAGCGGCGCAAGGCTGGGGTCGTTGACCAGCGCGATCGAGAACTTGCAACCCATCGCCTTGGCCCGCACCGACACCAGCAAATTGACCTTGTCATCATCGGTCACCGCCAGCACGGTGTCAGCCTTCTCGATCCCGGCCTCGGTGAGAATGTCGCTTTCCATTCCGTCGCCATGCAGCACGATGGTGCGCTCCAGCGCGTCAGCGGCGGCTTCGGCGCGCGCGCGGTCACGTTCGATCACCTTGACGCGCACCCGGTCGCGCTGCCGTTCCAGCGTCTGCGCCACCGACAGGCCGACATTGCCCGCGCCGATGATCACCACGCGCTCCTGCCGCGCCAGTGGTTTGCCGAAAATCTCAAGTGTGCGCGGCAGATCACTGCTTTCGGCCACCACATAGATCTGGTCGCCGGCGAAAAGCTGGTCTTCGGGCTCGGGTGCGAACAGCCGCGCGCCGCGCCGCACGCCAACGACAAGGGCGCGCAGGGTTGAAAACAGATCGGTCAGCTGGCGCAGGGAGGTGTTGAGAACCGGGCAATCCTCATCCAGCGCGATCCCGGCAAGACGCACGCGGCCTTCCAGAAAATCCTGCACATCAAAGGTGGTCGGCGCGGCGATGCGGCGCAGGGCGGCCTGACTGACCTCATGTTCGGGGTTGATCACCACGTCGATGGGCATGTGATCACGCTGGAACAGGTCCGAATACATCGGCTCCAGATAGGTTTTTGCGCGCAGACGCGCGATCTTGCGGGTGACGTTGAACACCGAATGCGCCACCTGACAGGTGACCATGTTCACCTCATCGGAATGGGTGGCAGCGATGATCATGTCGGCGTCCTTGGCGCCCGCGGCCTCAAGCACATCAGGGTGCGAGGCAAAGCCGATAACGCCCTGCACCTCCAGCGTATCGGTGGCGCGGCGCACCAGAACGGGGTTGTTGTCCACCACCGACACGTCATTGGCCTCGCCCGAAAGCTGGCGGGCGATTTGCCAGCCAACCTGCCCCGCGCCGCAGATGATGATCTTCATCGCCCCGCCCCTTTCTGCTCAGTCGTCCTCACGCCCGCCGCGCGATTGCGACAGCGCGGCGGTGTTGACGCCCAGCGATTTCAGCTTGCGGTGCAGCGCCGAGCGCTCCATGCCCACGAATGTGGCGGTACGTGAGATATTGCCACCGAACCGGTTGATCTGGGTCAGCAGGTATTCACGCTCGAACAGTTCGCGCGCCTCGCGCAGCGGTAGCGTGGCCAGCCCGCCGGACAGCACGATCCGCCCCTCGCCCTCGGACCCGTTGGCCTCGCCCTGCAATTCACGCGCCTCGATCGCGCCGGAACCCTCGCCCAGAATGAGCGCGCGCTCGATCACGTTGCGCAACTGGCGGATGTTGCCGGGCCAGCCCATGGCCTGCAACTGGGCCTCGGCCTCGTCCGAAAGGGCGCGCCGGGGCAGGCCCTGGGTCTGGTGGAACATCTCGATGAAATGCGCGGCCAGCGCCGGAATATCCTCGCGCCGGTCCTCAAGCGAGGGCACCTGAATGGGCACCACGTTCAGCCGGTCATACAGCTCCTGGCGGAACTGCCCGGCGGTGATCTCGGCGCGCAGATCGCGCGTGGTGGATGAGATGACCCGCAGATCCACCTTCACCTTCTCGCTGCCGCCCACCCGGCTGAAGGTCTGATCGACCAGCACGCGCAGGATCTTGGATTGCGTGCCGGGCGGCATGTCGGCCACCTCGTCAAGATAAAGAATGCCGCCATGCGCCTGCTCCAGCAAGCCGGGAATGATACCATGCGCCGAGCTTTCCTGCCCGAACAGCACGGCCTCCATCTTGTCCGGCTCAATCGCCGCGCAGGACACCGTGACAAAGGGGGCACTGGCGCGGTTGGACTGCACATGAATGAAGCGCGCCGCCACCTCCTTGCCGCTGCCCGACGGGCCGGTCAACATCACCCGCCCGTTCGAGCGCATGACCTTGCCAAGCTGAGTCTTGAGCACCTTCATCGCCTGACTGGCGCCGATCATCTCGGTCTGGACGGTGTCGCGCTTGCGCAGGCTCACGTTCTCGCGCCGCAGCCGCGCCGTTTCCATAGCGCGGCTGATCACCACCAGAAGCTGGTCGATGTTGAAGGGCTTTTCGATAAAGTCGTAAGCGCCCTTCTTGATCGCGGCCACCGCGATCTCGATATTGCCGTGACCCGAGATGATCACCACGGGTATTTCGGGCCGCTCGCGCTTGACCGACATCAGAATGCCGATCCCGTCCATCTGGCTGTCCTTCAGCCACAGATCCAGGATCATCAAAGCCGGCGGGTTGGTATTGACCGCCGCCATCGCCTCGTCGGAATTTGCGGCGAGACGGGTTTCATACCCTTCATCGCAAAGAATTTCCGACACCAGCTCGCGAATGTCGCGTTCGTCGTCAACGATCAGGATATCGCTCATGTGGTTGCCTCCTGCTCTGCCCGTGCGGACTGTCCATTGCCCAGTAACGGTAACCGGATTTCGGCCATGGCGCCCGCATGACGAGCGCCTTTGAGCAGCGGCGCGTCGCGCAAGGTGAGCGTGCCGCCATGTTCCTCGATGATTTTCTTGACGATCGGCAGGCCCAGCCCGGTGCCTTTTGAGCGCGTGGTCACATAAGGCTCAAAGAGCCGTGCGCGATCTTCGGGCAGGCCGATGCCATTGTCGGCAACGGTGATGGTGATCGCCTGATCGTCCACGGTCATCGACACCTCGATGCGTGGTTGATGCCCTTCAGGCTCATTGCCGGATTCCTGCAAGGTTTCAATGGCTTCACCGGCGTTCTTGATAAGGTTTGTCAAGGCCTGGGTTATCATGGTGGAATCGATCTCTATCTCACATTCGGCGTCAGGCAGGTCCGAGACCAGCTGAATATGCTCCATCACGGCCTCCTGCAAGGTGATGGCGTCGCGCACCAGTCGCACCAGATCATGGGGGCGGCGATCGGGCTCGGGCATACGAGCAAAGCGAGAAAATTCATCAACAATGCGTCGCAAGTCATTGGTCTGGCGCACAATAACATCTGTCAGCTGTTCCAGTGCCGCCCCTTCTTCTTCGGCCAGATGGCGGCGGAACTTGCGCTTGATACGGTCAGCCGACAACTGAATCGGCGTCAGCGGGTTCTTGATCTCATGCGCGATGCGCCGCGCCACATCGCCCCAGGCGGCCATGCGCTGCGCCGAAACCAGATCGGTCACATCATCAAAGGCCACCACAAACCCCTCCAGTGCGCCATCGGCGTTGCGCCGCTCAGAAAGGCGCACCAGCAGGCTTTCCAGCCGACCGACGCGGCTGATGCGCACTTCATCCTGCACCCGCCCGTTCACCCGCGTGTCGCCTGCCGTCAGCCGGTCCAGCAGCGGGGCAAATTCAGGCACCACCTCGGACAGTTTCTGGCCCTCGGCGGCGGTGCTGTCGATGGCGGTCAGCAGTTCGGCGGCACGGTTGACGAAGGCCACCCGCCCCTGGGCATCCAACCCGATCACCCCGGCTGTCACCGACCCCAGCACCGAATCGAACAGGCGGCGACGTTCCTCGATCTGGCTGGTATTGGCCAGAAGCGTCTCGCGCTGAACCTTCAACTGGCGGGTCATCTGGTTGAACACCCGGCCCATGGTGGCGATCTCGTCATCGCCCTTTTCCTCGGGCACCTGCACCTCCAGATCGCCCTCACCCACCGCGCCCGCCGCAGCCGCCAGCCGCCCGATGGGCCGTGACAGACGCTCGGCAAACCACATACCCAGCCAGATCGCCGCCAGAATCAGGATGATAGCAAAGGCCAGATAGAGCAGCGCGAAGTTGAAGAGCACCCGCCCACGCTCGCGTTCAAGCTGGTTGTACAGCTGGATCGTGGCCTGAGTTTCATCCAGCAGGCTGAGGATCTCGCCGTCCACCGACCGCGCGATATAGAGCAACCGGTCAAACTGCCCTTCCAGCGGCACCAGAGCGCGGAATTCAGAACTGGCCCAATCGCGGATCAGAACCAGTTCGCCCGCTGCCGCGCGCTCCAGGTCCTCGGGCTCAGGGCGAATGAAATCAAAGAGATATGAGCGGTCGCCGCGCAAAAGCAGGGTGCCGTCGGTGTCGATGATGAAGGCCACGCGCAGCCCGCGCTGGATGGCGCCCTGGGCCTGGGTCAACACCTGCCGCAACTCGCCATCGGACACAAAGGGATTGTCTTGCACCCACATATCCAGAAAGCGACCCACCGCCTGCCCGTCCTCGCTGAGATTGCGCTCCTGTTCGCCTTGATAGGCTTCGGCGGCGGCGAGCGAGCTGCCCACCACGTTGCGCACCCGGTCCGAAAACCAGCCTTCCAGCCCCAGATTGATGGTGATCACCGAGAACACCGCCACTGTGATCGCCGGACCCAGCGCGATCAGCGCAAAGAGCGCCGAAAGCCGCAAATGCAGCCGCGATCCAGCCGAGCGCGATCGCCGCGCGGCGATCATCCGCGCGATGCGGGCCATGACCAGCGCGGCCACCACCAGAATATAGATCAGGTCCGCCAACAGCACGAGACGCAGCGACGGCAGGTTCGGCGACACCGTGAACGGCCCCAGCACCAACACCGAGGCCAGCACCAGAAGCGGCGCCATGGCCACCAGCACCAGCGTGCCTACCGCCTGAAGGCGACGGCGCAGCGGGCTACGGCGATTCAGGTAGTCTTCAGGCTGCCGGGCATCGCCGGGCCTTGCCGTTCCCAAATCAGAGATCATGCGCTTGTCAGTTGAAAAGACACGATAAAACAGACCCCTTGAGCGCCCCAGTTGCGCCCCGGGCATGCGGCAATTCCGCCACGCCCCTGTGGCCTCTTTACATCAACTTGCGCCGCCGTGTCACGCGAATATCTAGTTCGTTGATCTTCTTGCGCAGGGTATTCCGGTTGATCCCCAGCAGATCCGCGCAGCGCGCCTGATTGCCGCCGGTATACTCCAGCGAAATTTCGATCAGTGGGGCCTCCATTTCGTGCAGGATGCGTGCATAGACGCCCGGCGGCGGCAATTCATCACCATGCAGCTCAAAATAACGCCGCACATGCCGTCCCACGGCCTCGGAAAGGGTTTCGCCGTGCCGCCCCTCGCCCGCAGCACTTGCGGCAGGGTGATTGTTGAGCGCGCCCTCGATCTCGGCGCGGCCGATCTCTGCCTCCTGGCCGGTGATGACAAGGCGGCGGATTGTGTTTTCCAACTGCCGCACATTGCCCGGCCAGCTATACTGGCGCACAACCTCCAGCGCCTGTGCCGACAGGCGGCGGCTGGTGCCGGTCTCGCGCGCGGCACGGGTCAGAAAATGCTCGGCCAGCAGGGGGATATCCTCGATCCGCTCGCGCAGCGGCGGCACATGCAGCGTCACGCCGCCCAGCCGGTAGTACAGATCCTGCCGGAACGTCCCGGCTTCCAGCGCCGGGGTCAACCCGCCATCGGCAATGGCGATGATACGCGGCCCGTCATCTGGCAACGTGTCAAGCATACGCACCAGTCGCGCCTGCGCCTGCGTGCCCAGATCGGCCAGCCCGTCGATCACCAGCGACCCGGCGCGCGCACGCGCCACCAGCGCCGCCGGATCACCCAGTTCCAGATCCTGCGCCGAGGCCAGAACGAAGGGTTGGTTGCGCCGGTCGGAAAAGTCATGCAGCGCCCGCGCGATCAGCGATTTCCCGGTGCCCGATTCGCCGGTGATCAGCGCGGGCAGTTCAGCGTTCATCACCCGCGCCACCAGCCGGTACAGTGCCTGCATCGTCGGCGTGCGCCCGACCAGCGGCAGATCGGAATCGCCCGGCACCTCGACCACCTCGCGCAGCGGAGCCTTGACCACCGCGCCGCGCGTCCCGCGCCGCCCGCTTTCGAGCGCGCGGGCCGAACGCTGCAACAGATCAGGCAGATCGAAAGGTTTGGGCAGGTAATCCCAGGCATCGGCCTCGGTCGCCTGAATGGCGGTCATAATGGTGTTCTGCGCCGAAATGATGATCACCGGCAGCCCGGGCCGCAGCGCCGAGATCCGGGGCAACATTTCGATGCCGTTGCCATCCGGCATGATGACGTCAGAAATGATCAGATCGCCTTTCCCTTCCTCAACCCAGCGCAACAGCGTCGTCAGGCTGGAGGTGGCATGCACCCGGCAGCCCGCCCGGGTCAGCGCCTGGGTCAGGACCGTTCGGATCGTGCGGTCGTCATCGGCAACAAGGACGGTGCCATCCATCAGCGGGTCTCCTTGGGGTCTTTTAGGGGGGATTGGGTCGCGCGCGTTTTCTGCGCCAGCGGCAGCGAGACGCGGAACACGGTCTGGCCGGGGCGCTGGTCCACCTCGATCCAGCCGTCATGAGCGGCGATGATCTTCGACACCAGCGCCAGCCCAAGCCCGGTGCCGTTCTCGCGGCCCGAAACAAAGGGTTCAAAGATGTTTTCGGCAATTTCGGGTTTCAGGCCGGGGCCATCGTCAATAATCTCGACATGCAGCGGCAGGGGCACGCGCTCGCCCTTTCGCCCACGCAGTTGCAGACCGCGCTCGAAATAGGTGCGGATGCGGATCTTGCCGCCATCGGGCTGGGCCTCTGAGGCATTCTTGAGCAGGTTCAGGAACACCTGCAACAGTTGATCGGAATCGGCCCAGATCAGCGGCAGCGAGGGATCATAGCTGTCATGGATGCGCATATGCGCGCCAAAGCCGACAATGGCCGAACGCCGTGCACGTTCCAGCACATCGTGGATATTCACCTCGGCGCGTTCAGGCGGGCGCTGGTCGCCGAATTGCTCCACCTGATCCAGCAGCTTCACGATCCGGCGCGATTCGGCGACAATGAGATCAGTCAGTTCGCGGTCCTGTGCGGGCAGGTTCATCGACAAAAGCTGCGCCGCGCCGGTGATTCCGGCCAGCGGGTTCTTGATCTCATGCGCCAGCATCGCCGCCATGCCGATGGCCGATTTCGCCGCCGCCTTGACCGCCTGAGTGCGCCCCAGCCGCCCGGCAATCTCACGCGGGGCGATGAGCAGAAGCAGGGTCTGGCCCGCGTCATTCATCGGCGCCAGTTGCAGATTGCACAGGACCGGCGGGCGCTCGCCGGTGCAGACATCGGCATCGTTGATGAAGATCGGTGCGCGGTTGGCGCGGGCGCGGGCGGCGGCCTCTTCAATCGGCGCGTCGATCGACAGCCGGTCATAGGCGGGTTCGCCGGCAAGCTGCGCCGACGAGGCAGCCATGAACAGTTCAGCGGCCGGGTTGCATTCCAGAATGGTTTCCTGACCGTCATGTTGGGCAATCAGAAAACCGGGCACCGGCAGAGCGGCCCAGATCGCGCCGGTGACGGGGCTGTCGCTCATGCGGCGGCCTCTTGTCGGGTCAGGGCGTCGGGCAACTGTGCCAGCACCTGCGCCGGGTCCCCCTCACGCATAAGGCGCGCGCGCAGGTCTGGGGGGCCACCGGCGGCATCGATGTACCAGCCCAGGTGTTTGCGCGCGATGCGCAGGCCAAGGTCACGCCCGTAAAAGCCCAGCATCGCCTCATAGTGGCGCGCCACCAGATCGGCCAGCGCCGCGCCTTGCGGAACCTGCGGGGCGGGCGTGCCATAAAGCGCAGCACTGATCTGCGCCAGCAGCCACGGCCGCCCCTGCGCCCCGCGCCCGACCATCACACCATGTGCACCCGACAGCGCCAGCGCACGACGCGCGCAAGCGGCATCCAGAATATCGCCATTGACGATCACCGGCACCGCAACAGCCGCGCGCACAGCCTGCACGGCGGCCCAGTCGGCGCGTCCGGTGTAAAACTGCGCGCGGGTGCGGGCGTGAATGGTGATCATCGCCACCCCGGCCTCCACCGCCCGCGCCGCCAGTTCCGGCGCATTCAGGCACTCAACATCCCAGCCCAGCCGGGTTTTCAGCGAGACCGGCACCTTGACCGCCCCCACCACCGCATCGATCAGCCGCAGCGCCAGATCAAGATCGCGCATCAGGGCCGAACCTGACAGCCCGCCCACCACCTTCTTGGCCGGGCAGCCCATGTTGATGTCGATCATCGGCGCGCCCTCGCCCTCGGCGATACGCGCGGCCTCGGCCATCGCGCTGGCCTCGCGCCCGGCCAGTTGCACCGCGGTGGGCGGCCCTGCGCCAATTCTGGCCCGCGCGCGGGTCGATGCGCGCGGCGAGCGCTTGCGCGTCACCATCTCGCCCGAGGCAATCATTTCGGACACCAGCAACCCCGCGCCGAACTCGGCCACAACCTGCCGGAACGGCAGATCGGTAATCCCCGACATCGGGGCCAGAAGCACCGGAGGGCTAAGCGGAACGGGAAAGCGGGGGGCGTTCATGGGACTGTCTTTGTTGTGCCAGGGTCCATCTAGCGCGGATGCAGGGGGTTGGCAAAGGGCGTGGCGAAGGGGTTTGCGCGGTTTTTCATCACATGGCTACTTTATGCACAATTTTTTTGCCGAACCGCCCGTTTTTCAGGCAATGCACCAAGCCCCACCTGCCAAACCCTGTCCGCATCCGTGCCAAAACCGCTTTCCTTGCCCGGCGTTGCGCACTAATCCCTTGGTGCATGAGCATGTCTTCACAAACCGCCGTCATCCTTGTGGCCGCCGGGCGCGGATCGCGCATGGGGGGCGATCTGCCAAAGCAGTGGCGTGCGCTTGGCGGCCTGCCGGTGCTGGCCCGCACCGTGGCCGCCTTCCGCGCCGCCGGGCTGGAGCGGATCATGTTGGTAATTCATCCCGACGATGAGGGCCGCGCCAAGGCACTTGGCCTGCCTTATGTGCATGGCGGACGCACGCGCGCAGCCTCGGTCCGCGCCGCGTTGGAGGCGTTGACCGCCAAAACGCCTGAACATGTACTGATCCATGACGGCGCGCGCCCGCTGGTGTCGCCTGCGCTGATCAACCGGGTGCTGGCGGAGTTGACCGACAGCCCCGCCGCCGCACCGGCGCTGGCGGTCAGCGATGCGCTATGGCGCGGGGCGGGCGGCAAGGTTGCCGGAACCCAGCCGCGCGACGGGCTTTACCGTGCCCAGACGCCGCAAGGCTTCAACTTCATGGCGATACTGGCCGCGCACCGCGCCCATCCGAAGGATGCCCCCTACGCCCCCGCCGACGATGTTGAAATCGCCCGGAGCGCCGGGCTTGACGTCACTATTGTCGAGGGCGAAGAGGAGAACCTGAAGCTTACCTACCCCGCCGATTTCGCCCGCGCCGAGGCGATACTGGCGCACAGAACCATGTCGCAGCGACAGGAGCAGGCTATGGACATCCGCACCGGCAACGGCTTTGACGTGCATCGCTTTGGCCCCGAGGTTGCGGGCGGCACCGCGTGCTGCCTGTGTGGTGTACAGGTGCCGCACGGGCGCGCGCTGCTGGGCCATTCCGACGCCGATGTGGGCATGCATGCGCTGACCGATGCGATCTACGGAGCCTTGGCCGAGGGCGACATCGGCCAGCATTTCCCGCCCTCGGACCCGCAGTGGAAGGGCGCAGACAGCGCCATCTTCCTGCGCCACGCGGCAGAACTGGTGCAGGCACGCGGCTTTCGGCTGACGCATGCGGATGTCACGCTGATCTGCGAATACCCAAAGATCGGTCCGCATACGGCGGCGATGCGCGCAGCCCTGGCCGCGATCATGGGGCTGGAGGACGCGCGCGTGTCGGTCAAGGCCACCACCTCGGAACGGCTGGGCTTTACGGGCCGCGAAGAGGGGATTGCAGCGCTGGCCACCGCCACAGTGGTGAAGCCATGACACTTTCGCGCTTCATCGCGACATGGTTTGGCGCGGGCCTGCTGCGCCCCGCCCCCGGCACATGGGGCAGTCTGGCCGCCCTGCCCTTCGCTTGGGCTTTGCATATGGCGGGCGGTTTTGCGCTGCTTGCACTGGCCACAGTGGCGGTGTTTTTGCTGGGGTGGTGGGTTTCAATCATCGAGACCCGGAACAGCGCCGATCCCGACCCATCCGAGATTGTCATCGACGAGGTGGCGGGCATGTGGCTGGCGCTCTGGCCGGTGTCGCTGGGGGCGCAGATGATGGGGGCCGATATCCTGCGCCTCTGGCCGGGCTGGGTGGTGGCGTTTCTGGCATTCCGGCTCTTTGACATCTGGAAGCCCGGCCCCGCTGGCTGGGCCGACCGGCTGCACACACCGCTGGGGCTGATGCTGGATGACATCTTCGCTGGCGTCTTTGCTGCCGTGGTCGTGGTGGCAGCCGCCGCCTTGGCGCATGGGGTTGTGATGTGAAGCGCCTTGCCCGTCAGATACTGACGCGCTGCCGCGCGGCGGGGGCGATGCTGGCGACGGCTGAAAGTTGCACCGGCGGGATGGTGGCCGCAGTTCTGAGCGACCTGCCGGGATCATCCGATGTGTTTGCGGGCGGGTTCGTGACCTATTCCAACGCCATGAAGACCGCAGCCCTGGGCGTGCCCGCTGACCTGATCGCCGCGCATGGCGCGGTCTCAGAGCCCGTGGCGCAGGCGATGGCCGAAGGGGCGCTTGCCCGCTCCGAGGCCACGCTGGCAGTGTCCATCACCGGCATCGCCGGCCCGGGCGGGTCAGAGTTCAAGCCCGAGGGGCGCGTGTGCTTTGGCTTGGCGAACGCGGCGGGTTGCACCACCGAGACCGTGGAATTCGGCGCACGGGGCCGCGACCGTGTGCGCCGCGCCGCGCGCGATCATGCGCTGAAACTGGTGCTGGGCGCGCTGCGCTGATCAGGCCAGCATCGGCGGCGGGCGGCGACCGGGCCAGTTGGTCGCGCGGTGCCAGGCCTCGGCCAATTGCAACAGCCCCAGATCGTCGCCATGCCGCCCGATCAGCTGCACCCCCATCGGCAACCCCGCCGCACCAAAGCCCGCTGGCACCGCCAACGCGGGCAGGCCGATCAGGCTGGCCGGTATCACCACCTCCATCCAGCGGTGATAGGTGTCCATCACCCGCTCACCAATCACCTGCGGGTGGATCAGGTTCACTGCAAACGGCCAGACCTGCGCCGTGGGCAGGGCCAGCGCATCAAAGTGCTCGAACATCTCTGCCGCGCGCGCATACCAGCGCGAGCGGATCAGGCTGGCCGCCCGTACCGCCTCAATGCTCAGCTGCCGCCCGGTCTCGATCTCCCAGATCGCGGCGGGTTTGAGCAGGGCGCGCTTGGCCGGGTCATCATAAAGCGGGCCCAGCCGGTCGGCATTGGCGAATGCGCGCAGGTCCAGCCATGCGCGCCACAACTCAGCGGCGGGAAAGGGCGGTGCCAGCGCCTCCACCTTGACCCCAAGAGCCGTGAAATCCTCCAGCGCGGTCTCGCACAGCGCCATGACGCCCGCCTCCATCGCATAGGCCCCGCCCCAGTCACCCAGCCAACCGATCCGCCGCCCGGCGACATCGGCCTGCAAATGCTCTACAAAATCCTCTCGCGGCAGGCAGAACGGACGGCCGGGCGCGGGCCCTGACTGCACCTCCAGCAGCGCCGCCAGATCGCGCGGGCTGCGGGCCATCGGACCGGCGGTTGACAGCGGGTGCAGAAAGGTCTCGCCCTCCGCTGCATCGGGCACCCGCCCCCAGCTGGGCCGCATCCCATAGACGTTGTTCCAGCCCGCCGGGTTGCGCAGACTGCCCATCATGTCAGAGCCATCGGCCACGGCCACCATGCCGCAGGCCAGCGCCACCGCCGCCCCGCCGGATGAGCCCCCGGCACTGAGCGCGGGGTCATAGGCGTTGCCGGTCGCACCATGAACCGGGTTGAACGTGTGGCTGCCAAGGCCAAATTCGGGCGTGTTGGTCTTGCCGATGATGATCGCACCCGCCGCCCGCATCCGTGCCACCATCAGATCATCCGTCTGCGCCACCTGACCGGCGAACAGCGGCGAGCCCATTGAGGTGGGCAGGCCCGCCGCGTTGGCCAGATCCTTCACCGCCACCGGCAGCCCATGCAACCAGCCGCGCCGGGGTGCGTCATCGGCGGCGCGCGCCTCTGCCATCAGCGCATCCGCGTCGCGCAGGCTGACAATCGCATTGACCCGCCCGTTGGCCCGCGCAATCCGCTCCAACGTGGCGCGCATCAGCTCTTCACAGCTGATCTCGCGCCGCTCCAGACACGCTGCCTGTTCGAGCGCATCCAGTGCCAGAAAAGAATCCGTGCCGGTATGCATTTTGTGTCTCTAAATATCCTGGGGGGTGAATTCGCGGCACGCGAAGAGGG
>JAFIEK010000091.1 GCA_020832545.1 Pararhodobacter sp. | reverse complement strand
GGGCCGTGGCCGGGGGCTGGGCGGGGGGGGGCCGCCCCCCCCACCCCCGGCAGGGGGCCGCGCCCCCTGCACCTGCGATTACGGACCCCTTGGGTTCGGCCCGCAATCCGGTGAGGCTGCTGCCTCTGACGGGGCCGCTGCCGTCGTTGGCCTTAGCCTTGCAGCATTTCCATGATCCGGGCGTTCAGATCAGGGTCGGCCTGGGCTTGTTCCAGAACGCCCAGATACTCCTGAAGCGAAATTCCCGGCGTTTCCTCGATTGCCTCGACCATGGCCTCATTGGCCTCGGCGATGACGGCCTGACGGGCCTCTTCGCTCTCGGCTTCATTGAGTGCCGCGCCGTATTGCTGTTCGATTGAATCCACCTCGCGCAGTGCCGCGACAAAGGCCTGAAGCTGTGCATCGTCGATGGTGGCCGCCGGGGCCTCCTGCGCCATGGCCGGGCCCGCGAAGGGGGCGACCGCAGGCGCGGCAAGCGGTGCGGCCAGCGCGACGGCGGCGAGGATCGGGGCGAGGGGTTTGGCAAATGACATATTCTGCTCCTATCGGTTTCCTTGAGCAGCGGCCCGGTCCGGGCCGCTTGCGACCTCAACCTAGGTACCCCGCGCGCGGATTGCAAAAGCGCCCGGCGGGTTTGCGATCAGCGGCATCTTGCTGGGTCTGGCCACGGGCCATTGACGCGGCCGCACAGTGCAACGGGTTGAAAAAAGGGGGCATTTGCCCCCTGTTTCCTCACTTCGATTTGGCGTGCCGCTTGCGTTCATGTGGATCAAGGTGGCGCTTGCGCAGGCGTATAGCCTTGGGCGTGACCTCGACCAGTTCATCATCGTCGATATAGGCGATGGCCTGTTCCAGCGACATGATCACCGGGGTCGTCAGACGCACGGCCTCATCGGTGCCCGAGGCGCGCACGTTGGTCAGCTTCTTGCCCTTGAGGGGGTTCACCTCCAGGTCGTTGTCGCGCGAGTGCTCGCCGATGATCATGCCCTCATAGATCGGTTCCTGCGCGCCGATGAACATCTTGCCGCGCTCTTCAAGGTTCCACAGCGCATAGGCCACGGAAACCCCGTTCTCCATTGAGATCAGCACGCCCTGACGGCGGCCCTGGATGGGGCCCTTGTGCGGCGCCCATTCGTGAAACACCCGGTTGAGCACGCCAGAGCCACGGGTGTCGGTCATGAACTCGCCATGATATCCGATCAGCCCGCGTGAGGGGACATGGGCGATGATCCGGGTCTTGCCGGCGCCTGCGGGTTTCATCTCGGCCAGTTCGCCCTTGCGCGGGCCGGTCAGCTTTTCGATCACGGCGCCGGTGTATTCGTCGTCGACATCGATGGTGACTTCTTCAATGGGCTCCAGCTTCTGACCGTTTTCTTCGCGCAGGATGACGCGCGGGCGGCTGATCGACAGCTCAAACCCCTCGCGGCGCATGTTCTCGATCAAGACGCCCATCTGCAATTCGCCACGGCCCGCGACATCGAATGCCTCGCCGCCCGGCGTGTCGGCGATCTTGATCGCCACGTTGATCTCGGCCTCTTTCATCAGCCGCTCACGGATCACCCGCGATTGCACCTTGGAGCCGTCGCGCCCGGCCAGCGGGCTGTCGTTGATGCCAAAGGTCACCGAGATGGTGGGCGGGTCGATGGGCTGGGCGGGCAGGGCGGTGTCGACCTCAAGCGCGCAGAGCGTGTCGGCGACGGTGGCCTTGGACATACCGGCGATGGTAACGATATCGCCCGCTTCGGCCACGTCGATGGGCTGCTGGCCGAGGCCGCGAAAGGCGAGGATCTTGGATACGCGAAACTGCTCCAGCTTGTCGCCGGTGCGGGTCAGCGCCTTGATGGTCTCGCCGGCCTTCAGCGTGCCGGATTCCACGCGGCCGGTCAGAATGCGACCGATGAACGGATCGGCCGACAGCGTGGTGGCGAGCATGCGGAAGGGC
This sequence comes from Pararhodobacter sp., assembly GCA_020832545.1. GTDB lineage: Bacteria > Pseudomonadota > Alphaproteobacteria > Rhodobacterales > Rhodobacteraceae > Pararhodobacter. The sequence continues at coordinate 2,979 of JAFIEK010000091.1, read as the reverse complement.
TCATCCTTGTGGGCGATCTGGGCCGGGGCGGGGACATGTTTCAGGATCAGGTCGAACAGATCGGCCATGTCCTTGCGCGGGCCATCCAGTTCGGTATCGGCCCAGCCGTTGATGCCCGAGGCATAGAGAACCGGAAAATCCAGCTGATCGTCATCGGCGCCAAGGTTGGCGAACAGATCAAACACTTCGTTGAGCGCGCGATCAGGCTCGGCGGCGGGCTTGTCGACCTTGTTGAGCACCACGATCGGGCGCAGCCCCAGCGCCAGCGCCTTGGCGGTGACAAACTTGGTTTGTGGCATCGGGCCTTCGGCGGCATCGACCAACAGGCAAACGCCGTCAACCATGCTCAGAATGCGCTCTACCTCGCCGCCGAAATCGGCGTGGCCGGGCGTGTCAACGATGTTGATGCGCGTGCCCTTCCATTCGACCGATGTGGCCTTGGCAAGAATGGTGATACCGCGCTCGCGCTCGATATCGTTGGAATCCATCGCGCGTTCGGTGGTCGCCTGACCCTCGCGGTAGACGCCGGATTGTTTCAAAAGCTCGTCCACCAGCGTGGTCTTGCCGTGGTCAACGTGTGCGATGATCGCGATATTGCGAAGGTCCATGAATTCTGCCTTTAATGCTGCGCCGCCGCGATACAAGAAAGCGCGACCGATTACCAGCCCGTAGCGATCAGGCATATGGCTCTCCGCCATGCCTTTTCACCTGTTCAGAAAATATCCCGGGGGAGTCCCATGTGCGGAGCACAAGGGACGGGGGCAGCGCCCCCATTATTCTGAACAAACAGGCTTCTGCGTCAGCAGGCAATCAGGTCACGGGCGTGTCAGGTGCCGATATAGCGGTCGCGGCGGTGGTTGACGCCCAGAATCGTGTTGACCACCACCGCCCCCAAAAGCGACCATCCCACCAGAACCGGATCCAGCAGCAAGAGCGCGACGGCGAACAACACCGCATCAAATCCCAGTTGCACCCAGCCCGCCTGCATCCCCAGCCGCTCTTGCGCATAGAGCGCCACGATGCCCACCCCGCCCAGGCTCGCCCCGTGTCGGAAAATCGCCAGAAGCCCGGCCCCGGTGACCGCGCCGAACAAGAGCGACGCAAGGCCCGGGTGCAGCAGCTCAAAGGACACAAAGTGCGGCAGCAGCGCCGCGAAAGCCGACAACAGCGCCACGGCGGCAAAGGTCTTCAGCGTGAACCGCACCCCCATCCGGGCGAAGGCCAGCGCATAGAAGGGGATGTTGATGACAAAGAACACCGGCGCAAAGCCCCAGCCTGTGGTGTAGGAGATCAGAACAGCCAGCCCCGCCGTCTGCCCTGTCACCAGCCCCGCCGAGGTCAGAATCACCAGCCCGAAGGCGCACATCAAGGTGCCGAAGACCAGGGCCTGTGCGTCTTCGATCGCGGTGTGGTGCATGGTCGTGTCCGGCTGCTCCATTGGCGTATCTAGTGCGTGGCGCTGTTGGAGAAGACCTGGATCACCACGATCCCGCCAATGATCATCGTCAGGCCCAGCACGGCGGGCAGGTCCAGCCGCTGGCCAAAGACCACAAAGCCGATCATGGCGATGAAGCAGATGCCCAGCCCCGACCAGATTGCGTAGGCCACGCCAACCGGGATATAGCGCAGCACGATGGCCAGCAGGTAGAACGAGGCCGCGTAAGCCACCACCACTAGCACCGAGGGCCAGAACCGGCTGAACTGATGGCTGGCTTGCAGCGCGGTGGTGCCGATGGTTTCGAACAGGATCGCGGCGCCCAGATAGAGCCAATGCATGAAAGCCCCCTTGGATCGATTGGCCTCGCTTTGGCAGGTTTTCGCGAGGTCGGCAAGCCGCAGGCCCCCGTGCGCGTCGCGGAGGGCGGGGAATTCTGGCCAGCGGGCCGGTCCTCGGGGGCATCGAGCCCCCTCGGCCCGGCGGTGGGCTGCGCCCTCCGCAAGGCCAGCGCGCCCCTCAGGCCGGTGCGCGCCGGGCCGGACCGGCAGGGGCGGCGAAATGGAAAACGGCGGGGCATGGCGCCCCGCCGTTCGTTCAATCGCGCTGCGCCGGATCAGCCCTTCAGCGCTTTGTTCAGGTATTCATCGACCTTTTCCAGATAGCCCATGGTGGAGAGCCATTTCTGGTCCGGCCCCACCAGGAGCGCCAGATCCTTGGTCATGTGCCCGTCCTCAACCGCCTGCACCGTCACCCGCTCCAGCGTTTCGGCAAAGCGTTGCAGCTCTGTGTTGCCGTCCAGTTTTGCACGGTGCTTCAGCCCACCCGTCCAGGCGTAGATCGAGGCGATGGAGTTGGTCGAGGTTTCCTTGCCCGCCTGATGCTGGCGGTAGTGGCGCGTCACGGTGCCATGCGCCGCCTCGGCCTCGACCGTCTGGCCATCGGGGGTCATGAGGACGCTGGTCATCAGGCCCAGCGAGCCGAAGCCCTGCGCCACGGTATCTGACTGCACATCGCCGTCATAGTTCTTGCAGGCCCAGACATAGCCGCCGGACCATTTCATCGCGCAGGCCACCATGTCGTCGATCAGCCGGTGCTCATAGGTGATGCCCGCCGCCTTGAACTTCTCGGTGAATTCTTCCTCATAGACCTTCTGGAACAGGTCCTTGAAGCGGCCGTCATAGGCTTTGAGGATGGTGTTCTTTGTCGACAGATAGACTGGCCAACCCTTGACGAGGCCGTAGTTCATGGACGCGCGGGCGAAGTCGATGATCGACTGGTCAAGGTTATACATCGCCATCGTCACACCGGCACCCGGCGCGTCAAAGACTTCCTTCTCGATCACCGTGCCGTCTTCACCGACAAATTTGATGGTCAGCTTGCCCGCCCCGGGGAACAGGAAATCGGTGGCGCGATACTGGTCGCCAAAGGCGTGGCGGCCCACCACGATCGGCTGGGTCCAGCCCGGCACAAGGCGCGGCACGTTCTTGCAGATGATCGGCTCGCGGAAGATCACGCCGCCAAGGATGTTGCGGATCGTGCCG
>JAFIEK010000038.1 GCA_020832545.1 Pararhodobacter sp. | reverse complement strand
CCCCCCCCCCCCCCCCCCCCCCCCCCCCCCCCCCCCCCCCCCCCGCCCCGCCCCCGGCAAGGTTCTACTCATGCAGCCGCAACTTACCTCTGATTTCTGGGTCCGGGCCTATCTGACCCGCCTCCGTCTGGCCGGTATTCCGGCCTACGTCGTGGCGCGTGGTGATGCCTCGGCGGGGTCTGTCATGGTCAAGCTTGCCACGCTGGACGGCAATGCAACGCTCTATCAACGCATGTTCGATCTGATGGATGACCGCCGCCGCTGGATCATCCTCACCGAGGGCCCCGAGGCGCAGGTCGATGCCCAGATCACCCGCGAGCGTTCCCGCGACCGTGATCTTTGGGTCATCGAGATCGAGGATCGCGCGGGCCGCCATCTGCTGGATGAGCCCGGGTTGGACCGCTGACCCTTTGCCAAGTGCCCACCCGCGCACTATCTATAGCCCAAAGCCCCGAAAGCCAAAGGCCAGCCCATGCTCTTCTCATCCAAAAGCTACGACATGATCCCCGCGTCCGAGGCCCTGCCCGGTCGCACCACCCCCATTCCCACCGCCGAAACCCATTTCCTCACTTCCCGCCCGCTCAAGGCCTCCGTGCCGGACGGGATGGAAGCCATGATCCTTGGCATGGGGTGCTTTTGGGGGGTGGAACGCCTCTTCTGGGCACTGGATGGCGTCTGGCTGACAATGGTCGGCTATGGCGGCGGCTACACGCCGAACCCCACCTATCAGGAGGTCTGCACCGGGCGCACCGGCCACAATGAACTGGTGCGGCTGATCCATGATCCGGCAGTGATCAGCTATGATGCCCTGCTCAAGGTCTTCTGGGAGAACCATGACCCCACGCAGGGCATGCGTCAGGGCAATGACCGGGGCACGCAATATCGCTCGGGCCTCTATCCCACAACACCCGCGCAGGAAGCCGCCGCGCTGGCCAGCCGTGAGGCTTATCAGGCGCGGCTGGCCGGGGCGGGCTATGGTCCGATCACCACCGAGATCCGGCCCGCAGGCGAATTCTACTTTGCCGAGGATTATCACCAGCAGTATCTGGCCAAGAACCCCGCCGGTTACTGCGGGATTAGCGGCACAGGGGTCAGTTGCCCGGTCGGGCTGAGCGCTTGACGCTTGGAGGGCATGCCGCTAAGCCGCGCTGAACAGCTGAAAGGCCCGCGCGCATGCCCACCTTCACCGCCCTGACCACCCTTCCGGACGAGGCCCGCGCCACCGCGCTTGGCGAAGATCTGGAGATGCTGGAACCAGAGCCAGTGGGCGTTGGCGTGTTCGAACTTGAAGATGGTTCGGGCCTGTGGGAGGTCGGCGCATATTTCACCGAAACGCCGGATGATATCGCCCTCGCGCTCCTGGCAAAGGCGCATGGCGCCGCCCCCTTCGCGGTATCGGAACTGCCAGAGATCGACTGGGTCGCCCATGTCCGGCGCGAATTAAAGCCGGTCGAGGCCGGGCGCTTCTTCGTCTATGGCAGCCATGACGCCGACAAATTGCCCGAGGGCCGCATCGGTCTCTTGATCGAGGCCGCCATGGCCTTTGGCACCGGGCATCATGGCACCACGCTGGGCTGCCTGAAGGCACTGGACCGGCTGGATACGGCCGGGTTTCAGGGCCGCAACGTGATCGATGTGGGCTGCGGCACCGCCGTTCTGGCCATGGCCGCGGCCCGTATCTGGCCTGACCCAGTTCTGGCCAGCGATATCGACGCCGTCGCGGTCGACGTGGCCGACGCCAATGTCATTGCCAATGCCCTGCAAGGCCGGGTTGAATGTCTGGAAGCTGTGGGCTTTGAACATCCAACGATTGTCGCGCGTGCGCCGTTCGATCTGGTGTTCGCCAATATCCTCAAGGGCCCGCTGATCGCCCTTGCGCCAGACATGGCGCGCCACACCGCGCCGGGGGGCTATGCCATCCTCTCAGGCCTCCTGGTTACCCAGGCCGAGGTCGTACTGGCCGCCTATACCGCTGCAGGTTTCACCCTGCACCACCGCGAGGATATCGGCGAGTGGAGTATCCTGACTCTGACTCGTATCTGACACCGCCAAAGCGACAAATTTCTGCCCCTTTCGCCGGGTAAAGACGGGTTTGCACCTAATTCCGGCACAGGATCAGCCATGCAAAGCACCGGATTCAATGATCGCAAGGCGCGCGTTCTGGCCGCGCATGCGGCGCGCCAGCCGCGCAAACGCACTGCCACGCGCCGATCGATGGCGCTGGTCGGTGCCATGGTGGCCACCCTTGTGTGCTTTTTCCTGCTCAAGGGCGCGACGCTGGCCTTTCAGGGCGAAGAGGTCTTTGCCCGCCTCGCCACGCAAGAGCCATCGACCCTGCGCCTGTGGCTGACCGGGATCGACCCGCTCACCCGGCTGATCGCTGACGTCCTGACACCCGCGCGCGCCTGATCCGCTCTCCTTCCTCCAAACGGAAAACGCCGCCCCGGAACACGGTGCGGCGTTAAATCCATTCTCTCGGGGTCGGGTTCAGCGCAGCTGATCCACCACTGTGTCGATATCGGCACGGCACAGGCCGATATCTTCCAGTTCCCGGTCCGAAAGCTTCGAGAGTTCGCGACGCGTGATGCGACGGTCATTCCATGCCGCGATCGTGGCGAAGAATTCACCAAACGAAAGGCGCAGACCACCGCCGAACACTCCGTCGGCTACGGGGCGGCTGTGAGCGAAGAAGGCCATTTTGTGTTCCTGACAAACTGTTTTGATTCTGATGAAGCACTGTGCTTCTGCAGATCAAATAGGCCAGAAAACGTGCAGCGAGAAGATGGATTGCCTGCAACCCCGCCATGCAGAAACCGCATGACGCAGCGCAGCATCAAAGAGGCTGGCGCCAGCGGCACAGCCTGAATGCGACCCTTTTATGAATATTTTCGCCGCCAGACAACCCGACAACTGCAAAAACCCGGCTCCGGCTTTTCCAACTGGCACATGTTCACTTTTCGTGCTAACGCTTTGTTAACCGGAGAACGCGCGCCAAGGGCGACAGACAGGGCAGGAATCGGCAGATGCGGGTATTGGGAATCGATCCCGGGCTTCGAAACATGGGCTGGGGCGTGATCGACGTTTTCGGCACCCGGTTGATCCATGTCGCAAACGGGGTGTGCCACTCGCAAGGCCTTGATCTCGCCTCGCGACTTCTGAGCCTGCATGAACAACTGACCGATGTTCTGGCCCGTTTCGGCCCGGATTGCGCAGCCGTCGAACAGACCTTTGTCAACAAGGATGCCGTGGCCACCCTCAAGCTGGGGCATGCACGCGCCATTGCGCTTCTGGTGCCCGCGCAGGCGGGGCTGAATGTGGGTGAATACGCGCCTAACGCGGTCAAGAAAACCGTGGTGGGCGTGGGAAAGGCCGCCAAGCAGCAGGTTGATCACATGGTGCGCATGCAACTGCCCGGCGCACAGATCGCCGGACCTGACGCCGCTGACGCGCTGGCTATCGCCATCTGTCACGCCCATCACATGCAATCGGCCGGACGTTGGGCGGCGGCAGTGAGGGCGGCGCAATGATCGGCAAACTGTCTGGGCGGATTGATTATCGCGGCAACGATCATGTGCTGATCGATGTGCGTGGGGTGGGCTATGTAGTGCATGTGTCCGAGCGCACGCTTATGGCGTTGCCCGGCCCCGGGGGGATGGCCGCTCTTTATACCGAACTGTTGGTGCGCGAGGATCTGTTACAGCTTTTCGGCTTTCTGACCCTTGCGGAGAAGGAATGGCACCGGTTGCTGACCTCGGTTCAGGGCGTGGGTGCAAAGGCTGCCATGGCGATCCTGGGCACACTTGGGCCAGAGGGGGTGGCGCGGGCGCTCGCAATCGGTGACGCGGGCGCGATCCGCAAAGCACCGGGCGTGGGCCCAAAGCTGGCCCAGCGGGTCGTGCTGGAACTGAAGGAAAAAGCACCCAGCGTCATGGCAATGGCCATGACCGCTCCCGATCTGGGCACAGATCAGGACGATACACCGGTAATTGAAACGCCAGAAACTGACCTGCCGCCGCGCAAGACACGCGGAACGACCAGCCAGACCCGCCAATCCGCGCAGACACAGGCAGATGCACTTTCTGCACTGACCAATCTGGGCTACTCCCCGTCCGAGGCCGCTTCTGCCGTGGCGCAGGCGGCCGAGCATGAGAGTGAAACCCCGGCCCTGATCCGCGCCGCGCTGCGCCTGCTGGCACCAAAAGGTCAGACATGAGCTTGCCACCGCCGCCCCTTGCCAGCGCCCCCGGCCCAGACCAGACTGCCCCAATGACCACCCCTGACCCCACCTTGCGCGCCGACCGTCAGCCCGAAGACACCGATCGCGCTCTGCGGCCGCAATTGCTGGACGAGTTCGTCGGCCAGCATCAGGCGCGCGCCAATCTGCGTGTCTTCATCCAGTCCGCAAAAATGCGGGGCGAGGCGATGGATCACACCTTGTTCTATGGCCCGCCCGGCCTGGGCAAGACGACGCTGGCACAGATCATGGCGCGCGAACTGGGGGTGGGATTTCGCATGACCTCGGGGCCGGTGCTGGCCAAGGCGGGTGACCTTGCGGCAATCCTGACCAATCTGGAGCCGCGGGATGTGCTGTTCATCGACGAAATTCACCGCCTGAACCCGGCCGTCGAGGAAGTGCTGTATCCGGCGCTGGAGGATTTTCAGCTGGACCTGGTGATCGGCGAGGGGCCAGCCGCCCGCACCGTGCGCATTGAGCTGCAGCCCTTCACGTTGGTGGGGGCGACCACGCGACTGGGCCTGCTGACAACGCCGCTGCGCGACCGCTTCGGCATCCCCACCCGGCTGCAATTCTATACCGAGGACGAGCTGTGCCAGATCGTTGACCGGGGCGCGCGGCTGATGGGGGTGCCCTGTGAGGCTGACGGCGTGCGCGAAATCGCGCGGCGCGCGCGCGGCACGCCGCGCATCGCCGGGCGACTGCTCAGGCGGGTGGTTGATTTTGCGCTGGTCGAGGGGGATGGCAAGCTGTCCCGCGCGCTGGCCGACAATGCACTGACGCGGCTGGAAGTTGATCACCGTGGCCTCGACAGCGCAGACCGCCGCTATCTGACGCTGCTGGCCGAAGGGTATGCGGGCGGGCCGGTCGGGGTAGAAACGATCGCCGCCGCCCTGTCGGAATCGCGCGATGCGATCGAAGAGGTGATCGAGCCGTTTTTGCTGCAGCAGGGGTTGATCGCACGGACGCCTCGGGGCCGGATGCTGACGGCCAATGCCTGGCGTCACCTGGGGCTGGAGGCGCCGCGCCAGCCGGGGCAATCCGATCTTTTCGAGGACGGGACGTAGCAGGGGGCTTCGCCCCCTCGCCGCTTCGCGGCCCACCCCCAGGATATTTTCAAACAGAAAATGGGCGCGCGGTTGCGCGGTTACTGGCCTTGCGCGGTGTCAGCCAATAGCCGGGCCTCGATTACGACATAGGCCTGCGCCCACGGGTGGTCGTCGGTCAGGCTGACATGGACGATTGCCTCATGGCCCGGGGGGGTCATCGTGGCCAGACGCTCGGCGGCCCAGCCGGTCAGGTCCATCACCGGCTGGCCGGTGCGCAGGTTGCTGACCGCCATGTCCTTCCAACTGATCCCCATACGCAGCCCGGTGCCCAGCGCTTTCGAGCAGGCCTCTTTCGCAGCCCAGCGTTTGGCGAGGGTTCCCGCTTCGTCGCGCCGCCGGGTCGCCTTGCGCAATTCCGTTGGCGTAAAGACACGCTGACGAAACCGGTCACCGAAACGTTCCAGTGTCCCCTGGATACGTTCGATATTGGCCAGATCGGTGCCGATGCCCAAGATCATCCGCTAATCCGCCGTCACGGCGCCGGTCGCCTGATTGACGAGGATTTCCATACGGTCAGGGATGCCCCCCGCACCGGTTTCCACGCCGGAATGCCAATGAAACACCGGTACACTGACCAAAAGCCCCTGCGCGGGGTCATAGCTGGCGGAGATACCAGAAAAGTCGATGTCAAAAAACCCGCGACCGGAGGCGGGTGACGCGGTGTGGCACTGACGATGCGGCCCCTCGGGCGCGGGTGAGAGGATCAGCAGATGCACCGCACAGCAAACCGGCTCGCCCCCGGTATCAAGCCGCGCAACACGAACCGCGCCGTTGGCGAAGCTGCGGGAATTCTCATCCCAGGGTTCAGTGATATGGGCCGGGCTGCTTACCCAGCCGCAGTCTTCGATCACCTGCGCCGAAAGCATCACAGGGACCACAGCAACTGGCGCCGCGAAAGCCAGCGCAAAGAGGCAAGCGCGAAGGGGTGCAAAGGGAGCAAGTGCAGCGGGGGCAGGCAATGGCATGGCGAACCTCAAGCCGATGGCGGCGCAATCAGCCGCGGGCATCATCCATTAAACGGCGCATTTCGGCAATGGCCGGGCCAAGGCCCATGAACACAGCCTCTGACACCAGAAAATGGCCGATGTTCAGCTCACGCAGTTCAGACATGGCGGCGAAGGGCGCTACCGTGTCAAAGCTCAGCCCGTGCCCGGCATGCACCTCCAGCCCGGCGGCATGCGCCAGCGCCACGCCCTTGCGCAGCGCCGCCAGTTCTTCAGCGGCCGCGTCGGGCCGGCCCTCGGCGATCAGCTCGCAATACTGGCCGGTGTGCAGCTCAACCACCGCAGCCCCCACCCGCACCGCCGCCTCGATCTGACGCGGATCATGGCCGATGAACAGCGACACCCGGCACCCGGCCTCACGCAGGGGCGCGATGAAGCCGGTCAGGCGGTTGGCATCACTGGCGACATCCAGCCCGCCCTCGGTGGTGCGCTCCTCGCGCTTTTCAGGCACAAGGCACACCGCATGCGGACGATGGCGCAGGGCGATGGCCTGCATCTCGGCGGTGGCAGCCATCTCGAAATTGAGGGGCAGCGCAATGGCTTCCATCAGCCGCTCGATATCCAGATCAATGATATGGCGCCGGTCCTCGCGCAGATGAGCGGTGATGCCATCGGCCCCGGCCTCTTGCGCCACAAGAGCCGCGCGCACCGGGTCCGGGTAGGCCGAGCCACGGGCGTTGCGCAGGGTTGCAACGTGGTCAATATTTACGCCCAGCCTGAGTGGAGGGTTGGTCATGGGTCGTCTCCGTTTTCCTTGGCGCGCTGCCGGGTGCGCGCTTCTTCGAAGCGTTGGCGCAGCCGTTTCTGTCGGCCACGCTGATAAGCGCGCACCAGCGGCAGGTGGATGAAATAGATCGCCACCGCACTGGGTGCGCCAATGATCGTACCGCCAATCATGAAGGGCAGGAAGACCCGCCACCAGAAGGTTTCCAACCGCCCCCAATGCACCGTGTCGCTGGTGAAGATCGCCATCAGGTTGTGGCTCAGTTCTGAACTGGCCCGTCCGATCGCCCCCATCACCGCTGAGAATGACATGCTGCCCGGCTCACCCAACAGCCAGTTCCCCAGCTCAAGCGCCGTCACGGCCATGATAGGGAAGGTGATGGGATTGCCGTAGAAAGTGCCCAGAAGGGCGGCCAGGATATTGCCGCGAAACAGCCAGGCGAGAAGGGCCGCGGCCAGAAAATGCAGCCCGTAGATGGGCAGGAACGACACAAACGCCCCCGCGGCAATGCCGATGCAGATCCGGTGCGGTGTGTCTGGCAGGCGGCGCAGGCGGTGGAGCACATAAGAGGTGGAGCGCCGCCAACCGCCGCGCGGGTAGAAGAACTCTCCTACCGTGCGCAGTATGCCCTTTTTGGTTCGTCGTTTGAATACCACGCCGTGCTGCCCTCGCTGTCAGGGCTGTCTGGTGGGATCGCGCAGCCGGATGACCTGAGCGACATCATTCTCGGCATTCAGCATCGTCAGAATACGGTACAGATGCTCGGCGTCGCGCACGTCGACCTCCAGAAAGATGCGGAAATAATCCGGCTTGCGATCCAGAAACCGCAGGTCCGAGATATTGGCCTTTTGCTCGCCGATCAAGGTGCAAACCCGCCCCAGAACGCCGGTGCTGTTTGATATCGTCAATTCCAGTGCCACGGTGTGGATGGCCGGATGCCGCCCTTCATGCCAGCGCAGATCGATCCAGCGGTCCGGCTGGTCCTCAAGCCCGGCCAGCACCGCGCAGTCGATGGCATGGGCGACCACGCCCTTGCCGCGATAGGTGATACCGACGATGCGTTCACCCGGCACCGGCTGGCAGCAATTCGCGCGCCGAAAGGTCTGGCCCGGCTCAAGCCCCACGACCGGACGCGCGGCATCGATTTCCTCAGTCTGGACGGCGACCAGTTCGGGGTAAAGTTGTTCAACCACACCGCGCGCGCTCAACTCGGCGCTGCCCACCCGCGCAAGAAGGTCTTGCGGGCCTTTCAGCCCCATCTTGCGGGCGGCAGTGTCCAGCGCCTTGTCGCTGACGCGGCGGCCCAGGTTTTCAAAGGCGACACGGGTCAGTTCACGGCCCAGCCGGACAAAGCGCTCGCGATCCTCCTCACGCAGTGACCGACGGATGGCGGCCTTGGCGCGGCCTGTATGGACCAGTTCAATCCAGCTTGCTTGCGGACGTTGGCCCTCGGCTGTGATGATCTCGACCGACTGGCCGTTGCGCAGCCGCGTCCAGAGCGGCACGCGCAGCCCGTCCACCTTGGCCGAAACCGTAGCGTGGCCAATGCGGGTGTGGATGGCATAGGCAAAATCAAGCGGCGTGGCACCACGCGGCAACTGGATCACGTCACCCTTGGGGGTGAAGCAGAAAACCTGATCAGAATACATCTCAAGCTTCACATGCTCAAGAAACTCGTCATGATCCTCGGATGAATCCAGCCGCTCGGTCAGCGTGGCGATCCACTTGGCGGGGTCCACGGCAAAGGGGTTGGCGGTGCGCGCGCCGTCCTTGTAGGCCCAGTGCGCAGCCACCCCGGCCTCGGCGACCTCGTGCATCTCGCGGGTGCGGATCTGCACCTCGACGCGTTTGCCATCGCGGCCTGAAACGGTGGTGTGGATCGATCGGTAGCCGTTCGATTTGGGCTGGCTGATGTAATCCTTGAACCGCCCCGGCACGGCGCGCCAGCGCTGGTGGATCAGGCCCAGCACCTGATAGCACTGCGCCACATCATCAACGATCAGACGAAAGCCGTAGATATCCGACAGGCGCGAAAAGGCCAGGTCCTTTTCCTGCATCTTGCGCCAGACCGAATAGGGTTTCTTGGCGCGACCATAGACGGTGCAGTCAAGCCCGGCTTTTTCCAGCTCCAGCCGGATATCTGCAGTGATGCGGGCAATCACGTCGCCGGATTCACGTTGCAGCGTGATGAAGCGGCGCAGAATGGAATTTCGGGCCTCGGGGTTGAGCACCCGGAACGCCAGATCTTCTAGCTCCTCGCGCATCCACTGCATGCCCATCCGCCCGGCAAGCGGAGCGAAAATGTCCATTGTCTCACGCGCTTTCTGCGCCTGCTTGTCAGGCCGCATGGAGCGGATGGTGCGCATGTTGTGCAAGCGGTCTGCCAGCTTGACCAGGATCACCCGCAGGTCGCGGGACATGGCAATCAGCAGCTTGCGGAAGTTCTCGGCCTGTTTGGCCTCGGACGACGACAGCTGAAGGTTGGTCAGCTTGGTGACACCATCGACCAGTTCCGCAATTTCGGGCGAAAACATCCGCGCGATCTCGGTATGGGTTGAGCGGGTGTCCTCGATCGCGTCATGCAAAAGGGCTGTGACGATCGTTGCATCATCAAGCCGCATCTCGGTCAGGATCGAGGCGACAGCGACCGGATGTGTGAAATAGGGCTCACCCGAATAGCGCGTCTGGCCATCATGCATCCGCGCGCCATAGTCCCAGGCGCGGCGGATCAGGGCTTCGTCGCATGTCGGGTTGTAATTGCGAACCAGCGCAACAAGGTCATCGGGCGTAATCACGGCCTGACCCTGTGCGCTTCATGGGTTCAACCCTGCTGGCTTTGCGCTTCAAGAAGCTGGCGCAGCATCTGCTCTTCGCTCATGTCATCAGCGACCGGGCGGTCAGCCTGCGCATTCATCAAGAGCGCCATGTCGTCTTCTTCCGGCATATCGACCTCGATCTGGGTCTGCATGCTTTCGATCAGCCGCTCGCGCAGGCTGTCGGAAGACTGGGTCTCATCGGCGATTTCGCGCAGGGCGACCACCGGGTTCTTGTCGTTGTCGCGGTCAACCGTGATTGGCGAACCAGCGGCGAGTTCGCGCGCACGATGCGCAGCAAGGATCACCAGTTCAAACCGGTTCGGGACTTTGTCAACGCAATCTTCGACCGTTACACGGGCCATGCAACACTCCAATTCCGACTAGGGGAGGATCAGCCTGTGGTATCTAACGGCATTGGCCGGGCTTGACAAGTGAAAGCCGCCCGCCTGCATTCAAATCCGCCTGATCTGCGCCCGCTCGCCCGGATCCAGCGCCTGTTCCAGCGCTTGAACGGTTGTTTTCAGCACCGGATGCTCCCATTCCGGCGCGATCTGGGTCAGAGGTACCAGCACGAATCCACGCTCATGCAGGCGTGGATGCGGCAAAATCAAACGGTCTGGCGCGACATGACGCTGCTCATCAGGTGACAGGTCCATCCAGTGGCGCACTGTGGCCAGATCGGGCAGGATCAGCGATCCCGCTGCCAGCAGATCGATATCAATAACTCGCGCCCCCCAGCGCGCACGGCGCACCCGGCCCAGAGTGGCCTCAATCTCGTGCAGGAGCGTCAACATCGCCTCGGGGTCCAGCGCTGCTTCGACCTGAAGGCAGGCATTTACGAAATCCGGCCCCGAACCCGCCGGAAATGCGGGCGTGACCCACAAATCACTCGTTATGGTGGCGCTGAGTTCGCGCGCTTCAATCATGCCGATAGCGGCATGAATGGCTTTGGCGTTCTTTTCTGGTGATCCCCCCAGATTTGCCCCCAACGCGATGAGGAAACGGTTGCAGTTTGCAAATTGCATACCTATGAATTCCTTGTCCGTGCCGGTTTCCGAGTAAGTCAGTTCAATGAGAAGCGTTTGCCAGAAGTCCAGGGACTTTTTCGCGGCAAGTTTTTTTTCATTCAATTCCCGTCCCATGGCGCGGCTTCGAGAGGAAGCACTATGTTCTACAAAGACGAACGGCTCGCGCTGTTCATAGACGGAGCCAACCTGTTTGCGGCCGGTAAGGCGCTTGGCTTCGACATCGACTACAAACTTCTGCGCCAGGAGTTCATGCGCCGGGGAAAACTTTTGCGTGCCTTCTACTATACTGCGCTTCTGGAAAACGAGGAATACTCTCCCATCCGCCCGCTGATCGACTGGCTGAACTATAACGGTTACGCGATGGTCACCAAACCCGCCAAGGAATACACTGACAGCGCCGGGCGGCGGAAGGTGAAGGGCAACATGGATATCGAGCTGGCCGTGAACGCCATGGAGCTGGCGCCACGGCTGGACCATGCGGTGCTGTTTTCCGGAGATGGTGATTTCCGCCCGCTGGTGGAATCGCTTCAACGTCAGGGCGTGCGGGTGTCTGTTGTGTCAACCATTCGCAGCCAGCCGCCGATGATCGCTGATGAATTGCGCAGACAGGCCGACAATTTCATCGAACTGGACGATCTGCGTGAAGTGATTGGCCGCCCCCCGCGGGAGCCCCGTGACACCCGGTTCGAGCGCGAGGAAACCAGCGAAGACGACAGTTAAGCAACCGTGCTGGCCGCCCTTGCAGGGCTGTTCGCGGCCACGTTTCTTGCCGCGACGGTCTTTCCCTTTCAGTCCGAGGTGGTGTTTGTCGGGCTACAGCTGGCCGGGTTTGCGCCACTGTGGGTTCTGGTGGTGGTGGCCAGTGTCGGTAACACGCTGGGGGCTTTCGTTAATTACTGGATCGGCGCGCGGTTGGAAGATGCAGGCGCTCACCGCTGGCTGCGTATCGATGACGCCAAATTCCAACGGGCCCGACGCTGGTGGGAACGCTGGGGCGTGTGGTCGCTTCTCCTGAGCTGGGCACCGGTCCTGGGTTGGTTTACCGTGGTGGCCGGTGCGTTGCGCACACCGTTATGGCAGTTCGCACTTCTGGTCACGCTGGCCAAGACCGGCCGCTTTGTGGCGCTGGGGTGGATCACTGCGCGCGCGATGGGGCTGAATTGAAGGGGCTGGACGGACGGGGTCTTGGGCTTTAGGTCTGGCACTGACTGAACGGAGCCTGCTGATGCCTGACAAATCCCCCCTCACGCTCTATCTGGCCGCCCCGCGCGGGTTCTGCGCCGGGGTAGACCGGGCGATCAAGATTGTGGAAATGGCGATCCAGAAGTGGGGCGCGCCGGTCTATGTGCGCCATGAAATCGTGCACAACAAGTTCGTGGTGGACAGGCTGCGCGAACAGGGCGCGGTTTTTGTCGAGGAACTGGACGAATGCCCTGATGACCGACCGGTGATTTTTTCGGCGCATGGTGTGCCCAAATCCGTACCCGCCGCCGCCGAGGCACGGCAGATGATTTATGTCGATGCCACATGCCCGCTGGTCTCCAAGGTGCATATCGAGGCCGAACGCCATTTTGAAAACGGTCTGCAGATGGTGATGATTGGCCATGAGGGCCACCCTGAAACGGTGGGCACCATGGGTCAGTTGCCCGAAGGCGAGGTGCTTCTGGTTGAAACGGTCGAGGATGTCGCAGGCATCACCCCGCGTGACCCAAAGCGGCTGGCCTTCATCACCCAGACCACATTGTCAGTTGATGATACCGCCGCGATCGTGGCCGCGTTGCAGGCGCGGTTTCCGGCAATCATCGGGCCGCACAAGGAAGACATCTGCTACGCCACCACCAATCGGCAGGCTGCGGTAAAGGAGATCGCAGGCCGGATTGATGCACTTTTGGTGATCGGTGCGCCCAATTCGTCAAATTCGCGGCGATTGGTCGAGGTGGGGCGTGCGGCGGGCTGCGGCTATGCGCAGCTGATTCAACGCGCCGACGAAATCGACTGGCGCGCGCTGGATGGCGCGCGTGCGGTTGGGCTGACCGCCGGGGCCAGCGCGCCCGAAGTGCTGATCAACGAGGTGATCGACGCTTTCGCGGCGCGGTATGATCTGACGCGCGAACTGGTCGAGACCGCCGTAGAGCGGGTTGAATTCAAGGTGCCACGCGTGTTGCGGACGCCCGCATGAGACCGCCGCATATTGCCATCCTCCTGACAGCGGCGGGCACCCTGCCCTTCCTGATCGGCGCGGCCATGATCCTTGGCTTCTGGCCCGGCGAGGGGCGGGCGCTGATCGTGGCCTATGGCGTGGTGATCCTGTCGTTCATGTCCGGCGTGCTCTGGGGTTTTGCCAGCCGCAGCGGCGGTGGCGCGCCCTGGGCCTATGTGCTCAGCGTGATGCCTGCCCTTTACGCCTTCTTCTTCGCGCTGCGCCACCCCTGGGCGCTGGAGGGGCAAGCGATCGCGCATCTGATCGCAGGGTTCATCGGGGTTCTTGTGCTGGATGCAGTGTATCTTGCCAAGGGGCTGGCCCCGCGCTGGTGGCTGGTGTTGCGCCTGCCCGCCAGCGCAGTGGTTCTGGCATGTCTGTGGATCGCCCGGCATGCCTGAGGTGCACGCCTGGACCGATGGCGCCTGTTCCGGCAACCCCGGCCCCGGCGGCTGGGGCGCACTTTTGCGCGCGATCAACGGCGACCAGGTCCTGAAGGAACGCGCGCTTTCCGGCGGCGAGGCCGACACCACCAACAATCGTATGGAACTGATGGCCGCGATCATGGCGCTTGAGGCGCTGACGCGGCCCTCGCACGTCACCATCACAACCGACTCGGCCTATGTGAAGAACGGCGTCACCACCTGGATTCATGGCTGGAAGAAAAACGGCTGGCGCACCGCAGGCAAGAAACCCGTCAAGAACGTGGACCTGTGGCAACGGCTGGACACGGCACAAGCTCGTCATCAAGTGACCTGGCACTGGATCAAGGGCCATGCCGGGCATGAAGAAAACGAGCGTGCCGATGAACTGGCACGGGCGGGCATGGCACCTTTCAAACCGTCGGTGGGCAAGGCTGCGGTGGGCGGGGCGCGATAATGGGCCTTCTGGTGACCTTCGATTACCTGGCGGTCTTCATCTTCGCCCTGACCGGCGCATTGGCCGCCAGCCGCGCGCAACTGGATCTGGTGGGCTTTCTGTTCATCGCCAGCCTGACAGCCGTGGGTGGTGGCACCGTGCGCGATCTGCTTCTCAACCGCGACACCGTGTTCTGGATCGCCGATCCCTGGATGATCGGCACCGCCTGTGCGGCGGCCTTGCTGGTCTTCTTCACCGCTCATCTGCTCGAATCGCGCCGCCGCACGCTGGACTGGCTGGATGCGGGCGCGCTGGCCGTGGCGGTGCCCGCAGGCACCGGCGTGGCGCTGGCCATGGGGCAATCGCCGGCGGTGGTGGTGATGATGGGCATGGCGACCGGGGCTTTCGGCGGGCTGATGCGTGATGTTGTGTGCAATGAAGTGCCGATGGTGCTGCGCCAGGGCGAGCTTTATCTCAGCGCGGCCCTCGTCGGCGCGTTGACGGCGCTGGCACTGATCTGGCTGGGGCTGGGAATGCAGCTCTCGCTGCTCGGCTGTGCGGCGGCAACCTTTCTGCTGCGCGCAGGCTCGATGCGCTTTGGCTGGCGGTTGCCGGTCTACAAGCCGCGCCCTCCACGCCAGTGACCGGATCGCCGGAACCGGCATAGAACCCGGCGCTGAAGCCACGCCTCATACATGCGATGATATGGAGTGATTTGGCGTCGCATGCCCCCTCCCCCACAAGACCCGGCGATCTGCCGCTGCGGGTTGATTTGTGGTGCTGCTCCTGCCCGGTGCATATGACGGTGCCCGCAACCTGACCACCGCACAGGCGGGGCATGGGCTTTTGCGCGGCAAGTCATTTGGCAATCTGCCCCCCGGAGTATGGGTCAGGTAGGAGTAATGCCGCGCATACGCTCATTGCGCCGACGCAGCAGTTCCAGCGTGGTCAACAACATGACCGACAACAACACCATCAACGTGGCCACCGCCAGAATCGTGGGGCTGATATCCTCGCGGATACCTGACCACATCTCGCGCGGGATAGTGCGCTGTTCGGGGCCGGCGACGAAAAGGACAATGACGATCTCGTCGAACGAGGTGATGAAGGCAAAAAGCGCGCCCGAGATCACGCCCGGAAGGATCAGCGGCATGGTGATCTTGAAGAAGGTGCGCGTGGGCGAGGCGCCTAGACTGGCCGCAGCCCGGATCAGCGACTGATCGAACCCCACAAGCGTTGCCGTTACCGTGATGATAACAAATGGGATACCCAATGCCGCATGGGCAAGGACGACGCCCAGATAGGTGCCCGAAATGCCGAGTTGCGAGAAGAAGAAGAACATCCCCGCCGCCGAAATGATCAGCGGCACGATCATCGGCGAGATCAGGATCGCCATAATCGCGCCCTTGAAAGGCATTTCCGACCGCGACAGACCCAGTGCAGCAATGGTTCCCAACGTCGTTGCCAGGACGGTCGCGGCGATGCCGATGATGAAGGAATTCCGGATCGACCGCATCCAGCTGTCCGAGCCGAGGAAGTCGCGGTACCAGCGCAAGCTGTAGCCTTCTGGATTCAGCGTCACCATCTCACGCGTGAAGGAAAAGAAAGGTTGCGCGTTGAAGCTGAGCGGAATCATCACGACGATCGGCGCCAGAAGGAAGAAGAAGATCGCGAAACAGATCACCCGGAAGGTGTAGTACCAGATTTTGTCCTTGGTGGTCGCATAGGCAGGAAGGGCCATCTTGCGCGTCTCCTTACCCGAGTTTCAGACTGTCGGCACCGACAAGTCGATTATAGACCCAATAGAGCACCAGCACGCCGATCAGCAGCATCGTGCCCAGCGCCGCGGCAAGGCCCCAGTTGAGCGATTGCTGCATGTGCCGCGCGATCTCGTTCGAGATCATGCGGCCCGACTGGCCGCCGACCAGCGCCGGTGTGATGTAATAACCGATCGAGATGATGAAGACGAGAACGCCCCCCGCTCCGATCCCCGGCAGGGTCTGCGGGAAATAGATCCGACGGAAGGCCGTCCAGGGTGTCGCGCCCAGGCTTTTCGCGGCGCGCACGTAACTGGGCGGAATGTTTCGCATCACCGAATAGAGCGGGAGCACCATGAAAGGCAGCAGGATATGCGTCATCGCGATGATCGTGCCGGTCATGTTGTAGATCATCGATAGTCGGCCGTCGTCGCTGATCAGCCCGATCTGCACCAGCATCGTGTTAATCACCCCCTGCTGCTGCAGCAACACAATCCAGGCCGAGGTTCGCACCAGAAGCGAGGTCCAGAAGGGCAGCAGCACGCAGATCATCAGCAGGTTCGCGTATCGCATCGGCAGAATCGACAGGTAGTACGAGATCGGAAAGCCGAGCATGAAAGTCAGGAACGTGATCGCCACCGACATCAGAATCGTACGGATGAAAAGTTGCACATAAATACGTCGGTTCTCATCGCGCCGAACGATATTGCCCTGGTCGTCGAATTCGCGGTCGAGCGCGGCAACGTAATAAGCCGAGGTCAGCGGCCGCCCCTCGCGCTTGATAATCCGCCAAAGCGCAGGATCACCCCAAAGCCGGTGCGAGTCCATAAAGGCGTCGCGGTAGGGGGCCTCAAAATTCGGCACTTGCCGTGCGGTGCGCGAGATCGCGCTGCGCGCCGCGCTGAGTTCATAATTCAGACGGATGCCGAGCGGGCCGATCGCCTGCGCGACGCGCGGACGTTCAAGATCGGCCATCATGTCGGCGTGAAGCGCGGCGAAGACCGGCTCGCCCGGTACATCGCTGCCGTCCCAGTCCTGAAGCGCCTCCAGCGTCTGTGGCAGGGCGCGGACGACCTGCGGGTTGTCAACGCTGCGCCACATCATCTGTGCGATGGGAAATACGAAAAAGGTAAGGATGAAGAACAGAAGCGGAGCCACCAGCAGGAAGGCGGCGATCTTGCGCCGACGCTCGGCGCGGCGCAGGGCCGTTTTCAATGGGACGCCGTCGGCAGTCTGTAACCGCCCCGCACGATCTGTCGGTGCGGGTTCTGCCCCGTTAGCAAGGGCTCTGGCGTCTGCCTGTGCCATGCGTCTCTCCCCGTCCTGTCGCCGAATGACTCGGTCTTGGTGGCCGGGGCGCGCACCGCCCGATGCGGGCGCGCCCCGGCGAAGTGGCGCTGATTACTGCAGCATCCAGTTAGCAAAACGCTCACGCAACTCGTCGCCGTAATCGGTCCAGAAGTCGTTATCCAGAATGATCGGGGAGAAGTAGTTGTCGGGATTGGTCGGCATGTGCTGGTTCATGTCGATCCCCAGATCGGCATGTTCGCCGACCAGCGGCGCGGACGAGGCGCGTGCCGGACCGTAGGAGATGTACTTGGCCTGATCGGCCAGCCGCTGGGTATCAGTCGCCCAGTAGAGGTAGTCCATCACCGCCTCAATGTTGCTACCACCTGCGGGCACGACCCAACCGTCCCACTCGACAACCTGGCCATCCCAGATGATGTCGGCATCCATGCCCTCGACTTCGATCGCATCGAACATCCGGCCGTTGTAGCCGGTGGCCATGACCACCTCGCCGTCGGCGAGAAGCTGCGGCGCCTGCGCTCCTTCGGTCCAGAACACGATGTGCTCCTTGATCGTGTCGAGCTTGGCGAAGGCACGGTCCACGCCTTCTGGCGTCGAGAGGACTTCGTAGATATCGTCCGGGTCCACGCCATCGGCATAGAGCGCCCATTCCAGGTTGGTGCCGGGGCGATCTTGCAGCGCGCGGCGGCCCGGGAAGTTCTCGACGTCGAAGAGATCTGCGATCGAGCTGGGCTGCGCGTCATCGGAGAATGCGCCGGGACGGTAGGTCAGGACTGTCGAATACACGATCTGCGGGATGAAGCACTCACCCAAGCTGCCGGGCAGGAAGTCCTCGGACGCGGAGGTGCCATCGGGCGCCGCCGCCAGCATTTCGTCGTGGTCGATCTCAAGAATCAACCCTTCGTCGCAGGCCAGCTGCGCGTCCGAAGGCAGCATGTCGACCAGATCCCAGGTCACGTTGCCGGCCTGGCTTTGGGCCCTGAGGCCGGCCAGCGCGTTGGCCGAACCATCGTCGTTGATGATCGTCACATGCGGGTTTTCGGCCATGTAGGGGTCGTGATAGGCGCGGACCTGGCTGGTGGTGTAGGCGCCGCCCCATGACACGATCGTCAGCGATACCGGGTCCTGCGCCGAGGTGGTTCCGACGCTCAGCGCCATGGCCCCTGCGGCACCCATAAGAACGGTTTTCAATTTCATTGTGTAACTCCCTTGTCGTAGATACCCGCTTCTCTTGCAAGCCGCCGCGCGGGCATACGGACGGCATAAAGTTCGGCTCCGTCGCCTCAGATGTCCAACGCTCGACAATCCTCGGGCAACCAGCCGATGCGAATCTTGTCGCCTACCGTCAGGCGGAGCTGGTCTTGTGCGTTGCGGTATTTCATCACGAAATCATCCTGCCCGGCCACCCGCAGCCGGAACCGGAAGGTGTCGCCCATATAGATGAACTCCAGCACCTCGGCGTCGACCAGATGGGCATCCTCTGGCAGGCGTTGCGGGTTTGACTCTACGCGCTCGGGCCGGATTGAAACACGGGTGCGTTCGCCTGCCGATGTCACGTTGACCGGCTGCGCATCAACCACCGTGCCATCATCCAGCCGGACGGTGCAGCGCTCGCCGTCAATGGTTTCCACCGTTCCTTCCAGTTTGTTGTTCTCGCCGATGAACTGCGCCACGAAACTGTTGGCCGGGCGTTCATACAGCTCTTCGGGTGGCGCGAGTTGTTGGATCACCCCGTCGTTAAACACCGCCACATTGTCCGACATGGTCAGCGCCTCGATCTGGTCATGGGTGACATAGACCGTGGTGATTCCCAGCGAATGCGCCAGCCGCGTGATTTCGAACTGCATGTGCTCGCGCAACTGCTTGTCGAGCGCGCCCAGCGGCTCGTCCATCAACACCACCTCGGGTTCGAACACCAACGCCCGAGCCAGTGCAATGCGCTGCTGCTGGCCACCCGACAGTTGCGCCGGGCGACGATTGGCAAAGTCGCCCATCTGCACCATATCCAGCGCGCGCTTGACCTGGGCCTCGCGCTGCGACTTGCCCATCCCGCGCACTTCCAGCGGGAACGCGAGGTTCTCGCCCACCGACATATGTGGGAAAAGCGCATAGTTCTGGAACACCATCCCTATCCCGCGCTTGTGCGGCGGGATCCTGTTGATCGGTCGCCCATCCAGCAAGATCTCGCCATTTGTCGCGGTTTCGAACCCAGCCAGCATCATCAGGCAGGTCGTCTTGCCCGAGCCCGAGGGGCCCAGCATGGTCAGAAACTCGCCCTTAGCAATACTCAGGTTCAGGTCTTTGACGACGAGCGTCTCGCCATCGTAGCTTTTCTGGACACGGTCAAAAACGACGAATCCGTTCCGGTTGCCTGAAGACACCAATTTACCCCCTGTTGACCGGCGGTTTTCCGCCTTGTTAATCATCAGTTAAACCGACATTCGGTTATTTTTGCAATCGCTATGTCCCTTGTCACGCCAAGAACGGCTATTTCGCGCAAAAAGCGCCCACAATCTCAACGTGGCGGGAAATATGATCAGATTCGAAGGCCTGGACGGGCGGTCTTCCCGCAACCCTCTGTCTGATGGTCAACAATCAGTCGATTCCCCCGCCTGAGGGCGGGGAATCGTTCATCCGAAACCAGGATCACTGGTTATGAGGGAAGATTGGTGCGGTCGAGAAGACTCGAACTTCCACGGGAGTTACCCCACAGCGACCTCAACGCTGCGCGTCTACCAATTCCGCCACGACCGCACTGGATTGGTGCGCCGCTCTTAGCGGGTTGATCGACCGATGTGAAGAGGAAAAAATGATCCCGCCCGGCGCAGGTGAGCCGGGCGGGGTGCAGGCTGTCGTGAAGGCGGCGATCAGTTGTTGCTGAGGTTGAAGACCGGCAGCGCGGTGGCGGGTGCCGCCCCCTCGACCGGGACAGCCGCAGGCGCGCTGGCAGAACCGTCAAGCACCGCCAAAGCGTGGTGTATCAGTGCGTTGCGCGATTCCGGCCCGGGTGCGAAACCCACGTCGATCCCCATCGGCGCATCCGGCTGCGGCACACTGGCGGCATACCAGTCACGCGCCAGCTCGCGCCGTTGCGTGACGCCGATGCCCTGCATCAGGTGATGCGCGGCCAGTTCGCCATAGCCGGTTTCCCCCAGCCCCGCCAGCAGCAGCGCCGAGCCTACGGCCACCGGCATTGCGTCCTGCATATAGCCGCTGGACAGGCAGATGCGTGCTGTGGCTGCCAGATCGGACGGATCCATGCCCGATTGCAGGACCAGCCCGGCCACCGCACGCAACACCTCATCGCGCGGCTGAAGCTCAAGCGCTGCGACATGCGGCTGCAGAACCGGCGCGAAGCCGTTGCATTGCTCGGTAATCGCCTGCGCAGTGACACCGGGCACCTGGGTGGCCAACGCCTCACCATCGGCGATAGCCATGGCACGGGCCAGACAGAACTGCTCGTTCAGGGTAAAGACCGGGTCGTCCATGCTGTTGATGTCAGTAAGCCCGCCATTGGCATTGGTCACCAGCCCGACACGGTTACAATGCGAGGCCAGCGAGACCGTCTGCGCACCCTGCCCGCCGAAGAAGGTGGGCATTGCTGGGGCTGCGGGTGCGGCTACCACCTCGGTCGGTGCAACCGGGGTTTCCGGCGCAGGTGCGGCGGCCAGCGTGGTCACGGCGCCGCCCGCGTCGATCGAGCAATCGCCCCGGCGACAGGTCACCATCGCAGGCGTCACCTCGCGCGCAAGAAAATCGTTGCGCATATAACCATCCGGGGTCGAGGCGAAGACGACCACCGTGCAGTCGCGCGCACCGCACCAGAAGCTGCTGCCGGTCACCGAGGTATCAAGGATGTAGTCGGTGCGCCCGTCGCCATTGAGATCAGCAAGCTGGATGAAGCCCGCGCGCTGCACCAGCTGCTCGGCTGAAGGGTCAGAGCTGGCGGCAATCTCGTCCACGGCATCGGCCACTTCAGGTGGCAGGCCATAGGCCCCGGCGGTACGCCCGCCCCCGCCCCGCATCTCGTCACGCACGGTGGGCAACAGACCGCGCATGCCGTCGCGATGGGTGTTGGCGATGCGCATCACCTGCGACCCGCCCATCTGGCTGCGCTGATAGGCGCTCAGAAGTACCGTGCGTTCAAAATCGGTCAACTGACCGGTGGTTGGAAAGCCCAGATAGCCCTGATACTGCGAAATCCCAGCGCGTGACCGCGGCCCGAGCGCGCCGTCAGCACTGCCGACATTGAAGCCGAAATGATTGAGCGCGGTCTGGATCTCGCGGTTCTGCTGGCGCTGCGGGGAGGCCACGACCGGGCGCGCCTGTGTCGCGCGCCTGGGCTGGGTGCGCACGTTCGAACCAATCGCGCCACCGATTATCCCGCCGACCAGCCCGCCGACAAAGGCATCCGCCTCGGCGCGGGAGGTATGCGCCGCACCAAGCGCAAGCACCAGGGCGGCGGTCGTCAAATACTGTCCATACATTGAAACTACCCCGAAGATAACATGAACGTGAAGTCTAGCATTCCCCACCCCTTGCGCAAAGCATCAACTCGTCTATCTGGAAGCAAAGCCTAGAACCGGACCCAGACGATGGAATGGACCCATATCCCGGGCCTCGCCCTTTACGACGAAACCCTGCGCGCCATGGAGGGCCGTGTCGCCGCCATCGCCACCGGCACCGCGCCAGAGGCCGTCTGGCTGCTGGAACACCCGCCGCTCTATACCGCCGGAACCTCGGCGCGCGCGGCGGATCTGACTGATCCGGCGCGCTTTCCGGTGCATGTGGCCGGACGCGGTGGGCAATACACCTATCACGGCCCCGGACAACGCGTGGCCTATGTCATGCTGGACCTCAATATGCGCGGACGCGACGTGCGCCGCTTTGTCTGCGCGCTGGAGGATTGGGTAATTGCCACGCTGTCGGAGTTCAATGTGAAGGGCGAGCGCCGGGCGGGACGCGTGGGTGTCTGGGTCGCGCGGCCTGACAAGCCCCCCCTGCCAGACGGAAGCCCGCGCGAAGACAAGATTGCCGCGATCGGCGTCAAGCTGCGCCGCTGGGTCAGCTTTCACGGGATCAGCATCAATGTGGAGCCGGATCTGAGCCATTTCGATGGCATAGTGCCCTGCGGCATCCGCGGGCATGGTGTCACGTCGCTGGTCGATCTGGGCCTGCCGGTGACGATGGATGATCTGGACCTTGCGTTGCGCCAGAACTTTGATGTGGCGATGGCGCAACTGCGCAACGGATAATCCGGTCGATGCAACATATGATACATCGCAAGAACTTAAAGGCACTAGCCTGACGAAGTTGCACTTTCGCAACTTGCCATGCGAGTCACCATGAAACCCACATTCCAAACTGCGGTCGCCCTGCGTGCCGCGCTCTTTGCTGGCGTCCTCGTCACAGTGCTTTCCGGCGCCAGCCATGCGAAGGATATGCACAGCGATGACTGGTCGTTCAACTTCTTCAACGATTCCAGCTACACGGTGACCCAGTTTCGCATTACCGAGCAAAATGGCCGGTTCGGCCACAACTGGCTGAGCGCACCCATGGCACCCGGCCACGGAATGACGCTGGAATTTTCCGACCCGCTCGACAATCGCTGCGAGGTTATGACCCGCGTTGTGTTCCATGATGGCGCGGTCTTTGACGGAACGGTAAACTATTGCGGAACAGCTATCGTGCGGGCGACCGACGATTGGCTGTATTTCGAGTGACACAACGTTTGGGGTAACACAGGACGGCGGCAGGCTTGACGGGCCCAGCAACAAAACTTGCGCGCCCGCCTTGATGTGGATCAATTTTTTTCCCGATGCGACATTAGGGACGTTGCCGCCGCCCCTTCGGCGCTCTAGAACAGGCTCAGGTATCTGCCGGAGCATCCGCATCGGCGGGTGATTCCGTATAAGAACAGTTCGTCAAGGGAACGGGAGCAACGTATGGCCAACGCAGCCGCTCACGGACACGAGGACACCCGCGGGTTCTTTACCCGCTGGTTCATGTCCACCAACCACAAGGATATCGGTATCCTTTATCTGTTCACCTCGGGGGTTGTCGGCTTTGTCGCCGTCGCCTTCACGGTGTATATGCGGATGGAGTTGATGGATCCCGGTGTGCAATACATGTGCGCCGAGGGGGCACGGCTGATTGCCGATGGCGATTGTACGCCAAACGGGCATTTGTGGAACGTGCTGGTGACGGCACATGGCGTGTTGATGATGTTCTTCGTCGTCATTCCCGCACTGTTCGGTGGCTTCGGCAACTACTTCATGCCGCTGCACATCGGCGCGCCCGACATGGCGTTTCCGCGGCTCAACAACCTCAGCTACTGGCTTTATGTCGCCGGTTCCACGCTTGCTGTCTGCTCGCTATTTGCTCCGGGTGGTGGTGGCGAACTGGGCACCGGCACCGGCGTGGGCTGGGTGCTGTATCCACCGCTGTCGACCACGGCCGAGGCCGGCTATGCGATGGATTTCGCCATCTTCGCGGTCCATGTCTCTGGTGCCTCGTCTATTCTGGGCGCGATCAATATCATCACCACCTTCCTCAACATGCGTGCGCCGGGCATGACGCTGCACAAGGTGCCGCTCTTTGCCTGGTCGGTGTTCATCACCGCATGGATGATCCTGCTGGCGCTGCCGGTGCTGGCCGGGGCGATCACCATGTTGCTGACCGACCGCAACTTTGGCACCACCTTCTTTGACCCGGCGGGCGGTGGCGATCCGATCCTGTATCAGCACATCCTGTGGTTCTTTGGCCATCCGGAAGTGTACATCATCATCGTGCCCGGCTTCGGCATCATCAGCCACGTCATCGCCACCTTCTCGCGCAAACCGATCTTTGGTTACCTGCCGATGGTCTATGCGATGATCGCCATTGCAGCGCTTGGCTTCGTGGTCTGGGCGCACCACATGTATACCGTTGGCATGTCGCTGACCCAGCAGACCTATTTCATGCTGGCCACGATGACGATCGCAGTGCCCACCGGCATCAAGATCTTCTCATGGATCGCGACGATGTGGCGCGGCTCGGTCAGTTTTGAAACGCCAATGCTGTGGGCTTTCGGGTTCCTCTTCCTCTTCACTGTGGGCGGGGTAACCGGCATCGTGCTGGCGCAGGCACCGGTCGACCGGACCTATCATGACACATACTATGTGGTGGCCCACTTCCACTATGTGATGTCACTAGGGGCGATCTTTGCGCTATTCGCCGGGATATACTACTGGATAGGCAAGATGTCCGGGCGACAATACCCGGAATGGGCAGGCAAACTGCATTTCTGGGCGATGTTCATCGGCTCCAACCTGACCTTCTTCCCGCAGCACTTCCTAGGCCGTCAAGGCATGCCGCGCCGCTATATCGACTATCCTGAAGCCTATGCGCTCTGGAACTATATCTCGTCGATCGGTGCGTTCATCTCCTTCGCCTCGTTCCTGTTCTTCATCGGTGTGGTCTTCTACACGCTACGCTACGGCAGGCGCGTAACCGCGAACAACTACTGGAATGAGCACGCGGACACGCTGGAATGGACCCTGCCGACACCGCCGCCGGAGCACACCTTTGAGACGCTCCCCAAGCGCGAAGACTGGGACAAACAACCAGCGCACTGAGCGCAGTTGCTATGAGCTGACGGCAAAGGCCCCGGGTTATCCCGGGGCCTTTTTTATTGTCCGGCGACATTGTGCGCACTGTCGTGATCTGCTCACCCTTGCTGAAGGATATGTGATAATATAACAATTATCGAAACCGCGAATTTTGACGATGCAAAGGAGAACCAGAATCATGTCGGACAGACGCCTTCCGGTGACAGTGCTTTCAGGCTTTCTGGGAGCGGGCAAGACCACGCTTCTGAACCATGTTCTCAACAACCGAGAAGGCCGCCGGGTGGCGGTCATCGTCAATGACATGTCCGAGGTCAACATTGACGCCGATCTAGTGCGCGACGGGGCCGAACTTTCGCGGTCAGAGGAAAAGCTGGTGGAAATGACCAACGGGTGCATCTGCTGTACCCTGCGCGACGATCTTCTGATCGAAGTGCGCCGCCTCGCCGCCGAGGGCCGTTTTGACTACCTGTTGATCGAATCAACCGGCATCGCCGAACCCCTCCCCGTCGCCGCGACCTTTGATTTCCGCGATGAAAACGGTGAAAGCCTTTCCGATGTCTCGCGGCTGGACACGATGGTGACGGTGGTCGATGCCGTGAACCTGCTGAAAGACTATGCCAGCCATGATTTTCTGTCAGATCGCGGCGAATCGCTGGGCGAGGACGATGACCGCACACTGGTCAATCTGCTGACCGAACAGATCGAATTCGCCGATGTAGTGGTTCTGAACAAGACCACTGACGCCGGGCCCGCGCGCACCGATGCCGCGCGCAAGATCATCAAGGCGCTCAACCCCGATGCCAAGCTGATCGAAACCGACCATTCGCTGGTTGCGGCCAGTGAGATTTTCGACACCGGCCTGTTCGATTTTGACCGCGCGCATATGCACCCGATGTGGGCCAAGGAACTCTATGGTTTTGCCGAGCATGTACCGGAAACCGAGGAATACGGCATTTCGTCCTTTGTCTATCGCGCCCGCCGTCCGTTTGATCCGACAAAGCTGCATGGTGTTCTCAATGGGGCACTTCCGGGCGTGATCCGGGCCAAGGGGCACTTCTGGATCGCCTCGCGCCCCAACTGGGCGGTCGAGTTCAGCCTTGCAGGCGCGATATCGTCGGTGACACCTTTGGGTGGCTGGTGGGACAGCGTGCCGCGTGAGCGCTGGCCTACCCACCCGGATGCGTTGGATGAGGTGGCGTCAAAATGGGCCGAGCCCTGGGGCGATCGGCGGCAGGAGCTGGTGTTCATCGGCGCGGGCATGGACAAGGCGGCGATCACCGCTGCGCTGGATGGCGCGTTGCTGCCCGGTGAAGACTTCACCCCCCACGCCTGGGCTGACCTGCCAGACCCGTTCCCCAAGTGGGGACAGCGCCAGGCGGCCTGACCATGGCGGCCAACGGGGGGCGCAACCTGCGCAGTTCGCTCAAGCGCCGGGCGCGTGGCAATCCGATGCAGGCGTTCGACGCCCTGCCCTGCGAACTGCGCCACTGGCTGCATGATGCGGCCCTGCCCTGGAGCGCTGGATCGGTGCGAAAGGTTTGGGAAAAAGCGTTGAAACAGGCGCGCGGCGACCGGGGCGGTGCGCTGGCCGCGCTGGACGGGATCGAGGCCAGACTTATCGCGCGTGATGCCCGCCGAATCTGGGGGGCGGGCCACCCGGCCAGTGGCGATGGCTTCGCAGCGGGACAGGAACCCGGCGCCGGTGGCAACTGCCCTGCGGCGTGAACTATCCTGCCCGCTTACGGGTCTGCGCTCAGAATGCCACGTCCTGCCCGCGTCCTTCTGCCAAGGCGCGGTCAAGACAATGTTGCGCCACCGCCAGGTCCTGCGCGGTGATCCCCAGCGAGCGGTAGAGCGTGATGGCATCGGCGCTTTGCCGTCCTGCCGCATCCCCCGCCAGCACCTCGCCGATTTCTGCGCGCAGATGCCCCTCGCTGATTGCACCCGCCGCGATCATCTCCACAATTTCGCCCGCCTGGGCAAAGAAAGACGGGCGGTAGTCAGCAAAGACCTGCGTGCGCAAGACCGCCGCGTCGTCGATCTCGCGCTTGCTGGGGACTGAGGCGCCGACCACATTCAGGTGCTGCCCGGCCTCCAGCCAGTCGCCCATCAGCACCGGCTGGGCCGCATTGGTCACGGTGCAAATGATATCCGCTCCGCGCACGCCCGCCTGCGCGTCGGTTCCATGGGTGATGGCCAGTCCGGGGTGGCGGTCTCTGGCGTTCTGCGCGAAGCTCTCGGCCCTCTCCGCCCGTCGGCCGACCACATGCACGGATTTGATCGGGCGCACAGCCAGCATGGCCTCCAGATGGTGTTCGCCCTGTTCGCCCGTGCCGATCAGCGTCAGACGTTCGGCATCTGGTCGGGCCAGCGCGCGTGTGGCCACGCCGCTGGCAGCGGCGGTGCGGATGGCGGTCAGCAGACCTGCATCCATCATCGCCACCGCGCCACCGGTTTCCGCCTCGAACAGCACCACCGCCCCGCGATGACCGGACAAGCCGCGCGCGGGGTTATCGGGGAACAGGCTGACCAGCTTGACCCCGTAACACTGCGGTGCATCAAGCGCGCCGGACATGACGCCCATCATGTTCTTGCCGCCCACCGGCACCACATGGCGCAAAGGCAGTTGTGCGCCACCCACAGAGACCCGGCGCATCACGGCATCGACCACCGCAATGGCCGCATCCATGGGCAAAAGTGCGGCGATATCCGCATTGCTGAGTACCTTCATGCCTCAAGAACCTCGCTGCCTTGCCAGTCTTCCGCCAAAGGCTCCAGCCCCAGCCGCACGGCGATGATATTGCTGTAAAGCGCCGGGCGCAGCACATAGGGAAAGTGCCCGCCCCACAAAAACCGGAACGCCGCTGCGCCGGGCAGGCGGGCACGAACCGCCGCGCGCATGGGCGGCGCGATCAGCGGGTCATCAAGGGCTTCGACACAGGTCATCGCCTTACCGGGCAGCGAAGTTTCGGGCAGTTCCGGCCCGTGCTTGAGCGCCGAAAGACGCGCGCGCATCTCGCCCTCAGTAATGCGGCCTCCGACCTCGGCCAGCAGGAACTCAACCAGATCAGCCTGATCCGGATGGGTCTGACCCCAAGCCTGCATGGCCAGCGTGAAGCCCGCGCGCAAAGCCTCGATCGGGGCGGCCTGAAGATCGGCAGAATAAGGCGGGCGGGTTTCCAGCCCCTGCACGCTGTGCAACGTGCTGGCCGCGAACAGGTGGCTGACGCGCGACGGGGCATGACCTGCGATGTATTGCGCCAGATACCCGCCCAGTGATGAACCCAGCACCGCCGCCTGATTGATGCCCTTTTCATCCATCAGCGCCTGAACATCCATGCACCACTCGGCAATTCCGCCTGCATCCGGGTAGCTGACAGCCAACACACGTAAACGCGGGGCCAGCGCCTCGATCTGTTGCCAGAAGATGTCAGCGCGCCCCAGCGTGCCGGGTATCAGCACGAGCGCCTGATCGCCTTGCCCGGCATCAATCAGCCCCCAGTCGCGCCCGTTCAGCGAGATGCGGGTTTCAGGGTGTTGGCAGGTGAAAGCATCGCGGGCGTCGATCAGCGAATTGGTCATGCAAACGGGTCCTCGACCTTGGGCCAGTAGTTGGGGGCGCGGCGGGTGTAGGGGATATTGGCGAAATCAGGCGTGATCGCGCCGGGCGTAGCCACTGGTATGATCGCGCGCGCGATGGGGGCAAAGCCCGCACGGTAATGGTTGGAGGATTTCACACAGACGTGCCGCCGGGCGGTCAGATCGATACCAAGTCCGGTGAAAGCCTCAGGGTGGAAGGTCTGGGTGCGGGTGTCGTTGATCACCAGATCAATGCTGTCGTCGCTCGCCAGCGTCACCCATGCCATCTGCCCCAGCGCCACCGGCAGGCTGCCGAAACGCTGTGTCAGTCCGGATGCCAGTTTACGCACCCTCACCCTCAGATCCAGCGGGTCGCCCGACATGGGGCCGAACTTGCCGCCCAGCCGGATCGGCAGCGTGGCCCCCTCACCCGCGTCTTGCAGCACCCGCAACGCCATCGGGTCATAGAAGATGCCACTGACGATTGATGACACCCCGCGCTCCAGCATCGCGCGTAGAAGGAAGGTGGCATCCGACGGCGCGCCGCCGCCCGCGTTGTCAGACATATCCGCCAGCACCAATGGCCCGCCTGACGCGGCGGCGGCCATATCCAGTGCGGCAGCGATGTCATGCACTGGCTGGAAGATCTCATGACGTTCAGAAAACAGCTTCTCGCCCAGCTCGCGCGCCATCCGTGCCGCCAGATCAGCGTCGCCATCGGTAACTGCGAAGGCGCGCGCGCCGGTGCGTTCATGGTCACCCCAGGGGAAGCCATGCGCCAGCGACAGCGACAGCACACCCGGCTCGCTTTCGCGGGCGATCATCGCATCGACATAGGCGCGCATTGCGCCCTCGGGCGTGGGCATGGCCATGATGATGCGGCAGTCATGATCGCGCATCACCGGGTTGGTGCGGCCCTCGGCGGCATCCGTGATCAGAGTGAACAGCTCTTCTGCGCGCGCAGGCAGGTCAATATGGGGGTATTCCTTGAAGGCGATCAGCGCGGTGGCCTTGGTCAGCATCGCCTTGGTCAAATGGCAATGCGGGTCCAGCAACCCGCCGATTTTCGCATCAGGGGCAATGGCGCGGATATGGGCGATCAGATCGCCCTCGCAATCGTCATAACCATCGGCAATCATCGCGCCATGCAGTTGCAGCAACACCATGTCCACGGGCATGGCGGCGCGCAGATCGGCAAGAATTTCATCGCGAAATGCCTCATAGACTGGGCGCACGGTCGGTCCGGCGGGCTGGGCAAAGGCGGCAAGGCTTTCCGCGACCTCCCAGCCCCGCGCCTCGGCACGTTTGCGCCAGATATGCAGTGCGCCGGTCCAGTAATCGGGGGGGCCTTGGGTGGCGGTGCCGTGGTGGATGCCGCTTTCGGCAAAGCCCGCGTATCCGGTGGGCAGGGGCGAGAACGAGTTGGTTTCCGTGGCAAGGCAGGCGGTAAACAGCTTCATGAAGTTTCCTTGGGGGTGTAGACTTCGGGGTCGGTCAGCCGGATGGCCAGCCCCGCCAGCATGTGCAGCACAATCAGCACAAAAGCGATGGGAACGGCGGCGGTGAACCAGATCATCGAGATCGGGATCATCTCGGCGGTGCGATCCAGCGAGCGGCCCAGAAAGCCGCGCGCCATGTTCATGTTGGGACCGTAAAGCGAGAACCAGATCACGGGCGCGGCAAAGAGCGCCACACCCGCCGCCCGGATCAGCGCCAGAACCAGCCCCAGCCGCCCACGGATTTCGACCATATTGGGAAACAGCGACGGATCGGCACCCGCGCGAAACGCCGCCGAGGCCCCCAGCATCCCGGCCCAGACCATGGCCCGGCGTGCCAGTTCCTCGGTCCAGACGGGTGGCGCATCAAGCAAATAGCGCGCGATGACCTGCCAGCCCGCAGCATAGACCATCACCAGCACTGCCAGCACCGCGCCCCAAAGCGCAATGCTGTTCAGCGCCGCTGACAGCCGGTCAAGGGCAAGGGCCACCGCACGCATGCTTTCAGCGCCCGATCGCGGCTTCCCATTCCGCGATCTGCTCGGCGCTCAGCACCCCATCTGCATACGTGGCTGCAGACGCCTCCTGAAAGGCCGTGCGCGCCTCAGGCGTCAGCTCGGTCACTTCCACCCCGGCCTCAATCAGTTGATCGATCACGCCGTCCTGCGTGCCCAGCCATTCACGGTTGGCAGCATCGGCGGCCTGCGCAGCGGCATCGACCACCGCGCGTTCATCATCGCTGAGGCCCTGATACCAGTCTTCAGAGACAATAGTGATGCGCAGCGAGGGCGAGACCGCAGCATCGGTGAAATGCTTGATGAACTCGGTATGACCAAACAGAAGCGGCACGAATGCCGGGTTCAGATAGCCATCTGCCACGCCGGTTTGCAGCGCGTTCGGCACCTCTGCCCAGCTGACGATCGTGCCCGCCGCACCCCAGGCGCGAAACAGATCAATCTGGCTTTCATCAAGCGCGCGCATGCGCAGGCCTGCCATGTCCTCGACCGAACTTACCGGGCGGCGGGTGTTGAAGATGCCGGTGGCAGGGCCCACGGTGTTGACGCCCAGGACCCGCACGCCAGCAGGTGTCGTCGCCTCGTTGATCCGCGCCAGCATGCCGCCATCGTAAAGCGCGCGGTCCACTTCTTCCATATCGGCGAAGAAATAGGGCAGGCGCAGACCAAAGATCAGCGGATCGATCGACGCCACAATGTTCAGCGGTGCCATCCCCACTTCCAACAAGCCCTGGCTGACCTGGTCAAACACCTCGTCATCGCCGCCAAGCGCACCGCGCTGGTATTCCTCGGCCTCCACGCCGTTTTCGTTGAGATGATTGGCAAACACATGCGCCCAGACATAGCTGCCCGAGCCATCCAGATCGGCCGGGCTGTCGAGCGCGATTTTAACCTGCGCCTGCGCCGTGCTTGCCATCACGAGTGCCATGGCCGTGGCGGCCAGCAGTTTCATCGGTTTCATTGTCACTTCCTCCTGTTGGTTCATTATTTTTCTCTACCCGCCAATCAGCCCCATCTGCCGCGGCAGCCACAACGAGATTTCGGGTACCTGCACCAGCACAATCAACACGACGATCTGCACCAGTAAAAACGGCAACACAGCGCGCGCCAGCCGCCAGTAGTTCAGCCCCGTTACGGTAGAGACAACCAGCAGGCACCCCCCCAACGGTGGCGAGATCAGGCCGATGCACAGATTGAAGCTCAAGACGATGCCCAGATGCACCGGGTCCGCCCCCTGTGCGATTGCCACCGGCGCCAGAAGCGGCACCAGAAGCGCCAGCGCGACAGGGATATCCAGCACCATGCCCGCCACCAGAAAGATCACATTGAGCAGGAGCAGGTATTGCAGCGGACCAAGGCCCATATCGTCAACCCAGGTGGCGATGGCCTCGGGGATACGCTCAAGCGCGCCCAGATAGCCCAAAGCTGAGACAGCGGCGATAATCATGAAGATCGCGCCCGACAGCATGGCGGTGCGGCGCAAGGCCTCCAGCAGGCCCCGTAGGCCAAGCCCTTCGTAAAAGTACCCGGCCCCGACAGCGGCGACTACAGCCACGGCAGCAGCTTCGGTCGGGGTCATCAGGCCAAAGATGATGCCGCCAACGATGATCAGCGGGATCATGAGCGCGGGCAGCGCATGCAGCAGGGTGGGGAAGAAGCGCGGCACCTCGGCGGGCAGCAGGCGGGGGTGGTCATCGCGCCATGCGAAAAAGGCGTTCGTGGCAATCAGGGCCGCCGCCAGCAACAGCCCCGGAATGATGCCCGCCATGAACAGCGCCGTCACCGAGGTGCTCATCAGCGCGCCATAAAAGATCATCACAATCGACGGCGGCACGATCGGCCCGATGATCGACGAGGCCGCCGTGATCGCCCCGGCATAGTCCAGCTTGTAACCACGCTCACGCATCGCGGGCACCAGCGTGTTCGACAGCGCCGCCGAATCCGCCACCGCCGAGCCCGAGATTCCGGCGAAAAACACGCTGGTCAGCACATTCACATGCCCCAACCCGCCGCGCAGCCTGCCCACCAGTGACATCGCCAGATTGATCAGCACACGGGTGATGCCGCCCCGGTTCATCACCTCGCCCGCCAGAATGAACAGTGGCATGGCCATCAGCGCGAAAACATCAATCTTGGAGAAGATCTGCTGCGGCAGGATCGCCAGAAAGCGTGTGCGGTCGGTGGCAATGAAGGCCAGTACCGCCGCGCCGCCCACCACATAGGCAATCGCCAGCCCCGAGGCGAGCAGTACGAGGCCGATGAGTGGAACGATCTGGATCATGCCGCCAGCGCCTGTCTGTGCGGGGCCAACGCCGCTGCGGTGACGCCCTGCGCGGTGATATCGTCAGGGATTGGGCGGCCCAGCACCAGCGCCGCAGCAAGCCGGGCCAGCGCCGGGGCGCTCTGGATGCCATAGCCGCCCTGCCCCGCCAGCCAGAAGAAGCCCGGCGCTTCCGGGGCGAAGCCCGCAACCGGGCACTTGTCGGCAACGAATGACCGCAGCCCCGCCCATTTGTGGTCTATCCGCTGAACCGGCAGGTCAAATGCGGTCTGGATCCGGTCGATGCAGATCGCGATATCCAGCTCCTCGGGCTGGGCATCACAGGGCGGCGAGCGGGTCTCGTCAGCGGGCGAGAGCAGCAGTTTCCCGGCGTCGGGCTTCAGATAGAAGCGCTCATCGATATCAACCGTCATGGGCCAACGCTCAATGTTGTGCCCGGCGGGTGGCGATACCAGCACCGCCGTGCGCCGCCGTGGCTCCAGCCCTACCGGTGCCACGCCGGCCATTCCTGCAACTTCGTCGGCCCAGGCTCCGGCGGCGTTGACGACGATCCGCGCATTGACCGCACCCGCCCGCGTTTCGATCTTCCAGCCTGAACTGTCGCGCGACAGACCCAGAACCGGTGCGTTTGTGCGCAACTCCCCGCCTTGAGCGGCGAGGGTGCGCAGATACTGGCGATGCAGGGCGTCCACGTCGATATCGGCGGCGACCGGGTCAAGCAGCGCCCCGGCGATATAGTCCGGGCGCAGGATCGGCAGGTGGGCCAGCGTTTCAGCCTGCCCGATGCGCTGCGCCGCTGTGCCCAGCTCTGCCGCCAATGCATCAAGCGCATCCAACTGATCCGCCCGCGCGATGAACAACGCACCGCGCGGACGCAGCAAAGGATGGGGGCGGGCGGCATCAGGCGGGGCGTTAAAATGGGTGGCCGAGGCCCGTGACAGCGCGCGGATCACCGGCGGGCCATAGGTCACGGTGAACAGCGCGGCCGAGCGGCCAGTGGTGTGGTAGCCGGGCTGCGCTTCACGTTCCAGCAGCACAACGCGCGCACCCAGCGCCGCCAGTTCGGCGGCGGCAGAGGCCCCGGCAATGCCCGCGCCAATGACAGCTACATCCCAGCTTTCCATTTATGTCGCCATCCGCCCCTTACAAGAAACATCACGCTAGCACCGTTTTTCGTATCGGAAAAGTATTTTTTCGTATCGGAAAAAGTGTTGGTCTTTGGTATGCGCCGGTTTATCCTGAGGCAATGAACAGCCAGCCCCCGGACGATCGCCCCGCGACCGACAGCCCTGGCAACCAGCGCGCCGAATTCGGCCGCCGGTTGCGCGAGTTGCGTCGCGCGCGCGGCTGGACACTGGCGGAACTGGCAGAGCGTTCAGGGCTGGCAATCTCGACCATTTCCAAAGCTGAACGCGGGGTCATGGCGTTGACCTATGACCGCATGCTGCAACTGGCGCGCGGCATCGGCGTGGACATGGCCGAGTTCTTCACCAACGAGGGCGAAGCCTTTGCGCCCGGCAGTTTTGCCGTGGCCCCGCGCGGCACATTCCGAAAGCAGGAAACCCGCAATTACGTCTATGAAATGCTGTTCCCGGAAATCCGGAACAAGGCCATGGTGCCGATGATGGGCACGCTCAAGGCCCATGACATTCTGGATTTCGACGATTTTGTGCGCCATCCGGGGCAGGAGTTTCTGCTGGTGCTGGAAGGCGCGGTCACGGTCCATGCCGAGGGGCGCGTGCCTGTCACGTTGCAACAGGGCGACAGCATCTATTTCGACAGCGCGCGCGGCCATCTCTATGCCTCGTCCGGCGCTCAGGACGCGCGGATACTGGTGGTCTGCACCGAGTCAGAGACCGACTGAACGAAATGGCGGCAGGCAGAACCTGCCGCCATTGGTCGCAAGCTCACGGCATCAGGTAAACATGTCAGCCACGATGCCGTTATACCAGCCGATGCTCTCCTCATAGGTCTGGCGGCGCAGCTCGGCATCCTCACCCACCTGACTTATGAAACCCTCGACGCTGGCGATCTTTTCCTCGGTCGGCTCGTAGTTCGCACCCACCTTCACCCCGTCGTCGGTACCGATCAGCGACCAACAGGTGTTGGAATACCGCGCCGGGAACAGGCGCGAATCCGTCAGTTCATGGCGGATCGAATTGGCCGCCACCTTGGCCTGACTGTTGGCCGAAAAGCCAGATTTCGGCATGTCGCCCTGCGCGCTGGCATCGCCCAGCACATAGATATCATCGTCCATGCGGCTTTTCATGTTCGCAGGCAGCACAGGCGCCCAGCCCGCATCGTTGGTCAGCCCGGCGATCTCGGCAATGCGCCCGGCCTTTTGCGCGGGGATGACGTTGCAGACATCGACCCGCTCCACCATGCCGTCGATATCCACCTCCATCGCCTCTGGGTTGACCGATATGTTGTCGGCACCAAATTCCGGCCCGATCCGCTCGATCATGCCGGGATAGTGGCGCGCCCAGCCATCCTCAAACAGGCCCTGTTTCGAATAGGTCTCTTTGGGGTCGATGATCAGGATCTTGGCGGTCGGATTGCGCTCTGACAGCACATGCGCGACCATCGAGATGCGCTCATATGGACCGGGGGGGCAGCGGTAGGGGTTGGGCGGGGCAACCATGGCGAAGGTGCCGCCCTCGCGCATGTTCTCGACCTGCGCTTTCAGAAGCTCGGTCTGGCTGCCGGCCTTGTAAGCATGCGGCATGCGGTTTTGCGATGCCAGTGTCCAGCCCGGCACACTGTCTTCGACAAAATCGATCCCCGGCGAGATGACCAGCCGGTCATACGGTAACACCGTGCCGCCCGCCAGCGAGACGGTTTTCGCGTCCCGGTCCACGCCCACAGCCCAGTCATGCACCACATTGATACCGTGCGCTGCTGCCAGCGTGCCATAGGT
This sequence comes from Pararhodobacter sp., assembly GCA_020832545.1. Classification (GTDB taxonomy): domain Bacteria; phylum Pseudomonadota; class Alphaproteobacteria; order Rhodobacterales; family Rhodobacteraceae; genus Pararhodobacter. The sequence goes on along the minus strand of JAFIEK010000038.1, from coordinate 1,191 downwards.
GTGGCCCAGATCAGCCAGATCCCAGAACCCGCCAAGGTAGAGGTTGGAGAAATAGCAGGTGAAATAGGTGCGTGTGGGTTCAACCAGCGTGACATCGATCGCGCCGTCGCTGTCGCGTGCGATGTAGCGCGCCGCCGTCGCCCCGCCCGAGCCACCGCCGATCACCACCACGCGCGGACGGGTCTGGCCGAGGACTGCGGGTGCAGTAAGCGCGGCGGCACCGGCAGCCATACTGCCCAGCAATGTGCGTCTATTCAGTTTCATGATCGGGTCCTCCGGTTGGTTGTCATTCGTCAATGGTGGCGAAATAGGCGGCCAGTGCGGCGATATCCTCATCCGTCAGCCGCCGGGCCACCGATTGCATCACCTGATGCGGGCGCAACCCCTCGCGGTAGGCGTGCATGGCGACCACGAAGCGCTCCTCGGGCCAGTGGGTGATCGAGGGGATGCCCTGCGCCGCGCCGTCGCGGCGGTGGCATGTGGTGCATTCGCTGGCCAGATACTCGCCCCATTCGCGATCGCCTTCAAGGCCCAGCACTTCGGGCGACAGCTCTACCTCAAGCCGTCTGGCGGTGGGGGCAGATTCAGGGATATCAGCGGGCATGTCAGAATGCAGCCGGATGAAGGCCAGAAGATCGGCGCGTGCCTGCGGATCATCAAGGCCGGGATAGGCCATGCGGGTGCCCGAGACCAGCGCGTAGGGGTTCGCGATATAGGCATCAAGGGTGCGATAGTCCCAGTGCAACCCGTCGCGGCCCATGCGCTGGATCGACGCGGAAAAGGTGAAGCCCTCCAGCGCCCCGGCGCGACGCCCGAAAAGGCGGTTCAGATGCGGGCCTATGTCATGCTCTGCGCCCGGGCCCATGGCGTGGCATGCCGCGCACTCACCCTCCCATATCGCCAAACCGCGCCCTGCGTTGCCCAAGGGCTCAGCGCTCTGGCCCAGTGCCCCGGGTGCTGCGGTTACGAAACCAAGCGCCATAAAGAGCACAAGGACCCCTGATAAGGCGTGGGGCTTTGGGCCGCGCTGGTGTGGCATCTGCTCCTCCTCGTCCCGGTGCGGTTGCGACCGGATGCCGCATACCCGGTAAGGTGGCGTCTGCAAGTCAAGGCGGCAAGGAGAAAATCGCAGGTGAGGTCCCGGGCCGGGCAAGGGGGGCGTTGCCCCCCTCTTGGCCTGTCGGCCAATTC
>JAFIEK010000090.1 GCA_020832545.1 Pararhodobacter sp. | reverse complement strand
TTGCTGCCGCGCTGGATGACTGCCCCGGTCGGCACGCCGCCCGACTGGCTGACCGCGCCAACAAAATTCCCGCGCGAATAGACCCTGTGCCCCAGCGCATTTACCGCGCCGGTCTCACCGTTGATCTCGAATACGCGCCGCCATATACCGTCCGGGTCCAACCCGTCCCAAATGGCGCGCGCACCTGAAAAGCTGTCCGAGCCACTCGATTGCTGCCAACCCCAGCGCATCGCTTCGCGACTTGGATCGCCCTCCCACGCGATGCGTTGCGAGTCCGGTGAGCGCAGAGTATGGTTTAGTCGTCCAGTCCGACCTCGCGCAGCGAGGATGGAGAAATACACGCCATCCGTGGACCGGATATTGCGCCGCGCCTTGTCGGTCAGCTCGATCGCACCGATTTCCTGCAATTCCCCCGCGCCGCGATCCCAGACTGGCCAGAAATTGCCATCCACGTCCTCGCGGAACACAGGGTCGCCGAACTCATCGAGCAACTGAGTTGTCTGACGCCGCCGCCCCTGCGCCACATCACGCGTGATATACAGATAATCCAGATGTGCCTCGCGGCCGACCTGCCTGCGGCTGTCAAGAAACACAGCGCCATCGCCCAGGTCCAGCTCATAGCCTGCCGCGCGATAGTCGATGACATACTCGCTTTGCCGGTCTGAAGTGTCAGGGTGGGTGTCAATCAGGGGTGCGCCGGTATAGCTGCCATCCTCATTGATCACCGACGTGTGGTTCCAGCGTCGCAGCACGCATACACCGTCCTTGCGACTCCATTGGGCGAGGATGCTGGTCAAAGGTCTGTCAATGGGGTGTGGCCCGAAATGTGGCGCATCGCGGGCTACGGAGGGGATCGCCATATTCATCCCGACCACCACACACCCAAGATCAGGCTCAAACCGCAGATGCCGCTGATGCGGACTATCTGGCTGACCAGTATGACCATGGAACCACGCAAAAATTTCCACTTCCTTGATCAGCCCCGGCTGGGCATCTGTGCCAATCAGATAGTGGGTGGTCCACATATCCAGCGTGCGGCGAGCCTCGCTCAGAACGAGTTGCAGCACCGCATCTGCCGGATCAACGTTCCACCGTGCGAAGCCGGGCAAAAGCGTGATCTTGTTGTAAACTGCGGCGACGGCCAGCGCCTCGTCCTGGTCATGCTCGTCATCATCGTTTTCGTCCTCGAGGTCATCTGCCTCGCCCGGATCGACCTGATAGAGATAGTCGATATATGGCTCCAGCAGGATGCCGTTGCGACCGCCCAGAAACAGGTTGGTTTCGGCGGGCGAGGCGTTTTCATACGATCCGACCTCGACCTCGACCGTGCCCTCGGTCTCATACTCGGTCACTTGCTCGGGCGTGAGCGTGACTGTATCGCGCAACAGGATTGTCGGTCGCGCCATGCCCTCCACACTCGAAACTTCGCGCGGATGATAGCCCACTGGCGGCTGGTGCGTGACCAGATGCCAGGCGACCTGCGGGTGACGCTTCATCACGCGATACGCCTGATCAATCGACTTGCGACTGATCTGCCCGCCGGTCTGACCTGCCTCATCCCCCAGAATGTAGAACCCCACATTACCACAGATCACATAGTAATGCGTCGATCCCGTCAATTTATGGAATCTATCGAATGTCCATGAGAGCGGATTTGTGAGCAGACCTCGTCCGCTGATGTCATGGTTGCCGGTCGCGATCCAGACACGATCCATGCTCAGACCAGTGCGCGTGGTCAACTCGCGGATCAGCTTGCTCGGACCCCAGATATACTCGGCACCGGGTTTCGCCTGATTGTCAGGGTCCAGTCCCGCCATGCGCATGCGCCGAACCTGACTTTCTGAGTCGTTCGCCCGATGCACGAAGTCGCCAGCAATGATCATGCCGTGCAGGTTCGGCAGTGACCGCCCGATTCCATCGTAAACCCGCTGCAAATACCCAAGCTGGGCATTGCGACGATCCTCGGGCGATTTCAGGTCGTAAAAGTGTGGCTGGTGATCGGCAGTGAGCAGGAGCTCCAGATCGCAACGCCGCCCGCGAAGATGCTCGATTCCGTGAATTGACCTGCGCTGATACTCGGAGAAGTCGTCTAACGGTATGCGGGAGGTCTGGCCGTCGCGGTTGCCCAGCAACTCGTCTATCAGCGGCGTGAGCGGGAGATTGGGTGTCCGGATACCATCGGCCATGTCAGTTCCTCAGATCACGGTGATTTGGAATGGGCCTGCAATCGGACCGGGGATGTCATCCTCGTTCTGCGGCTCCAGCCAGATGTAATGGGTGCCCTGTTCGAGGCAGGCTGCGGTTTCGAGATAGGCAACAGCGTCATCGAGCGCGCCGTCGAACTCGCTGCTGGCAAGCCATTCAATGCGATTGTTGCCCGCATTCGCCTCAAGCCGGTCGAGATGATAGCCAGCTGCCCCAACCGATGCTCCGCTGCGGATTGTCCCACCGGTCAGGCGCGGGGTCAGAGTGCCTCCGGTGCTGTCCGACAGGTCGAAGCCAATCCGGTAGTGGCGCGAGGACGTGGTCGCCAAGGGCTGGCCGATGGCACCGGCTGCACCCGGTTCATGGTCAGCGCGGCCCGCCGCGATCTCCCAGCTGTCATCCATGGACCATGCAGCCCCGGTCGAGAAATCGCCATTGACCAGCAGGTTTGACCGGGTCGTGTCACCCATGGTCATGGAGTAGCTGGTCTGCGGTGTCACCTGCACAGGTTCGCCGACTGCATCCGTGTCGCGGTCGAGCACCGGGGCGGTTGATCTGTAGATCTGGACTTGGCTGGTCGCCAGATCGCCACCGGTTGCAAACATGACCAGCGCCGCGCCGAACAGCGGTGTTACGGATATGGCATCGGGATCCAGAGCCGAGGGGATCGTAGCAAGCCCGCGACCGACTGTGACGGTGATTTCAGATGTCCAATCGCCCGGTACCCCCGCAAGTGTCAGGGCCCGGGCGCGCAGGACGATCGTATCGCCAGTTTGATATGCGAGTATCAGCCCGCCGCCCGCTGCTGCCGGAATAACCCGAGAGGTCCATTCACTTTGGTCGAGGAGACGATGCTGTACTTCGAATTCCGACGTGATCACGAATCCGAACCCGGGTTCGATCTCGAACGTGATCGCGACCAGCAATCCGAGGAACTCGGAGCTGGTGACAGAGGTGAATTTCGGGACTGGCGGGACAAGATCATCGACGTCCAGCAGGGGGCCATTCTGCCCGGACCAGGGGGGCGGTGTTTCCGCGTCCACGAGCGCATCGATCACAGGAGCCGCATCGATGAGGTGAAGGACGGCCGACATATCTTCACCCGCCTCGATCCCGCGAACGATCACCCTTCGATCGATCTGGGCAGAGGGACCGATATGAACAAGATCGCCAGGCATGGGGTCTGGACCCAGACCTGTGAGTTCGAGCACACCGGACTGGCCTGCAAAAGGGGTGACGGAGCGGAGAACCGATGTGCCCACACCATCTTCAGGGCTGGCAAACCGCCGGAAGCGGATGGCGAGAGGGCGTGTGGCGTCGAATGGCACGTCGTCATCCAGCACGATCAGACCGTTTTCCACAGATCTGACACGGGCAGCGCCTTCGACATTGGCGAGGACAAAATGGCTGAGCACCACAGCATCGCCACGTGTGGCCACGCGCGCCGCGCCGTCCTGGGCACATTGATAGGCATCGGGGCGATGAATAACCTCATACATGCGCCGTCGCGCCTCGCGCCAGACCTCGTCGGGCCAGACCTTCCCCGGCAGGGGCAGTGCCTCGGTCACGTCGATCGGCCCGGTGTAGCCTGGCCATCTGACAATACGTTCGGCAGGCTGGAATTCACTGGTGGCGTCCAGAAACTGCACGCGCACAGCATGGGGCGGCTTGAAGTACCGCCGGGTGGCGCGGAATTCCCGGCTGTTGCGCGGATTGACATGATCGACCACCGGCATGTTCTCGGGGCGGTCGATCGTCACTGACCAGCGCAACCCGTCATGCCGGGGCGCGGCGCGACCGGCGGCTGCGACCTCGGAGAGCACATCGCGCAGCGCGGACGAGGCCTGGTCATGCGCGGCGTCATAATGCAGCCCTTTCAGGCGGCAGAAATCATGCCAGTCCTGCAATGCCTCAAGATCGATCTCGCTATCAGCGACGGGGTGAATATTGGCCGGGGATTGCAAGACATGCCTGAACAGGCTCGCAGGGTTCGAAGTCTGACGTTCGACCCAGGAGCCTGTATCGTGATCCCAGTCGAGGCAGAGCGTCGCCGCCATGGCAGAAAAGTTGTCGATGGTGCCGGAAATCTGATGTGTCGCCCGGATGCGCAAGGCCACGAGCGTCAAGGGGTGTTGGAAATTGAGCGGATATTCAGGGCGCAGGGTCTGCAATGCCGCCCAGATCATCCGCTGGCTGACATTGCTCTTCGCATTCTCGCTATGCTCTTCGGTGAGCATTGTCAGGCGCACCTGCCATCTTCCGCGCGACGGGAATGCCCAGGTGAACTGACGAAAGAACGGTTCCAGCTTGCGGCCCACGAATTCGATTTCGCGCACCTCCTGCCAGTCTTCCTCAGTGGCGAGCCGCTGCTCCACGCGCAATGTGACGCGCCTTTGGCGCCGCTTGCCCTTTTTATCGATGAGGATCAGGCCAGCGGGAAAGACCAGAATGATGGAGGCCCCGGCAGCTTCCTCCCCTGTCGTCTGCACGATTGGTTTGAGTTCGGAGTCCAGAGGTCTGATCTCTTCGCCCTCTGCGTCCCGCAAGAGTGGACGGATCAACTCGGCACCCACGCTCTCTTCCACGACCTGATAGGGATAGAAGCTGATGGGCGGGTCGCCCGGACGGCCTTCGCGAACCTCCATCTCGACATCATCGAATTCATCCAGCGGTGTCTCGCCCAGACGAAGATCGCTCAGGGCGACAGGCCCATAGCCAAAGGTGAAGAGCGCGCGCACATACTGAAAATCCCCCACGATCTCGGTCCAGGAGCGTGCGGCAAATGGTGGCGCATAGCGCACTGCACCAAGCACC
>JAFIEK010000037.1 GCA_020832545.1 Pararhodobacter sp. | reverse complement strand
TGGCTTCGCCGAATTCACCCCCCGAGCGTATTTCGGGCAAGATGAAGAGGGCCGGATGAGCAAGGATCGGGTCTGTGTGGGCGCCATTGCCGGGGCTTTCGGCGTGCGCGGTGAGGTGCGGCTGAAAAGCTTTTGCGCCGAGGCCGAGGCGATTGCCGCATACGCGCCGCTGTTCACAGAAGACGGCGCCCGCCGCTTTGACGTGACGCTACGCGGCACCATTCCCAACGGGCTATCGGCGCGGCTGTCAGGTATCGGCACGCGCGAAGAGGCCGAGGCGCTGCGCGGCACCCGGCTATATGCAGATCGTTCAAAACTGCCCGCGTTGCCGGATGATGAGTATTACCATGCCGATCTGATCGGGCTGCAGGTGCTGGATACCGGTGGCACGGTGCTGGGCACGGTATCTGCAGTGCTCAACCATGGTGCGGGCGATCTGCTGGAAGTTCAGCGCAAGGCCGCGCCGGGGGTGTTGTTGCCCTTTACCCTTGCCGTTGTGCCGACGGTCGATCTGACCTCGGGCCGGATCATTGCCGACCCGCCCGAGGGGCTGTTTGAATGAGGCGGTCTGTTTGCAAGACCGTGCCTGGTTGGAGTTCGGCGGGGCCGGACCATGACAGGTGACGCCCCCAAAACCCGTTCACATGGGCGCATGCGCGTCAGTCTTACCGCGCAACCGCGCGACCTGATGGCGGGCCCGCCGGTGTTGAAAGGCGCCTGGATGGCGAAGGTTATCACCCTGTTTCCTGAGGCGTTCCCCGGCGTTCTGGGCCAGTCGCTGACCGGCAAGGCGCTGGAAGACGGCCTCTGGGCGCTGGAGCCCGTCGATCTGCGCCCCTTTGGCGAGGGACGTCACCGCAATGTCGATGACACCCCTGCCGGTGGCGGTGCGGGTATGGTGCTGCGCGCCGATGTCATGGCGCGCGCGCTGGACGCGGCGCAAACGGGCAGTGGGCCACGCGGTCGCTGGCCGCTGGTATATCTGTCCCCGCGCGGGCGCCGGTTCGATCAGGCAATGGCGCAGCGCTTTGCGGATGGTGACGGAATCACCCTGATCTGCGGCCGGTTTGAGGGGCTGGATGAGCGCGTGATTGAGCATTTCGGCATAGAAGAGGTCTCGATAGGGGATTTCGTCCTGACCGGCGGCGAGATCGCGGCTCAGGCCTTGATTGATGCGACAGTCAGGCTTATACCGCGCGTGCTTGGGAATCACGCATCCACCGAAGAGGAATCATTCTCGGAAGGGTTGCTGGAGCACCCGCACTACACCAAACCTCCTGTCTGGGAAGGCCGCGCGATACCGGAAGTTCTCTTGTCCGGGCACCACGCAAAGATTGCCGACTGGCGGAGGGCGCAGGCCGAAAGGCTGACCAAAGAACGCCGCCCTGACCTCTGGCGGGCTTACTGTGAACACCACGGTAGGGACCCGGATAGAGACCAAGAGCTCTGAGGGGGCATCACACGTTGCGGGAAACACCCGTGCCATTGAAAGGATGATCGCGATGAACCTGATCGCGCAGATTGAAGCCGAGCAAATTGTTGAGCTTGGCAAGGATATTCCGGATTTCAAACCCGGCGACACCGTTCGCGTGGGCTACAAAGTGACCGAAGGCACCCGTTCGAGGGTGCAGAACTTCGAAGGCGTCTGCATCAGCCGCCGGGGCGGTAACGGCATCGCCGCATCGTTCACCGTGCGCAAGATTTCGTTCGGTGAAGGGGTTGAGCGTATGTTCCCGCTCTATTCGACCAACATCGATTCGATCGCGGTGGTGCGCCGTGGCAAGGTGCGTCGTGCCAAACTGTACTATCTGCGTGAGCGTCGCGGCAAATCGGCCCGGATCGCCGAAAAGACCAATTACCGCGCCCTTGGCGGCGGCCAGAGCTGAGGATCAGAGTCATGAGAGACGCAATTCACCCCGAATACCACACCATCAACGTCAAGCTGGTTGACGGCACAGTGGTTCAGATGCGCTCCACCTGGGGCAGCGACGGCGACACCATCGCGCTGGATATCGACCCGTCGGTGCACCCCGCCTGGACCGGCGGCTCGGCCCGCCTGATGGACAGCGGCGGCCGCGTGTCGAAGTTCAAGAACAAGTACTCGGGCCTGGGCTTCTGAGCCACGTCACATGGGTTTTGAAAGGGCGTGGCAAAAGCCACGCCCTTTTGCATTCTGCACCCTGACGATGCGCGATTGCTTGCGCATTCACACAGGTTTGACTAAGCCCGTGGCACACACCGGGTTCGGGGATCGCAGGACGTATGGCGCATATTATTGTCACCGGCAACGAGAAGGGTGGATCGGGCAAATCGACCACCGCGATGCATATTGCCACGGCGTTGGCGCGCATGGGCTACAAGGTCGGCGCGCTGGATCTGGACCTGCGCCAGCGCAGCTTTGGCCGCTATATCGAAAACCGGATCGCCTTCTGCCAGCGCGAATCGCTGGCACTGCCCACCCCCGATTACCGCGACCTCCCCGAGGTTGACCCGGCCAGTCTGGACCCGGGCGAGAATATCAACGATCACCGGCTGTCAGTGGCCATGGCCGGGCTGGATGCCGAATGTGACTTCATCCTGATTGACTGCCCCGGCTCGCATACCCGCCTTAGTCAGGTGGCGCATTCGCTGGCAGATACACTGATCACGCCGCTGAATGACAGTTTCATTGATTTTGATCTTCTGGCGCGGATCGATTCGGCCACCAACAAGGTGCTTGGCCCTTCGATCTATGCTGAAATGGTCTGGCAGGCGCGTCAGTTGCGCGCACAGGCCGGGCTGAAGCCCATCGACTGGATTGTGCTGCGCAACCGGTTGGGCGCACAGCAGATGCACAACAAGCGCAAAGTGGGCGAGGCGTTGGAGCAGTTGTCAAAGCGCATCGGCTTCCGGGTGGCGCCGGGCTTCAGCGAGCGGGTGATCTTCCGCGAGCTGTTCCCGCGAGGTCTGACGCTACTGGACCTGAAGGATATCGGCATTGAACAACTGAACATGTCAAACGTGGCCGCGCGGCAAGAGCTGCGCGACCTGCTGAACGCTTTGAAACTGCCGGGCGTGACGGTCAGTGTTTGAAGAACCGCTTTTCGGGCAGGGTGTTCGGCACTGACTTGTGCAACTCCTCCAACCGCTCTTCGAAGCGATCAGGCTCATGGTTCGCAAAAAGGTTGAACGGAAACTTTCCCGTCTGGCCCAGTCTGTTCAGCGCTTCAGGCATGCTTTTCATCGGTGTCTCCATTGGTCGGCCCGGGGGCGCCGGACATAGTTAATCTGCAAGGGCGATACGGCGAAATTGTGGCGCAGTGGTGCCATTTGCGGATTCTGCGCGCGCGGTTGACCGGATAGTCCGGTAGGGGTAAAACGGGAACATCTGCCGGGTTTGACTTGGCCCCGCGCCGCCATATCTGGATCGCATGCTGTCCTTGCTCTGGTTCAAACGCGATTTGCGCGTGGCCGATCACCCGGCCCTTGCCGTTGCCGCCGAACGGGGGCGGGTTCTGCCTGTCTACATCGTCGAGCCGGAACTCTGGGCGCAGCCAGACGCGTCGGCGCGGCAATGGGACTTTGTAGCCGAGTGCCTGACCGATCTTCGCCGCGATCTGGCTGCGTTGGGTCAGCCGCTTTTGATCCGCGTGGGCGATGCGGTCGAGGTGTTGGCGCGTCTGCAGGGTCTGAGCGGATTTTCCTGTATCATCTCGCACGAGGAAACCGGCAATGGCTGGACCTACGCGCGCGACCGGCGGGTCGGGGCCTGGGCGCGCGGGCAGGGGGTTGAGTGGCTGGAACTGCCGCAAACAGGCGTGGTGCGGCGGCTGCCGGGGCGTGACGGTTGGGCGGCGCGGCGCAATGCTTTCATGGCCCAGCCGTCAGGGCCGCCCCCGGCGCTGACCCCTGTGGCAGAGGGTTCGGGGGCAATTCCCACGGCTCGGTCGCTGAAGCTGCCGGAAGATCGCTGTGCCTTTCGCCAGAACGGCGGGCGGGAACAGGGACTGCAACTGCTCGACAGCTTCCTGGCGCGACGCGGACAGGGGTATCGTGGCGCAATGTCCTCGCCGCTCAGCGCTGAGCGGGGCTGTTCACGGCTGTCGCCCTATCTGGCTTTCGGCGCGCTGTCGGTGCGCGAGGTGGTTCGGGCCACCGAAGCCGCAAAGCCTCGTTGGCGCGGGCAACCCGGCTGGGGCGCCTCCCTGCGCAGTTTCGAGGCGCGGCTGGCCTGGCGCGACCATTTCATGCAGAAGCTTGAGGATGAACCGGCGCTTGAGCATCACGCCCTCCACCCCGCCATGGAACACCTGCGCCCCGCGTCTGATGCCGCCCGGTTAGCTGCCTGGCAGCGAGGCGAGACCGGGTTGCCGTTTGTCGATGCCTGTATGCGCTATCTGCATGCCACTGGTTGGCTGAATTTCCGCATGCGGGCGATGCTGGTGTCGGTGGCCAGCTATCAACTGTGGCTGGATTGGCGTGTGACCGGTCCGTTCTTGGCCCGCCAGTTTACGGATTATGAGCCGGGCATTCACTGGAGTCAGATGCAGATGCAATCTGGCACCACGGGCATCAACGCAATCCGCATATATAACCCCGTCAAACAGGGGCTGGAGCAGGACCCGGCGGGCCGCTTCATCCGCCGCTGGCTGCCTGAACTGGCCCCCGTGCCGGATGCCTTTCTGCACGAACCCTGGAAATGGCCCGCTGCACGTGACCTGCTGGGCGCGCGCTACCCTGAGCCGGTGATTGACCCTGCCGCGGCGGCCCGCGCCGCCCGCGAAAGAATCTGGTCACAGCGCAAGGCCGCCGGTTTTGCAGATCAGGCCGCCCATGTGGCCCGCAAACACGCCAGCCGCAAGGGCAAACCCCCATTACGCGGCACCCTTCGCCGCGACGGCGCTCAGTTGATGCTGGACCTCTGATGCCGCTCGAAAATTGATCAAGCGCGGCTTGTGGTAAAATAAGCTTACCAATCCTGTTGCCTATCGGAAACTTTTTCCCTAACTCTGTGCGCGAATGACCGCAGGGACCTTTCGAGGAGGATGAAGATGGCAGAGCGCATCAACAAGGACGGGTTGCAGGTTGATCCCCGGATGGTGGAATTCATCGAGGGGCAGGCACTTCCCGGCACCGGCATTTCGGCAGGCCATTTCTGGAGCGCTCTCTCGGGGTTGATCCATGATCTGGGGCCGAAAAACCGCGCCTTGCTGGACAAACGCGCATCACTTCAGAAAGTGATTGATGACTGGCATATCGCCCGGCGCGGCAAGCCCCATGACAGCGCCGCCTATACAGAATTCTTGCGTGAAATCGGCTATCTGCTGCCCGAGGGCCCCGATTTCAGTATCGAAACCGCAAATGTGGACCCCGAAATCGCACAAGTCCCCGGCCCGCAGCTTGTGGTGCCGGTAATGAATGCGCGCTATGCGCTCAATGCCGCGAATGCGCGCTGGGGCAGTCTGTATGACGCGCTCTATGGCACCGATGCGTTGGGCGATGTGCCTGTGCCCGGCCCTTTTGATGCCGCACGCGGCGCGCGTGTGGTGGCCATGGCCAAGGCGCTGCTGGATGAATTTGCGCCGCTTGAACAAAGTGGCCATGCCGATTGCGGCGGATACCGGGTGGAAGATGGCGCGCTTGTGCCAGCGCTGAAAGCACCTGCACAGTTCGTAGGGTATAATGGCGCGCCAGATGCGCCTTCGGCCATCGTTCTGCGCAACAACGGGCTGCATATCATCATCGATATCGATGCCACCCACGCCATCGGCAAGACTGACCCGGCGCATGTGGCGGATATCCGGCTGGAATCTGCGGTGTCCTCGATCATGGACTGCGAGGATTCGATTGCCGCTGTCGATGCCGAAGACAAGGTTCTGGCCTGGGGCAACTGGTTGGGGCTGATGAAGGGCGATCTGGATGAGAGTCTGGAAAAAGGCGGCCGCACAATCACCCGCCGTCTGCACCCGGACCTGTCTTTCACCGCTGCAGATGGTGGCACGCTCACGCTGAAGGGCCGCGCGCTGATGCTGGTGCGCAATGTCGGTCATCTGATGACAAACCCGGCTGTGCTGGATCGCGAGGGTAACGAGGCAGGTGAGGGGCTTCTTGATGCGATGGTCACCACGCTTTGTGCCATGCATGACCTGCAAAAGAGTGACGGCCTGCGCAATTCGATCACAGGCTCGGTCTATGTGGTGAAGCCCAAGATGCACGGGCCTGAGGAAGTGGCCTTTGCCGATGAAATCTTTACCCGCGTCGAGGCCGCGCTGGGTCTGCCGCAGAACACCGTCAAGCTGGGCATCATGGATGAGGAGCGCCGGACCTCGGCCAATCTGAAAGAATGCATCCGCGCGGCGAAGCACCGGGTGGCCTTCATCAATACCGGTTTTCTGGACCGCACCGGCGACGAGATCCACACCGCGATGGAGGCCGGGCCGATGGTGCCCAAAGGCGAGATGAAAAACGCCGCCTGGATCAAGGCCTATGAGGACCGCAATGTGGATATCGGGCTGGCCTGCGGGTTGCAGGGGCGCGCGCAGATCGGCAAGGGCATGTGGGCGATGCCGGATCTGATGGCCGATATGATGGAACAGAAGATCGGCCACCCAAAGGCGGGCGCGAACTGCGCCTGGGTGCCCTCGCCCACGGCTGCCACTCTGCATGCCACGCATTACCACAAGGTCGATGTGCTGGCGCGTCAGGTGGAGATTCTGGAAGGTGGCGCGCGTGGATCGCTGGAAGATCTGCTGACCATTCCTGTGGCCGAAGGCCGCAACTGGACCGGCGAGGAACTGACCCGCGAGATCGAGAACAACGCGCAGGGCATTCTGGGCTATGTGGTGCGCTGGGTCGATCATGGGGTGGGGTGCTCTAAGGTGCCGGACATCAATGATGTGGGCCTGATGGAAGACCGCGCGACCTGCCGGATCAGTAGTCAGGCGCTTGCGAACTGGCTACACCACGGCGTGGTGAGCGAGTCGCAGGTGATGGCCGGGATGAAGAAGATGGCCGCGGTGGTGGACCGTCAGAACGCCGGTGATGTGGCGTATGTGCCGATGGCGCCGGGTTTTGACGGAGTTGCGTTCAGGGCGGCGTGCGATCTGGTGTTCAGGGGGCGCGAGCAGCCCTCGGGTTATACGGAACCGGTGTTGCATGCGCGTCGGCTGGAGTTGAAGGCGGCGCGGGCCGGCTAACGGGGAGCGAGGGGCTGCGCGCCCCTCGCGCTCCTGCGTCCAAGGGGGACGCACGCGCCCCCCTTGGAGAACCACCCGTGCGTATTTTTGGCAAGATGAAGGAGATTGAGAGATGGCAGTGACTTTGGAGCAGGCGCAGGCGATGATCGCAGCGACGCGCGCAAAGGGGCGGGAAATGGGGCTCAAGCCGCTGTCGGTGGTGGTGCTGGATGCGGGGGGTCATGTACTGGCCTTTGAGCGCGAGGATGGTGCCGCGCCGGGGCGGTTTGCGATTGCTCAGGGCAAGGCCTATGGCGCGGTGATGCTGGGCATGGCAGGACGCGCGCAGATGGCGCGGGCTGAGGCGCAGGCGTATTTCATGGCGGCCGTGAACGGGGTTTACGGCGGGCAGGTGGTTCCGGTGCCGGGCGGTGTTTTGTTGCGTGACGCGGCGGGCGCGGTGATCGGTGCGCTGGGTGTGACCGGTGATACTTCGGACAATGATGCTGAGGCGGCGCTGGCAGGCGCTGCGGCTGCCGGATTGACCGGCGAGGCGTGAGGGGTCTTCACCTTGGCTGTCGGGCGGGCTAGGTATTCCTCACAGGCTTGAAGCCATCGGGGAAAACCATGCCGCGCAAGCGCCCGGTTGTCGGGATCATCGGCAACAGCCATTTGATCAATGACCAGTATTCCGTCCATGCGGGCGGAACGATGAACAGTCAGGCGGTGTCCGAAGTGGCGGGCGCCCTGCCGCTTCTGATTCCCGCTGACCCGCGGTATGTCTCGGTCGCGGAGCTGCTGGAGGTTTGCGACGGTTTCCTGCTGACCGGCGGCCGCCCGAATGTACACCCTGAGGAATATGGCGAGGCGCCGACCCCCGCGCATGGTGATTTTGACCGCGGCCGCGATGCTGTGGTGTTGCCGCTGGTGCGCGCCTGTGTCGAGCGCGGGCAGCCGTTCTTTGGCGTCTGTCGCGGGTTCCAGGAGGTCAATGTGGCGATGGGCGGCACGCTGCACCCGGAAATCCGCGATCTGCCGGGCCGGTTGAACCACCGCATGCCGCCCGACGGTACACTGGAAGAAAAATTCGCCCTGCGCCATTCGGTGCGCTTTACAGAGGGTGGTGTCTATCACCGTCTGCTGGGGGCCGCTGAGGTGATGACCAACACGCTGCATGGACAAGGCATCAACACGCCGGGCGAGCGTATCGTGATCGAGGGTTTCGCGCCCGACGGCACGCCCGAGGCTGTCTATATCAAGGATGCGCCGGGCTTTTCGCTGGCCGTCCAGTGGCACCCGGAATGGAACGCCGCCAACGATCCGGTTTCGCGCCCGCTGTTCACTGCCTTTGGTGAGGCTGTGCGCGACTGGGCAGCGCGCAACGGCTGACCTGCACCCTAATCCGGCGCCCTCATCTTGCCAGAAGTACGCCGGGGGGTGAGCGGCGCAGCCGTGAGGGGGGCTGGCCCCCCTGCGCCGTCTTCGCGCCCCGCGGCCTCAGTGGCTTTCCGGCACCAGTATCTCGCGCTTGCCAACGTGGTTGGCGGCGCTGACCACGCCCTCTGATTCCATCTGCTCAACCAGTCGCGCGGCCTTGTTGTAGCCGATCCCCAGCTTGCGCTGGATGTAGCTGGTTGAACACTTCCGGTCCTTTGCCACGATCGCCACCGCCTGATCATAGAGCGCATCTTCGCCGCCGGAATCGCCCAGCCCCAGCACCGCATCGATATCGGCCTCGCGCTCAGAATCCTGACTCTCCAGAACGCCGGACATGTATTCCGCAGGGCCGAAGGATTTCAGGTGATTCACCACCTCCTCAACCTCTTCGTCTGAGACGAAAGGCCCGTGGATACGGGTGATCTTGGCGCCGCCCGCCATGTAGAGCATGTCGCCCATACCCAAAAGCTGCTCGGCCCCCTGCTCGCCCAGAATGGTGCGGCTGTCGATTTTCGAGGTCACCTGAAAGCTGATCCGGGTGGGGAAGTTGGCCTTGATGGTGCCGGTGATCACATCGACCGATGGGCGCTGCGTGGCCATGATCAGATGAATGCCGCTGGCCCGTGCCATCTGCGCCAGTCGCTGGATGCAGGCTTCGATCTCCTTGCCTGCGACCATCATCAGGTCGGCCATCTCGTCGACGATGACGACGATGAACGGCAGCAACTCAGGCGCGAACTCTTCCGTTTCAAAGATCGGATCGCCGGTTTCGTCGTCAAAACCGGTCTGAACGGTGCGCTTGAACATTTCGCCCTTGGCCAGCGCCTCGCGCACCCGGCCATTGAAGCCCTCGATGTTGCGCACGCCCATCTTGGACATCTTGCGATAGCGCTCTTCCATTTCGCCGACGACCCATTTCAGCGCCACAACGGCTTTCTTGGGGTCGGTCACCACTGGCGAAAGCAGATGCGGGATGCCGTCATAGACCGACAATTCCAGCATCTTGGGGTCGATCATGATCAGTCGGCATTCCTGCGGCGACAGCTTGTAGAGCAGCGAGAGGATCATTGTGTTGATCGCCACCGACTTGCCCGAGCCGGTGGTCCCGGCGATCAGCAGGTGGGGCATCTTTGCCAGATTCGCCACGACGGATTCGCCGCCGATGTCCTTGCCCAGTGCCAAGGGCAGGCGCATCTGGCTGTCGCCAAAATCGCGCGCGCTCAGGATCTCTCGCAACACCACTTTTTCGCGCGTGGCATTGGGCAGTTCGATGCCGATGACCGAGCGCCCCGGCACGGTTGACACCCGTGCCGAAAGCGCTGACATCGAGCGCGCGATATCGTCAGCCAGGCCGATGACCCGGCTGGCCTTGAGGCCCGGGGCAGGTTCAAGTTCATACATCGTCACCACTGGCCCGGGCCGGACCGAGACGATTTCGCCGCGCACGCCGTAGTCATCCAGCACTGATTCCAGCATCCGCGCGTTCTCTTCCAGCGCGTCATCCGAGAGGGTGTAGCGTTCGACATGCGAAGGATCGGCCAGAAGCGACAGGGCTGGCAGTTCGTAGACCGGGCGCGATTCCTCGAACTTCAGATGCGGCTGGGCCTCAGCCTGAGCCTGGCGTGAGGGTGGCGGCATGCGGCGCTGTCCGGTCTGGACCACGCGGCGGTTCAGAACCGATGTGGTGCGCACAGGCTGGGGCGCGGGGGGGTGGTTGTCTTCAAACACCACTTCATCGTCATCGTCGTCGAAATCAGGGTAAAGGTCTGCCTGATTGACATGCCGGGCAGGGGCCGCAGGCGTCGGATGCGCGGAAATGGGCCTTGGCCCGGCCAGCGACTGCGCCGCTGACAAGGCCGGCTCCGGGCGCTGGCCATACTGCGCAGCGGTCAGCGGCGGGGCGGTCAGCGGTGGTGCAGGGGGCTGATGCAGGGCCGGGCCATGCGCTGCCATCGCCATTGGTGGCTGCATCGCTGCCGCGTCGCGGTCGATGCGCATGGTGGGAACCTGGCGCTGCCGGGCGCGGATCACGTCGCTGATGCGGCTTTTGATCCGCTCGTCGCCCGGTGAACCGGCTTCTGAAAGCGCAGGGGGCGTTGCGGTGCCTGCGGCTTCGCCGCTGCGAAAGCCCAGCACCCGCGCCAGAAGACCGGGGCGCGGTGCCGGTTCCCAGCTTTCAACTGTCGCGGCAGGCTGTGGATGATGCTGGAACATGGGCGCCGCGGCCGCTGCTGATTGCGGCGGGATCGGTGCATGCCAGTTGGCCGCCGGTTCAGGCCGCTGCGGCGGCCTGTGCGGCGCCACGTGGGAGGCGACAGGCGCGGCACCGGGCCGGGATACGGGTGCGGCTACATTGGGTGCAACTGGGGGGGCGATATGGGGCTCGGCCCGCAACACACGGCCACCGCGCGAAACGGGCGGCGTGTGCGGTTCTGTCGGTGCAGGGTGGCGGGGGTCATGATACCACCCGGCCTGCGACGCGGTGGCCGCCGGTGCCCGCATACCCGCAGCTTGTGCAGCAGTCAGACGTGCGTCGCGCTGGTCCTGCCACTTCCCATGCGCCATCCGGGCCAACCCGCCCATGCCGCGCGCCCCGCCACCAAGGGCGGCGATCAGGCCCATGTAGCTCAGGATCAGCCCGGTCAGCAGGAACCGGCCGAATTGACGCAGCTCCTGAAACGATGTGCCCAGCACATAGAGCCATAGAACGACCATCGTCACAAAGGTGGCGAGCGTCAGCATGTTCAGCCCGGCAGCCGATGTCAGGGGAACTGCTGTCAGCAGCGCACCGAGAACCGTGTCGCCGAACATGCCGCCCAAGCCAAAATCCAACGCCCAGCCCGCGCCGGGCACCAGCGTGGCCAGCCAGACCGCGTTCAAGGCGATGGCAATGGGGACGAATACCGAGCGGCCAAGAATATTCTCCTCACCTCGGTGGGTGACCAGCCGCAGCCCCCACGCCAGCAGCGCCACCACAATCCCCCAGCCAGCCATGCCCATGATGATTGTCACCGGCGCGGCGAGGGCGGCCCCGGCGCGGCCCAGTGTGTTGTTCACCGGCCCATCGCTGGCGGCCATCCAGGACGGATCTTCGGGCGAGTATGAGCCCAGAATCAACGCCATTGCAGCACCCGCGCCGATCAGCCCGAGGCCCAGCAGCTCCTTGCCGCGCTGGCTGAGGGCCTGCTGCAGACGGTGATCCAGAAGCGGCTGGCGCTGGGGGCTGGGGTAAGAGGCCATGGTAATCCTCGCTCAGGTGTAAAGGCAGTTGCGCAAAAGCGTGAGCCCGCGCAGTGTTTCATCTTCAGGGGCGACAAGGGCCGCGCGGATATAGCCCGCGCCGGGGTTTTCGCCGTTCACGTCGCGCGACAGATATGCACCGGGCAGCACCCGCACGCCGGTTTCCTGCCAAAGCCTGACAGTGGCGGCCTCGCCGTCAGGCACTGGCAGCCAAAGAAAGAACCCCGCCTGCGGTGCCTGATAGGCATCAAACCCGGCGAACACCTCGTCGGCGATGGCGTATTTCGTTTGGTAGAGCGCGCGGCTGGCTTTGACATGGGTCTCATCGGCCCAGACAGCGGCGGCAACAGCTTGCAGGGGCTCGGGCAGGGGCGCACCGGCATAGGCGCGCAACTGGCGGATCGCCTTGATCGAGGCCGGTCCACCAGCCACGAACCCGGAGCGCAGGCCGGGCAGGTTGGAACGCTTGGACAGCGAATGGAAGCTCACCACCCGCTCGGGGTCGGCGCCAATCTCTTGCGCGACCTCCAGAATGCCGGGCGGCGGGCTGTCGCGGTATATCTCGGCGTAACATTCATCGGCAAAGATACGGAAATCGTGTTTCTCCGCCAGACGCAGCAGGTCCGCCCAGTACGCGCGGCTGGCCACCGCCCCCTGCGGATTGGCGGGCGAGCAGAGATAGGCGATGGTAACGCGGTCCAGAAGCGCGGACGGCAAGGCGGCATAGTCAGGCAGATGACCGCTGGCCACTGTCGCCGGAACATAGACCGGCTCTGCCCCCACGGCGAGCGCCGCCACGGCATAGACCTGATAGAACGGGTTCGGCGTCAGGATCACGGGTTTGCGCCCGCGCTTCTCTTCAGGGGACAGCGCCAGAGCGGCGTTGAACAGCCCCTCGCGCGTGCCATTGAGCACCATCAGCCGCGCGTGCGGCAGATGTACACCGTAGCGCCGCATCACCCAGCCCGATATCGCATCCAGCAGCGCGGGCGTGCCGTCATTGGCCGGGTAGCGCGCAAAGCCATCCACCGCGTCAGCCAGAACGCGAGGCATGAAATCAGGCATCGGGTGGCGTGGCTCGCCAATGGTCATGGCAATGGGCGCACCGCCCGCAGGCAGGTGATCGATCAGGGCGCGCAGGCGCGGGAATGCGTATTCTGGCAGGTTCGAAAACCGCTCAGGAAATGCCATGTCTGCCTCTCATTTCGGGGTCGTAACGCCCCGTACAGCCCGGAAGATACCGATAAAAAACTCAATGGTCCAGAAAAACGCTGCTGATACCGCCAGTTATCCCCCCGCTCTGTGGCTTTTGCGTCGCGAAGCGAGGGCGGCACGCCAATCAGGTGATTGAGATACCCGCCGCCTGCATCGCGGTCATCGCCTGATCCATCGAGCCGTCAAGATCAATGGCGCGGCAGGCATCGGTGCGCAGGGTGACATCAAACCCCAGCTTTGCCGCGTCCAGCGCCGAATAGGCGACGCAGAAATCCGTGGCCAGCCCGACAAGGGTCAATGCGCTGACCCCGCGCGTGCGCAGATACCCTTCAAGCCCGGTGGGCGTTTGGCGGTCGTTTTCAAAAAAGGCCGAGTAGCTGTCGATAGCCGGGTTGAAGCCTTTGCGCAGGATCAGATCACTGTGGTCGGTGTTCAGGCCCTTGTGAAATTCGGCACCATGCGATCCGATCACACAATGCGCGGGCCACAGGACCTGCGCGCCATAGGGCATCTGCATCTGGCTGAACGGGGTGGTTCCGGGGTGATTTGCTGCGAATGAGCTGTGATTGGCAGGGTGCCAGTCCTGGGTGAGGACGGTGATAGCGAAGTCCTCCATCAGGGCGTTGACGGCTGGGATGATCGCGTCACCGTCTGTGACGGCCAGCGCCCCGCCGGGGCAGAAATCATTCTGGATGTCGATGGCGATCAGGGCTTCGCTCAGGGCGCGCATGGTCGGTTCTCCGGGCTTTTCTTCAGGGGTAAGCGGCGGGGGGCGTGCCGTCAATCGCGGTGACGTTGCCAATGCGCCTTGTGCGCCGCCGGGTGATTGGCCAGACTGCGCGCAGGATGTAGGGGCACGCGCCATCATGGCAATCGATACCTGGGATGAAGTTCGAACCGCCTGGCATGTGGCCCGGGCCGGCACCGTCAGTGGCGCAGCCGAATCATTGGGCGTGCACCATGCAACGGTCATTCGTCATGTCGATGCCCTTGAGGCACGGCTGGGCATCAAACTTTTTCAAAGGCACGCAAAGGGTTACACGCCCACCGAGTCGGGCGCGGCGCTGGCGCAGGTGGGCCGCACCACCGAAGAACAGTTTGCGCAACTGGAGGCAAGGTTATGCGGGTTGGGGCATGGGGTTTCCGGCGATCTGGTGATCACTGCTTTGCCGGAACTGATCGATCTGATCCTGCCCGCCATGTCCCGGCTGATTGACGACTACCCGTCGCTGCGCCCCCGCTTGCGCACCGAAACACGGGTGCTGCGGCTGGAGTATGGCGAAGCGCATGTGGCGATCCGGGCCGGTGCACAGCCCTCTGAACCGGACAATGTGGTCCAACTCTGGCACCGTTGCCCGGTGGGGCTTTTTGCCAGCCCCGCGTATCTGGCGCGCCATGGCAGACCCGAAAGTGACGCTGACCTGAAGAACCACCTTTTCATCGGCGATGACACAGATGGCTCGCGCGCTCCGTTCTTTCGCTGGCTCAACGCGCAGGGACATGCGCAGAGCTTTCGCAGCAACGAGCCGGTAGCGCAGCGCGCGGCGATTGCCGCCGGGCTGGGCATGGGCTTTCTGTTCGAGGGACAGATGGGGCCGGATCTGGTGCAGGTAATGCCGCCGCGTCCAGAATGGGAAGTGACGTTGTGGCTGGTGACCCATGTCGATCTGCACCGCACACCCAAGGTTCAGGCGGCGCTGGCAGCACTGAAGGGCGGAACGCAGGCATGAGGCCAGCACAACCGGGCAATGCGCCGCGCGCCGAGGCGTTGAAAGGCCATGCGGCGATGCTGGCGTTCTCGGCCCTGGTCGCGGGGTCGTTCAGCCTGGGCGCGCTGGTGGCCAATGAGATTGCCCCGGCGGCCGTGAACGCGCTGCGGTTTCTGATTACGGCGGCGGTGCTGGCGGGGCTGGCGATGGTGGTGGGTGGCGCGTCGCGGCGAGGCTACCGGCGCACCGATTTCCGCGCGCCCTGGCGCTACCTGCTGCTGGGCGCTGTGTTCGCAACCTATTTCGTGCTGATGTTCGAGGCGCTGAAAACAGCCTCGCCGGTGTCAATAGGTGCGGTGTTCACACTCACGCCGCTGATCACCGCAGGCTTCGCCTGGCTTTTGCTGCGCCAGGTCCTCAACGGCTGGATGGCGCTTGCGTTGGCGATCGGCGCGGTCGGGGCGGTCTGGGTGATCTTTGGCGGCGATATGTCCGCACTGGCGACCCTTCAACTGGGCTATGGCGAGGCGATCTATTTCGCCGGGTGCGTGTTGCATGCTGCGTTCACACCATTGTTGCGACGCCTGAACCGGGGAGAGCCGACGCTGGTCATCACCTCGCTGGTGATGGCAGCGGGTTTTTTCGTGCTGGCGCTCTACGGCTGGCAGGATTTGCGCGACATCCGCTGGAGCGAACTGTCACCGGTGATCTGGATCACGCTGATATATCTGTCATTGGCAGCCAGTGCATTGACCGTGGTCTTGCTACAATTTGCCGGACAGCGGCTGCCGTCGTCGAAGGTGATGGCCTATACCTATCTGACGCCCGCGTGGATCATCGGGTGGGAGATTGCGCTGGGCCACGATGGGCCCAACCTTCTGGTTCTGCCCGGTATCGCAGTGATCGCGCTGGCGCTGGTCATGCTCCTGCGCGCTGATTGATGCGCCCCGGCCTATGACAGCAGCACGCTCTCGCGTTCGATCTCCTGATACCGTTGACGCCAGTCACTGATCCAGCGGGGCATCTTTTCACCGGGCATCGGGCGGGCGCAGAAATAGCCCTGCGCCAGTTCGCAGCCCAGATCCTTCAGCACCTTCCAGTCCTCGATGGTTTCGACCCCTTCGGCAATGGTCTGCATACCCAGCTGGCGGCCCATGTCGATGCTTGCTTGCAGGATCGCGCGTTTCTGCGGGTTGCCACTGGCCCCATGAACGAAGCTGCGGTCGATCTTCAACTCGTCGAACGGCAGATCGCGCAGCTGTGCGAGCGAGGAATGGCCGATGCCGAAATCGTCGATCGACAGACGGACCCGGCGCAGCCGCAGCCGTGTCAGGATGTCCAGCACCGCGATCGGGTCCTGCATCAGGCGGCTTTCGGTAATCTCAAGGATCAGGCTTTCGGCGGGCATGGCAGCCGTTTCCAGAGCGGCCATGACC
This sequence comes from Pararhodobacter sp., assembly GCA_020832545.1. Classification (GTDB taxonomy): domain Bacteria; phylum Pseudomonadota; class Alphaproteobacteria; order Rhodobacterales; family Rhodobacteraceae; genus Pararhodobacter. The sequence goes on along the minus strand of JAFIEK010000037.1, from coordinate 21,644 downwards.
TTTTCAGGAAAATCCAGCGTGCTCAGATTGTCCATCGAGATATTGACCGCAACGCGAAGCGATAGCCCCGCCTTGCGCCACTGGGCTGATTGATCCAGCGCCTTGGTCAGCACCAGATGGGTCAGATCATCTATCAGGCCATGCTGTTCGGCCACAGGGATGAACTGGTCAGGATATACCATGCCATCGGTCGGGTGCTGCCAGCGCACAAGGCATTCGGCTTCGATCGGCTTGCCATCGGCCAGCAGCACCTTGGGCTGGTAGAAATTGATCAGCTCATCGTTATCAATAGCCCGGCGCAGTTCTTCGGGCGAATACATCTTCCGGGCCGGCTTTGTCTCGTCGCTGCTGACCGGGGTCGCGGCTACAAGGATCTTGCGCAGAGCTTCAAGGTTGATCGGTTTTTTCAAAATGCCGAGCAGCCGCAGTTGCTGACGCCGCGCCAGATTGGCGGCGGCCTGCACGGTGCGGTCATCCTCGCCGCTGAACAGAACCAGCTCGCCTTCGAAATGCGAGCGCACCAGACGGCGCTGAAAAGCAATGCCGTCGATGCCCGGCATCTGAAGATCGCAAAACACCAGATCAAAGGCGCTCACGCCCGCCTCGTCGATGCAATCAAGCGCCTCGACCGGGTCAGTGAAGACCATGACATCGTGCTGCCCCAACCGTGAAAGTTGATGGGTGATGAGCTTGAGTTCGAACGGGTCGTCATCGATGGCGATGACCCGCAGGCTGCGATCAATGGCTGACATAGGCTTCGCTTCCAACGGTGCGGGCGATTGCAAGCCCAACGGCCTCTGAAGAGCGCCCGAAACGGGCGAGTAAGGGGCTGAGTTCATCAGGATCCTCCTTCCGGCAGGCATCTTCAATATGGGCACACACGCTACCCAGTTCCATCGCGCCGATAGCACGCGAGGTCGATTTCAGGCGATGGGCAAGCGCGCCTACCTTGTGCAGGTCCCGGGCGCTGGCGGCTTCCTGGATCTCGCTGGCAATCGGCGTCATCTGGTTGTGAAACTCGGTCAGAAATTCATGCTGTAAATCCTCATCATCGCCGATCCGTGCCGAAAGCTCTGTCAGGTCGAGCACCGGTTGCGTGCTTGCAGGTTCCGCGGCTGGTTTGGCTTCAGGTGCAGGCGCGGCGGCAGCCTGCTGCGCCCGATCTTCGTCAGCGTTAGTGCCATTGCCCAGCCATGGCCGCAGTGCGGCATCCAGTGCCTTCAGCGTGACAGGCTTGATCAGGAGGCCGTCAATTCCGGCTTCATACACTGAATCCACGACTTGCTGGCGGGCATCAGCCGTCAACGCCAGAATCGGCAGTTGGCGTGGTGTTTCGCTCTTGTCGACAGCGCAAATTCCTTCCGAGCGGATTTTGCGGGCAAGGGCGTAGCCGTCCATGTCCGGCATATGAAGATCGGTCAGCAACATTGAATACGCGCCCTCCCGGGCCATGATCAGCGCCTGATTGCCATCGTCTGCGATCTCGGCACTCAGGTTGAGCAAGGCAAGCTGGCGCAGGATGACCTTCTGGTTCAGCGGGTCGTCCTCGGCCACGAGGATCGGCTTTACACCGGCATAATCAGCATAACCGTGCTCGGCCTCACCGAGGCCTGCGGGGTCAACATCGCTGGCCTGAACACGCCCGGTGGCCAGCGAGGCGGCTTCGATCAGGCGGCCAAGGGACAACCCGGTGCCGTCAACGGCGGTGATCCGGTCTGCGATAAGGCGTGCCCGCCGTCCCCGTCCCGGCTCTATCAGCAGGTGCGGGATGTCGGACAGTGATTGCGCGTGCCGGGCATGTTCTGGCCCGTGGATCAGCAACGAAACCCGGTCGTCCGGAGACTGTTTAGGGCGGGTCCCGGCCGTGCTGGCAACGCTCGCGCTGGCCCCGGCGTGGCGCAAATAGGCGGCGATATCGTGGGCAATGTAGCCCTCGCTTTCCAGCACGAGGCAGCGAAGACCCTGGAGCGGTTGCGCGCGTGCGGCGGGTGTTTCGTCGGTGGCGGGATCAAGGGGCAGGTTGAGCGTGAAGGTCGACCCTTCGCCCGCCGTGCTGAATACCGAGACCCGACCGCCCATCATTGCAACGATCCGGTGGGTGATTGCAAGCCCCAGCCCGGTCCCGCCATAGCGCCGTGTGAGCTGAGAATCGCCCTGCGCGAAGGGGTCGAACACCCGCTCCATCAATTCCTCTGACATGCCGATCCCGTTGTCGCGCACCGTGACCCGCAACTCTTGCGTTGCGCCTTCATCGCGGTCCACACGCAGTTCAACCCTGCCGTCGCGGTCCGGCATCTCGGCGGAGAACTTTATGGCATTGCCGAGCAGGTTATAGATCACCTGCCGCAGCCGCAGTTCGTCGGTTCTGATCATCTCGGGCAGGTCTGGCGCAACGAAGACATGCAACATAACGCCCTTGTCGGCTGCCGTGTTGATCAGGCTGCCAACGACGGCATCGACCGTGTCAAAAACCCTGACCTCGGCTGGCAGCATCTTGACTTGCCCGGCCTCGATCTTCGAGATGTCCAGAATGTCGTCGATCAGTGTCAGAAGATGCCGCCCGGCATCGTGCATGGCGCCCAGCAGATCGGATTGTTCCTCGGTCATCGCGCTCTGGCCAAGCACCTCGGACAACCCAAGGATTGCATTCATAGGCGTGCGGATTTCATGGCTCATGGTTGCCAGGAAAGCTGATTTGGCGTGGTTTGCCTCTTCGGCGACATTGCGTGCCAGCCGGTCTTCCTGCTGGCGCCGCCGCTCAATGGCAGAGGCGATGGTATTGGCCGCCGCGCGCAGGGCTTCTTGCTCGGCCAGTGACCAATGGCGATCAGTCTGGCAATCGTCAAAGCCCAGAATGCCCCACCATTCTCCATGCACGAATATCGGAATTGCGATGATCGCCTTGATCCCGTCCGGCTTCATCAGCTTTTCTTCGGCCGGCAGGTATTCGCTTGAGCGGGACTGCATTACGCCGCCAAGCTGCATGCGCTCAGCCCAGTGGCCCAGCCCCGCAGTCATCATGTTGAACCCTTTGGGCATGGACCACAGGAAGGTGGGCGAGATCCCGGGCGCGCACCATTCGTGATGCGCTGAAATGTGGATGTGGCCCTCGCGGTCGGTCTTGGCACGCAGGACATAGGCGCGGCCAGAGTGGATGGCCTGACCCAGCGTCGACAGGATGGTATCGATCTCCTGCTCCCAATCCCACGTTGTCAGCAGGCGTTCGGCGGCATAGGCGACAGCACTCAGGATCGCATCGCGCTGACGCAGATTGGCCTCGGTGATGCGCTGGCGCGTGATGTCGCGCATGATCACCATCGCGCCCAGCTTGCGCCCTTTGGAATCATAAAGCGACGCACCGTTGCAGGTGATGAAGCGCGGCGCCTTTCCTTCCCGATGGATCGACATTTCTGCGTCGCGCACGGTTTCGCCGTTGAGTGCGCGCACCAGCGGAATCGCACTGGTATTGAGCGGGCGTGAACCGTCCGCCGTGCGCAGAGCATAATGCTGCGCCCATTCCTCTGGCGGAATGGCAAAGGCGTCCAGGCCGTGCCACTCACGCGCGGCGCGGTTGAACATTTTCAGCTGTCCGTGCTCGTCACAGGCAATCACCGCGAAATCAGAAGACTCCAGCAAGGCGTTCTTGAAGGCCTGCTCTTCGATCAACGCCTGTTCGGTGCGTTTGAGGTCGGTTATGTCCAGCGTTGTGCCGATGGTGCGCAGGGGGTTACCCTGTTCATCGAATGTCGTTTCTCCACGTTCGGCGATGTACCGGGTCTCGCCATCCGGACGAATGATCCGATGTACGGAATCGTAGGGCGCCACCCCGGCCTCTGCGGTGTGTCGCACGTCGTTTTCTTCCTCTCGGTCCTCCGGGTGGATCGACGCCTGAAAGGCTTCAAGGGTGGGTGTGAAGCTCTCGGGGTCTTGGCCAAAGATACGGTAGGTTTCTTCTGACCAGGTCAACTCGCCTGTAACGCAATCCAGCTCCCACCGTCCCAGGCCCACCAACTCATGCGCCTCGCGCAGTTCCGTCTCGCTGCGATAAAGCCGTTCTTCGATTTCCTTTTGCTCATGGATATCGGTGATCAGCCCCTCAATGGCAAATGTTTCGCCATCTTCATTCATGACCGCCCGCATAGTCACCACCATCCAGCGAAAGCTGCCGTCGGGCTGAAGTCCCCGCACCACATTTCTGGTGGAGGTGCCGGTTTTCAGCGCCGCGTGGATGCTGTCCCGCATTGCCCTGCGGTCTTCCTTGTTGATAACCTGAGCGAGTGTGATCTGATTGCTTGTCAGTGCATCGGGTTCGATCCCGAACAGATCGCGCACACCATCACTGACATATTCCAGCCAGACATCTGTTTCCGTGGCCCCCATCCGAAACGCGACACCCACAAGGTTCGACAGAAGTGCCTTGTGCTGGCGCTCGCTTTCGATCAGCGCGCGCTCGCTTTCGCTCAGGCGTTCCTCGATCTGTTTTTGTTCATGGATGTCGGTGATGAAGCCCTCAAGCGCTTCGATATTGCCCTTGCCGTCCTCGATGCCGCGGCATGTTTCCAGCGCCCAGCGATATTCCCCGTCAGACTGGCGAACCCGGAACAGGTTCCGCGCCATTTTGTGCTCATCCATCGCTTTGCGCGTTGCAGCGCGCATGCCATCGAAATCATCCGGATGAACGACATCTGCAGGCGTGACTGCGCCGCTCATCATGTCTTCCGGGTCGATACCGAACAGATCGCGTGTGCCGTCACTGATGTAGTCCAGCCTGAAGTCGCCTTTGCCATCAGGGATCGAACGATAGACAACACCGGCCAGGTTGGACAAAAGCGTCTTGTAGCGCCGCTCGCTGGTTCGCAGCGCGCTGACGGTCTGCGTGTAGCCCGGCAGTTCGCTGACAATCAGTGCGAAATCCTGCCGCGACTGGCCGGAGGTGCAAACGGTGATGACCTGACAGACCGCCCAGATCGGTGCCCCACCCTTGGGCAGGATCTGCACCTCAATCGAAAAGCCCCGCATGTCTTCGGCGTTAAGCTGGTCAAGAAGCCGCTGAACCTGGGACATGTCCTCTGGATGAACGATGTCACCGAGTGTCATATGCTCGAATTCGTCGACGGCAAAGTCCAGAAGTTCGCTCAGGCTGGTATCGGCAGATGAGAACCGCCCGTTCCTGTGCAGCCGCGCAAGACCGATCCGCCCGATAACCTCGGGCTCGATGCCTTCGGGTACGGCGTCGGTACTCGCTTGTTGAAGGGTTCTGTCAGACCGCATACCGTTACCTTGCCAAATCACCCGTAATGAAAGCCGACACCCCGGTGGGCGCGACGTCATGCGCAGGTGTGCTGCGCGCGTACCGCTTGCGGCCTGCGGCCTCTGTCATCTTGTGGGGCGCATTTGCCGCGTCCGTATGTTGCCTGCTCATACTTGCCTTTCCCGGCCTCTATTCCGCAGCGGCGTCTGGTCTTGCGCCAGTGTCGATGCACTGCGGGGAGTCAATTCTATGTGTCACGCTATGTTTTAACTTTGTCCTCTGCGTAATCTTGCAAGATGCATACAGCCGTCTGAATGCGGTCTTTTTTGGGCAAAATTTCGCAACAATCGGCCTATATGTCACGGTTCGGTGCGGAATTGGCATTGAAGTGTGCCTGCACGCCCTGATTGTTCAGGTAGCGATCGTGCCATGCCAGATTGCGCTTGCCAAGTGACAAGCGACCTTAGTTTGCTGACCCTTGCGTGATCCGGCGCACCGGCCTAATGAAGCGCCGCCCGGACATTGTGAAAGGGCCAAGTCTCCGACTACCTTGTCAAAACGGAAGATCTCATGACCCGCATATACTTGCCCGGCATTCTTGCCATGGCCGCCATTGTCGTGGCCTCCAATATTCTTGTGCAGTTCCTGATGGGGGATTTCCTCACCTGGGGTGCGCTGACCTACCCGTTGGCCTTTCTGGTCAATGACGTGATGAACCGTGTTTATGGGCCTGCAGCCGCGCGGCGTGTCGTCTGGGCGGGCTTTGCCACCGGTGTAGCGTGTTCGCTGATCGGCACGCAGATTATCGGCGAGTTCGGCCCGTTGGTGACACTGCGCATCGCCATCGGCTCGGGCCTGGCATTCCTGACGGCGCAGATGCTCGATGTCGCCATCTTTGACCGGCTGCGTGATCAGCGCTGGTGGAAGGCCCCGCTTGCCTCAACCCTCGTGGGCTCTACCGTTGACACCGCGCTGTTCTTCTCCATCGCCTTTGCTGCCGGCCTGACCTTTCTGGAGCCGGGCAACGACGTGTCCTGGGCTGGTGAGGCCACACCACTGCTGGGCTGGGGATTTGTCGCGCCCTTCTGGGTCAGCATGGCGGTGGCCGACTGGATGGTCAAACTGGCCCTCGCGCTGCTCGCTTTGGCGCCGTTTCGGATACTTGTTCGAAAATTGACGCTACCTGTCGCATAAAAACTTTTGACAAACACAAAATCTGTGCCACCATCGTCCTTACAGTCAACCCAGCGAAAGGAGGTGGTCCAGTGTCTAGAGTGATGTTGGAGAGAGGTGTCGGAACAGTCAGTGGGGGCGTCAGCTGAAGGCAGCCCGAGGCTGCGCGACCTCTGATTGGGCACGGTCTCTAACCGGCCCCATCTCCTGAAAGCTCGTGAGGGCCGCCCGGAGTCGGGGGGGCCGTTAGATTAACTGTCCCGATAAACTGACAAGAACCTCGGCCATGCTGCGTATCACCGATCAGATCACTATTCACGACTGGGAACTGTCCGAAACTTTCACCCGCGCCACCGGGCCGGGGGGGCAGAATGTCAACAAGGTGTCCACCGCCGTTGAGCTGCGCTTCGAGGCCGAGCGCAGCCCCGCGCTGCCGCCCGCCGTCAAGACGCGGCTGAAAAAGCTGGCCGGGCGGCGCTGGACGCTGGACGGTGCGCTGATCATCCGGGTCGAGGATACCCGCAGCCAGGCCCGCAACCGCGAAATCGCGCGCGAGCGGCTGGCCGACCTGATCGAGCGCGCATTGGTTGCCCCCAAACGCCGGATCGCCACCCGGCCCACACTTTCAAGCCAGCGCCGCCGGGTTGATGCAAAAAACCGCCGCGGCTCGGTCAAATCGTTGCGGGGACGGGTTGATCCGCGCGAGGAGTGAGCGCACCTTGAAACGGCACAAACACGAACCGTCGATACGGACAAGGTCCGTGCAACGATTGGCGCGAAAGGCGAGCAGTCATGAAACAGACCGCATTCCAGACACTTGTGTCGTTGATCGAGCCGGTGTTCCGGCGACCTGAGTTCATTCAGGCGGGGGCCGTATGCCTGCGCGAAGGCAAGCGCGGGCGTGAGGTTCTTCTGGTTTCCAGCCTCGACTCAGGGCGCTGGATCGTGCCGAAGGGCTGGCCGATGAAGAACCGCACTCTGGCCGGGGCCGCCCAGCAGGAAGCCTGGGAAGAAGCCGGGGTGGTCGGAAAGGCCGAGGAAAGCCCGATCGGCTTTTACACCTATGAAAAAAAGCGCGCGGGTGGCGTGCCGGTTTCCTGCCGGGTGGAGGTTTTTCGCCTTCATGTGGCCGATCTGGCGAAGGACTGGCCCGAACGCAGCCGCCGCAAACGCAAATGGATGACCCTCGACAAGGCTGCCGCCGCAGTGGACGAGGTGGAGTTGAAAACCTTGCTGTTGTCCCTGTGACGCTACGCCGCCATTTGTTGCGTTGAAACTTGATCCGAAAGCCGTTAGGGCCGTTTTTGTAACGGATTCATGACAGTCGCGGAGCCCGCCGATGTCTGCCCCTGCTGACCCCAACGCCAAGGGGATCAAGACGCTCGACAAGGACCTGGGCCGTATCAGCCTGATGGAACAGGCGCTGGTCTTTACCGCGCGCCCGCTGATCGCACCCGGTCTGGCGCTGGCCTTTCTGGCGCTGGTGGCCATTGTTGTTACGGGCTTCATCGGGGCGCAGCCCGGCGCGCTGGTGGTAATCGCGGCAGCGGTGATCGGCGGTTACATGGCGCTCAATATCGGCGCCAATGACGTGGCCAATAACATGGGCCCGGCAGTGGGGGCGAATGCCGTCACGCTGGGCGGTGCGCTGGTGATTGCGGCAATCTGCGAAACGGCGGGCGCACTTCTGGCGGGGGGCGATGTGGTGGGCACGGTTTCCCGCGGGATCATCGCGCCGGAAAGTGTCGCTGCACCACGCATCTTCATCTGGGCGATGATGGCCGCGCTTTTGGCCGGTGCGCTCTGGATCAATCTGGCGACATGGCTGGGCGCGCCGGTTTCGACCACGCATTCCATCGTCGGTGGCGTCATGGGCGCTGGCATCGCGGCGGCGGGGTTCACGGCAGTCAACTGGGTTACCATGAGCGCGATTGCGGCAAGCTGGGTGATCTCGCCAGTGCTGGGGGGCGTCATCGCGGCGCTGTTTCTAGCCTTCATCAACGACCGCATCATTTACCGCGACGACAAGATCGCCGCTGCCCGCACCTGGGTGCCGGTGCTGATCGGGGTGATGGGCGGAGTGTTTGTGACCTATATGGCGCTCAAGGGCATTTCGCGGATCATCAGCTTCAGCCTCAGCGAGTCGGTCATGATCGGGATTGCCGTGGGCGTGCCGCTGGGCCTGGTGATGCGCCCGGTGATCCGACATCAGGCACGCGGGCTGGAGAACCGCAACAAATCACTCAAGACGCTGTTCGCCATCCCGCTGGTGTTTTCTGCCGCGCTGTTGTCGTTTGCTCATGGAGCGAATGACGTGGCCAATGCCGTCGGTCCGCTGGCGGCCATTGTGCATGCGGTGCAAGAGGGGGGTGCCGCCGAACAGGTGGTCATCCCGCTTTGGGTGATGGTGATCGGTGCGGTGGGGCTGTCGTTCGGGTTGGTGCTGTTTGGCCCGAAGCTGATCAATATCGTCGGGTCCGAGATCACCCGCCTGAACGCAATGCGCGCCTATTGCGTGGCGCTGGCGGCTGCGGTGGTGGTGATCATCGCGTCATGGCTGGGTTTGCCGGTCAGCTCCACCCATATCGCAATCGGCGGGATTTTTGGCGTCGGCTTCTATCGCGAATGGTATCATGAAAAGGTTCTCAAGGAGAACCGCGAGATGAGCGCCCTGCCGGTCGAGGAACGGACCCGTCGCAAGGTGGTCCGGCGGGTCCATCTGCTGACCATCCTCGCCGCCTGGGTCGTCACGGTACCTGCTGCGGCGACCTTGTCAGGGATACTGTTCCTGATCCTGGTTGCGGTGGGCGGGGCCGGGTAAGGGGGCCTTGCCCCTTCCGGGCTGCGCCCATTCACCCCCAGGATATTTTCAGACAGAAAATGCAGCGTCCGATGCGGACAGGAAAAGCAGGTTGCCTGTCAGGAGGCCGCCGTGGCTCTTTCCCCTTGTGCGCGCGTCATGGACAGGCTTTGCCCGGGGGCGAGGGCCTCGGGGTCAAGACGCAGTTCGATGACAGCGGGCAGGTTTGAGGCTTGCGCGCGCGCAAAGGCATCGGCAAAATCCTCGGTGCGTTCGACCAGTTCGCCATGCCCGCCATAGGCGCGGGCCAGTGCCGCATAATCAGGGTTGAACAGGTCGGTGCCGCTGACGCGCCCGGGATAATGGCGCTCCTGATGCATGCGTATGGTGCCGTAGCGACCATTGTTGCAGACTACGGTCACCACCGCCGCGCCATACTGGCGGGCGGTCGACATCTCGTTCAATGTCATCTGAAAATCACCGTCGCCCGCCACGCAGACCACCGGGCGCTCAGGGTGTTCCAGCTTGGCCGCGACCGCCGCCGGAAAGCCGTAGCCCATGCTGCCTGAGGTCGGCGCCAGATGCCCTGGAAAAGCGCGGGCGCGGAAATAACGGTGCAGCCATGCGGCGAAATTGCCCGCGCCGTTGGTGATGATCGCGTTGTGGGGCAGGGTATCGGACAGGTGTTTCATCACCTGTTCCAGCTTCACCGCGCCCGGGGTCTCGACCGGAGTGATCCAGGTTTCATAGTCGGCCCGTGCGGCGGTGGTCCACCCGGCCCAATCCGGATGCGGCGGAGCCTCGCGCCGTGACAGGCGGGCGATCACGTCGATGGCGGGGGCGGCGAGTGCCAGATCGGGGCGGAACACGCGGCCCAGCTCGTTAGGGTCAGGATGCACATGGATCAGCACCTTGTCGGGGTTGCCGGGCTTGACCAGCTCATACCCGCCGGTGGCGATATCACCGAACCGCGCGCCAAGGATCAGCAGGCAATCGGCCTCTTGCAGCCGATTTGCGAGTGCGGGGTTCATGCCCACGCCCAGATCACCGACGTAATGGGTGTGGCGGTTGTCCATCCGATCCATGCGGCGGAAGGTGGCGACCACGGGCAGATCGAATGTCTCGGCAAAGGTGGCGAGGTCCTGCGCGGTTTCAGACGACCAGACCGATCCACCTGCCACCACCAGCGGGGCCTTCGCCTTGCACAGCATGTCCAGAACCGCGTCGATCTGCTCAGCGCAGACCGAGGGCGGGGTAGGGGCGACGGGCGCGATGTCGGCGACATCGGCATGCGCGGACAGCATGTTTTCGGGCAGCGCCAGCACCACAGGCCCGGGCCGCCCCGAGCGTGCGGTATGAAAGGCGCGGCTGACATATTCGGGGATGCGGTCGGTCTGGTCGATTTCGGCGGCCCATTTGGCGAGCGGGGTGAAGAAGGCGCGGTAATCGACCTCCTGAAACGCTTCGCGGTCGCGGTGGTTGTTGTCGATCTGGCCGACGAACATGATCAGCGGTGTCGAATCCTGTTTGGCGATATGGATACCAGCCGAGGCATTAGTCGCCCCCGGCCCGCGTGTCACAAAAACCACGCCGGGCTGGCCGGTCAGCTTGGCATGCGCCTCTGCCATCATCGCTGCCCCGCCTTCATGGCGGCAGACGATGTTCTGAATTCCACTGTCATGCAGCCCGTCCAGCGCCGCCAGGAAGCTTTCGCCGGGCACCGAGAAAACGCGCCGGACGCCCTGCGCCTTCAGCTGATCGACGAGAATTTGCCCACCGTGGCGCGTGTTGCTTTGCATGATCTGCTCCTTGCTGTTCGAGCGGCAGAATTGCGCATTGGCGCGACAGGCGCAAGCTTGCCCCGGGACCAATGCGACTTAGGTGTTCAGGAAACGGAGAGTGACATGAACGAGCTGAAACTTCTGTGCCTGTGCGGATCGCTGCGCAAGGCCTCGCTCAACCGCAAGCTGATGAAACAGGCGGCGGCCTGCTTTGACGGGCGCGTTGAAGTGGGTGATCTGCGCCTGCCGCTTTATGACGGAGATCTGGAAGATGCAGTCGGACTGCCTGAGGCGGTTGCGCACCTTGTCGAACAGATCCGCGAGGCCGATGCCGTTCTCATAGCCTGCCCGGAATACAACAAGGCCCCGCCGGGCGTGTTGAAGAACGCGCTGGACTGGATCAGCCGGGCCGAAGGGCATGTGCTGCAAGGCAAGCCGGTAGCCATTGTCTCGGCCACGGCGGGCCGCGCGGGGGGCGAGCGTACGCAATCGGTCCTGCGCTTGATGTTGCAGCCGTTGCGCGGCGAGGTTCTGACCCATCCCGAAGTTCTGGTGGGCAGTGCCAGCAAGGAATTTGATGAGACCGGTGCGCTGCTGTCCGAGCGGTATCAAAAGGCAGTGGCGGCATTGATGGCGCGGTTGACCGAGGCGGCAAGGGTGCGGGTTCGGCGCGACGCGGCCTGACAGTCATGCTGCCACCACTCACCCAATGCCGGGCGCTGCCTGCATCGCCTGCGCCAGCCGACTGGCAGTATTCATGTCGTGGCTGGGCAGGATCACCAACCCCGGCATGTTGTCATTCAGCGCCCGCACTTTGGCATAGGATGCCCGCAGCGCCTCAAAATCTTCGGCGACGCCGGGCATCTGATCCTTGAGCAGCATATCGACTTCAAAGCACAGATCAGCGACCAGAAGTACAGGCGGCATCCCGGCGCTGCGCACCAGCATGGAGACCGAGCCTTCAGTATGACCGGGCGTCGGCAAGAGCACGATGGAGCCGTCGCCCATCACATCATGGCAGGTCTCAAAGGGGGCCAGCGCTGGATCTTCACACGGCGTCAGATCGAACAGCGACCATTTCGCGCCGGGCTTTTCAATGTGCTGACGCAGGTACCATTTGCGCTCTGATTGCGGCTCTGACATCGCGGCCCATTCCCGGCGTGGCGCCAAGAGCGGGGCTTGCAGGACATGATCGATACACCCGGTATGGTCAAAATGCAGATGCGAAAAGACAACCGTGTGGACCGACGCAGCGTCATGCCCCATGAGCGCAAGTTGATGGCTGAGATTGTCTTCCGGGACCAGGTTCCAGCGAAAGAGCCGGTTGAGGAAGAACACACCCATCGAACTGCCCAGATACGCCTTGGGGTCGGCGGCGATGGCCGGGTCCAGGCCGGTATCAAACAGCACCAGCCCGTCGCGATGCTCGATTGCGAAGAAATGCACCGGAACCCCATCCACCCAGCGGCGCGAGAACAGCAGCCACAGCATGACCGGCAAGGGCGAACCATAGCGATGCTCCGGATGCATACTGCCCCGCCCCGTTGTGCCCACCTGGATCGATCGGATAAGCGGCGTGTCTTGCGATATGGGCATGCTCTGCTCCTCGCAAATTTGCCAGGAGGCAGGTTGGCACCATTCAAGGTGGCAAACAAGCGACCGTGACCGGCGCTAAGCAGAAAGCCCCCGGCGCTGGCCGGGGGCTTTGAGAGGTTTTTGCAGCAGTCAGTTGGGTACGTCGCCGGTCATGCCCTCGACATAGAAGTCCATGCCCAGAAGATCGCCATCAGGTGCAACCTCACCCTCGGCCAGCCAGGCAGAGCCGTCCTGACGGTTGATCGGGCCAGTGAACGGGTGGTATTCGCCCGCCTCGATGGCGGCGATCATGGCTTCGGCCTCTTCAAGCACATCGGCCGGGATACGCTCATTCATCGGCGCAAAGCCCACCATACCATCGACGATCCCGTGCCAGACATTCCCGGCTTCCCAGTTGCCATCGATCCGCGCCTGAATGCGATCGATGTAATAGGGCGCCCACTCATCAAGGATCGCGGTAAGATGCGATTCAGGGGCAAAGGCGGTCATGTCCGAGGCCTGGCCAAAGGCCAGAATGCCGCGATCCTGGGCGATGGTCACCGGTGCTGTCGAATCGGTATGCTGCATCAGGATGTCGGCACCCTGTTCAATCAGCGCCTCGGCTGCGGCAGCCTCTTGTGCCGGGTCATACCAGCTATAGGCCCAGACCACGCGGAACTGCACATCGGGGTTGACCGCGCGCGCGTGCAGATAGGCCGAGTTGATGCCCATGATGACTTCAGGGATCGGAAACGAGGCAATATAGCCGATGGTGTTGGTTTCAGTCATGCGGCCTGCAATATGGCCGATCACCGCGCGGCCCTCATAGAAGCGCGCGTTGTAGAGGCCGACATTTGGTGCTTCCTGAATGTAGCCGGTAGCATGTTCAAACGCGACATCCGGGAAGCGCTGCGCCACCGAATTCACATCCGGGCCATAGCCGAATGACGTTGCAAAGATCATGTCCACGCCGGACAGCGCCATCTGGCTCATCACCCGCTCGGCATCAGCGCCATAGGCTACGTTTTCCACATAGTTGGTTTCAACAGCATCGCCGAAATGCTCTTCAACCGCCACGCGGGCCTGATCATGGGTGAAGGTCCAGCCATGATCGCCCACCGGGCCGATATAGATAAAGCCCACTTTCAGCGGGTCATCGGCCAACGCCGCGCCACTCAGCGCGGACAGGCCGAGGGCGAAGGCCGAGGTGGCCAGAAGGATTCTGCGTTTCATGTAAAGGCTCCCTGTTGGAGGCGGGGCGAAGCCCGCTGGTTTGATCCTCCGGCCTCAGCCGGCGGCATGGAAAGGTTTGGTCAGCGAACCGGGTGCGGCGAGCGATTTGCGCGCCCGGCCCGAGGACATGATCACCAGAACCAGAATAGTGATCAGATACGGCGACATGGCAAGGTATTCCACCGGAATGCGAAAGCCTGCGGCCTGCAAATTCAGCTGCAACACGACGATGCCGCCGAAAAGATAGGCGCCCAGAAGTGCGCGCCACGGCCGCCATGAGGCAAAGACCACCAGCGCCAGCGCGATCCAGCCGGCACCTGCGGTCATGCCTTCAGTCCATTGTGGCACCCGGATCAGCGACAGGTACGCCCCGCCCATGCCCGCACAGGCACCCCCGAACATGATCGCCAGCATGCGCACGCGCAGCACCCGGTATCCAAGCGCATGCGCGGCGTCGTGGTTCTCGCCCACCGCGCGCAAGATGCGCCCGCCACGCGTGTAGTTCAGCCAGTACCAGACCCCCGCCACGATCGCGATGGACGCATAGACCATGGGGTCATGCCGGAACAGAATGGGGCCGATCACGGGCAGATCGCTGAGAAAGCCGAAGTTCAGTTTGGCCGTGCGCGGCGGCGATATCCCGACATAGCCCTGCCCCACCAGCGCAGAAAACCCAAGCCCGAAGAGTGTGAGCGCCAGGCCCGAGGCCACCTGATTGGCCTTCAGAAGCTGGGTCAGGATGCCAAAGACCAGCGACATCGCCGCCCCACCGCCCATCGCTGCCAGCATGCCAAGATAGGGGTTGCGGGTTGTCACCGCGACGGCAAAACCCACCACCGCGCCGGTGATCATCATCCCCTCGACACCAAGGTTCAGCACACCTGCCTTTTCCACCACCAACTCGCCAATGGCAGCAAGCAGAATGGGCGTGGCCGCCACCATCAGCGCGGCCATCAGAACCACCGGATTGATCGATGAGAAATCCATCACACGGCCTCGCGCACTGACAATCGAATACGGTAATTTGACAGCACATCGACCGCCAGCAGGAAGAACAGGAGCATCCCTTGAAAAACCTGAATCGCGGCCGAGGGCAGGCCCAGCATGAACTGTGCCAGCTCGCCGCCGATATAGGTCAGCGCCATCAAGAGCCCCGCCAGCACAATTCCCACCGGATGCAACCGGCCCAGAAAGGCCACAATGATCGCGGTGAAGCCGTAGTATGAGTTGAAATCAATCGAGATCATGCGCGCGGGGCCGGACACTTCGAACATCCCCGCAAGCCCGGCCATCGCGCCCGAAAACCCCAGACATAGCACGATCAGCCGCGCCGGGGCCACGCCGGCAAAACGCGCGGCACGCGGGGCCTGACCGGCAAGCTGCACCTGAAAGCCCAGAATGTGGCGGTGCAGCATGATATAGGTGAAGATCACTGCGATGAACGCCGCGACCACCCCCCAGTGCATGCCGGTGTTGGCGATCAGTTCCTGATTTGAGGCCGCCGGATACTGTGAGATATTGCGCGAGCCGGGAAAGCCCGCGCCATCGGGGTTGCGCATCCGGCCCACGGACATGGCTGCGAGGATTTTCTCGGCCACATAGACCAGCAGCAGCGACACCAGAATTTCATTGGTGTTGAACCGCGTCTTCAGAATGGCCGGGATCATCGCCCAGGCCCATCCGCCGAACGCCCCGGCCAGCACCATCAGCGGGAAAATATACCAGCCCGGCGCGGGCCAGAACCAAAGTGCCACCGCAGCCCCGCAGAGTGCGCCGATGATATACTGCCCCTCGGCACCAATGTTCCAGATGCCCGCGCGGAACCCCACCGCCAGCCCCACCGCGATCAGGATCAGCGGCCCGGCCTTGACCAGCAGTTGCGGTCGCGAATAGGCGGCGAACTGCGGGCTGAACAACGGGTCCCAGAAGATCATCTTGATCGCGGCGAACGGGTCCTTGCCCAGTGCCATGAACAACAACCCGCCCGCGATCATGGTCAGCACCACGGCCAGCACCGGTGTTGCCCAGTTCCAGAATTTCGACGGTTGGGGGCGTTTTTCAAGCCGCAGCATCGCTGTCTCCCTCCGCGCCGCCGAGCAACAGGCCAATGGCCTCCATCGTCAGGCCCTGCACCGGGCGCTTGGCGCTCAGCCGCCCGCCGTTAAGCGCGGCAAAAGTGTCAGCCACCTCCAGAATTTCATCCAGATCCTGACTGATCACCACCACCGCCGCGCCCCCTTGCGCCAGATCCATCAGCGCCTGCCGGATCGCCGCCGCCGCCGAGGCATCGACACCCCATGTCGGCTGATTGACCACCAGAACCTCAGGCCGCTGCATGATCTCGCGGCCAATGACAAACTTCTGCAAATTACCGCCTGACAGCGCCCGCGCGGCCACATGTGGCCCCGGCGTGCGCACATCGAAGCGCTTGATGATGCTCTCGGCAAACGCGCGCGCGCGTCTGGCGTTGATGAAGCCGTTCTTCACCAGTTTCTCGCGCCAGGCGCCGGTCAGCAGGGCGTTCTCGGTCAGGCTCATGTCCGGGGCGGCGGCGTGGCCCAGCCGTTCTTCTGGCGCGCACAAAAGCCCCAGCGCCCGGCGTGCAGTGGGGCCGAAATGACCCACCGTTGCGCCTTTGAAAGATACAGCACCTGGCCGGGTGCGCAATTCGCCCGACAGTGCGCCCAGCAATTCGTCCTGGCCGTTCCCGGCCACCCCGCCGATTCCCAGGATCTCGCCTGCCTGAACTTGCAGCGACACCTCCTTCAAGCTGGTGCCAAAGGCCGAGGGCGCGCGCAGGTCAAGTGCCTTCACCTCCAGCAACACCTGTCCGGGCTTGTGGGCCGCACGCTCAGGCTGGTGCAGCTTGGTGCCCACCATCATCTCGGCCAGCGCGCGCGCGCTTTTCTCGCGCGGGTCGCAGCGGCCCACCACCTTGCCCAGCCGCAACACGGTGGCATTCTCGCAAAGCGCGCGAATTTCCTCCAGCTTGTGCGAGATGTAAAGGATCGAGCGCCCCTCACTGCGCAACTGGCGCAAGGTGCGGAACAGAATCTCCACCTCCTGCGGGGTCAGCACCGAGGTGGGTTCGTCCATGATCAAAAGATGCGGGTCTTGCAGCAGGCAGCGGGTAATTTCCACCCTCTGACGCTCTCCTGCGGACAGATCGCCCACCAGACGGCCCGGGTCCAGCGGCAAGCCATAGGCGTTCGACACCTCGCGGATCCGGGCCGCCAGCGTGCGGATCGGTGGCGGGTTGTCCATCCCCAGCGCCACGTTCTCGGCCACATCCAGTGCCTCGAACAGGCTGAAATGCTGAAACACCATTGCCACCCCCGCAGCACGCGCCTGCTGTGGCGCGGCGGGGGCATAGGGCTGGCCGCGCCACAGCATGTGCCCGGCGTCCGGCCGGATCAGCCCGTAGATCGCCTTCACCAGTGTGGATTTTCCTGCGCCGTTTTCCCCCAGAAGCGCGTGCACCTCACCCTTGCCGATCTCGAATGTGACATCGCTGTTGGCGACGACACCCGGGTAGCTCTTGGTCAGGCCCTCAATGGCAAGCAGGGGTTCGGTCATCCGGCGGCCTTCTGTTGGTGCGTTTTCATGGCACTGGCATTCAGTAGCGCGACGGCCACCCCCACGGCAATGGCCTGAGGATGCTTGCCCAGTTCCGGCGCGCCGATGGGGCATTGAATGCGTGAAATCTGGGCATCCTGATGCCCCAGAGCCCGCAACCTGTTGCGAAACCGCGCCCATTTGCTGGCCGAGCCGATCAAGCCCGCGCCGCCAAACCCGTGGGTCAGCAGGCGGTGGCACAGCTCAAGGTCCAGCGTGTGGGAATAGGTGACGATCAGGTGTTCCGCCTGCGCCGGGGCTTCATTCACCACCGCAGCCGGGTTTTCATGGACGCGCTGGGTCACACCGGGGGGGGTCTCAGTGGGAAAGCGGGCGGGCGTGGTGTCGATCCACGTCAGCCCAAGGCCCGGCAGGGGGTGCAGCACAGACACCAGCGCGCGGCCCACATGCCCCGCGCCCCAGATCCACAGCGCACGGGTGGGGGCGGTGACGGGCTCCGCCAGCCAGCCTGATTTCCACATCGTTTGCGCCATGCCTTGCCCACGTGCCTGCCGAAGCGCGCGGGTGATGGACATCGGCATTTCCGCCGTGCCCTCGATCCGGCGCGGGTAAAGCCCACTCTCTGGCAGGCCACCCAGATCAACGGCGGTGAAACGCTCATACACCAGCGTCACCGCCCCGCCGCAGCACTGGCCCAGGGCCGGACCCAGCGCCACCCGCTCGACCTGCGGCCCGCCGCCTGCCAGCAGTGTACGCGCCTTTGCAGCGGCCGCGAATTCCAGCGCACCGCCGCCGATGGTGCCTTCCTGCCCGCTGTCCCAGACCAGCATCGCCGCCCCGGCTTCGCGCGGGGAAGACCCCTGATACGCGGCAATCACCACCCGCACCACCACCGGCACCTGCGCCAGAATCCGGGCGAGGGCGGGTCGGTCAATCATGCGCCCGCCCTTTGCCGTTCGACCGCCGCCAGCACCCGCTCGGGCGTGGCGGGGGCATCCAGCGCGGGGTAAACGCTGCCATCGCCGCAGGCAGCTATGGCATCGGACAGCGCCATCAATACCGAGATACCCAGCATGAACGGCGGCTCGCCTACGGCCTTTGAGCGGTGGATCGTATCCTCGGGGTTGCGTCCGTCCCACAGCGCCACGTTGAACACCTGCGGGCGGTCGCCAAAAGCCGGGATCTTGTAGGTCGATGGCGCGTGCGTGCGCAGCCGCCCCTTGTCATCCCACACCAGCTCCTCAGTCGTCAGCCAGCCCGCGCCCTGCACATAGCCGCCCTCGATCTGGCCGATATCCAGCGCCGGGTTCAGGCTGGAACCGCAGTCATGCAGGATATCGGTGCGCAGGATGCGGTTCTCGCCGGTCAGTGTGTCGATCACCACCTCGCTTACCGCAGCGCCGTAAGCGAAGTAGAAAAAGGGCCGCCCCTGCCCGGCGATCCGGTCCCAGCTCAGCCCCGGCGTGCGGTAAAAGCCAGTGGCGGAAAGGCTGATCCGTGCCTGATAGGCCCGCGCGATCACCTCGGTGAAGGCATAGTCCGCCCCGGCCACCTGCACGCGGTCATCGGCAAATTTCACGTCCCCGGGCTGGCACTGGTGTTCCTCGGCCAACATGTCAGCGATCCGGTCGCGGATGGTCAGGCAGGCCGCCTGCACCGCCATCCCGTTCAGGTCCGACCCTGAGGAAGCCGCGGTGGCCGAGGTGTTGGGCACCTTGTCGGTATCCGTGGCGGTGATTCTGACGCGCGACAGCGGCACGGCGAAGGTTTGGGCCGCAACCTGCGCGACCTTCTGGAACAGCCCTTGTCCCATCTCGGTGCCGCCGTGGTTCAGATGGATCGAGCCGTCGTTGTACACATGGACCAGCGCGCCCGCCTGATTGAGATGCGAGAGGGTGAAGGAGATGCCGAACTTTACCGGCGTCAGCGCGATGCCGCGCTTCAATATCGGATTTGTGCTGTTCCAGTCGCGGATCTTTGCCCGCCGCGCTGTGTATTGGCTGGATTGCTGCAACTCCGCCACCAGCTCGTGCAGGATGAAATCCGTTACCGGCATCAGGTAGGGCGTGGTTTGTGCCCCGTTCGCGGGCGGCTCTGGCACCGCGCGCGCGACGGCTTCGACCGCCCCTCGCGAGGCGGGGTCGGCTGAGCGCACCGGTGCCTCCGCCACCTCCGGCGCGGCGGGTGCCGGGCGGCAGGAGGGTGCGTAGAAATTCGCACGCCGGACATCCAGCGGGTCACGGCCCAGGGCATGCGCGATATGGTCCAGAACCCGCTCGATCCCCAGCATCCCCTGCGGCCCGCCAAAGCCGCGAAAGGCGGTGGCGGATTGGGTGTTGGTGCGCAGCCGGTGACTTTCTATGCGCACATGGGGAAGGAAATAGGCATTGTCGGCGTGCAGCATGGCGCGATCCGCCACCGGCAGCGACAGATCCTGCGCCCAGCCGCAGCGGGTGTATTGGGTGAAGTTGATCCCCTGAATGCGACCGTCCTCGTTCACCCCCACGCGGTAGGCAATGCGGAAATCATGGCGCTTGCCGGTGATCATGAAATCATCGTCGCGGTCATAGCGCATCTTGCAGGGCTGGCCGGTCAGCGATGCCGCCAGCGCGCAGGCGATGGCCAGATGGTTGCCCTGACTTTCCTTGCCGCCAAACCCTCCGCCCATGCGCCGCACCTCGACCCGCACGGCATGCATCGGCACGCCCAAGGCATCGGCCACCTTGTGCTGGATCTCGGTCGGGTGCTGGGTAGAGGAATGGACCAGCATATCGCCGCCTTCCTGCGGCAGGGCGAGGGCGGCCTGCCCTTCAAGATAGAAATGCTCCTGTCCGCCCATCTCGATCACGCCATCCATCACCTGCGCGGACCCGGCAATGGCGCGGTCAGCATCGCCGCGTGCCCATATGCGTGGCCCCTCCTCGAACCGGCTGTTCGCTGCCAGCGCGTCCTCGATGCTCAGAAGGGCGGGTTTCTCGGAATAGCTGATCTTGCCCAGCCTCGCGGCCTTGCGCGCGTCAAGGTGGGTTTGCGCCACCACCAGAAAGACCGGCTGTCCCAGATGATGCACGACCCCTTCAGCCAGCAGCGGCTCGTCGTGGTTCGACGGGCTGCAATCGGCAGAGCGGGGCAGGTCGGTGGCGGTGAGCACCGCCACCACGCCGGGGGCGGTGCGCACGGCATCAAGGTCCAGCGCGGTGATAGTGCCATGCGCGATCTCTGACAGGCCGAAAGCCAAATGCAGCGTGCCTTTGGGCGTGGGGATGTCATCGACATAGCGCGCCTGTCCGGTGACATGCAGGCGCGCCGCGTCATGGGGCAGGGGGCTGTGCACGCTCATGGCTTGACCTCCAGCACATTGGTCGCGGTGCCCTGGCTGTCATGGAACGCCCGCCAGAGCAGGTTCTGCGCCACCTCCAGCCGGTAGGGGGCCGAGGCGCGCATATCGGATAGCGGGGTGAAGCTGTCTTTGAAGGCGGGGAGTGCGGCGGTGATGGTGTCTGCGGTCCACGGCAGGCCCAGAAGCGCGGCTTCAACGGGCTGTGCACGCATGGGCGTGCCTGCCATGCCGCCAAAAGCGATGCGCGCGGCGGTGACGGTACCATCGACTACGGTGATGTTGAAGCACCCGCAAAGTGCCGAGATATCCTGATCAAAGCGTTTGGAGATCTTGTAGCATTGCAGGCGGTCGGGCTGACGGGGGATGACCACGGCCTCGACAAATTCGCCGGGCAGGCGGTCTTGTTTGCCATAGGACAGGAAAAAATCTTCCAGGGCCATGCGCCTGCGTTCACTTCCCCTTCGCAGGTGCAACACCGCCCCCAGCGCGATCAGCGCAGGCGGGCTGTCACCGATGGGCGAGCCATTGGCGATATTGCCGCCAACTGTCGCTGCTGCCCGCACCTGAGCTGAGCCATAGCGGCGGATCAGCTCAGCAAAGCTGGGGTGATGGGGGGCGATGGCGGGCATCAGATCAGCTAGCGTGGTGGTGGCGCCGATATGGATTTCGGTGTCGGTGATGGAAACGCCGCGCAGATCGTCAATCCCGGCGATGAAGGCCACGGGGCCGAGATCACGCAACTGCTTGGTGACCCAAAGACCGATATCGGTGGCGCCTGCCACCAGCCGCCCCTCGGGGTTGGCGAGGCACCACTCGGCCAGTTGGTCAGCGGTCTGCGGCAGTGCGGGGCGGGGGGCGTCGGAGGGGGGGGGGGGGGGGGGGGGGGGGGGGGGGGGGGGGGGGGGGGCCGGGGCG
>JAFIEK010000036.1 GCA_020832545.1 Pararhodobacter sp. | reverse complement strand
CCCCCCCCCCCCCCCCCCCCGCCCCCCCCCCCGCGGGGGGGGCCCCCCCCCCCCCCCCGCGCCGTTGCAGGAGCAACCCTTACTCGGCCGCCCTGAGGGGAGAGCGCGGCGCATCGGGGGCAGGCTCGGACTGGTCCGGGGCCTCGGGCTGCACCGGCGGGTACACTGGGACCGGCTCCCAGATGATTTCCGCGTGGCGCACCTTGCGGGTGCGCGCCGTCAGCGCGCGATCCTCACGCGCCCGTCCGCGCCGCAGTGCCGCCAGCGCGGGCCCCGCGCCCTGCGCCATCGCCGTCGCCCAGACCCGCGCCGCAAGCAACGAGGGCGTCAGGATCAGCGTCAGCACCGTGGCGACCCCCAGCCCGAACACCACCGCCGTCGCCAGCTGCTTCCACCACATCGCCGCCGGGGCATCGATGGTATAGCCGCCGCCGAAAAAGTCGATCGACACACCCAACATCATCGGCGTCAGCCCCGCCATAGTGGTGATCGTGGTCAAAAGCACCGGCCGGATACGGTCTTCGGCGGTACGGATGATCGCCTCGATCCGGGGCATGTATTTCGCGTAATCCTGATAGGTGTCTATCAGCACGATGTTGTTGTTCACCACAATTCCGGCCAGCGCCATGATCCCCGTTCCGGTCATGATCACCGAGAAGGGCTGCGCCATGACCAGCATGCCGATCAGCACCCCGGTGGTGGACAAGATCACCGCCAGCAGCACCAGCACCGAATTGTAGAAGCTGTTGAACTGCGCCAGCAGGATCAGGAACATCAAGGCCAGCGCCGCGCCAAAGGCGACCACCAGAAACTCGCTGGCTTCTTCCTGGTCCTGCTGTTCGCCGGTCCATTCCCAGCCCACGCCCTCGGGCAGCGGTGCCTCGTTTTCCAACCATTCGGTCAGCAGCGAAATGCGTTCGCTGGGCGTGATCGGCACCAGTCGCTGACCATCGGCGCGGATCTCGTCGCGCAGCGCCTGGGCGGCGCGCGCCTCGGTCGAGCCATCGGCATGTTCGCGCGGGTCAACCTGGGGCCGCGAGAGCACGCGCAGCACCGTCCCTGCGCTGTCCTGCACGGTAAACAGGTCCGGGGTGATCGCGGCCTTGACGTCAAAATAGCGTTGTTCATCAAACCGGTCGATCTGGCCCCGCAGCGGCATCGGCTCGATGGTGACGAAATTCGACAGCGGCACCAGCCCGGCATTGGTTTGCACGCGCAGGGTATCCAGTGTGGCCAGCAGCCGGTCGCCCTGTGGCAGGCGCACGCGGATTTCGATCTCTTCATCCGAGCTGTCCACCCGCATCGTGTCCAGCATCAGACCGCGCGTGACCAGTTGCACCATGCCGCCCACGGTCGCTACATCGGCCCCGAAGCGCCCGGCGCGCGCCACATCGACGCGGATTTCCCAGTCAATGCCGGGCAACGGGCGCGTATCCTCGATATCCACCACGCCGGGCAGGCTGCGCATCCGCTCGCGCACGGCCTCGACCGCTGTGCCCAGTTCGTCAAAATCCTGTCCGGTCAGGCGCAGATGCAGCGGCTTTGACCCTGCGGGGCCACCGGACATGATCATGTATTCGGTAAAGATGCCGGGGATCTGCTGGAACTGCGCTTCCATCCGGTCCAGAATTGCGCGCCCCCGCAACGCCGGATTGCCTGCGCGCTCGTCCCAGTTCAGAAGCTCGAACTGGATTTGCCCGATGGCATCACGTGGGGCCGGGGCGCCAGCGGTGTTGGCGTTCAGACCGCCCTCACCGGCAAAGGCAAAGCTCGCCGCCACACCGTGTTCGGCCAGAACGATATCCTCGACCTGCCGCACCAGCCCGTCGCGCTCTACCAGCGAGAGGTTGCCACGCGCACGGATATAGACAATGCCCTGCTCAGGCTCGGTGGGGGCGAAGAATTCCACCCCGTAATTGTTCTCGCCGAAATAGGTGAAGACCTGCACCACCACGAACACGACCGCGCCAATCGCCACGAACGGCATGACCGGGTTGCCCACCATCAGCGTGATCAACCGGCCAAAGAGCGTGCGCCGGTGCCCCGCCGTCACGCGCTTCAGACGCCGCTGTGGCAAGACCGCGCCCAGCGTGACAGACATGGCCATCGCGCCCGCCATCATCATCAGCCCGCCCGGCAAAAAGCGCAGCACGCCGGTGGCGCCCGCCAGCCCGGCAAGCGCCGGGTTCAGCAGCACCATGGCGCCCCCGGCCAGCATCGCGAAGGCCGCTGCCAGAAACGGCAGCCGCAAGAGCCACGGCAGACGGCGCAGCGCCGCCGATCCCGTTTCAAAGCTGCGCGAGATGCGACCGGCCACACCGCCCACCACCGGCAGGAACACCAGTGCCACCACCAGTGAGGCGCTGAGCACGAAGATCAGCGTCAGCGGCAGCATCCCCATGAATTCACCCGCCACGCCCGGCCAGAACAGCATCGGACCAAAGGCGCAGAGCGTGGTGGCGGTTGAGGCGATGATCGGCCAGAACATGCGCTTGGCCGCCCCCACATAGGCGCGCATCGGCCCTTCGCCCTCGGCGATGCGCTTGTCGGCGTTCTCGGTCACCACCACCGCTCCGTCGACCAGGAGACCCACCGCCAGAATCAGCCCGAACATGACAATGTTCGAGATCGTCACCCCCAGCAGCCCCAGAAGGATGAAGCACAGAAAGAACGAGGTCGGAATGGCAAAGCCCACCAGAAGCGCCGAGCGCGTGCCGAGGGCGGCCAGAATCACGATCATCACCAGCGCAATCGCCGTCAGCACCGAGCCTTCAAGCTGACTGATCATCGCCTCCACCTGCCAGGACCGGTCCAGCGCCGGGGTGACGGTGATGGCGGCGCGCATTTCCTCGGGCCAGGTGGCGATTTCAGCAGCGATCGCGGCCTCAACCTCATCAACCGATCCGATCAGGTTGTAGCCCTTGCGCTTGACCACCTGAATGGCCAGCGTGTTGGTGCCCTGAAACCGCGCCGTGCCCGCCCGGTCCTGAAAGGTCATCTGGATCGTGGCCAGATCGCCAAGTGTGACCACGCTGTCGCCATTGACCTTGATCGGCAGCGCGTAGATGTCGCTTACATCGCCGAAACTTCCCGGCAGGCTGAGCGAAAAGCGCCCGCTGTCGGTTTCGATTTCACCAGCGGCCACAAGCTGGTTGTTCATCGTCACCGCGTTGATCAGCTCGCCCGCGGTGACGTTGTAGGCCTCAAGCCGCAGTGGGTCGATGATAACTTCGACCATCTCGTCGCGCGTTCCTGCCACTTCGGCCGACAGCACCGCCTCCACCCCTTCGATGGCGCGTTCCAGATCGCGTGCGGCGCGCAGCAGCGTGCGCTCAGGCACCTCGCCTGACACCGCGAAGATCACCACAGGAAACTGCGAGAAGTTGAATTCATTGATAGAATAGGTGTCGAACCCGTCGGGGAAGCTGGTTTCCGCACGGCTCATGCGGTCGCGCACCTCAGCGATGGTGGCGTTCTTGTCCCAGCCGAATTCAAACTCCAGAACGATCCCGGCATAGTTCTGCGCCGCCGTCGCCGACATCCGCGTCAGGCCGTTGATATCCGCCAGTTCGCGCTCCATCGGGCGGACCAGCAGGCTTTCGCTGTCGGTGGCCGAGATCCCCGGAAACGGCACCGAGACAAAGAGCGCAGGCACCTCGATATCGGGCTCGCCCTCTTTTGGCAGGCCGACATAGGCCCAGATCCCCGCCCCCAGCGTCAGCAGGATGCAGGCGATCACCATGCGGGCGTGATCGGCGGCCCAGTCGACGATGCGTTCCATCGTCCTACTCCCCGGCGTTGCGGTGGTGAACCAGAACAGTGATGCCGTCGGTGGCGTATTCCTGACCCACCACAACCACATCCGCCGGGTCCGGCAGGCCCGACACCCAGAAGCCCTGCGGCGAATCACGCAATACGCTCACGGGGGCAAAAAAGGTGCGGTTCTCGTCATCGACCAGCCGCAGGCCCAGACGGCCCTCATTGTCCAGCGTCAGCGCCGAGCCGGGCACCAGATGGCCGCGCGTGGCGGTGGCGGAAATCATGATATCGGCGCTCATGCCCTCGCGGATGCTCTGGTCATTGTTCGGCACCGTCACTTCCACGCGGAAGGTGCGCGTGGAGGGATCGGCCGAGCGCGCCAGAAAGCTTACCCGCCCCATTACCTCTTCGCCGTTCGACAGCCGCGCCCCGGCCAGCACGCCCAGCGACAGCCGGTCAATCTGCATCTCCGAGGCAAAGCCCACCAGAATGATCGGGTCCAGCCGGATCAGTGTGGCGCACAGGCCACCGGGCGATAGCAATGTGCCCTGTTCGGCGGTATCGGCCTCCAGCAGCCCGTCGAACGGTGCGCGGATGTTCAGCCGGTCCAGCTCGGCGCGTGCCGCCTCGACACCGGCCATCGCCGCCTGTCGCGCGGCATCGGCCGAGGCCACGCGGGTCTGTGCCGCAAAGCCGCCCTCGCTGAGGCGAGAGGCGGCGTTGTAATTTATCTCAGCCTCGGCCAGCCGCGCCTCGGCTTCGGTCAGGCTGGCTGCGCGGGTGCCGGGTGCCAATTCGCACAGCATGTCGCCCGCCTGCACCGAACTGCCCCGCGCGATCGGCGGCGAGACCACCAGCCCCGACGTCTCTGAGCGTACCTCGACCTGACGCGCGGCCGACGTCCGGCCACGCAAAATCACGGCACTTTCGATCTCGCGCTCATCGATACGCTGGACGGTCACGCGCAGTGGCGGCGCGTCCTCGGTCGGGTCCTCGGGCTGCACCTCTGCGGGTGCGGCACCGGCAAAGGCCAGAAGCGCATCGCGCTCCATCACGATCAGGTAAAGCGAAACCAGAACAAGGATCGCCGTAATCAGCGGAACCAGACGCATTTTCAAACCTCAGAGATGGTCACATCGCACCACGCGAAATGGCCAAAGCAACCGCTATTGTGCGCACCAGCGCGGCGCGCGTCACCCTCGGGCCACCACGTCACCGACATTTCGGCGCGCAAGGGGCGTTCTTCAAGGCCATTGCGGCCATAATATGATCGCCTTGTGCAATTGCGCGCCGAAATACGCCTGTTTGCCTTGTCACGCAACAGGGCATGCTGCGCTTGCCCTTGCGTCACGTCATCCGCGACACCGCACAGGAAAATATGGCACAGAGCCGGGGGCGGGCTTGGCAAGCCTTGCGCCTTCGCGCTAGAAGTGGGCTGGGCCGGACCCCCGGCAGGACTGATCAGAGCGGGAACAGAACACTTGAGCAATACCGACAGCTTCATCGACGAGGTGAACGAGGAACTCAAACGCGACCGGCTGTTTGCCATGATGCGCAAGTATGGTTGGATCGCGGTGGTGGCCGTGGTCGCGATTGTCGGCTTCGCAGCATGGAACGAGTGGTCGAAGGCCCGGCAGGAGGCATCGGCCCAGACCTTTGGCGACGGGGTCATCATGGCGCTGGAGCATGATGATGTCGCGGCCCAGCGGAATGCTCTGGCTGCCCTGGCCGAGGATCAGGCCGGCGCGGGGCGCGAGGGCCAGGGTCGGTTGGCGATCGTCAACCTGCTGCTGGCCGCGCAAAGCCTGGAAACGGGGGACCGCGCAGGCGCGCTGTCAGCGTTGCAGGCCGTGTCGCAGGATGCCAGCCTGCCCGCCAGCTACCGCCAGTTGGCCACGCTCAAGCGTGTGATCATTGCGGGCCCCGATCTGCCACTGTCCGAACGCGAAAGCGCGTTGACGGAACTGGCCGCAGCCGGGCAAGCCTATCGCCCGCTGGCGCTGGAGCAACTGGCACTGTTGCAGCTGGAAGCAGGCGACGAAGCGGCGGCACTGGCGCAATTCCGCGCCCTCCTGTCCGAACCCGACCTGACGAGCGACTTGCGTCGCCGCGTCAACCAGTTGATTGTCATTCTCGGCGGCGAGGTCGATACCGACCTTGGCTGACGGGCCATGGACTCTCCGGACCTGACGGTTCGGGGCAAATGAAGCATCGAAAGGGGCACCGGCGTGACCTTGATCAGAATCGCGGCAATTCTTGGCCTCGTGGGCGCGCTGGGAGCGTGTTCGCGTGACACCATCCTCGAAGGCGACCGGATCGACATCCGTGCGCCCTGGGGGGGCGGGACCGAGGTGGCCAATCGCGCACAGCCGATATCGCTGCCTGCGCAGGTCGCCAATGCCGCCTGGAGCCACCCGCAGGGCACCAATGGCGCCCGCCCGCAGCATCCGGCGCTGTCGTCCTCGCCGCAATTGGCCTGGTCCACGGATATCGGACAGGGTGACGCCCGCCGCCTGCGGCTGGCGACCGAGCCGGTGGCCGCCGATGGCCGTATCTTTACCCTTGACGCCAATGCCCGCCTGCAGGCCACCGCCACCAATGGCCAGGTTGTCTGGTCGCGCGACATCACGCCCGACTGGGCGCGCCGCGGCTCGGCCTCAGGCGGGGGGCTCGCGGTTGCGGGTAACCGGCTTTATGTGGCCTCGGCCCACGGGCTTCTGGCCGTGCATGATGCCGCCACCGGGCAGGAAATCTGGCATCACCGCTTTGACGCACCGCTGATGGGCGCACCGATGGTGGCAGGTGACCGGGTCTTTGTCAGCGCAGGCGACAGCACATTGTGGAGCCTCGACGCCGCCACCGGGCGCATTGACTGGACATTGTCCGGCACGCAAGACATCTCGATCATGTCGCGCACCGCAGCCCCCGCGTTGGCAGGCGATCTGGTGGTCTTCCCCACTCAGGCTGGTGAACTGCGCGCGGTGCGCCGCTCCAACGGCGCTTCGGCCTGGGCGACGGCGGTGGTGGGGCGGCGCGTCGGCGCGGCCTATGCCAACATTTCGTCAGTCACCGGCGATCCGGTGGTCGATGGCAACCGCATCTATGCCGCCAACCAGTCAGGCCGCCTGATGGCGGTGGACGCCCGCAACGGCAACACCCTGTGGTCAGCGCGCGAGGCCGCTTACAGCCCGGTGTGGCCGGTCGGCGGCTCGGTCTTTCTGGTGTCTGACGAGAACCGCGTGATCCGGCTGGATGCATCCAGCGGTGAGCCGGTCTGGGCACAGGAACTGCCGCTTTTCGCCGATGAACGCCCGCGCCGTCAGGCACGGATCTTCCCGCAATACGGGCCGGTTCTGGCCGGGGGGCGGCTCTGGGTGTCGTCGGGCGACGGGGCGTTGCGCGGCTTTGACCCGGTCAGCGGCGCGATCGGCACGCAGATCGAAGTGCCAGGCGGTGCGGCCTCGGGGCCGATCGTGATGGACCGTACGCTCTATGTGCTGGCCCGCGACGGCGTTTTGCACGCTTTCCGCTAAACGGGAACGGGGCCAGCCCCTGCCCTTTACTCTGCGCCCGGCATGGCCTATGTCGGGCGCCTTTCACGTATTGCAACGCCCCCGGAGGGTGACATGAGTTTCACACTGGCCCTGGTGGGTCGCCCCAATGTCGGAAAATCGACGCTGTTCAACCGGCTGGTCGGCAAGCGCCTTGCGCTGGTCGATGACCAACCCGGCGTCACGCGTGATCTGCGCGAGGGCACGGCACGGCTGGGCGATCTGCGTTTCACCGTAATCGACACCGCCGGGCTGGAGAATGTCACCGACAACAGCCTGCAGGGCCGCATGCGCCGCCTGACGGAGCGCGCGGTGGGGATGGTGGATATCTGCCTGTTCATGATCGACGCCCGCGTGGGCATCACCCCCGCCGACGAAATCTTCGCCGAGATCCTGCGCAAGCGCGCGCGCCATGTGATCCTCGCCGCCAACAAGGCCGAAGGCCGCGCCGGTGAAGGCGGGCTGATTGAGGCGTATTCACTGGGTCTGGGCGAACCCTTGCGCCTGTCAGCCGAACACGGCGAGGGGATGGACGAGCTTTACCACATGCTTCGCCCTCTCGCCGCGGAGTTTGACGAACGCGCCGAGGCCGAAGCGCCCGAGACCGATGTGACGGTCGAGGAAGGCAGCGAGGTCGACAATACCGAAGGGTCCGACGCCGCGCCGGACTGGACACCCAGCGAGAAACGCCCCCTGCAGGTGGCTGTCGTCGGTCGCCCGAATGCCGGGAAATCAACGCTGATCAACACCATCATCGGTGACGACCGGCTGCTGACAGGCCCCGAGGCCGGAATCACGCGTGACGCCATCTCGCTGCCTTTCACCTGGGGCGGCACGCCGATGCGGCTCTTTGATACTGCGGGCATGCGCAAGAAGGCCCGCGTGCAGGAAAAGCTGGAGAAGCTGTCAGTCGCCGACGGGCTGCGCGCGGTAAAATTCGCCGAGGTGGTGGTGGTGCTGCTGGATGCCGCGATTCCCTTTGAGACCCAGGATCTGCGCATCGCCGATCTGGCTGAAAGCGAGGGCCGCGCAGTGGTCGTCGCCGTCAACAAATGGGATCTGGAGGATGACAAGCAGGACAAGCTGAAAGCGCTGTTGCAGGCGTTTGAACGCCATCTGCCCCAGCTCAAGGGCGCGCCGCTGGTCACCGTCTCGGCCAAGACCGGGCGCGGGATGGACCGGCTGCACGAGGCAATCCTGCGCGCACACGCGATCTGGAACCGCCGGGTGTCGACGGCCAAGCTGAACCAGTGGCTGGGGGCGATGACAGAATCCCACCCGCCCCCCGCCCCGGGCGGCCGGCGGATCAAGATGCGCTACATCACACAGGCCAAAACCCGGCCACCGGGCTTTGTGATCATGTGCTCCAACCCCGAGGATCTGCCCAAAAGCTACGAGCGCTACCTGATCAACGGGCTGCGCGAACGCTTCGACATGCCGGGCACGCCCATCCGGCTCTATCTGCGCTCGCGCGCCGATCAGAACCCCTACAAGGACCGCAGCAAGGCCCAACCGTCAAAGCTGAAAAAGCACATCAAACCAAACCGGGGATAGGGCATGGGGCGAACTGGAGGGTGATTGTTGCGCGTTTTCTGCGCGCAGGGGCATGACGCGCGGCCAACTTGATCCAGATCATGGCACCCGATGGCTGGCGATGGCTTTCTGATTCACGACCGGCATTTGCCGGATATCGGAAAGGAGAGTGACCCATGGGCTTTATCGACAGAATCGACCATCATGCCGACCTCCTGAAACGTATGGCTGAGACAGTGCAGGCCGATATGGGCGCGGCGCTGGAAAGCGGCACCATGCAGGGCGACGAAATCCGCCGCGCGGTGTTCACCTGCATGGGCTGCACCAGCGCAAGCGAATGCCCCTCATGGATGGACGCGCATCCCCAAGGCAGCACCACAGCACCGAACTACTGCCGTAACCGCAGCTGGCTCGCCCGCCTGACGAGCTGACCCCTCGCGACACCGACTGACAGGGGTGACCGGATTGCCGGCTACGCCGACGCCGGTTTGCTGGCTGCTGCGCAGCGTCGGGGGCGCTGCCCCCGCCGCCCGTTCCGGGCGACTCCCCCGGGATATTTTCAGACACAAAATGAACTGCCCTTCTGCCTCATTTCCTGTCTGAAAATATCCTGGGGTGAATGGGCTGAAGGCCCAGAGGGGCAACGCCCCTGCTGCCGCGCCCCGCAGGGGTGCGGCCCGGCCCAACGGGAGGAGGGTGATGGCGTGCCATCGCGCGACGACGGGCGGGAGCGCCCCCGCCCTGTGCGCTCAACGGATTTTCAGTGTGGCCAGCCCGATCAGCGCGAGCACCAGGCTGATGATCCAGAACCGGATCACGATCTGCGGTTCAGCCCAGCCCTTCTTTTCGAAATGGTGGTGAATCGGTGCCATCAGGAAGACCCGTTTGCCGGTGGTTTTGAAGTAAAGCACCTGGATGATCACGCTCAATGCCTCGACCACAAACAGCCCGCCCACGATGCCCAGCACGATCTCATGTTTGGTAGCCACCGCGATCGCGCCGAGCGCGCCGCCAAGCGCCAGACTGCCGGTATCGCCCATGAAGACCGCAGCCGGGGGCGCGTTGTACCACAGAAAACCCAGTCCCCCGCCCGCAAGCGCAGCCGTGAAGATCAGCAACTCGCCGGTGCCCGGCACGTAGTGGACATCCAGATAGCTGGTGAAATCGACCCGCCCCACGGCATAGGCGATCACCCCCAGCGTGGTTGCCGCAATCATCACCGGCATGATCGCCAGCCCGTCCAGCCCATCGGTCAGGTTCACCGAATTGGCCGCCCCCACGATCACGAACATCGCAAACGGCACGAAGACCCATCCCATATCGATCAGAACCGACTTGAAGACCGGCACAGCCAGTTTTGCCGACAGATCGGGCGGATGGATCGCCATAGCCGCCAGCGCGGCCAGAAGCGCAATCACCAGCCCCAGCGCCATACGCAGCTTGCCCGAAACCCCCTTGTGATTGCCCTTCTTGACCTTGGCATAGTCATCGGCAAAGCCGATCAGCCCGAACGCCACAGTCACCAGCAGCACCAGCCAGACATACGGGTTGTCCAATCGCGCCCAGAGCAGCGTGGACACCACAAGCGCCGACAGGATCAGAAGACCACCCATGGTTGGCGTGCCCTGCTTGGTCAGCAGGTGCGATTCCGGCCCATCCTCGCGGATCGGCTGGCCATTGCCCTGGTGACGGCGCAGAAACGCGATCAGCGGCTTGCCAAAGACAAAGCCGAAGATCAGCGCCGTAAAGAAGGCCGCGCCAGCGCGGACGGTGATATAGCGAAACAGGTTGAAGCCGGTTATGGCCTCGGAGAGTTCGGCCAGCCAATATAACATTCAGCCAGTTCCTTTCGGGGTATCAATGGGCGTCGCGTGCCCCAGATTGCGCAGCGCGTCAACCACGCGCGAGACGAGCGAGCCTTTCGAGCCCTTGACCAGAATCACATCGCCACCACGCACCAGCAGATGGGCATGCGCGCCCAGTTCCTCGGCCTGCGACACGGCCTTGCCGCGCTGGTGTTCGGGCAGGTCCTGCCAGAGCGCGGCCATGCGTGGCCCCACACAGTGGACCAGCGCCACACCCTCCAGCGCCGGGTGGCGGGCCAGTGCGCTGTGCAAGTCCATCTCGTCTGGGCCCAGTTCCAGCATGTCGCCCAGAATGGCGATGCGCCGCCCGCCGGGCCCGGGTTGGCTGGCAGCCAGCACCTTCAGGGCGGCATCCATCGAGGTGGGGTTGGCGTTGAAGGCATCATCGATCAAGGTGAAGCCCCTGTCATCGGCGTGGTCCAGCAGCACCGTTTCGCGCTGGCCGCGCCCGGCGGGCGGGTGCCAGCGGCTCAGCGCCTGCGCCGCTATTGCCAGATCAAGACCCAGCGCCTTCGCCACCAGCAGGCAGCCCAGTGCGTTCATCGCGAAATGGTCGCCCGCGTCGGTCAGGCGCAGCAAGAGCGGCATGACCCCGACCTCGGCGCGCACCACCAGAGCATCGGGGGTGGCGCGCAACTCGCTCAGGCGCGCATCATGGCCTGATTTGCCAAAGCTCAGCACCCGTGCCGCGCTGGCAGCGCGTTGGGCAAGAATTGGCGCGGTTTCGGTATCGGCGTTGTAGATGGCTGTCCCACCCGGCTCCAGCCCCTTGAAAACATCGGATTTCTCACGCGCAATCGCCTCCAGCGAGCCCATATTGGCCAGATGCGCCGGAGCAATGATGGTGATCAGCGCGACATGGGGCCGGGCCAGCACAGCCAGCGGGCCAATCTCGCCGGGTTGGTTCATCCCGATCTCGACCACCGCGAAATCGGCATCGACCGGCAGCCGCGCCAATGTGACCGGCACGCCCCAATGGTTGTTGAAACTGGCCTCGGCGGCGTGGACCGTGCCAAACTCGGCCAGCATCTCGCGCAGCATCTCCTTGGTGGAGGTCTTGCCAACCGAACCGGTGACCGCGATCACCTGCGCCCGGCTGCGCGCGCGCCCCGCCGCACCCAGCGCAGTCAGCGCCGCCAGCACATCGGGCACCACCAGACAGGGGCCGCTGACCCCGTCAGGCACATGCGTGACCAGGGCCGCCGCCGCGCCGCGTTCAAACGCCTGCGCCACAAAGTCATGCCCGTCACGCGCGGCGCTGAGCGCCACGAACAGATCGCCCGGTTGCAGGCTGCGGGTGTCGATGGAAATACCGGAGACCGCGAAATCTGCGGTGGCCGTGCCGCCGGTTGCGGCCTCGGCCGCGCGCGCGCTCCAGAGCGCGGTCATTTCTTCACCTTGCCATCAAGGGCGGCCACCGCCACGCTGGCCTGTTCCAGATCGTCGAACGGATAGACGGTATCGCCGACGATCTGCCCCTGTTCATGCCCCTTGCCCGCGATCAGCAGCGCATCGCCCGGCAGCAGCGCATCGACAGCGCGCAGGATGGCCTCGGCCCGGTCGCCCACCTCGTTGGCCTCAGGACAGGCCGCCATGATTGCACGACGGATGGTGGCGGGATCTTCAGAGCGCGGGTTGTCATCGGTGACATAGACCACATCGGCGTTTTCAGCCGCTGCGCGCCCCATCAAGGGCCGCTTGGCGCGGTCACGGTCACCGCCTGCCCCCAGCACCACGATCAGCCGTCCCATCACATGCGGCCTCAGCGCCTTGAGGGCGGTTTCCACGGCGGCAGGTGTATGGGCGTAATCGACAAAGACCGGTGCGCCGTTGCGCCGGGTTGCCGCCAGTTGCATCCGTCCGCGCACGCCTTGCAGATTTGGCAGCGCCGCAATCGCCTCGACCGCATGCGCACCGGTGGCCAGCACCAGACCCAGCGCGATCAGCGCGTTCGAGGCCTGAAACCCGCCCACCAGCGACAGTTTCACCTGATAGGGCTTGTCTTTGACCGAAAACCGCACCTCTTGCCCATGCGCGCTGAAACGTTGCGCCAGCATGCGCAGATCGCAGTTGCGTGCGGCACCGACACGCAGCACCGGGCGCTCACCCATCATCTGCACCAACCGCGCGCC
Organism: Pararhodobacter sp.; assembly: GCA_020832545.1. Lineage (GTDB taxonomy): Bacteria > Pseudomonadota > Alphaproteobacteria > Rhodobacterales > Rhodobacteraceae > Pararhodobacter. Next base: position 25,918 of record JAFIEK010000036.1, on the reverse strand, counting down.
CCAGGGGTCATCGGTGTTGATGACGGCGGGCGCGTCCTCGGGCAGAAGCCGGGTGAAGAGGCCGCATTTGGCCTCGAAATAGGCGTCCATGTCGGCGTGGTAATCCAGGTGATCCTGGCTGAGATTGGTGAATCCTGCCGCCACCAGGCGCACGCCATCCAGTCGGCGCTGGTCCAGCCCGTGGCTGGAGGCCTCCATCGCGGCATGGGTGATGCCTTCCTGCGCCGCTTCAGCGAGAATGCGTTGCAGGGTCAGCGCATCGGGCGTTGTATGGGCCAGCGGCGTGGCCCATGCCCCTTCCACACCTGTGGTGCCCACGTTGATCGCACCATGACCCAGCGCGGTCCAGATCTGGCGGGTGAAGCTGGCGACCGAGGTCTTGCCGTTGGTGCCGGTCACCGCCACGGTGCATTCGGGTTGCGCCGCGAACCAGAGCGCAGCGGCCCGTGCGAAGGTCTCGCGCGCATCCTCGGCCACGATCAGCGCAACCTCGGGATGGGCCGCCAATGCCTCGGCGGCGAGGGCCGCGCCCGCGCGGTCGGTCAGGACAGCCCCCGCCTGCATCCGCAGCGCGAATTCGATGAACTCACCGCCGTGCACGCGGGTGCCGGGCAAGCCTGCGAACAAGAAGCCGGGCCGCACCTCACGGCTGTCGAGCGCGATCCCGGTTATGTCGGTCTGCGCATTGCCGCGACTGGCTGTGAGGCCCAGTGCGTTCAGTTTCCGTGACTGCCCCATCTGGCCCTCATGCGCTGTCCTCGATCAACTTGGCCGCCCCGCAACTGCCGCGAAAGGGGGCTTTTGCAGCCCCCTCCTGGCGCGATGCGCCAGGTCACCCCCGCAGCGTATTTGCGGCAAGATGACACAGGCGGAGCCCTGCGCCTTTCCTTTACCGCAGGCGCAGCGCCGCTTCAATCGCGGCCGTGCTCTCTGCGTTGCTCTGTGGCCGCACGCCCAGAAGCGGTGCGGTGCGGCGCACGATCTCGGCGGCGACGGGCACCACTGTCCAGCCCGCGGTGCGCCGCGCCTCGCCGGACGAGGTCTCGTTGGGTTCATCCAGCGTCACCACGACCACATAGCGTGGGTCGTTCATCGGAAAGGCCCCGGCAAAGGTGGCGATCACGCGATCGCGCGCATAGCCGCCCCTTGCATCGGGTTTGTCGGCGGTGCCGGTCTTGCCGCCGAAGGCAAAGCCTTCGACCTCGGCCATCGAGGCCGTGCCACGGGTCACCACCTGGCGCATCAGCGACCGCATGGTGGCCGAGGTGCGCTCGGATATCAGCCGTTCACCCGGCACATGCGCGGTGCGGCGCAGCATCGTCGGCACTACCCGCGTGCCGCCATTCACCAGCGTCGCATAACCGGCGGCCAGTTGCAGCGGACTGGTCGAAAGCCCGTGGCCGTAAGAAATGGTGACCGAGGAGATCTCGCTCCAGCGATCAGGGAACTGCGGGCGGGCGCGCGCGGTTTCTGCCAGTTCAATGGTGGCCGGTTCCAGAAAGCCGAAACTGCGCAGGAACTCGCGCTGACGTTCTGCACCGATCTGCTGGGCCAGACGGGCCGTGCCGATATTGGACGAGCGCACGAAAACATCGCTCACCGAAAGCTGCGCGCCGTAGTTGCGGAAATCGTTGATCGAATGCCGCCCGATGCGCAGGGGGCCGCGCGTATCAACCATGGTTTCCGTGGTCACCAGCTCCAGCTCCAGCGCCTGCGCGACAGCAAAGGCCTTCATGACGGAGCCCAGCTCATACACCCCCTGCACCGCGTGGTTAAAGAGCGGGCTGTCGGTGGGGTCGCCCTCGGTGGGGGGGGCGGGACGGTTGTTGGGGTCAAAATCCGGCAGCGAGACCATGGTGACCACCTCACCGGAATGGGCATCCATGATGATCACCGATCCGGCGCGCGCGCCCAGCATGTTGATCCCGCTGTCAAGCACCTCGGCGGCGATGGCCTGCGCGGTCACGTCAAGCGACAGGCGCAGCGGCGCATCCGCCGTCGCCGGGTCACGCAGCTGCTCGTCGAGCCGGTGTTCGATCCCGGCGGTGCCGATGATCTCGGCCGCGCTCACGCCTTGCTGGCCATAGCTGGTGCCGCCCAGCACATGCGCTGCCAGGTGCCCGTTGGGATACAGGCGCATTTCGCGCGGGCCGAACAGCAACCCCGGCTCGCCGATTTCATGTACCGCCTGCACCTGTTCCGGCGACAGACGCGCGCGGATCCAGACGAAGCGGCGATTGGGATCTGTCAGGCGGGCGGCAAGGCGGTCGGCATCAACCTCGGGCAGGATCCGTGCAAGTTCCTGCGCCGCGCGCGCGCCGTCGACCATGTAGCGCAGTTCGGCATAAAGCGAGTTGGTCACCAGATTGGTGGCGAGTATGCGGCCATTTCGATCCTGGATCTCGGCGCGGAACGCGGCGATATCCTCACCCTGAAAAGCCGCCGCTTCATGCGGCGGGCTGGCCGCCAACAGGCCCATCCGCGCGCCGATCAGCGCAAACCCCATGAAAAAGAACGCCGCCAGAAAGATCAACCGCCATTCAGCCCGTCGCCGTGCCTGATCGCGCATCTGCTCATGGCGCAGGCGCAGGTTCTCGCGTTCGATATGCAGCGGGTTCTCACCCTGTGCGCGGGCTTGCAGGACACGAGGCAAAGGGCGCAGGGGAATGCGGATCATGGGCGCTCATCCTCGGCAGTATGGCGGATTTCGCCCAGAACCTCGATGGCATCGCTGATTGCCGGTTCGGGCTCTGGCAGCGGATAGACAATCTCATCGATCCGGCCAAACTGCGCGCCGGTTATCGGCATCAGCTTCAGCCGGTCGAAATTGACCTCGGCCAGATCGCGCAGACGGTCAGGGCGGTTGAGAAAGGCCCATTCGGCGCGCTGTACGCTGATCGCCTCGCGCAATGAGCGGATCTCGCGGCGCAATTCTGCAACCTGGGCCTTTGACTGCTGTGTCTTGTGGTTCTCGTTATAGGCCCAGACGGCCAGCGCCATGATCGCCAGAGAGGAAAGAACATAGAACAACGAGCGCATCACCCCTCTCCTTTCAAGGCCAGAAGCGGCAGACCCAGAACCGAGCGGTCAACGGGGCCGGCCGGCGCATCCGTGCGCCGCGCAATCCGCAAAAGCGCCGAGCGCGAGCGCGGGTTGACGGCAAGTTCTTCCTCATCGGCACCGACCGGGCGGCGGGTGATCAGATCGAACCGCGCGGGCTCGGGTGCAACCAGCGGCGCATGACGACTGCCCTGCCCCGCACGCCCGGCACGCACCTGCATGAACCGCTTGACGATCCGGTCTTCGAGAGAATGGAAGGTCACCACCGCCAGCATTCCACCGGGTTTCAGCGCGCGCTCAGCGGCCTCAAGCCCGTTCACCAGTTCATGAAATTCGGCATTCACTGCGATGCGGATCGCCTGAAAGCTGCGCGTGGCCGGGTGGCTTTGCCCGGGCTTGGGGCGTGGCAGGCAGGACGAGACGATCTCGGTCAGTTGCAGCGTGCTCTCGATCGAGGCAATGCTGCGGGCCTTGACGATGGCGCGGGCAATCCGGCGCGAGGCGCGCTCTTCGCCGTAGTGATACAGAATGTCGGCCAGCGTTGATTCGGAAACCGAGTTCACCAGTTCGGCCGCCGTCTCGCCCTCCTGGCTCATGCGCATGTCCAGCGGGCCGTCCTTGGCGAAGGAAAAGCCGCGCTCGGCCCGGTCAAGCTGCATCGAGGACACGCCCAGATCCAGCACCACGCCATCCAGCGGCACCTCAGAGTATTCATCCAGCCGCCCGAACGTGCCCTGCACCAGCCGCATCCGGTCGCCATAGGGGGCGGCCCATTGCTGCGCCAGTTCCAGTGCCAGCGGATCGCGGTCAATGCCGATCACCTGCGCCGCTCCGGCCTCCAGCAGGCCGCGTGCGTAGCTGCCAGCGCCGAGCGTACCATCCAGCCAGACCCCGGCAACCGGCGCCACCGCAGCCAGAAGCGGGCCGAGGAGAACGGGAACATGGGGGGCGGCATCCGTTGGCTGGGGCATAATCCTTTCCGTCACACGTCCGGCAGATCCGGCAGAAGGGTGCGGGGGTCAAAGCCTTCATCCTGCTGCTCAAGCCATTCTTCGGCCTTGGCCGTTTCCTCGGCCTCATAGGTTTCGGGCTTCCAGATTTCGAAATGATCGCCTGAGGCGATGAAAAACGCCTCACCGCCCAGACCAATCTTCTCACGCAGTTTGGCGGGCAGCACGATGCGCCCGTCCTCATCGACCTGCGCGGGCAGAGAATGGCCGTGATAGATGCGTTCCAGCATCTTGCGTTCAATGGAGCCGGGTTTCATGCGGTCGATCCGGCGATCAATCTCGTCGATCGCGTCGATCGTGTAGCAATCAAGCTGTTTTTGGGTATTCGTGCCGTAGACAATCACCAGATTGGGGCGCTGGCCGTCGGTGTGGTCAGGGTCGGCGGCTTCGATCACACGGCGAAACAGGGCCGGGATCGAGACCCTGCCCTTGGTATCCACCTTCTGGTGGTATTCGCCGCGAAACCTGCGCGCCACGCCTTTTCGCCTTTCCACTCACTGCCCACGACGAGGATGTCCCGCCGCAAAAGGAAAACGGCGGTCGGGCTGCTGCCACTGCCCGAACCGCCGCCCTCTGTCCCATCTCTGGGTGCCCGACTACGCATGCCACCTGGGGGGGATGTCTGCTCGCTTGCGCGTCGGATCTCTTGTTGGAGAAAAGCGGGTTGCCTGTATGAAACGCCTCGTTTCGTCTTTTTGTTTTTAACCGCTCTTCCGTGAGAACAGGAATGGCATGGGAAATTATGGGAAGCAATGGTTTTCTTTGCTCTGACTCACTCACTTCTCACGCTGCGGTGAAGGATTCAGGCACGATATCCGCGATTCTAAAGGCGTGATAAACAACATATAGACAAAAATTGCACCAGCCCCCACAAAATAACCGAAAGTTACGTGATCCAAATTCGGGCCATGATTTCCCGAAGAAGCAGAACAGATGTGGCATGAATGCCACGTTTTTCCCCACGAAAAGCCATTGTAACCACTCGAATCACCGCCCTTCCCGGACAAAAAACCAACTTCTCCCATGATTTCCCAGCCGTGCGTCCGCTGCAAATGATTCGACCCGCGCCATGGGCACGGGCCGTCATCGCGGATGCGTCAAAGGTTCAGGCGCAGCGTTCCATCAGCCGCTTCGCCATGCGACGGTAGGCATCGGCAACCGGGCTGTCCGTGGCCGCGACCGGAATACCGCCATCGCCCGCCAGCCGCACCTCGACCGACAGCGGCAGCTCACCAAGAAACGGCAGGCCCAACTTCTCTGCCTCGCGCTTCACGCCACCATCACCGAAGATATGCTCTTCATGGCCGCATTTGGGGCAGATGAAGGTCGACATGTTTTCGATCAGGCCCAGAATCGGGGTTTTCAGTGTCTGAAAAGCGCGCAGGGCCTTGCGGGCATCCAGCAGCGCCACGTCCTGCGGGGTGGACACCACGATCGCGCCAAAGACGTCGAATTTCTGACAGAGCGTCAGTTGCACATCGCCCGTGCCCGGTGGCATGTCGACGATCAGCACATCCAGTTCGCCCCATTGCACCTGCGTCAGCAACTGCTGCAACGCGCCCATAAGCATCGGCCCGCGCCAGATCACCGCCTCATCTTCGCGCAGCATCAGCCCGATCGAGATCATGGTGACGCCATGCGCCACCGGGGGCACGATGATCTTGCCATCGGGCGAGGCGGGGCGCTTGCTGACGCCCATCATGCGCGGCTGGCTGGGGCCGTATATATCGGCGTCCAACAGCCCCACGCGCCAGCCCTCACGCGACAGGGCCACTGCCAGATTTGAAGAAACGGTGGATTTGCCCACCCCGCCCTTGCCCGAGCCGATGGCAATGATCCGTTTGACGCCCGGCACAGTGGCAGGGCCCGCAGTGGGGTGACGACCGATCTTAAGCGATGGCGCCTCGCCTTGTGGGCCTCCTTGCGGTGGGCGGGGGCTGGGCTTTGCGGCGGGACCATGCGCGGTCAGCGCCACATTGACCTTGGCCACACCGGGCAGCGCCAGAACCGCGCGCTCGGCCTGCCCGCGCACCGTTTCCAGCTTGCGCGCGTCCTCAGGTGTTTCGGCTTCAAGCACGAATCGCACAATGCCTTCGTCCACGACCAGTGCGCGCACCAAATCGCGCCCGACCAGATCACCACCGTCAGGCAAGGTGACGGCGCGCAGTGCTTCAAGCACCTCTTCGCGCGTGGGGGATGGGGGCGTGTTCATGGCGGGCTCCTGTTCTGGCCGGTCGTTCTGTCGCGCTAAACCTGTGCTCTTTTTCCAGCCGAACAAGGCCGATGCAAGCCGATGCGACCTTGCGCCCCCTGCCAAACTTTGCCGGGCGATCATTTTCGCGGCAAGTCCATTGATTCCAGCCAAAAGTTTACGCCGCGTCGCCATGCAGTCGCTGCATGGCAGCATTGACGAAGCAAGGGATTGTGCAAGCGCAGCATTTCCCCCATCTTACCTTCAAGACGAACAGAACCGCGCCGGAAAGCAAGCGAACGGCAGGAAAGCGCGGCAGAACGAAGATGAAAGAGCACGAACATGGCTTTTCTGAATGAAACCTTCCGCGGCGCAAGCCCCTTCAGCACCGTCCGCGATTTCTTCGCAGGGCTCGCTGACAGCTGGAACCGGTACATCACGTTCCGGCGCACGTATGAAGAGCTGAGTGCGCTGAGCACCCGGGAACTGCAAGACATGGGCGTTTCGCGCTCAATGATCACCCGGCTGGCGTATGAAGCCGCCTATGGCAAGAACGCCTGAGGCAAGAGAATTCCGGGTTGGCGCCCAGCGCCCGCCCGACACGAGACGAAAGGCCCCTCCTCCTCCCTGGGCCGATCGTGACGGAACCGCCGCTCTCCTCCTCCCTGCGGCCGTTCCAACCTGATGCGCGGGCCCACCTCCTCCCGGGTCTGTTCGCTCAACAGCGCGGTTGTCCTCTCCTCCTCCCTGGGCAACCGCGCCCGTTATTCGGGGCCCAAAGCCCCACCGGAATGCCTGGTTCGACCTCCTCCCCGAACCAGGCACATTTGCGCGCCGACCCTCTCCTCCTCCCTGGGTGGTCGTGCAAACAAAATCGGGACACATTTGTGTTCCATAGTGATGCAAGGGTCCCTCCTCCTCCCGGATCCAAGCACAAATAGCGCGGCTGCCCCCTCCTCCTCCCAGGGCAGCCGCGTTTTTTGTTTTCAGCTTTGAATTCTCAGTTGGTTTCAGAACTGCCGTGGCGGGTCAGAACGGCACGTCATCCACCCCTTCGGCAGGGGTCAGGAAGCGCGCGACGATATGCTTTTCGCCCGCACGGTCAAAGGCCACGGCCATTTTGTCACCTTCGGCCGCGACGATGGTGCCCAGCCCGAACTTCGGATGCATCACCCGTTCACCGGGGCTGAAAAACGGCCCATCCCCGGCCCCTGAGGCCCGCGCGATGCTGCGCCCCAGTTCCGCCGGAGTTGCTGTCATCTGACTACGTGACTGCAACCGCTTCCAGCCCGGCGAGGCATAGACATCGGCCTTTGCTGCGCGGGATTCGACCGTCGAAGAGGCCCGCGACATCCCCGCCGCACCAAAGCCCCCGCCATACAATCCCGGTGGGGTCAGAACCTCGACATGATCGGCGGGCAGTTCATCGATGAAACGCGAGGGCAGTTGCGATTGCCATTGCCCGTAGACCCGGCGATTGGCGGCGAAAGAGATGGTGCACAGCCGCTCAGCCCGTGTGATGCCGACATAGGCCAGGCGGCGTTCCTCCTCCAGGCCTTTGCGCCCGGTCTCGTCCATGCTGCGCTGTGACGGGAACAACCCGTCCTCCCAGCCCGGCAGGAAGACCACGGGAAATTCCAGCCCCTTGGCCCCATGCAGCGTCATGATGGTGACTTTTTCCGCCGAATCCTCGGATTCGTTGTCCATGATCAGTGCAACATGCTCCAGAAAGCCCTGAAGGTTTTCAAAGTTTTCCAGCGCCTTGATCAGTTCTTTCAGGTTCTCCAGCCGCCCCTGCGCATCGGGCGACTTGTCGGCCTGCCACATGGCGGTATAGCCGGTTTCGTCCAGTATCTGCTCGGCCAGTTCGATATGCGACAAGCCGGTGTCGCGCGGCTCTTCTATCACCAGCCCGTCTTCGATCATGGGCGCGGCGGGCGCGGTGCCCACAGCGTCATGCCAGCGTTCCATCTGCTCAACAAACAACCGCAGCGCGCCCGAGGCCCGGCCCGATATCAGCCCGTCGCGCAATGCCAGGCGCGCGCCCATAAGAAGCGGCACATCAGCCGCGCGCGCCACTTTCTGGATGGTCTGCTGCGCCTTGTCACCCAATCCGCGCTTGGGCGTGTTGACGATGCGTTCAAAGGCCAGATCGTCGGTGGGTGAGATGGCGAGGCGGAAATAGGCCATCGCATCACGAATCTCCAGCCGCTCATAAAAGCGCGGGCCGCCGATCACCCGGTAAGGCAGGCCGATTGACAGGAAACGGTCCTCGAACGCGCGCATCTGGTGGCTGGCACGGACCAGAATCGCCATGTTGTTGCGTGAGATCGGCTCCAACCCGCGCGCGCCGCGCTCCAGCGCCTCGATCTCATCACCGATCCAGCGCGCCTCTTCCTCGCCGTCCCAGTGGCCGATCAGGCGCACCTTTTCGCCCTCTTCCAGCTCGGTCCACAGCGTCTTGCCCAGCCGCCCCTCGTTGCCCGCAATCACCGCCGAAGCCGCGGCCAGAATATGCGGGGTCGAGCGGTAATTCTGCTCAAGCCGGATCACCTTGGCGCCGGGAAAATCACGCTCAAACCGCAGGATATTGCCCACCTCTGCCCCGCGCCAGCCGTAGATTGACTGATCATCATCGCCGACGCAGCAGATATTCTTGTGCCCCCCGGCCAGAAGCCGCAACCACAGATACTGCACCACATTGGTATCTTGATACTCATCGACCAGTATGTAGCGCAGCCAGCGCTGGTATTGGGCCAGCACATCAGGATGCTGTTGAAAGATCGTCACCGCATGCAGCAGCAGATCGCCGAAATCACAGGCGTTGAGCGTGCGCAGGCGGTCCTGATAGGCGGCGTAGATTTCGGTGCCACGATGGTTATAGGCCCCGGCCTCAGCCCCTGGCACCGATTCGGGGCGCCATGCGCGGTTTTTCCAGCCATCGATGATCGAGGCCATCTGCCGCGCAGGCCAGCGCTTTTCGTCGATATTGAAGGCCTGAATCAACTGCTTGAGCAAGCGCAACTGGTCATCGGTGTCCAGAATGGTGAAGCCGGGCTTCAGCCCCACCAGTTCGGCATGCCTGCGCAACAGCTTGACACCTATCGAATGAAAGGTGCCCAGCCAGCGCATTCCCTCGACCGAGTCACCCAAAAGCGCACCGATACGGTTTTTCATCTCGCGCGCGGCCTTGTTGGTGAAGGTCACGGCCAGAATTTCATTGGGTCGCGCGGTGCCGGTGGCGATCAGATGGGCGATGCGCGCGGTCAGGGCGCGGGTTTTCCCGGTGCCCGCCCCCGCCAGCATCAGGACCGGGCCATCCATGGCCGCAACGGCTTCGCGCTGGGGCTCGTTCAACCCCTCCATATAGCGCGCCTGTGCCGCCTGCCCCGCCTGCGCCATGGCCTGCTGCGACAGGCTTTGCCCGGATGTGGTTTCGCTGCTCATGCCTGATGGCCCCGTTGCCCTTTACAGAACCCTAACGCAGGCAGGCGCGGGTTCCAAGTCTGCGTTCATTATTTGTTCACATTTATCCTGCGAATATGCGTGATCGCCCATTGCGGTGAGGCGCGCGGCAAGATCGTTCCCGCTGGGCGTGATTTGTGCCATCATTCGCACCTGTAAAGTCGCGAGGGACAAAGGGCATGACAGGCATGGTGCGTATTGCGGTGATGGTGGTCGGCCTTGGGCTGCTGCCGGCAGCCGCGCAGGAGGGGCCATTGGGCATTGCCTTTGTTCAGGCGCCCGAGATGGCCTCGGGCATGGCTGTGGCCCACACGCCGGAAGATGGTTTCGCCGCCGCCACCGCGCAATGCGTGGCAGGGGGTGCGCTGGCCGAGGATTGTCTGCCCACCAACTGGTGCCAGCCTGCCGGCTGGTCGGTGGATCTGTTTGTCATGCATCAGGAGGGGGTGCACTGGCATGAAATCATCTGCGGACTGCCCTCACGCGCAGTGGCCGAACAGGTGGCCGAAGTGCTTTGCGACATCGAGGCCCGCGACTGGCTGAGCGAATGTCAGCCTGTGCAGTTCTATGACGAAGCCGGGGTGGCGCAACTGCCTCCAGACTGAGCCTGCCAGACTGAGCCCGCCAGAACTGAGCCCGCTTGCCAGCCCCGCAGCTGGCTGGCATAGCTTTGCCATGGATCTTGACCTGCGCTTCCCCGCCCTTTCTGATCTGCGCAAACGCGCGCAGCACCGGATTCCGCATTTCGCCTGGGAATATCTGGACAGCGCGACCGGCACGGAATCGGTCAAACATCTGAATCGCGCAGCACTTGACGGCGTGCGCATGTTACCCGCCGCGCTGGATGGTGAGTTCACGCCGGATCTGACCACCCCCCTGCTGGGGCAGGACCATGCCGCGCCTTTTGGCATTGCACCTATCGGCATGTCCGGCCTGATCTGGCCGGGGGCCGAAGCTGCGCTGGCCCGGCTGGGCGCGCATCGCAACATTCCCTATTGTCTGTCCACCGTCGCCACCCGCCTGCCCGAAGAGATCGGGCCGCTGGCCGGGGACAAAGGCTGGTTCCAGCTTTACCCGCCCCGCGACCCCAATATCCGCACAGACCTTTTGAAGCGCGCAAAGGCGGCGGGGTTCCGGGTATTGGTGCTGACCGTTGATGTGCCTGCCCCCTCGCGGCGTGAGCGCCAGTTGCGCGCCGATCTGGCCTTTCCACCCCGCAAGACGCCGCGCATGATCATGCAGACCGTACTGCGCCCCGAATGGGCGTTGCGGACCTTGCGCATGGGCGTGCCCCGCCTGCGCTTGATGGAGGAATACAAGCGCCTTGACGGCAACGCCCCCTCCACCGGGCACGCAGGTTATCTGCTGCGCGTCAATCCTGACTGGGATTATGTGGCGGCCCTGCGCGCGGGCTGGGATGGCCCCTTCGTTCTCAAAGGCATCCTGCGCCCGGATGACGCGCGCCGCGCGATTGACGCCGGGGTTGATGCCGTCTGGGTCTCCAACCATGCCGGGCGGCAGTTTGACGGCGCACCTGCCAGTGTCGATGTCCTTCCCGACATCCGCGCCACGGTTGGCCCTGACTACCCGCTGATCGCCGATGGTGGTGTCGAATCCGGCCTCGATATCCTGCGCATGATCGCGCGCGGTGCAAATTTTGTCATGTTGGGCCGCGCATGGCATTACGCACTTGCCGCCCTTGGCCCGAAGGGCGCTGCGCATCTTGACCACATCCTGCGTGAAGACATGATTGCAAACATGATGCAGCTTGGCCTCGTATCCCCCCGCGAAGCAGGCTTGCGGCTATGGCCTGCAAAGAATGTTGGCGAAATGTAACCAAATCTTTCAAATGCTTTGCCGCAGCGCAGAAACTCCTTTACGAAACCGGTACCAGCGCGACTCAGGGGGAGAACCGAATGACCGCTTTCCAGAAGATCCTCATCGCCAACCGCGGCGAAATCGCCATTCGCGTCATGCGCGCAGCCAATGAGCTGGGCAAGCGCACCGTCGCCGTTTATGCCGAAGAGGACAAGCTGGGCCTGCACCGGTTCAAGGCTGACGAGGCCTACCGCATCGGTGCCGGGCTGGGGCCGGTGGCGGCCTATCTGTCGATCCCCGAGATCATTCGCGTGGCCAAGCTGTCAGGCGCCGATGCGGTCCATCCGGGCTATGGCCTGCTGTCGGAAAACCCCGAACTGGTGGATGCCTGCGTTGAGGCGGGCATCACCTTCATCGGCCCGCGCGCCGACACGATGCGCGCGCTGGGTGACAAGGCCAGCGCCCGGCGTGTGGCGATCGAAGCCGGGGTGCCGGTCATCCCCGCGACTGAGGTTCTGGGCGAGGATATGGAGGCCATCCGCGCCGAGGCCGCAAAAATCGGCTATCCGCTGATGCTCAAGGCCAGCCACGGCGGCGGCGGGCGCGGCATGCGCGCCATCCTTGGTCCTGATGAGTTGGAAACCCGCATCCGCGAAGGCCGGCGCGAGGCCGAGGCCGCGTTCGGCAATGGCGAGGGCTATCTGGAGCGGATGATCGAACGCGCGCGCCATGTCGAGGTGCAGCTTCTGGGCGACACGCATGGTGAACTTTATCACCTTTATGAGCGTGATTGTACGGTTCAGCGCCGCAACCAGAAGGTGGTTGAACGCGCCCCCGCCCCCTATCTGACCGAGGCCCAGCGCGCCGAGGTTTGCGATCTGGCCCTCAAACTTGGCCGCGCAGTGGGTTATCAGAACGCGGGCACCGTCGAATTCCTGATGGATATGGACGATGAGCAGTTCTATTTCATCGAGGTGAACCCCCGCGTTCAGGTCGAACATACCGTCACCGAAGAAGTGACCGGCATCGACATCGTCAAAGCCCAGATCCGCATTGCCGAGGGCGAGACGCTGGCGCAGGCCACCGGCACCCCCTCACAGGCTGATGTCACCCTTTCCGGCCACGCGCTGCAATGCCGCATCACCACCGAAGACCCGCTGAATAACTTCATCCCCGATTACGGGCGCATCACCGCCTACCGCTCAGCCACAGGCATGGGCATTCGTCTGGATGGCGGCACCGCCTATTCGGGCGGCGTGATCACACGCTACTATGACAGCCTTCTGGTAAAGGTCACCGCTTGGGCACCGACGCCCGCGGAATCCATCGCCCGGATGGACCGCGCCTTGCGTGAATTCCGCATCCGGGGCGTTTCAACCAACATCGCGTTCGTCGAAAACCTGCTCAAGCATCCGACGTTTCTGGATAACACCTATACGACCAAGTTCATCGACACCACGGATGCGCTGTTCCACTTCCGCAAGCGCCGTGACCGGGCCACCAAAATCCTGACCTATCTGGCCGATATCACTGTCAACGGCCACCCCGAGACCGCAGGCCGCCCGCGCCCCGCGGCCCAACCGCGCACGCCGCAGCCGCCCGCCACCAGCGCCCCTCCGGCCCCCGGCAGCAAGACCCTGCTGGAGGAAAAGGGCGCCAAGGCCGTGGCCGACTGGATGAAGGCCGAAAAGCGCCTTTTGCTCACCGATACCACCATGCGCGACGCGCATCAGTCGCTTCTGGCCACGCGCATGCGCTCCATTGACATGATCCGCGTGGCGCCCGCCTATGCCGCCAACCTGCCGGGGCTGTTCAGCGTTGAATGCTGGGGCGGCGCCACTTTCGACGTGGCCTATCGCTTCTTGCAGGAATGCCCCTGGCAACGCCTGCGTGACCTGCGCGCGCGCATGCCCAACCTGTTGACGCAGATGCTGCTGCGCGCCTCGAACGGGGTGGGCTACACCAATTACCCGGATAATGTGGTGCAGTCCTTCGTGAAACAGGCCGCTGAAACCGGGGTGGACGTGTTCCGCGTGTTCGACAGCCTGAACTGGGTGGAGAACATGCGCGTCGCCATGGACGCGGTGCTGGAGACCGGGCGCATCTGCGAGGGCACCATCTGCTACACCGGCGACCTGCTGGACCCTGCGCGCGCCAAATACGACCTTGCCTACTACGTCCGCATGGCCAAAGCGCTGGAAGCGGCGGGCGCACAGGTGCTGGGCGTCAAGGACATGGCGGGCGTGTTGAAGGCCCCCGCCGCGCGGGTGCTGTTCAAAGCGCTCAAGGATGCGGTGGATCTGCCGATCCACTTCCATACGCATGACACCTCGGGCGCGTCGATCGCCACGATCATCGCCGCCGCCGAGTCCGGGGTCGATGCTGTCGATGCCGCGATGGATGCGTTTTCGGGCAATACCAGCCAGCCCACGCTCGGCTCCATCGTCGAGGCCCTGCGCCACACCGACCGCGACACCGGGCTGGATATCAACGCCATCCGCGCGATCTCGGATTACTGGGAGCAGGTGCGCGTGCATTACGGCGCGTTCGAGACCGGGCAGCAGGCGCCCTCAAGCGAGGTCTATCTGCATGAGATGCCGGGCGGGCAGTTCACCAATCTGAAGGCGCAGGCCCGCTCGCTTGGCCTTGAGGAACGCTGGCCCGAGGTGGCGCGCGCTTATGCCGATGCGAACCAAATCTTCGGCGATATCGTCAAGGTCACGCCCTCAAGCAAAGTGGTGGGCGACATGGCGCTGATGATGGTCACGCAGGGGTTGAGCCGCGCGCAGGTCGAAGACCCCGAGCATGACATGGCCTTCCCCGACTCTGTCATCGACATGTTGCGCGGCAACCTTGGCCAGCCTGAGGGTGGCTGGCCTGCCGGGATCGTGGCCAAGGTGCTCAAGGGTGAAGCGCCGATGACTGATCGCCCTGGCAAGCACCTGCCACCTGTCGATCTGAACGAGACGCGCCAGAAGCTGATCGACGAGATGGAGGGGCTTCGCATTGATGATGAAGACCTCAACGGCTACCTTATGTATCCCAAGGTCTTCCTCGACTATATGGGCCGCCACCGGCTTTATGGCCCGGTGCGCACCCTGCCCACCTGGAATTTCTTCTACGGGATGGAGGCAGGCGAGGAGATTTCCGCCGAGATTGACCCCGGCAAGACGCTGGAGATCCGCCTGATCGCGCTGGGGGAAACCAACGAAGAAGGCGAGGTCAAGGTCTTCTTCGAACTGAACGGCCAACCCCGCACCGTCCGCACGCCCAACCGCAAGGTCAAGGCCACAACTGCGGCCCGGCCAAAGGCCGACCCGACCAATGCTGATCACTTGGGCGCGCCGATGCCCGGCTCGGTGGCCTCGGTGGCGGTGTCCGTGGGGCAAAAGGTGAAACCGGGTGATCTGCTTCTGACCATCGAGGCGATGAAGATGGAAACCGGCCTGCATGCCGAGCGCGCGGCCACCGTGCGCGCCGTCCATGTTCAGCCCGGCGCGCAGATCGACGCCAAGGATCTGCTGATCGAGCTGGAATAACGCCGCACAACGGCCCGTGCGGGCCTAGACCGACGCCATGACAGGGGCGCTGCCGCGCCCCTTCATCTTGCCACAAATACGCTGGGGGTGAATTGGCCGCGAGGCCAAGAGGGGGCAAAGCCCCCTGCCCGGTCCCCACCAAACACCGCGCTTGCGGCCGGGCGCTGGCTGGAAATTTTCGCGCCTCACCGCATTTTCTCCTTGCAGCGCACCCCGGCTTTTCATACATCACGCGCCATCAAGGGAGCGGGCGTAGCTCAGGGGTAGAGCATAACCTTGCCAAGGTTAGGGTCGTGAGTTCGAATCTCATCGCCCGCTCCAGTGAAAAGGCACCCTGCGGGGTGCCTTTTTTCTTGCCCGGTATGCGCGACGTTTCCTGCCGCAAGACCCTTCCATCCGATCCGCAAACCGGCGCGAAACCCGCTTGCACCGGCCCCGGACTTGGGCTAGTGCTGCGCGCATAGAGCGGGCGTAGCTCAGGGGTAGAGCATAACCTTGCCAAGGTTAGGGTCGGGCGTTCGAATCGCCTCGCCCGCTCCAGACAAAACGCCGGTCCCTCGGGGCCGGCGTTTTGTGTTCTCAGGGGCCGGTCAGCTCACCGTTTGCTCTTCTTGCCCCGCATGCCGGCCCGCCCGCCCGTGGAGCGCCCGCGTGACTTCACCGCCTCTTCCACAGCACCCTCCACCGCTGATTGCCGCGCCAACGGGTCGTCGGCGATGGCCAGTTCCACCGCCTCCAACCGCCTGACCTCATCGCGCAGGCGCGCCGCCTCCTCGAACTCCAGGTTCTCGGCGGCCTTGCGCATTGTCGTGCGCAGCCCGTCCAGATGGGCGGCCAGGTTGGCGCCAACCAGTGGCTTGTCGATCTTGGCAGTGACCCGCGACATGTCGGCATCGCCCTGCCACAGGCCCGCCAGCACATCCTGGACATTCTTCTTCACCGTCTCCGGGGTGATGCCATGCGCAAGGTTGTAGGCGCGCTGCTTGTCGCGCCGCCGGTCGGTTTCAGCAATCGCACGTTCCATCGAGCCGGTGACCTTGTCAGCATACATGATCACCCGCCCGTCAGCATTGCGCGCCGCGCGCCCGGTGGTCTGGATCAGCGAGGTTTCCGAGCGCAGGAAGCCTTCCTTGTCAGCATCCAGAATCGCCACCAGCCCGCATTCGGGGATATCCAGCCCCTCGCGCAGCAGGTTGATCCCCACCAGCACGTCAAACGCCCCCAGCCGCAGATCGCGCAGAATTTCAATCCGCTCGATAGTGTCGATGTCGGAGTGCATGTAGCGCACCCGCACGCCCTGCTCATGCAGATATTCGGTCAGATCCTCGGCCATGCGCTTTGTCAGCACCGTCACCAGCACACGCAGCCCCTTCAGCGCGACCGTTCGGATTTCATCGAGCAGATCATCGACCTGAGAGGCCACGGGCCGGATCTCGATCTCGGGGTCCAGAAGCCCGGTGGGGCGGATCACCTGTTCGGTAAAGACGCCGCCGGTCTGTTCCATCTCCCATTTGCCCGGCGTGGCCGAGACGAAGACCGATTGCGGGCGCATCGCATCCCATTCCTCAAACTTCAGCGGGCGGTTGTCCATGCAGGACGGCAGGCGGAAGCCATGCTCGGCCAGTGTGAACTTGCGCTTGTAGTCGCCCCGGTACATGCCGCCGATCTGCGGCACCGAGACATGCGATTCGTCGGCAAAGACAATCGCATGATCGGGGATGAACTCGAACAGGGTGGGCGGCGGCTCGCCGGGGGCGCGGCCGGTCAGGTAGCGTGAATAATTCTCGATCCCGTTGCACACGCCCGCCGCTTCCAGCATCTCGATGTCAAAGCGCGTGCGCTGCTCAAGCCGCTGTGCCTCTAGCAGCTTGCCCTCGGTGTTCATGCGTTTGAGGGTATGAAACAGCTCCTCCTTGATGCCCTTGATCGCCTGTTGCAACGTGGGGCGCGGGGTCACGTAGTGGCTGTTGGCATAGATGCGTATCTTGTCGAAGGTATTGGTTTTCTGGCCGGTCAGCGGGTCGAACTCGGTGATCGATTCGAGGTCTTCGCCAAAGAACGACAGCCGCCAGGCCCGGTCTTCCAGGTGGGCCGGCCAGACCTCGATCACATCGCCGCGCACCCGGAAAGACCCGCGCGAAAACGCCATATCGTTGCGCCGGTATTGCTGCGATACCAGCTCGCCAATGACCTGCCGGGGGTCATAGAATGACCCCACCACCAGATCCTGAGTCATCGCCGAATAGGTCTCGACCGAGCCGATACCGTAGATGCAACTGACCGAGGCCACGATGATCACATCATCGCGTTCCAGCAGCGCCCGCGTGGCCGAGTGGCGCATCCGGTCGATCTGCTCGTTGATCTGGCTTTCCTTCTCAATGTAGGTGTCGGTGCGCGCGACATAGGCTTCGGGCTGGTAATAGTCATAATAGCTGACGAAATATTCCACTGCGTTGTCCGGGAAAAAACCCTTGAACTCGCCGTAAAGCTGGGCCGCCAGCGTCTTGTTGGGCGCAAGGATGATCGCCGGGCGCTGCGTTTCCTCGATGATCTTCGCCATGGTGAAGGTTTTACCGGTGCCGGTCGCGCCCAGAAGCACCTGATCGCGCTCACCTTCGCGCACACCTTCAGACAGTTCGGCAATCGCCGTCGGCTGATCCCCGGCGGCGGTGAACGGGGTCTGCATGACAAAGCGCTTACCGCCTTCGAGCTTCTGGCGGGGTATCATGCCGGTGCCCGGGGCGGTGCGCAAAGGGATCGGCGGGTTGGTGGGCGAGTCGGTCACGGGCGGGCCCTCCTTGGCTTGTGCAACAATGTGGGGGATTGGCGGGCGGATGCAACCCTTTGCCGCAGCAAATGTGCCGCGTTTGTTCCCCTTTTCGCACCCTTGCCAGCCCTGCACGTTTTCGCGATAAAGCATCAAAGCAATCGGAGACCAACCCATGCGTGCCCGTATCTACCGCCCCGCCCGCAACACAATGCAATCCGGCACCGCCGGAACCCGGGACTGGTTGTTGGAATTCGCCCCTGCCGAGGCCCGTGAAACCGATCCCTTGATGGGCTGGACAAGTTCAGGCGACACCCAGAGCCAGGTGCGGCTGCGCTTCGCCACCCAGGCAGAGGCCGAGGCCTTTGCCGAAGCGCGTGGGATCAAGTATATCGTGATCCAGCCCAAGCCACGGGCCGCCAATATCCGGCCCGGCGGCTATGCCGAAAACTTCTCGACCAACCGCCGTCAGGTCTGGACGCACTGACCAACAAACGCGCCCCCGCTGGCCGGTTCGGGGCAGGGTCAGGAGTCATGGTTCAACCTGCCCTCTGATCAGGTGTCTGCCACCTGACCATCGGCTCGCGCTCCCCGCTGTCTCGGTTTTGTCTGCACGGACAAAATTGCGGGAGACCGGTTTGCGGACGTTCCCGTCGTTCGCTGCACTAGCAAGAAATCCTTTGCGCTTCCGGCATCACAGACGTGGTGGGCGGAAATCGATCCTTGGCATATTGAGCTTACCTGCCTCTCACTCAAGGAGAGAGTCGTAGGGGTGGCCGGTTTCCGGTTATGTGAGCGCGTCGAGCGCGGTCCTCAGATCGCTCGTGCGCCCAGGATTGAACTGTCTTCGTCAAGTAGCGATGCGACGGATTGAGTAGACGGAGGCTGGCGGCAGGTTACGGAGTGTGCGGCCAAGGCAGTCGAACCTCAGCCCCAGTCCCCTCGCCACGCCCTTGTCCACTGGCGGGACGTGTCCGTAGGTGAACTGGATGAAGGATCCGCCGGAGCGCATGGCGCTGAAGGCTGCGTTCAGGATCTCGCGCTGGTCCGACCTCGACATCGCCAAAAGCGGCAGGCCCGAGACGATTGCGCCGGGAGCGTCCGGAAGCCGCGCTCTGGCATGGTCGTCTAACCTTTGCGCGAAGTCGCAGACGATATCCAGATCCGGAAATCTTTCGCGCAGAAGCAGAGTGAAGGCCGGCGAACGCTCGATGAGCAAGAGATTATCGGGCGCGACCCTTCGGGACAGCAACGCCCGCGTGAAGACGCCCGTTCCGGGGCCGAGTTCGATAACTGGGCCGGTTTCGGGCCCGATCCCTGCGGTCATCATGCGCGCCAGCGTCCGTCCGGACGGTGCAACCGCTGCGATGGCCAAGGGGTCGGCCAGCCACGCCCGCAGGAAGCGCGCCGTGTCGCCTGCCTGCAGCGATTGCGCGGGCGCGCTCATGCTTCAGCCCGAGCGTTCAGGGCGTCATGGTGCGACCCGGTTGCACTGGTGCTGTCGCGGACATGAAAGGCGGGCTGTGCCATCAGGCGCAACCCGTCTTCGGGCGACAGGACCGGCCCGTAGCCAAGGTCTTTCCGCGCCCGCGAGATGTCGACCGTGAAGTCCTTGCCCATCAGCCGCAGCATTTGCCGGGTGAGTGGCGGCTCGCCCTTCAGGCGCAGCAGGCGCCAGACCGCGCCCATGATGCCCGCGATCGTCCAGGCGAACCGGAAGGGCACGCCGCGATCATCCGGCTGGACGCCGCGGGTCGCCAGAAGGCGTGACAGGAAGGACTTCAGGGTTGTGTCGACACTGTCGGACACGAAATAGGCGGCACCGTCCTTTCCCTGGTCGGCCGCCAGGATCAGCGCGTGGCACAGATTGTCGACATGACAGGTTGACATGGTTTGCCCACCGCCCGCCACCCAGCGGAACTGCCCGGCCTTCACCGTCTCCACCATATGGTCGAGCATCGGCATGTCCGGCCCCCAGATCATGGGCGGGCGGATCGCGACGGTCGAGAAGCCTTTGCGGCGTCCGCTTGCCGCCCGCAGGAGTTCTTCGGCGTCGGCCTTGCTGGCGGAGTAGGGAGCAAATCCCATCCGTTGCAAAGGGAGGTCCTCGGTCACACGGTGCTGCGGCTGGGGATGTCCCATGACGACGGCGGCGGCGCTGACATAGACGACGCGCCTGACACCCGCGCGCTCGGCCGCAGTCACCACATTGCGGGTGCCATCGACATTCATGGCCCGAAATACCCGGAGCGGACCCCAGAGCTTGAAATGCGCCGCAACGTGGAAAACCGTGTCCACCCCCTCCATCGCGCGCTCGAGCGCGTCAGCGTTGGCGAGGTCAGCCTCGCGCGGCTCGGCCCCCAGCGCAGCAACGGCGGAGCGGCTCGAGCCCGACCGGCCGATCCCGCGGACCTGCCAGCCGGTCTTGAGCAGGCGCGCGATGAGATGGCCACCGACGAATCCGGATCCTCCGGTGACGAGGGCGGTGCGGCGGGTGGGACTGTCGGAAATCGGTGTCATGGCGGAGCTCCTTTGCTTGCAGGAGCTACATCGCACATGTGGTTTTGCTACACAATACAAAAAATGAAATCTGTTACATGTTGCGTTCTGCCTATACTTGCCCTAGACCTTTTTGCATGAAAAACCACGCCTCTGAACCACGCGACCGCATCCTGGAAACAGCCAGGGACCTGATCCGCCGCTTTGGTGGAGCGAAGACAAACGTGGTCGATATCGCCCAGGCCATGGGCCTTTCGCATTCAGCGATTTACCGACACTTCCGGTCCAAAGCCGAAATCTTCGACGCCCTCGCCGCCTTGACGATGGCCGAGGAAGCCGCGCTTGCCGAAACCTTCGTCAAGGCGGATGCTCCGGCTGCCGAGCGGTTGGCAGGGCTTGTCCTGACGCTCCACCGGAGCAAGCGCGTCAAACTCGCCGACGATCCCGAGATGCACGCCCTGTATCGGCGCATCGTAGAGGAACGCCCGGACCTCATTTCGAACTATGCACGCCGCATGACCGGCCTCCTCCGCCTCATCCTCGCCGACGGCATCGCGCGGGGGGAGTTCGCCACGATGGACCTCGACGCGGCTGCAGCCGCCGTCCGCGACGCCTTCACAGTGTTTGTTCATCCCGCGCATGTCGAAGCGGCGACAAAGGCCGGAGTGGATCAGGAGGCAGGCTTGCAGACCTTGATGGGATTGGTGATCGGTGGTCTCACTGCCGGAAGCGTCCAGGTCGGCGCGGTCCAAGCGGAACGCCCGGACGATTAGCTCGGCGTGGAGCAAGTCCGACGATAGCGGGGCTCAAAGCCGTCGTCGGGTACCCTATGCTTGGTGGCGAACACTAATGCAAAAGCCATTCGCCCACGCAGTTGCGCCATTCCCCCGGCCCGATCAGTTTGCGGTGGGTAAAACGGACCGAGTGCAACGGCCCCTCGATCTCGCGTTGCCAGAATTCGATGAAATCGAACAGTCGCGGATAGTCTGGCGCCAGATCGTAATCCTGCCAGATATAGCTGTTGAGCACATGGCGGTAATCCGGCAGGCGGTAGTAGAATTCTGCCGTGGTCAGCCCATAGCCCTTCAGCATCAGTTCGGTTTCGCTGTGGTCAGTTGCCTGTCGTTCCATGTCATCAAGCCCGCAGTTGGTTGCCCCAAGGCGCAATGCGCCTGATACAAATCTGCCTGATCTGTTTTAAAAATCAATGAAAACAAATTGTTATCACTCACCCATGCAGGCTGACAAAAGCGGTGCTGGAACGGGCAGGCCGGGCAGGCTATGGCTGTGCCATGCACACCTGTCCTGAGACCGGCACCGCCCCTGCCCGCCCGCGCGTTGCCGTGGTTCTGGGCGCCGCCGTCTGGCACGGCGGCGTGCCGTCGCCGACGCTTGCGCGGCGGGCGCGGCATGCGGCGGGGCTATGGCATGCGGGTAAGGTGGATGTGATCATCGGGTGTGGCGGGTTGGGCGCGCATCCCCCCAGCGAAGCCCATGTCATTGCCGCGCTCTGCCGGGCCGAGGGTGTGCCGCAGGCCGCGCTGATCAACGAGGACCGCTCAGCCTGCACCCGCACAAACCTGCGTTATGCGCAGCCACTTCTGGACCGGTTGAACCCCGGCGCCGTGATCCTTGTCACTGATCCCTATCATGCCCCGCGCGCCCGGCTGATCGCGCGTCAGCTTGGCCTGCATGTGCAAACCGACTGCCCGCCCCGACAAGCCATCGGCCCACGACAATGGCTGCGCCACATTCCGCGTGAAGCACTGGCGCTGCTTGCCGTGCTTTTTCGCCTGCGCTGACCCCTTTAGCCCGGCACCTGCACCCGCACCGCCGTGATCCGGCTGCCCTGACCGAAGATCTCGACAAAGACGGGAACATTCCCCTGAACGATCATCCGCCGGGTATAGGGGTCCGTGCGGCTGTTGCGCACCAGTTGCTCCAGCGTGGCGCGGTTGCCCGGATCGGCAAAGAACGGATCCCACTCATCGCCCTGATGGCGGATGTTGAAGCGGTGGAAATTGGCCCGGTCCTGCCGCAGGATCTGCCAGTATTCGCCCAGCCGCTGGCCGTTCGAATTGTGCAGATCCTCCCAGCCGATATAAGTCACATACGAGCCGATCAGGTTCTGGGCACTGGCGGTCAACGGGGCCATGGCGAGCACCATGGCCGTGATGAGATACTTCAAAACAGGCATGGTGGCTCTCCGGTTCTTGCGCAGTCTAGCGCAGCAGATGAACCGCACAAGGCGCATATCGCACCACGCGCGCGGCGGTAGAGCCATAAAGGCTGGTATCCGAGCGGTGGGTGGCCAACACGATGCAATCGACCGCATTGCCTTGCGCCCAGTCAAGGATTTCGCGCGCGGCATCGCCTTCGATCACCACCACCTGTCCATCCTGCAGCTTGTCGGCCTGGCGTTGCAGATCCGCGCGGATGGCCTGCACCAGTTCGTCGCGATACCCTTCAGGCATGTAGTCGATGGCAAAGAACGGCACCGGGTCCATCACATGCAGCAGCGTGATGCTGGCGCCGGGGGCGGCCAGCTTTTGTGCTGCGGCCAGTTCGGCCTTGGCATCATGTCCGGCTTCATAGGCGATAGGGACGAGAATGGTCTTGTACATGGCAAACCTCCGTTGCTTTTCACCATGCTACCCCGGATGAACACGTTTCTCCATTGATTCAGGTCATGCAATTGCCCCCTGCCATTGCGTCCGCTGGTGGGGTTCGGCTATAAGGGGGCAACAAAATCTTGTGGATTTGCAACACAAAGAGGCCCCGGTGAGCGACACGCCCGACACCCCGGAAGACATGGACGACAAGAAGCCGCTGGGCCCCACGATTTCGATCGTGGACGAGATGCGTGCCTCGTACTTGGATTACGCAATGAGCGTGATCGTCAGCCGCGCGATTCCTGATCTTCGCGACGGTCTGAAACCCGTGCATCGGCGCATCCTTTACGCGATGCACGAGGCAGGCAACACGCATGACAAGGCCTACCGCAAATCCGCCCGCGCGATCGGGGACACGATGGGTAAATACCATCCCCATGGTGACAGCGCGATCTATGACGCGCTGGTGCGTATGGCGCAGCCCTTCGCCATGTCGCTCAAGCTGCTGGATGGTCAGGGCAATTTCGGCTCGATGGATGGCGATACCGCCGCCGCCATGCGCTACACCGAAGTGCGTATGGACAAGCCTGCGAACTTCCTTCTGGCCGATATCGACAAGGACACGGTCAATTTTCAGGACAACTATGATGGCAAGGACCGTGAACCCACGGTGCTGCCCGCGCGTTTTCCAAACATGCTGGTCAACGGCGCGGGCGGCATCGCTGTGGGCATGGCCACCAACATTCCGCCGCATAATCTGGGCGAGGTGATCGATGCCACGCAGGCACTGATCGAAAACCCCGATCTGACCGCCGAAGACCTGATGGAATATGTCCCGGCCCCGGATTTTCCGACCGGCGCGCTGATCCTTGGCCGGTCCGGCGCGCGCAAGGCGTATATCGAGGGGCGCGGATCTGTCGTGATCCGTGCGCGCACCCATATCGAAGAGCTGCGCAAGGACCGTTATGCGATCATCATCGATGAGATCCCCTATCAGGTGAACAAATCCACGATGGTGGAACGCATCGCCGAGGCTGTGCGTGACAAGCGGATCGAAGGGATCAGTGCGGTTGCCGACGAATCCGACCGCACGGGCGTGCGCGTCGTCGTCGAACTCAAACGCGATGCCACGCCGGATGTGGTGCTCAACCAGCTGTTCCGCTTCACGCCCATGCAGACCTCCTTCGGCTGCAACATGCTGGCGCTCAATGGCGGGCGGCCTGAGCAATTGACGCTGCGCGACTTCCTGACTGCCTTTATCGGCTTTCGTGAAGAGGTCGTCACCCGCCGCACCGCGTTTGAACTGAACAAGGCGCGCGAACGCAGCCATGTGCTGTGCGGGCTTGCCGTGGCGGTGTCGAATGTCGATGAGGTGGTGGCCACCATCCGCGCCTCGGCCGACCCCGCAGAGGCACGCGAAAAGCTGATGACCCGGCGCTGGCCGGCGCATGATATTGCGTCCTACATCCAGCTGATCGACGACCCCAGCCATACGATGAACGACGACGGTACCTATAACCTCTCCGAGGTTCAGGCCCGCGCCATTCTGGAACTGCGTCTGCAACGCCTGACCGCGATGGGCGTGAAAGAGGTCACCGACGAGCTGGAAGAGCTGGCCGCCAAGATCAAGGATTACCTTGATATCCTGCGCTCGCGCGAACGGATCATGGCGATCATCTCGGCGGAACTGGCTGAAGTGCGCGAGGCCTTCGCCGTCCCGCGCCGCACCGAGATCGTCGACTGGGCCGGCGACATGGATGACGAGGACCTGATCGAGCGTGAGGACATGGTGGTGACCATCACCTCAGGCGGCTATATCAAGCGTACGCCGCTGGCCGAATTCCGCGCCCAGAACCGGGGCGGCAAGGGCCTCAGCTCGATGTCGACCAAGGAAGATGATGTGGTGACCACGCTTTTCGTGGCCAACACCCATACCAACCTTCTGTTCTTCACCACCGACGGGATGGTCTACAAGCTGAAATGCTGGCGCCTGCCGCTGGCCGGGCGCAGCGCGCGTGGCAAGGCGATCGTGAATATTCTGCCGATCCCGCCGGGCGTGAGCATCGCCGCGATCATGCCGGTCGATGCCCCTGAAGAAGACTGGCAGAACCTGCAGATCGTCTTCGCCACCTCGCAAGGCGATGTGCGGCGCAATGCGCTGAGTGATTTCACCAATGTCATGCGCAACGGCAAGATCGCCATGAAATTGCCCGAAGGCGTGAGCCTGGTGAACGCCCGCATCTGCGACGAGGATGACGACGTGATGCTGGTCACCGCCCTGGGCCGGGCGATCCGCTTTCCCACGACGGCAGTGCGCATCTTCAAGGGTCGTGATTCAACCGGTGTGCGCGGTATCCGGCTGGCCGAGGGTGATCTGGTGGTCTCAATGGCCGTGATCCGCCATTTCGAGGCCGACCCCCAGGAGCGTGCCGCCTATCTCAAACAACGCCGCCTGATGGCCGGTGCGCCCGAAGAGGCCGAGGGCGAAGACGAGGACGTCGCTGAGGAGGCTGGTGAAGATATTGCCGTCGATCCTGGCCAGCTTTCACCCGAACGCTACGCCGAGATGTCAGCGCGCGAAGACCTGATCCTGACCATCACGTCGAACGGGGCGGGCAAACTGTCATCCTCGCATGGGTATCCGGTGCGCGGGCGCGGGGGTCAGGGCGTGATGGCGATGGACAAGGCCATGCGCGGTGGCCCCCTTGTGGCCAGCTTCCCGGTCGATCAGAGCGACCAGATCATGCTCGCCACCTCCACCGGGCAGTCGATCCGAGTGCCGGTGGATCAGATCAGCTTCCGCTCACGCTCTGCGGGCGGGGTGAAGGTGTTCAACACCGGCGGCGGTGAATTCGTGGTCTCGGTCGCGCGCGTGCCCGAACAGGGTGAGGGCTGAGGGCCTGCGGATACTCAGGAAGGGGGGCGCTGCCCCCCTCTTGGCCTCTCGGCCAATTCAC
>JAFIEK010000100.1 GCA_020832545.1 Pararhodobacter sp. | reverse complement strand
CCTTGATGCACTGCACCCGGCGTGCGCCGGAGTTGTCAGCGACATCCAGATTGGTTTGCATCTGGATCATTTGGTTTCTCCCGACCTTTGGGCACTCCCGCCCAGGGTTTCGATCAAACCGGAGTTTGTGACAATCAAGCCGAAGCTTCGGTCACAACCCTCCAGCGTTTGGATTTCGAGACCGGCGCGCATTCCTCGATACGGACTGCATCACCAACCTTGAACGTGTTCTCAGGATCGTGGGCGCGATACTTCTTCGAGCTACGAACCGTTTTCTTCATCATCGGATGCGTGAAGCGGCGTTCGACCAGAACCGTGACGGTCTGTTCGTTCTTGTCGCTCGTCACAGTGCCTTGCAGGATACGTTTGGGCATGTGCGTGCTCCTCAGTTCACCGCCGCTTCAGCGGCTTTCTGGATCAGAATCGTCTTGACGCGCGCGGCATCGCGGCGGACCTGACGGATACGGGCCGTGTTCTCAAGCTGGTTGGTCGCCTTTTGGAAGCGCAGGTTGAACGCCTCTTTCTTCAGCGCAACCAGCTGATCGCGCAGCTGATCCGGTGTCTTGTTTCTCAGTTCATCGGCGTTCATCGCCAGCTTTCCTTTTCTCCACCAGAAGGCCCCTTCCGGGTCACCTTGAACCTGGTGATTGACAAAATACGCGACGGCCCCACCCAGACAGGTGGAGCCTCGCCAAACTTACCAGTCTTCGCGAACGACGACACGGGTCTTGATGGGCAATTTCATCGCCGCAAGACGCAGCGCTTCCCTTGCCACAACTTCCCCTACGCCGTCAATCTCAAACATCACGCGGCCGGGCTTGACCTTGGCGGCCCAGTAGTCGACCGAACCCTTGCCTTTACCCATCCGCACCTCGGTCGGTTTTGACGACACGGGAACATCGGGGAAAATGCGGATCCAGACACGGCCCTGACGCTTCATGTGGCGCGTCATGGCACGGCGCGCGGCTTCGATCTGGCGCGCGGTGATGCGCTCAGGCTCAGCCGCCTTGAGGCCGTAGGAGCCGAAATTCAGGTCAAAGCCGCCTTTGGCTTCGCCGTGAATACGGCCTTTGTGCATCTTGCGGAACTTCGTCCGTTTCGGTTGCAGCATGGTTTATCTCCTGTCGGCGGCTCAGCGACGCGGGCGCTGTGCGCCGCCGCTGTCCTGAAGCTCGGTATGACGGCGATCACGCGCCTGCGGATCGTGCTCCATGATATCGCCCTTGTAGATCCAGACCTTGATCCCGATGATGCCATAGGGGGTCTTTGCTTCGGCAAGGGCATAGTCGATATCAGCGCGCAGCGTGTGCAGCGGTACACGACCTTCACGATACCACTCGGTCCGGGCGATCTCGGCGCCACCAAGGCGGCCCGCGACATTAACCCGGATCCCCAGAGACCCCATGCGGATCGCGTTCTGCACCGAACGCTTCATGGCACGACGGAACGAAACCCGGCGCTCAAGCTGCTGGGCGATCGATTCGGCGACCAGCTGTGCGTCCAGTTCAGGCTTGCGGACCTCAACAATGTTGAGGTGCAGCTCGCTGTCGGTGAAGTTTGCCAGCTTCTTGCGCAAGCCTTCGATATCGGCGCCTTTTTTGCCGATGATCACGCCCGGGCGCGCAGTGTGAATCGTCACCCGGCACTTCTTGTGCGGACGCTCGATGATCACGCGGCTGACGCCGGCCTGTTTGCATTCTTCCTTGATGAACTCGCGCATGCGCAGATCTTCAAGCAGCAGGTTGCCGTAGTTCTTGCCATCGGCGAACCAGCGGCTGTCCCAGGTGCGGTTGACCTGAAGACGCATGCCAATCGGATTGACCTTCTGACCCATTACGCTTGCTCCTCGCGCTCACGCACCTTGATAGTGATTTCTGCAAACGGCTTCATGATCTTGCCGAACCGGCCGCGCGCACGCGGGCGACCGCGCTTGAGCGTCATGTTCTTGCCGACCCAGGCTTCAGCCACAACAAGGCTGTCCACATCAAGGCCGTGGTTGTTCTCGGCATTGGCGATGGCCGATTGCAGGCATTTCTTCACATCGATCGAGATGCGCTTTTTCGAGAAGGTGAGATCGGCAAGCGCCTTCTCTACCTTCTTGCCGCGGATCAGACCGGCAACGAGGTTCAGCTTCTGCGGTGAAACGCGCAGCATGCTGGTTTTGGCCATGGCTTCGTTTTCAGCCACCCGGCGCGGATTTTTCTCTTTACCCATGGCGCTTACTTCCGTTTCGCTTTTTTGTCGGCGGCGTGACCATAGTAGGTCCGCGTCGGCGAGTATTCACCGAACTTCTGGCCGATCATGTCTTCAGACACGTTAACGGTAATGTGCTTTTTACCGTTATAGACGCCGAAGGTCAGGCCGACAAACTGCGGCAGGATCGTCGAGCGGCGCGACCAGATCTTGATGACTTCATTGCGGCCCGATTCGCGCACTTTCTCGGCCTTCTTGAGGACGTGCGCATCGACAAAGGGGCCCTTCCAAACTGAACGTGCCATGGATTAGCGACCCTTCTTCTTGGCGTGGCGCGAACGGATGATGTATTTGTCCGTCGCCTTGTTCGAGCGGGTCTTGCGGCCCTTGGTGTCCTTGCCCCACGGGGTAACCGGGGTCCGGCCACCCGAGGTGCGGCCCTCACCACCACCATGTGGGTGGTCGATCGGGTTCATCGCAACACCGCGAACAGAGGGGCGGATGCCGTAGTGGCGGTTCCGGCCGGCCTTGCCGAGGTTCTGGTTCGAATTGTCCGGGTTCGACACGGCACCGATGGTGGCCATGCATTCCTGCCGGACCATCCGCAACTCGCCCGAGGACAGGCGCAGCTGAGCGTAACCACCGTCACGGCCGACGAACTGGGCATAGGTGCCAGCTGCACGCGCGATCTGGCCACCCTTGCCGGGCTTCAGCTCGACATTGTGAACGATCGTGCCCAGCGGCATGCCCGAAAACGGCATCGCATTGCCCGGCTTCACGTCGGTCTTGGAACCGGCGATGACTTTGTCACCCACGGCCAGACGCTGCGGTGCCAGGATATACGCCTGTTCGCCATCTTCATACCGCACCAGCGCAATGAAGGCGGTGCGGTTGGGATCGTATTCGATCCGTTCGACGACAGCTGCGACATCAAGCTTGTTGCGCTTGAAATCAACGATCCGGTAAAGACGTTTCGCCCCGCCGCCAATGCGGCGCATCGTGATCCGTCCGGTGTTGTTCCGACCGCCCGATTTGGTCAGACCCTGAGTCAGGGCCTTCACAGGGCGACCTTTCCAAAGCTCCGAACGGTCGATCAGAACCAGCCCACGCTGGCCAGGCGTCGTCGGTTTGTACGACTTGAGTGCCATGCTTTCTGTCTTCCGTCAGCTTCGGACCATAAGGTCCCGTTTAAGTCAAAAGGCAGGAGATCCCACCAAATGATCAACGGCCCCGATGGGCGGGGCCGCTGAGTCGCGCCTCTTTATCAAAGGCCCGTGGTCACGTCGATAGCATTTCCCTCTTCGAGGGTGACGTAGGCCTTCTTCACGTCCTTGCGGCGGCCAAGCTGGCCCCGGAAACGCTTCACCTTGCCTTTGGTGATGGTGGTGTTCACCGCCTTGACCTTCACACCAAAGAGGGCTTCGACAGCCTCCTTGATCTGCGGCTTGTTGGCGTCGATCGACACTTCAAAGACAACCGCATTGGCCTCAGAGGCCATGGTCGCCTTCTCGGTGATGACCGGCTTGCGGATCACATCGTAATGTTGAACCTTCGCGCTCATGCCAGTCGAGCCTCCAGTGCTTCGACACCCGCGCGCGTGATCACCAGGGTGTCACGCTTGAGGATGTCATAGACGTTGGCACCCATCGACGGCAGGATATCCACGCCATCGAGGTTGCGGGCGGCGGCAGCGAAATTCTCGTTCACCTGCGCACCATCGATAATCAGGACCTTTTTCCAGCCCAGTTCCTTCGCCACCTTGGCCAGCATCGCGGTCTTGGCCTCGGCCAGATCGGCCGCCTCCAGAATCACCAGCTTGCCCGAAAGCGCCTTGGCCGAAAGCGCGTGCTTCAGACCCAGCGCCCGGACCTTCTTTGGAAGGTCGAAGGCATGGCTGCGATTGACCGGCCCCTTGTAGACGCCACCCTTGCGGAAGATCGGTGCTTTGCGGCTGCCGTGGCGTGCGCCGCCGGTGCCCTTCTGGCGATAGATCTTCTTGGTGGAATACGACACGTCAGACCTGCCGAGCGTCGAATGGGTGCCCGCTTGCGCCTTGGCGCGCTGCCAGCGGACAACGCGGTGCAGAAGATCGGCGCGTGGCTCAAGGCCAAAGACCGCGTCGTTCAGCTCCACTTCGCCGGCGGCAGCGTTATCGAGCTTGATCACCTCGATTTTCATTTGTCGTCTCCTTCGGGCGCTGCGGTGTCGGAAGCGTCCTCAGCCTTCGCCAGAGCGGCCTCCTGCTCTGCGGCAGCCGCCTCAAGCTGAGCCTGACGTGCGGCTTCTTCTTCAGCGGCAGCAGCAGCGGCGGCTTCTTCAGCGGACTTGCGCGCCGCTTCGGCAGCCGATCTCAGTGCGGCCGGAAGAATGGCGTTATCGGGGACCGGCTTCTTCACCGCATCCTTGATCGTCACCCAACCACCTTTGGAGCCCGGAACCGCGCCCTTGATCATGATCAGACCGCGATCGCTGTCGGTGCGGATAACCTGCAGGTTCTGCGTGGTCACGCGTACAGCACCCATATGGCCCGCCATCTTCTTGCCTTTGAACACCTTGCCGGGGTCCTGGCACTGACCGGTAGAGCCGTGCGAGCGGTGGCTGATCGACACGCCGTGCGAGGCGCGGAGCCCCCCAAAGTTGTGCCGCTTCATGACACCGGCAAAGCCTTTACCGATCGAGGTGCCGGCAACATCGACAAACTGTCCGGCGAAATAGTGGTCAGCGGTGATTTCCTCGCCGACCCCGATCAGGTTGTCAGGGCTGACGCGGAACTCGGCAACCTTGCGCTTCGGCGCGACATTCGCCTTGGCGAAATGGCCGCGCATCGGCGCAGATACCCGCTTGGCCTTGGCAGCACCAGCACCCAGCTGGACGGCTGTATAGCCATCCCGCTCGGCGGTGCGCTGCGCAACCACCTGCAACCCGTCCAGTTGAAGGACGGTCACGGGAACCTGCTTCCCGTCCTCCAGGAACAGCCGGGTCATGCCCAGCTTTTTTGCAATCACTCCAGAGCGCATTGTCCGGCTCCTCAAACCTTGATTTCGACATCCACGCCGGCGGCGAGGTCGAGCTTCATCAGCGCGTCCACCGTCTGCGGGGTCGGATCGACGATGTCCAGCAGACGCTTGTGGGTACGAATTTCCCACTGGTCGCGCGACTTCTTGTCGATATGGGGCCCACGGAGAACCGTGAACTTTTCGATTTTGTTCGGCAGCGGGATTGGCCCGCGAACCGTTGCGCCCGTGCGTTTGGCCGTGCTTACGATTTCCGCGGTGGAAGCATCCAGAACGCGGTAATCGAAGGCCTTGAGCCGGATGCGGATAGTTTGACCTTGCATGTCCTTGCCCTCGGATTGGCGGGTGGGGCGAACCCCACCCTGACCGCTTCTGTTACTCGATGATTTTCGAGACGACGCCGGCACCGACGGTGCGGCCGCCTTCGCGG
>JAFIEK010000011.1 GCA_020832545.1 Pararhodobacter sp. | reverse complement strand
AAAGCACGAAGAGGGGGCGGCAGCCCCCTCTTTCTGGTTTCCGGTGCAAACGCGGCTTATTCGGCAGCCTGACGCATGCCCATCATTTCATGAAGGAAATCCTGCAACTCTTCGCGCAGTTCATCACGCGCCAGACCAAAGGCGATGGTCGCCTGCAGATATCCGGCCTTTGACCCGCAATCGAACCGGCGCCCGTCAAAGCGGTAGCCATAGACATTCCCTGCGCTGCGGATTTCCTTTTCAATCGCATCGGTCAGCTGGATCTCGCCGCCCGCGCCTTTCTGGTGCGCATCGAGATTGCGCAGAACCTGTGGCGACAGGATGTAGCGGCCGATCACCGCCAGATTTGACGGCGCGGTGCCGGGAGCGGGTTTTTCCACCATGCCCTGCACCGGCATTACCGGGCTGATCGAGGCCGGGACATCCAGCACCCCGTAGGATGATGTCTTGTCCGCTGGCACCTCCATCGCCGCCACCATGTTGCCGCCGGTCTCGGCATAGGCCTCGATCATCTGTTGCAGGCAGGGTTTGTCGGCGGCGATCACGTCATCGGGCAGGATCACTGCAAAGGGCTCATCGCCGATCAAATTTCGCGCGCACCACACGGCATGGCCAAGCCCCAGTGCCTCGCTTTGCCGGACCGAGGCAATCTGACCCGACTCCATATTCGTGGCTTGCAGAATTTTCAGAAGATCGGTCTTGCCCTTGGCCTTGAGCGAGGCTTCCAGTTCCGGTGCGCGGTCAAAGTAATCCTCCAGCGCCCCTTTTCCGCGTGACGTGACAAAAATGAACTCGGTGATCCCCGCCGCACGCGCCTCATCGACCGCGTACTGGATCAACGGGCGGTCAACCAGTGTCAGAATCTCTTTCGGCGTCGCCTTGGTCGCCGGAAGGAAACGGGTGCCCATACCGGCAATGGGGAAAACGGCTTTGGTGACTTTTCTGTGCATCGTCTCGTTACCTGTCATGAACCACGCGGCCAGTCGCCGCCACTGGGTTCATGTTTGCTTAACGATCCGGGCAGGAATGCGGCGCAAACCGGCAAATCTGTTGCTGATTTCGCGACAATTCCCTTCTCACAGCGTAACTGTCAGCGCAGCCTGACGCCCGGTGCCATGGCCAGGAAGAACGGATTCGCATAGCCCGGCTTGCCATAGATCAGCGGTGCATGTGTGTCGAAATCCAGAACTGTGCCGCCCGCGCCCAGCAAAACCGCATGCCCCGCGGCGGTATCCCATTCCATGGTGCGGCCAAGGCGTGGGTAGAAATCCGCCTCGCCGGTGGCGACCAGACAGAACTTCAGCGATGAGCCTGCGCTGGTCATGTCGCGCACATCATAGCGTGCGATATAGGCATCCGTCGCCGCATCGCGGTGCGATTTCGAGGCCACGATCATCAGCGCGCCATTGTCGGGCGTGCTGACATTGACCGGCGAAAGCGTGCCGGGCTCAGTGCCGAACGGCCCGGCCTCTTCGACCGACTGGCCATCGGCGCGGGTATAGAACATGCGCGCCTTCGCCGGTGCATAGACCACGCCGCGCCGGGGCACACCGTTTTCAACCAGCGCGATATTCACCGTGAAATCGCCGCGTCGCTTCAGAAATTCCTTGGTGCCGTCCAGCGGGTCAACGATGATGAACCGCTCGGCGCTCTGACTATGGGTGGCGGCCTGTTCCTCAGTGACCAGCAGGATATCGGGGAACGCCGCGCGCAGGCCGGCGCTGATCAGCGCATCGGCGGCCTCGTCGGCCTCGGTCACCGGGCTGTCATCAGATTTCACCCGCGACTCAAACTCGGGGCGGCCATAGACCTCCATGATCGCAGCGCCCGCCTCCAGCGCCAGCGTGCGAAACACGGTCTCGATCTTTTGATGAAAGCTGTCGGTCATTAAAATCCCCTGATGCGGCGCGGCGGTTGATCGTTTCCGGCAATCGGCTTATCCTTGCCTGTAACCCGAATGCAAGGTTTCCCGGCCAGTTTCGACCGGCGCAACCGCAAGGACGGAGCATATGCTCAGCAACCGCCGCCGCCAGTCGTCCCTGATCACGGGTTTCACAATCCTTGAACTGATCTTTCATGCGGCTGTCCGGTCAATCCGGAAGTCACATGGCAATGCCATCATCGGCCTGATGATCAACATTGCCCAGACGCTGGTTCTGGTAGCGGTTTTCTACCTGATGTTCCTGATCATCGGCATGGGTGCACGCGGCATCCGGGGTGATTTCCTGCTCTATGTGATGACCGGGATTTTCCTGTTCATGTGCCACGTCAAGGCGATGAGCGCGGTGGTGCAGTCGGAAGGGCCAACCTCGCCGATGATGAAGCACGCGCCGATGAACACCATCGTCTCCATTGGTGCGGCTGCTTTGGGTGAGTTGTATATCCAGATCCTGTCGATGCTGGTGGTTCTGTTTCTCTATCACGCCATCTGGCAGCCGCTTGAAGTGTATGACCCGCTTGGCGCGCTGCTGATGCTGCTTCTGTCATGGTTCTCAGGTGTGGCGATCGGGATGATCTTTCTGGCGCTCAAACCCTGGGCGCCCGCGCTGGTGCCGCTTCTTTCGCAGATCTATATGCGGGCTAATATGGTAGCCTCTGGCAAGATGTTCGTGGCCAATGCCCTGCCCGGTTTCATGCTGGTCTATTTTGACTGGAACCCCTTGTTCCACACCATTGATCAGGCGCGCGGCTTCGCCTTTCTGAACTACACGCCGCACTATACATCCATTGTTTACCCCGTGGTTATCTCGCTGGCGGCGCTGGTGTTGGGGCTGATGGGTGAATTCTACACCCGAAAACGCGCCTCGATCAGTTGGGGTGCCCGTCATTAGGAGGGTTCGATGCACCGTTTCATCCTGATCCTTGCCCTGCTTTGGGCCGGGGCCGCCACCGCACAGGATTTTCCCGCGCTTTACCGTGTCACCGGCGTGGCCAGTGATGATGTGCTCAACATCAGGGCCGAACCGGGGGCGGGGGCTGCGATTGTCGGTTTTTTCCGTCCCGGACAGCGCGGGATCGAGGTGATGGAACTGGGCCCGAACGGCCGCTGGGGACTGGTGAATTCCGGCGAGGGTAGCGGTTGGTCCTCGATGCGCTATCTGGCACGCGAAGGTGAAGGAAGCTGGCGCGACGGGCAGCAGGAGCT
The DNA here is from genome assembly GCA_020832545.1 of Pararhodobacter sp. Lineage (GTDB taxonomy): Bacteria > Pseudomonadota > Alphaproteobacteria > Rhodobacterales > Rhodobacteraceae > Pararhodobacter. Next base: position 111,235 of record JAFIEK010000011.1, on the reverse strand, counting down.
GACCTGCTTCGGCACCGAGCCTTTCTGGCACATGCCCATCTTTCTGCCCACCCACCGGGCAGAGTTTCACGCCATGGGCGAGGGCGGGTTCGAACTGGTCACCGACACCGGCGCGCTGCCGACAACCCACTTCCCGCCCACGCTCGCGATTCCGTTTTCCGGCACGCGCGAGGGAATGGCGGTGGTGCGCGGCGCAAGCTGCAATGATGGCATGAGCGACCGGCGCTACGGGCTGGAGGGGCAGGTCTACTGGCGCGGCGACACGCAGGGATTGTCAGGCTGTTGCAGGCTGGCTGACCCCGGAAACTAACCTGAGCGGCTGACTGCCCACCGCAATTCACGACCAAGACAAGGGGTTGTCCCCAATGACAGGGTAACGCAAATTGCACCTGTTAAGTATAGGGGCGCGACGTGACCACACTCCATATCGATGCCGATGCCTGCCCGGTGCGCGATGAGGCACTGCACGTCGCCCTGCGCCAGGGGGTAGAGGTGTGCATGGTGTCGAATGGCGGCATCCGACCGGTCGATCATCCATTGGTCAAAATGGTTTATGTTGATCAGGGCGCCGATGAAGCTGACCGCTGGATCGCTGATCGCGCGGGCCGGGGCGATGTCGTGATCACCACCGATATCGTTCTGGCCGCGCGCTGCATTGAAGGCGGGGCGCAGGTGCTCAAACCCAACGGCGAGGCGCTGACGCAGGCCAATATCGGCCCCGTTCTCGCCGCCCGTGACCTTGCCGCAGATTTGCGCGCGGCTGATCCGTTCAGGCAGGGCTTTGGCAAGCCCTTCGGCAAACAGGACCGCGCGCGCTTCACCGACCGGCTGGATCGTATGCTGCGCGCTGCGCAAAAGGTCGCGCCATGATCGCAGTACGCTCCACCGCGACCATCGGTGCGCTCTGTGCCCTCGGGGCGGCGATGGGCTTCACCATGAATGACATGGCGATAAAATACCTCAGCGAAGATTACGCCATGCATCAGGTCGTCAGTATCCGCTCGGCGATCGCGCTGGGCCTGATGCTGTTTGTGGTCATGCCCCTGACCGGCGGCTTTTCACAGATCCGCACCCGCCGCCCGTTCACGCATTTGTTGCGCGGGCTCTTCGTGGTCGGCGCGAACATGGCGTTCTTTCTGGCGCTGGCCGCAATGCCGATGGCCGATGCCACGGCCATTTTCTTTGTCAGCCCGCTGATCATCGCGGTTTTCTCGGTGATCTTTCTGAAGGAAACCGTGGGGCCCCGCCGCTGGGCTGCCATCGGAATTGGTCTGTTGGGGGTGCTGATCATGATCCGCCCCGGCACCGCGTCCTTTACACTGGTGGCCCTGTTGCCGCTTGTGGCTGCTGCGGCGTATGCCGCTCTGCACACGCTGACCAGAAAACTGGGCGTCACCGAAAGCGCGGCAACACTGGCGTTTTATATCCAGCTGACATTCATTGTGTTCAGCGGCGCGGTAGGGCTGGCCATTGGCGACGGACGCTTTGATACCGGCGGCCATGCGTCGATGGCGTTTCTGACCCGTGCCTGGACCTGGCCTGCCCTTGCTGACTGGCCTTTCTTCCTGATTACCGGCCTGGGCAGCGCAATCGGCGGGCTGCTGATCTCGCAAGCCTATCGTCTCTGCGAGGCTGCTCTTGTGGCGCCGCTGGAATATGTGGCAATGCCGATGGCGATTATCTGGGGTGTGTTTGTATTTGGTGACTGGCCCGATACCTGGGCCTGGGCAGGAATTGTTTTGATTATCGGATCTGGAATTTATATGATATGGCGTGAAACGAGAAATCGTGTAAAATAGCTTGCAATTGTGCGTTCAGACATTCAAAGCCACGGAACCGGCAAAATTAACATGCCGATTCGAGTATTAATGGAGCGACCGAATGATTGACCTTGAGAGCCTCGACCTGAAAGAGTTGAAGCAACTCCAGAAAGACGTGACCACCGCTATTGAACAGTTCAAGGAACGCGAACGCCGCAAAGCCCTGTCCGAGGTCGAGGCCTTTGCCCGCGAGCGGGGATTGACGCTTGCGGATCTCAGCCAGATTTCGACAAAGCGGGTCCGTAAACCGGCTGCCCCAAAATATGCCAACCCGGCAGATCCCTCGCAAACCTGGTCCGGGCGCGGCCGCCATCCGCGCTGGGTCGCGGCGGCACTGGCTGATGGCAAGACGCTGGATGACCTTGCAATTTAAAGCATGACTTCGGCACTGACCTATGCCCGCGCTGTCTGGAGCCTGATGGGCGAGCGAAATTTGGGATTGATCGCCGCAGGCGTGGCTTTCTTTGCCATGCTGGCGATCTTTCCCGCGGTTGCGGCGTTGATTTCGCTTCTGGGCTTCTGGATTGATCCTATCGTGGTCGAAAACGCGCTGGATCTTCTGGTCGATTTTCTGCCCGAAGAGGCCTTTGCCATTATCTCGGATCAGATCCAGCGTCTGGCGAGTGCGGCCACCCAGACGCTGGGCCTGACTTCGGCCCTGTCGCTTCTGGTGGCCACATGGTCAGCCCGGCTGGGGGTGGGGGCGCTGATACAAGGGATCACCGCTATCTACGGCAACTCTCAGCGCAGCGGCGTCAGGGGTACTGCGCTGGCGCTGTTCCTGACGGTGATCCTAATCGGTGTCGGCGTAATAGCGGTGACCAGCATGCTGTTCATGCCCGTCGCTATGGCCGTGGTCGAACGGTTTTTGCCGGGCGACAGCTATCTGCCCCTAGTTGCCGAACTCTTGCGCTGGGCGATTGCGCTGGGTGCGCTGGTCATCGGGCTGGGGTTGTTTTATCGCTACGGCCCCAATCGGCCAAAGGACCAGCGCAGCCCTTTCCTGTCGCCGGGGCTTTTTCTTTCATTGGTTCTATGGAGCGGGGCTTCGCTGGGTTTTTCGATCTATCTGGCGAATTTTGGAAACTACAATGAAATTTACGGCTCCATTGGCGCGGTTATTGCCTTGCTGATGTGGCTTTATATTTCGGCCTATGCCGCCCTGATCGGTGCCGCTCTCAATTATGTGATCGAAAACCGGGATCGCAATGACCAGTCCGCAGATGGTTCAGAGGCCAGGCAATAGCCAGCCGGTTATCGCTAACTCCAGGTCTTGAAAAACCGGCCCCCGGGCGATTGCGTGAAGATATCCACGCCATCTGCGGTGACACCGACCGAATGCTCATACTGCGCCGACAGCGACTTGTCGCGGGTGACCGCTGTCCAGTCATCGGCCAGCACCTTGGTTTCCGGACGGCCGAGGTTGACCATCGGTTCGATGGTAAAAAACATACCCTCTTCCATCACCGCCTCGCGCCCCGGTCTGCCGTAATGCAGCACGTTCGGCGGCGAATGAAACACCCGCCCCAAACCGTGGCCGCAGAAATCGCGCACCACGGACATGCGGTTGCCCTCGACATAGGTCTGAATTGCATGGCCGATATCGCCGAAGGTATTGCCGGGCTTCACCGCCTCAATCCCTTTCATCAGCGCGTCGTGCGTCACCTGAATCAGTCGCTCGGCTTTCCGGCTAAGCGCCCCCGCCACAAACATCCGCGACGTATCGCCAAACCAGCCATCCACAATCACCGTAACGTCGATATTAAGAATATCGCCGTCCTTGAGCGCTTTTGGACCCGGAATGCCGTGACACACCACATGGTTTACGCTGATGCAGCTGGCATGTTGATATCCGCGATACCCGATGGTTGCAGAAGTCGCACCATGCGCCGCCACCATTTCGGTGATCAGGCGATCAATCTCGCCGGTGCTCTGACCCGGCAAGACATGCGGCGCGATATCGTCCAGGATCTGCGCCGCAACCTTCCCGGCCTTGTGCATGCCCGCGAAATCGCCCGGTTCATGAATGCGAATACCCTCGCGCGTGACGCGCCCGCCCTTGTCGTACACGGTAGAAAACCTCATCGTTTCGCAGCCTAGATAGCGATTGACCGGGAAAAATGCCAGAGTGCGCGCGAGAGATTGGAATGTCCGCGGCCCGCTGCTAGGTAAGTAGCCGGAAATCCTGAACGGAATCGCACCATGACCAACCCAACCGCGGCAATGCTGGTGATCGGCGATGAGATCCTCTCCGGGCGCACGCGTGATTCGAACATGAACCATCTTGCCGGCGAACTGACGGGGCGCGGCATCCGTCTGGCTGAGGCGCGGATGGTCCCTGATGTGCATGAGCGTATCGTTCTGGCGGTGAATGCGCTGCGGGGGGCGTATGACCATGTCTTCACCTCGGGCGGCATCGGCCCCACACATGACGACATCACCGCCGATGCCGTGGCCGCCGCCTTTGGCGTGGCGATCAGTGTGCGCGATGATGCCCGCGCCATTCTTGAGGCGCATTACCAGCGCACCGGGCTGGAGCTGAACGCGGCCCGCCTTCGCATGGCCCGCATTCCTGATGGCGCCACGCTGATCGATAACCCGGTCTCTGCCGCGCCCGGCTTCACACTGGGCAATGTCCATGTGATGGCCGGTGTGCCCGCGATCTTTCAGGCGATGGTGGCAGGCGTGCTGCCCGTACTGACCAGCGGCGCGCCACTTCTCAGCCAGATGATTGACGTCAATCGCGGTGAGGGCGAGATCGCCGGGCCGCTGGGTGAATTGGCGCAGCGGTTTCCGGACCTTTCCTTCGGCTCATATCCCTATATCCGCAACGGCGCGCATGGCACCCAGCTTGTTGTGCGCGGCACCGATGCCGGGCAGCTTGATGCGGCCATGGTGGCGCTGTCCAAACTGGTCGGCGGGCAGGGCTGATGCTGTCCGTGACAGCCCTGCACGCCGCGCTGGAAGGCACATGGCCCCCCGCCGCGCGCCACGTCTGCGGCCCCTTTACCCTGCGTGACGGGCAGGGCGGCGGCAAACGCGTCAGCGCCGCAACGCTGGATGGCACGGCAGACGGCGCGCAGATCGCTGCGGCTGAAGCGGCGATGCGCGCGCGGGGCCAGACACCGCTTTTCATGCTCCTCGATCAGCCTGAACTCGACGCCGCGCTGGCCGTGCGCGGCTATGGCATCGTCGATCCCACATTGTTCTACGCCGCTCCCATCGCTGATTTAGCCGCTGTGCCGCGCCCGGTCTCGCTCTTGTCATGCTGGCCTCCGCTGGCGATCCAGCGCCAGCTATGGGCGGATGCCGGGATCGGCCCGGCGCGACTGGCGGTGATGGCCCGCGCCGGTGCGCCCCGTAACGCCTTTATCGCTCGTATTCAGAACCGCGCCGCCGGGGTGGGCTTTGCCGCCGTGCACGACGGTATCGCCATGCTGCACGCGCTTGAGGTGGTGCCGGACTTTCGCCGCCGGGGCGTGGCCCGCCACATGATGCGCGGCATCGCCGATTGGGCGCAGGGGCAAGGTGCAGAATGGGTTGCACTGGCCGTGACCGAGCGCAACATCGCCGCGCGCGCCCTTTACAGTTCACTGAACATGGCCGAGGCTGGGCGCTATCATTACCGTCAGCACGCAAAGGCCCAGCCATGACCCTGCCAACCGCCCTGAATCTGCCCGCCGCCGACCCGCTGCCTGAGGCCACCGCGCGCTATTTTGACATCTGTCAGGAAAAGCTGGGCATGGTACCGAATGTGCTGCGCGCCTATGCCTTTGACCCGGTCAAACTGAACGCTTTTACCGCCATGTATAACGATCTCATGCTGGGCGACAGCGCGCTGAGCAAGCTGGAACGCGAAATGATCGCGGTGGTGGTCTCGTCGATCAACCGCTGCTGGTATTGCCAGGTCGCACATGGTGCGGCGGTGCGCGCCCTGTCGGGCGACCCGGCGCTGGGCGAGGCGATGGTGATGAACTGGCGCGCAGCCGGGCTGGACCGCCGCCAAACCGCCATGCTGACCTTCGCCGAGAAAGCCACCAAGGCCAGCGCCGAGATCACCGAGGCTGACCGTGACGCCCTGCGGGCCGAGGGCTTCACCGACCGCGATATCTGGGACATCGCCTCGGTCGTCGGCTTTTTCAACATGTCCAACCGCGTCGCCTCGGCCACGGGGATGGAGCCGAACGCCGAATACCACGCACAGGCGCGTTAAGGCTGCCGCGTTAAGGCTGGTGAGTGAATTCTCACTTGACGCTGATAGAAAATTGAACAGGTTAAGCTCGCGCTCTTTCATCTTGCCTCAAATACGCCGGGGGTGAATGGCCGAAGGCCAGAGGGGGCGGCGCCCCCTTGTGACGGAACCCGCCATGACCGCCGTTGCCCCTGTTCGCCATGCCCCGATTCTCACGCCGGTTCTGATCGGCGGCTGCGTGATCATCCTGATCAGCTTTGCGATTCGGGCCTCATTCGGCGTGTTTCAGATCCCCATCGCCGAAGAATTCGGCTGGCTACGCGCTGAGTTCTCGCTGGCCATCGCCATCCAGAACCTCGCCTGGGGCATCGGCCAACCGATCTTTGGCGCGATCGCCGAGAAATTCGGCGATCGCCGCGCCATTGTGGCGGGGGCGCTGCTCTATGCGGTCGGGCTGGTGCTGTCATCCTTTGCCGTCACGCCCGGCGCGCATCAGCTGCTGGAGATCCTGGTGGGCTTTGGCGTGGCGGGCACCGGCTTTGGCGTGATTCTGGCTGTGGTTGGCCGCGCGGCCTCGGATGAGAACCGCAGCCTCGCGCTGGGCATCGCCACCGCTGCCGGTTCCGCCGGGCAGGTGATCGGCGCACCGCTGGCCGAGATCCTGCTGGGCTTTTACAGTTGGCAAACTGTCTTCCTGATCTTTGCCGCCGGTATCCTTTTGTCGCTGTTCGCGCTGCCGATGATGCGCAGCCCGGCGATGGCCAGCCGCGCCGAGCTTGAACAATCGATGGGTCAGGCGCTGCGGCAGGCGTTTCGCGACCCCTCTTTCACGCTGATTTTTCTTGGCTTTTTCTCCTGCGGCTATCAGCTTGCCTTTGTCACCGCGCATTTCCCCGCCATGGTGACTGAGATGTGCGGCCCCATTGACCAGACCGGGTTTCTGGCCGGGATCGGCATTTCCACAACTTCGGCTCTGGGGGCGGTGGCGATCTCGGTGATCGGACTGGCCAATATCGGTGGCACTCTGGCGGCGGCATGGGCGGGCAAGCGATGGTCCAAGAAGTATCTGCTGGCGGGCATCTACACCGCGCGCACCTTTGTGGCCGGGGCTTTCATTCTGCTGCCGATCACCCCGGCCTCGGTTCTGATCTTCTCGGTTCTCATGGGGTCGCTGTGGCTGGCAACTGTGCCGCTGACCTCGGGCCTGATCGCGCATATCTACGGGTTGCGCTACATGGGCACGCTTTATGGCATCGTGTTCTTCAGCCACCAGCTGGGCAGCTTTCTGGGCGTCTGGCTGGGTGGCAGACTCTATGATCTGCACGGCGACTACACGCTTGTCTGGTGGGTCGGCGTGGGCGTCGGGGCGTTTTCGGCCATCGTGCATCTGCCTGTGCGCGAGCGCGCGATGAATGCGCTGCCAGCGTGATCGCTCACGCCACGTGCCTTGACACCACTGCCCGGCCCGGCCAACTGCGCATATAAAACCGGCAAGGGGGAATTATGCGCGTTATCTTTGATCTGGACGGCACGCTGATCGACAGTGCGCCGGATATCCATGCCGCCGGCAATGCAGTGCTGGCCGCCGAGGGGCTGGCGCCCGTTACCGAGGCGCAGTCGCGCAGCTTCATCGGCAATGGCGCGCGGGTCTTTGTTGAGCGGCTGGAACGCGCCGGTGCGGGCAGCAACAACCCTGACCGCACCGCACGGATGCATCAGAATTTTCTGGGCAAGTACGAGACTGCGCACGCCCTGACGCGGGTGTATCCCGGCGTAGAGGCGGCGCTTGAGAGCCTGCGCACGGCAGGCTGTCGCATGGCGATCTGCACCAACAAACCCAGCGCGCCCACCCACACGGTGCTGGCGCATTTCGGCCTTGCCGGGCTGTTCGAGGCCGTGATTGGTGGCGACACTCTGCCCGTGATCAAGCCAGATCCGGCACCGCTGCACGCTGCCATCGCTGCGCTGGGTGGCGACAGCGCGGTGGTCTTTGTCGGTGACAGCGAAGTGGATGCCGCCACCGCGCAGGCCGCAGGCGTACCGTTTGCGCTGTTCACGCGCGGCTATCGAAAAACCCCGCCTGAAGTGATTGCGCATGCCCATGCATTTGACGATTTTGCCGCCCTGCCGGGTATCCTGCGCGCGCTCAGCCCGCCCCTGCGCACTTCTTGATGCATGGCTTGCGGGCCTTGCGCTAATCTAGGCGCGCAATCTCGCGCAGATGCGACATACGCCGGGAAAAGACCGATTCAAAGGTGTGCCCGCGCGCATAGGAAAGCGCGCGCGATGAGGCGCGGATAATCGCCTCGCGGTCCGTATCCAGCAGTGCAAGGGTGCTGGACAGCGCAGCGACACTGCCGCTGCGACACAGCCAGCCACCGCCGGACTCCGCGTGCAGCCTGCGCCACATTCCATTGGCATAGCCCAGAACCGGCACGCCGCAGCCCATCGCCTCCAGATATACCGGGTCCGGATCATCCGCACGGCGAGCCGAGAGCAGCAGATCTGCCCCCTTGCGCAGATGCGGCGCCAGCGCAGCCCCGAACCCCGGATTACCCGCCAGCGTCACCCTGTCGTCCATGCCCAGCGCAGCGATCCCGTCGCGCAGACGACCGTCCAGCGAGCCGTTGCCGAACAGTTCCAGCGTGAAGGCAACGCCCCGCAGCTTCAGCAGATAGGCCGCCTGCAACAGATCCAGCACGCCTGAGGCCATCTCGAACGGACCCATATGAATCAGCCGCAACGGCGCCCCGGTGCGCAGGAGGTCAGCCCGGACCTGCTGGTCGGCGGCGCGGGCCAGCATCGGCGTCCGGATGCGGTTGTCCAGATACATCAGGCTGGCCCGGTTGAGCCGCCGATATGCCTGTTGCGCTGGAAAGCCGTTGAAATGCACACCATCCGCCGCGCGCAGTGCCGCACGCAACGCGTGTTCATACCGCAGCAACCCCAGCGCGGTCCGAAGCCGGGCCACAACTGGCCGTTGCCGGTCAGACAGCACCTTGCTCAGTCGCTGACGGGGCGGGCCTTCCAGCGTGAAGACCAGCCGTGTGGGCCGCCCACGCATCTGGTCAGGGAGACGCAAGGCACGCAGATCATCGGCCGCGCAATAGACCAGCGCCGCCTCTTCGATCAGCAGTTCCGGCAGTGGCGCATCCGGGTCCAGCACAACAAGATGGAACCCCAGCCGACGCGGGCTGTAGCGCACGCCGTGCGCGATCTGGTCAGCCCCCCGGCGCAGGATACACACAACCCGACCGGGCCAGAACTGGCAAAGAAGCTTCATCTCCTCGACGAAATTCACGTCAAGGATCACCTCACGCCCCGAGGTTTCGATCAGCGGGGCAGGTGAAAGCATCAAAAGCGCAGGCATAATGTACGCGAATCACCAAAAAAAACACAGGGCACCCCGACAAAGGGGTGGATTAAGGTGAAAAGTCCATCCAAAACTTCTCATCATGAGATGTATTCTATCCACTTGGGCCCTTAATGAATAATCTGGCGGTTCTTGCGCTGGCCGGGCTGCTGGTTCTGGCTGGTCTGGCAGGCGGGGTGCACTGGTTCACCCGCGCGCCCGTTGTCACCCCAAACGCGCCTGACCTGCCGCCGCCGCCGGGGGCGCTGCGGGTCTATCATCTGGGCCACAGCCTTGTCGGACGCGACATGCCCGCGATGCTGACTCAACTGGCACAAGTGGCCGGGTATCAGGGCCATACCCATGCCAGCCAGATGGGATGGGGTGCCTCGTTGCGGGAGCATTGGCATCCAGATGTCGAGATCCGCGGCTTCGAGTCTGAAAACAATCACCCCGCCTTTCGCCCGGCCCGCGAGGCGCTGGCCAGCGGCGCGTATGACGCGGTGATCCTGACCGAAATGGTTGAGCTGCGCGACGCCATCCGCTACCACGACAGCCCCACCTATTTCCGCAAATGGGCCCGCGCCGCGCGTGACGCGCGGGGGGATGTGCGGCTCTATCTCTATGAGACATGGCATGCGCGCGAAGATCGCGACGTCTGGCTTGGGCGTCTGGATTCTGACCCCGGTGCGTTGTGGAAGGGGCGGGTGCTGGCACAAAGCTGGGCAGACAAGGAGCTTGGTCCGGTGCATCTGATCCCGGCGGGCCGCGTGATGGCCGCCTTTGCCCGCGCGCTTGAAGAGCGCGGCGGCGTCGAGGGGCTGGCCAATGAAACCGACCTCTTTGCGCGCAATGAAGATGGTACGCTGGATCCGATCCACCTGAACGATATTGGCAATTATCTGGTGGCGCTGACCCATTTCGCGGTGCTCTACCATCAGCCCGTCGCCGGGTTACCGCATGAACTTTTACGCGCCGATGGCACAGCCGCCATCGCCCCGTCCACCGAAGCCGCGCAACTGATGCAACAGGTGGTGTGGGACGTGGTGCGCACCACCCCCTATACCGGCCTGGCTGTGGAGCCGGGCACATGAGGTTGATCGCACTTCTTCTGATCTCCGCGCTCGCGGGTGTCGCTCCGGCGCAATCTGAGGTTCAGGTACACACCGGGTTCGAGGCCCGCGAGGGGCGGCGCAATCTGGCCTTCGGCCTGAACGCGCTGTCTGATTTCAGTACGCAGGTTCCTTTCATCGATCAGATGCGCACCGCGCGGGAATGGATGGGCCATTTGCCGGGCCAGTGGGGCGGGCGTGATATCGACTGGCTGCGCGAGGGCGGCTATCTGGATGAGGATGGCTGGATTGTCCGGATGCCCACCAGCCTGTCGCAGATCGGTACACTGATCCTGACCGATCTGCCCGCCGACATGACCTCGCTCAGTGGGCGCTATCATGCGCGGTGGGAAGGGTCAGCCTATCCGGCCTTTCGCGGTGCCGCAAACAATGTCCGCTACCAGCGCAACGCCGCGACCTTTGACTTTGAGCCGGGCAAGGGGCCGGTGCTCATCGGCATTCAGCGCGGTGATCTGCGTAACCTGACGGTGGTGCATGAACGCCATCTGGAGCGCTTTGACGCCGGAGAGATCTTTAACCCGGACTGGCTGGCCCACATCCATGACGCCGAGACCCTGCGCTTCATGGACTGGATGACGACCAATGATTCCGATCAGGGCGAATGGCCGGACCGTCCGCGCCTGAGCGATTACACCTGGAGCACACACGGCGCACCGCTTGAGATCATGCTGGAACTGGCAAATCTGACCGGCGCCGAGCCCTGGTTCAACCTGCCGCACGGCGCCAGCGACGACTACATGCGCCGCTTTGCTGAAATGGTCCATGAAGGGCTGCGCCCGGACCTGCGCGCCTGGATCGAGCTGTCGAACGAGGTCTGGAACTGGCAGTTCGCGCAGGCAGACTGGGCCGAACAGGCCGCCCGTGCAAGGTGGGGTGGGCGCGAATGGGGATGGGTGCAGTTCTACGCTCTGCGCGCACTTGAAATGGTGCAGATCTGGAATGAGGTCTTTGCCGAACAGCCTGAGCGGCTGGTGCGGGTGCTGTCGGTCCAGACCGGCTGGATCGGGCTGGAGCAGGATATCCTGCATGCTCCGCTCTGGCAGGCCGAAAGCCCGGGCAACCGCCCGCCTTATGAGAGTTTCGATGTCTATGCCGTGACCGGCTATTTCGGTGGCGGCCTGCATGCCGATGAGCGCCAGCCAATGGTCGATGACTGGCTGGCCCAAAGCCGCGCGCAAGCCGAGGCGGCGGCGCAGGCGCTGCCCGCTGACGAACGCGAGGGGCATATTGCCGCCCATCGCTTCGATCTGGCGCTGGATCTGGCGGCGCGGGAATTGCTGGATGGTTCGGTCTCGGGCGACAGGGCCGGAACTGTGCGCCAGGGGCTGGATGAAATCCTGCCCTATCATGCGCAGGTCGCGCAACAGCACGGTCTGACGATGGTCATGTATGAAGGCGGCACGCATGTGATTGTCCCCACCAACCGCCATGACGACAGTGACCTGGTGGATTTTGTCATCGCATTCAACCACAGTCCGCAAATGGCAGATCTTTACCGCGAGTTCGTGCCGGGCTGGCAGGCGCTGACCGAAGCGCCCTTCAACGCCTTCGTCGATATTGGCCTGCCCTCCATCTGGGGAAGCTGGGGCGCGCTGCGCCATGTCGATGATGACAACCCCCGCTGGGACGCGCTGATGGACGTCACAGCGCCATGACGCCCGCGCTCAGCGTGATTGTTCCCGCCTGCAATGAAGCCAAGTATATCGACGCCTGCCTGCGCGCCGTGCATGGCACTGACACCGGGGTGGGTTTGCAGGTGGTGGTGGTGGCCAATGGCTGCACTGATGACACCGCCACGCGCGCCCGCGCCCATGCGCCCGCTTTCACGGCAAAAGGCTGGGCGCTTGAGGTTTTGGAGCTTCCGGCGCTTGGCAAGCCCGGCGCGCTGGATGCAGGCGATGCCGCGGCCCGCCATCCCGTCCGCGCCTATCTGGATGCAGATGTGACCGTCACGCCCGCGCTTTTGGGGCAGATCGCGCAGGCCCTGACCTGCGAAGCGCCGCGCTATGCCTCGGGCCACCCGGTGGTTGCGCGGGCGCAAAGCGCGCTCACCCGCGCCTATGCCCGCTTCTGGTGCCACTTGCCCTTCATGACGCAGGGCGTGCCGGGCTTTGGCATTTATGCAGTCAATGCGGCAGGGCGCGCGCGCTGGGGGGCGTTCCCTGCCATCATTTCCGACGACACCTTTGTGCGGCTAAACTTCGCGCCTGTTGAGCGCGTTCAGGTGCCCGCCGCCTATCAATGGCCGATGGTCGAAGGGTTTTCACGGTTGGTGCGGGTGCGGCGGCGGCAGGATCAGGGCGTGGCCGAGATTGCGCGGCTCTATCCGGCGCTGCTGGCCAATGGCGACACCGCCCGCCCCTCTGCCCGCAGGGTGCTGGCACTGGCGCTGCGCGATCCGACAGGGTTTGCGGTTTACGCTGCTGTCAGTCTTGCGGTGCGCCTTGGCTGGCGCGGTCAGTCCGGCTGGGTGCGCGGGCGCTGAGTGAACAGCGCGGCCAGCTTTCCGGCCTCTGTATCAATGTCATGGCGCGTCAGGGCGCGGGCGCGGGCGGTCTTGGCCATCTTGCCCAGTTTCGCATCCGTGGTCATCGACATGTCGGTGATCGCCTCGACCAGCGCATCGCGGTCGCCCGCAGGCACCAGCCATCCGGTCTTGCCATGCTGCATCAGTTCCGGAATCCCCGCCACCCAGGTGGATATCACCGGGCGGCCCATGGCCATGGCCTCCATCACCACCATGGGCAACCCCTCGGCGAACGAGGGCAGCACCATACCGTGCGCCTGCGCCAGCTGATTCAGCACCCCGGCCTCGTCCAGCCAGCCGGTCAGGGTGACATGCCGCCCCAGCCCATGCAGCGCGATCGCGCGCTCTATGAGCGGGCGCATCTCGCCGTCGCCGATCAGCACCAAACGCAGATCCACACCGCGGCGCACCACCTCGGCCACGGCGTCCAGCAACAAGAGCTGGCCCTTCTGCTCTGAGAAACGGCCGATATTGACCAGCACCAGCGGGCGTTCGGCGGGCAGGGGCGGGGGTTCGGCGAAGGTCTGCGGCTCAATGCCGCAATGTACCACATGCAGGCTGGGCCAAAGCCGGTGCGGCACCCAGCGGCACAGCTGGCTGCGGCCAAACGCGCTGATCGCCACCACAAAGTCGGCGCGCTCTGCCTTGCGGCCCAGCGCGATGGCGGCGGGTTTGTCAAACTCCTCAGGGCCATGAACGGTAAAGCTGTAGGCCGGTGCCCCCATCGCCTCTGCCAGCATCGCCACGGTCGCCGGGTTGGTGCCGAAATGAGCATGCAACCGGTCCAGCCGCAATTCGATGGCACGACGGGCAACAAAGGCAGCCTCAAGGAAATAGACCAGATGCCGCAGCACCCCGACATCCGAGCGCCGACCGGTGCGCACCGCTAACGCCAGCGCGGCATAGCTCCGCACGGGATGCGCCAGCCCCAGCATGATCGCCGCCCGGATCAGCGCCAGCACGCCTTGCGCCAGCACATATTCCGTCTGCGCGGCCTCCTCGCGGTCAGCGGGGTCCGGCAGTTCACCGGCAAAAGGCCGCATGGCAAAGCGGTGGATCACCAGCCCCCGCCGCTCAAGCGCGCGGATCTCGCGACGGATGAAGCTGTGCGAGGGCGAGGGGTAAGTATTGAGAATATAGCCGATCTTCACGCGGGCACCTTCAGGATAATGGCACCGGGCTAGCGGCGGATTGGGGCAAATTCAAGAAATTCGCGCGGTCTTGCCCGGGCGTCGCGCCTCGGTCACAGTGAGGCCCTATTCGCCGCTCACATGGCAGCGGCCACAAGGCAGGAACAGAGTTTTGACCGCCCAACCCACAGATTCTGCTGCAAGAACCGATTTCGCCGCGCGGGTCAAGCGCGGTTCTGCCCTGACGGTTGCCGGTTTTGGGCTGTCTAACGCGATCAGGCTGGGGTCGAACCTGATTCTGGCGCGGCTTCTCTTCCCCGAGGCCTTTGGCCTGATGGCGCTGGTGTTGGTGCTGATGGTGGGGCTGGCGATGTTTTCAGACATCGGCATCACCCCTTCGATCCAAAGTAGCAAACGCGGCGATGACCCTGATTTCCTGAACACCGCATGGACCATCCAGATCATCCGCTCAGTGGTCATCTTCGCAGTGGCCTGCGCGCTGGCTTGGCCCATGGCATGGTTCTATGGACAGCGCGAGCTTTTGTACCTGATACCTGTCGCTGCAATCAGCCTGCTGATCATGGGCGTGCAGCCCACGCGCGTCGATACGGCATCGCGGCACATGGTGCTGGGCCGTGTGACAGCGATCGAGCTGGCAAGCCAGGTTCTCAGCGTGCTGGTCATGTTGGCGGCCGCCTGGGCCACGGGCTCTGTCTGGGCGATGGTCGTGGGCCATGTGGCGGCAGCCGCAATCAAGGTGGCTTTGGCCTGGATGATGCTGCCCGGCATTGTGAACCGTCTGCGCTGGGAAGGTGCCGCGCTGCACGAGCTGGTGCATTTCGGCAAATGGATTTTCCTCAGCACGGTGGCGGGCTTTCTGGTGTTGCAAAGCGACAAGCTGATCCTTGGCGGTTACCTGAGCATGGAGCGGCTGGGCCTGTATAATATCGGCTACTTCATCGCCAGTTTTCCGCTGCTTCTGGGGCATACGCTGACCGGGCGGCTGTTGATTCCGATTTACCGTGAGAACCCGCCCGCGCAGTCAAAGGCAAGCTATGCGCGGCTGCGGCGCGTGCGATTCGGGCTAAGCGCGATCCTGATCGCGCTGATGGCTCCGCTGGTGCTGGGCGGGATCTGGTTGGTCGAATTCCTGTATGACGCGCGCTACGTCAGCTCAGGGCCAATTGCCGTGGCCATCGCCATTGCGATTTTGCCGCAGATCGTGGTGTTGAGCTATGATCAGGTGGCGCTGGCTTCAGGTGATTCGCGGGGCTTTTTTGTCCTCGTCTGTGCCCGCGCCACCCTGCTGGTCATCCTGATGCTGGTGCTGGTGCCAGCCGTAGGGGTGATGGGGGCGGCGATAGCGATGGGGCTGACGGCCGTGCTGATCTACCCGATGGTCGTGCGGCTGGCGCGCCGCCATAGTGCCTGGGACCCGCTGCATGACGTGGTGATCGGCACGCTGGCGTTGGTGCTGGGCCTTGGCGCGCTGGCGCTGCATGGCCCGGCCATGGCCGCGCTGCTGGCGGGGTGATGAAGAGGCATTTGCGGACAATTGACACGCCCTTGCCCCAATTGTGACAGCCTTAGGCTTCAAAAAGGGGTAATCTGATCCCAGTTTGCAAGTAATGACGCCGCCCTGATGGACATGACCGCATGATCAATACCCGTATTCTGGAACAACGGCTGGGCTGGCGCACCGGCGATCAATCCGATGGCACGGATGAGCCGGAATCCCGCCCTATCCGCCATGAAGCAGTGCTGCAGGGCCGTATCCGCCCCTCACCCGGGCAAACCCGCCGCAGCCCCCGGCGCGCCGATATCGAAGCAGCCTGGTCGACGCTTCCCGTTGTCGCCCGCTCAATCGACGAGATGACCGCCGCGCAAAAGCGGCTGTTCGCGCTGGACCGGACAACCCCCGCTGCCGCCGCGCTGGATCAGTTGCGCACCCAGCTGTTGCGCGAGACCAAGGCCAATGGCTGGCGGCGGATCGGCGTTACCTCGCCCACGCGCGGCTGCGGCAGCAGCTTTATCGCGGCCGGGCTGGCGGCAAGCGTGGCACGGCTGGAATACATCCGCGTGCTGCTGCTGGACATGGATCTTGCCGCGCCTGATCTGGCGCGGCTTCTCGGCATTGCCGCACCCGGCGCGATCAGCGAAATGCTGACGCTTGCCGCGCCGCCGAAAAAATGGCTGCTCCGCATTGGCGAGAATCTGGCTCTGGGGCTGAACGACAGCGCCATGGACAACGCCGCCGACATTGCACAGAGCCCTGATCTGATCCATGGCCTGAGCGCCGTGATCGACGCGCTCGCACCTGATCTGGCCATCC
Organism: Pararhodobacter sp.; assembly: GCA_020832545.1. Lineage (GTDB taxonomy): Bacteria > Pseudomonadota > Alphaproteobacteria > Rhodobacterales > Rhodobacteraceae > Pararhodobacter. The sequence continues at coordinate 94,749 of JAFIEK010000011.1, read as the reverse complement.
ATGACCTGCCGCCACTGCTGACCGAAGGCGCCGCCGCCGCGCTGCTGCCACAGCTCGACGCGGTTCTGCTGGTGTCAGACGGCACCCGCACTCAGGCCCGCGACATTGTTGAATGTGAACACATTCTTGAGGGGCAGGTGCCGCTTCTGGGGGTGATCTTGAACAAATCCGAAGACAGTGGCAGGCGCCAACGGCGCATGAGCCGCGGATAAGCGGGGCACAACATGGGACCGATTCAGAGCATTCCGGAACTTCTGTCTTTGCTGCGCCGCCGCGCCGCGCTGATCCTTCTGATCTCGGTGCTGGGCACACTGGCCGGGATTTTGGTGGCGATCAACACTGAGCGGCTTTATTCCTCCACGGCTGTGATCCAAGTGATCAATCCCTCCATCGCGGGCGGCGACTCCGCCGCCAATTCGCTTGCGCGGCGGATTCAGACGATCGAACAGCAACTGATGTCGCGTGAGAACCTGCTTGCGCTGGCCGATCGGTTTGCGCTGTTCGAGGATAGCGATCTCAGCCTCAACGAACAGGTGACCCTGCTACGGGAATCGATCAGCATTCAAAGCATCGCTGCTGCCCAGACGGGCTTTGCCAACGACGGATCGATCTCGGGGCTGGTGATCACGGCCTATGCCGACGATCCCGGGCTTGCAGCAGATATCAGCAATGAGCTTGCGGATTTCCTGCTTGCGCAAAGCATGGCCAGCAGACAACAGAGCGCGCAGGCAGCGCTGCGCTTTTTCGAGATGGAAGAATCACGCCTTCAGGAACTGATCGACCAGCAGGATGACCGGATCGCGGCTTTTGAAACCGCCAACGAAAGTTACCTGCCCGGCGCGCAGCAGTTGCTGCGCGAAGACCTGCGCCGGCTGGAGGAGAGCCGCCTTGAGATTGAACGCGATGTCGTGCAGCTGCGCTCAGAGCTGAACGCGCTCGATGCCACGTCTGGCCGCACCGTCACTCAGCGCCGCGTCACCCTGCTTAACGACGAAATCGCGCGCCGCGATGAGGAAAGCGCGCTGCTGGATGCCCGGATCGCCAACATTCGCAGCCTGGTGGTCCGCGCGCCGGAGATCGAGCGCGAACTCGCCGCGATGGAGCGCACCATGACCCAGCTTCAGTCACAGCTGACCTCGGCCGCCGAACGCCGCCGCGAGGCCGAGCTGGGGCTGCGGATCGAGGATGATCAGCAATCGGTGCGCTTTGTGCTGCTGGAGGCCGCGCTGGTGCCGGAACATGCGGTTTCGACCGGGCGCAGAAAGGTGGTCACGGTCTGGGTGATGGCGGGTATCCTTTTGGGGATGGGCCTGGCCTTTGCGCTGGAATTGATGAACCCGGTCTTGCGCACCGCCGATCAGATGGAACGCGCATTGCAGCTGAGGCCAGTGATTTCCATTCCCTATGCCCTGTCCGATGCCGATATCCGGCGACGGCGGATGATCTGGATGATGGGGATGGGTGTCTTGCTGTTTGCCGCGGTGCTGGCTGCGCTTGCAGTGCTCTGACCCTTTCGCAGCGCAGGATTTTGCGGCATAGAGGCGCGCGAAAAGGAAGGTCTCATGCAACAGGATATCCCGTGCTGGGTAGACGGCGAATTGCGCCCGATGGACAAGCTGGCCGTACACAAGGCGGGGCTGCGCCACCCTGCGGTGTCAGTGTTCATCCTGTCCGGTGGCAGAATTTTGCTGCAACAGCGCGCGATGGACAAATACCACTCGCCCGGCCTGTGGGCTAATGCCTGCTGCACCCATCCGCACTGGGGCGAGGCACCGGAGGTCTGCGCCGCGCGCCGCCTGAATGAAGAGCTGGGCGTGCAGGATCTGGCGCTCACCCATCGTGGGCAGATCGAATACCGCGCCGAGGTGGGCGATGGCATGATCGAGCATGAGGTGGTCGATCTTTACCTCGCCGAGACCCGCACGCCGCCCGCCCTGACCCTGAACCCCGCCGAGGTGATGGCCACCCGCTGGCTCACGCCCTCAGACCTGCACCGTGAAATCGCACAGGCGCCCGAACGTTTCACCGCGTGGTTGCGGATCTATATGGACCGGCATGAAAGCTGCATTCTGTCTGACAGCACGGCCTGAAAGTGCGGGCAGGAATGCAACACTTGTTAAACTCCTTTCAACTGTCACGCGTGTGACAGAGCGATCGCTCTTGCCAGCCCTCGGCTGCTTGCCATATCGGCAGGATGCGGGGGTGATGCAAAAACATGCAAAAGGCTGCCAATAGCACGCGCGTGGACGCCGTGGTGATCGGACGCAACGAAGGTGAGCGGCTGAAAGCCTGTATCCAGTCGTTGCAGGGCCAAGTGCGGCGCATCATCTATGTCGATTCCGCCTCCACCGACGGCAGCGCCGAGGCCGCCGCCGCGCTGGGGGCTGAAGTGATTGCGCTGGACATGGAGGCCCCCTTCACCGCCGCACGCGCGCGCAATGCCGGGCTGAAGGCACTAGCCACGCAACCACCGGAATTTGTGCAGTTCATCGATGGTGATTGCACGCTCTGCGAAGACTGGCTTGGACGGGCTGCCGGGTTTCTGGACGACAATCTGCGCGCGGCGGTTGTCAGCGGGCGGCGGCGTGAGCGTTTCCCTGAAGCCTCGGTCTACAACCGGCTGTGTGATACCGAATGGGACACGCCGATCGGCGAAACCCGCTCTTGCGGGGCTGATGCGCTGATGCGCTACAACCCCGTCGCGGCCATCGGCGGGTTCCGCGAGGACCTGATCGCCGGTGAAGAGCAGGAGTTGTGTCTGCGCCTGCGCGGGCAGGGATGGACCATCTGGCGGATCGATGCCGAAATGACCGTGCATGACGCCGCGATTCTGCGCTTTGGCCAGTGGTGGCGGCGTGCCGCGCGCGCTGGCCCGGCCTATGCCGAGGGGGCCAGCCGGTTCGATACCCGGCATCAGGCCCATAACCGGCGCGAGTATCATCGGATTCTGGCCTGGGGTGTGGTGTTGCCGCTGGTGGTGCTGGGGCTGGCGCTGCTGCTTCACCCGTTGGCGCTGCTGCTGCTACTGGCCTACCCGGTGCAGGTCGCCCGGTTGACCCCGCAGATGGGCTTCGCGGGCGCCTTTTTTGATACCTTGGGCAAATTCGCCGAGGCCTCGGGTGCGCTGGGTTATTTGTTGCGCCGCTGGCGTGGCAAGGCACCCAAGTTGCCTGAATACAAGTAGCGCAGGCTCAGCGCAGCCGCCAAGCCGCCAGCGCGTGCCCCGGCAGAATCACCGCGCAGCGCCAGTACCGCAGAAACATCCGCCGCGGGCTGGACAACAGGCGCCACAGCCATTCCATTGCGATGGCCCGCACCCAGCGCGGCGCTCGCGCCTGGGTCCCGGCCAGAAAGTCCAGCCCCGCCCCGATCGAGGCAAAACCCATCGCCGGTGTAACCTGACGGCCCAGCGCGGCGAAAATCTCCTGTTTGGGCGCGCCCAGCGCGATCAACACCAGCCCTGCGCCTGACTGCTCCAACGCGGCCAGTATCTGCCGCGCCTCGTCGCCCGACGGGTCAAACCCCATCGGCGGTGCTATCCGCGCGGCGATCTCCAGCCCCGGCACGCGGGCTTGCAACACCCCTGCGGCGGCGTCCAGCGCGGGCTGCGTGGCGCCTACCAGCGCCACAGACACGCCTGCCTGCTGCGCGGTGCGCGCCAGCGGCTCCACCATGTCCGAGCCCGGAACCAGCGCAACCGGTCGGCGCGCCAGCCGCGACAGCCAGACCACCGGGTTGCCATCGGCCACCACCAGATCCTGTGCGGCATAGACAGCGCCAAAAGCGGGGTCTTCGCGCAGCTTCACCAGATGATCCAGATTGATTGTCGCCAGCGCGAAGCCAACGCGCCCTGCCAGCCGGGCCTTGACCTCGGCCAGAAGCGCTATGCGGTCGGCGACATTCACCACGATATGATGGGGAGGAAAGGAAAATTCCACGAAAACGGACCCTTCGCCGATAAAGACAGCGCTGCGAAGACCTGTTATAGTCGCGCAGGCAGCGCCAGGATACCCCCGCCAGAGGGTTTGGCGCATTTCGGCGGGTATGGGGCGGCGGATGGGCACAGAACCCCGATCAGGGCGCGGGGCACGCGCATGTTGAACATCGGAAATTCCGTGGCACTGTTGGCGCTTCTGGCATGGCCGCTGGTGGTCTTTGCGTTGTTTCGCGTGCTCACGCTTGAACGCGCGTTGATCTGGTCCATTCTGGGCGGCTACATGGCACTGCCACAGGTGTCACAGATCAATCTGCCGGGCATTCCGGCCTTCGACAAGGTCACCATCCCCAACCTCGCCGCCTTCATTGGCTGCCTGATCGTTCTTGGCCGTTTTCCTGCCATCCTGCCTGAAAGCCGGATCGGCAAGGTTATTCTGGCAGTGTTCGTGATCAGCCCGGCCGCGACCGTTCTCTATAACCTGGAGCCCGTGCAGTTCGGTGTTGCATCGTTTGGCTCGTTTCAGGTGTTGAATCCCAACGCGCTCGAACGTTTTCAGCTTCCCGGTATGCGCGCCTATGACGCAGTCTCGGCGCTGACCCGCCAGATCCTCCTGATGCTGCCGTTCTTTCTGGCCCGCGCCATTTTCCGCTCTGCCGACAGCCTGCGCGAAATCGTGGTAGCGCTGATCGTCGCCGGGTTCATCTATTCGCTGCCAATGCTGTTTGAGGTGCGCTTCAGCCCGCAGCTTCACACCTGGATCTATGGCTTCTTCCAGCATGACTTTGGTCAGGCCATGCGTGCCGGCGGCTTCCGCCCGCTGGTGTTCATGCCACACGGCATCTGGGTCGCGTTCTTTGCGTTCATGTGCGTCATGGCAGCGGCCAGCTTGCTGCGCCAGTCCGGCCCCGAAAGCCGGGGGCGGAATTTGCTGATCACGCTGTTCATGGCCGGGTTGGTGGTGATCTGCAAGACGATGGGCGCGATTGTGATGATGCTGATTTTTGTGCCGATCCTGCTGATCCTGCGCCCGCGGCAACATCTGGCCCTTGCCGCGCTGATCGCACTTGTGGTGTTGGCCTATCCCTTGCTGCGCGGCTCTGGGCTGGTGCCGACAGATGCGCTGGTGGCGCAAGTTGCGGCCATCAACCCCGACCGCGCCCAATCACTAGAATACCGCTTTGACATGGAAGACCGCATCCTCATCCATGTGGAACAGAAGATGCTGCTGGGCTGGGGTGGCTGGGGGCGGTTCATCCCGCATGATCCGCAAACCGGCCTGTCGGATGTGGTGGTCGATGGCAACTGGATCATCACCATCGGCCATTACGGCTGGCTGGGGTATCTGGCGCTCTTTGGCTTGCTGACGCTGCCGTTGCTGAAACTGTGGTGGCATGCGCGCAAACCCTTCGCCCCGCCCGTACCGCTACCGGTTTCTGCGCTGGCGCTGATCCTGTCGGCAAACTTGTTTGACTTGTTGCCGAACGACACGCTCATCCCATTTACATGGTTGATCGCCGGCGCGATTCTTGGCTACGCCGAGGAGCTGGGCCGCGCAGCTGACAAAGCCCGGATTGCAGGCCCGAAGGCGCGACACCCGGCCATGGAGCTGAACACCAAAACCGCCCAGCCGGGCAAGCACGCCGCCGCCCCCCCGCCGCGCCGCACGGTCCTGTAAATTCGTTTGCTTGCGGACAAGGAAAACAGCGCAAAGCCCTACAGAATGCTCAGAGTTATCCAACATCGCCACGGTTTCGCCCGCTTTCCGCGCCAAATCTGCCCCGTAGAGGGTATTGTTTCCAAACTTCAGTTTAACCAGTTGAGTCCCGCATGTCCTCAGACCACTCCGACAACGACATCGCCATCATAGGAATGTCCGCACACTTGCCGGGGGCTGACTCCGTTGCGCAATACTGGTCCAATCTGCGCGACGGGCTGAGCGCCATCCGACAACTGGATGAGGCCGCACTTCTGGCGGCAGGTGAAGATCAGGCGCTGATGCGCCAGCCCAACTATGTGGCCGCCGCCGCGCCGCTGGACGGTTTCGCCCATTTCGATGCCGAGTTCTTCGGCTTTTCCCCCAAAGAAGCCGCCATCCTTGACCCCCAGCACCGCCAGTTCCTTGAGGTTGCGTGGGAGGCGATGGAAGATGCAGGCCATGTGCCTGAGAACGTGGCCGGGCCGGTCGGTGTCTATGCCGGTTGCGGCATGGGCTCGTATTTCTATTTCAACATCTGCTCAAACCGCGATCTGGTTGATGACGTGGGCATGTTCCTGCTGCGCCACACCGGCAACGACAAGGATTTCCTGTCAACCCGCGTTTCGCATATCTTCGATCTGCGCGGGCCCTCGGTGAACATCCAGACCGCGTGTTCCACCTCGCTTGTCGCGGTGCATTACGCCATTCAGGCGCTGCTTTCAGGCGAATGCGACATGGCCTTGGCGGGCGGTGTGACAATCGAGCTGCCACAGGGGCGCGGGTATCTCTACAAGGAAAACGAGATCCTGTCGCCGGACGGCGAATGCCACGCCTTTGACCATCGCGCTCAGGGTACGGTCTTTGGCTCTGGTGCCGGGTGCGTGGTGCTGAAGCGGCTTGATGATGCGCTGCGTGACGGCGATCATGTCTGGGCAGTCATCAAGGGAACGGCGGTCAACAATGACGGCGCGCAAAAGGCAGGCTATCTGGCCCCCAGCGTTGACGGTCAGGCCCGCGCGATTGCCGAGGCGCAGGCGGTGGCCGATACGCCCGCCGATACCATCGACTACGTTGAGTGCCACGGCACCGGCACTTATCTGGGCGATCCTATCGAGGTCGCCGCCCTCACACAGGCGTTCCGCCAGACGAGCAATGGCACCGGTTTTTGCCGCATCGGCTCGGTCAAAACCAACATCGGCCATCTGGATACCGCCGCAGGGGTCGCCAGCCTGATCAAGGCCGCGCTGGCGCTGCACCATAAGGAAATGCCGCCCTCGCTGGGGTATGAGGCACCCAATCCGACGATTGATTTTGACACCAGCCCCTTTCAGGTGAACGCCGCCCTGACCCCATGGGCAGAGCGCGGGCATCCCCGTCGCGCGGGCGTCAACTCTCTGGGCGTGGGCGGCACCAACGCCCATGCCGTGCTGCAAGAAGCCCCAGAGCGCCAGCTTAGTGATGAATCTGACTGGCCATTTCAGCTGTTCACCCTTTCCGCCCGCAACCGCCCCGCGCTGGAAGACGCCAGCAAAAACCTCGCCGCCCATCTGCGCACCAACCCTGATCAGCCGCTCGCCGATGTTGCCTATACCCTGCACGCCGGGCGCCGCGCGTTTGAGCGGCGGCGCGTGGTGGTGGCGGAAACGCATGATGAGGCCGCCACGCTGCTGGAGGGGGACAACCCACAACGCGTCTTCACCCATACTGCGCTGCAAGACCCCGATGTGGTGTTCATGTTTCCCGGCGGTGGCGCGCAGTATGCCGGGATGGCGCGAGAGCTTTATGAGACCGAGCCAGTTTTCCGCGAATGGATGGATCGCGGGCTGGAGCATCTGCAACCAAAGCTCTCCTATGATCTGCGCGCCCTCTGGCTGCCAGCAGAAGGCGATGAGGCCGCCGCGAACGAGACGCTGAAAAAGCCTTCGGTCCAGTTGCCGCTGATCATGATCACCGAATACGCACTGGCCCAGATGCTTCAGTCCTGGGGCATCACGCCGTCTGCGCTGGTCGGCCATTCGATGGGCGAGAACACCGCTGCCTGTCTGGCGGGCGTCATGTCGTTTGAAGATTGTATCGGCCTGGTCCACCTGCGCGGCCAGTTGTTCGATACCGTGCCTGCGGGCGGTATGCTGTCGGTGCCGCTGTCGCTTGACGCCCTCACACCGTATCTGGGCGCGGAACTGGACATCGCCAGCATCAACGCGCCTGAACTGACAGTGGTCTCAGGCCCCGATGCCGCACTTGTCGCGCTGGCGGAAAAACTGACCGCAGACGGGGTTGAAAGCCAGCGCATCGCCATCGATATCGCGGCACATTCAGCCATGTTAGAGCCGATTCTGAGCCGTTTCCGTGCCTATCTTGCCTCCATCCCGCTGAACGCACCGCAGATGCAGATCATCTCCAACCGCACCGGCCAGCCGCTGACACCTGAACAGGCGCAAAGCCCGGATTACTGGGTTGAGCACCTGCGCAACACCGTGCGCTTTGCCGATTGCATCACCACGCTCAGCGAAAACCCGGATCGTATCTATCTTGAGGTCGGGCCCGGCAAGGCGCTGTCCTCGCTCACCCGGATGCATGGCGCAGTGCCGGGCCAGCAGGTTCTCGCTGCCCTGCGCCACCCGGATGAAGATATAGCCGATGACCTTTATCATATGGGACTTCTGGGTCGGATCTGGGCACTGGGAGGCAGCTTTGACTGGGCGCAGATCTGGGGAGAGGGGCGGCGCAACCGGGTGCCGCTGCCAACCTATCCGTTCCAGCGCGCGGAATACTTCATCGCCCCCGCCGCGCCCAGCGCCGTGCCGGTTTCCACCACGCCAGAACGGCTGAACGATGTCACTGGTTGGGGCACACGGCTGGCCTGGGTGCCGCGCGCACCCGATATCGAGGTGGATATCGAGGCCGAGCTGGGCACCCTGCCGCCGGAATCCTGGCTGGTGTTCATGGATGATGACGGCATCGCCGCACCCGTGGTCGCCCAGCTCAGCAGCTCCGGGCACCGGGTGACGCAGGTCCGCGCGGGCGATACCTTCCGTCGGCTGAGTGAGGGCGAGTATCAGATTTCACCCGAGCGTGGGCGCGAGGGGTATGACCAACTGATCCAGGATCTGATCGCGCGCGGCACCGTTCCCACGCGGATCGCGCATTTCTGGCTGGCGGGGGGGAATACCCGGTTTCGGCCAGGCTCGAACCTGTTTCAGCATCACCTTGAGCGTGGCTTCTACGCGCTCTTGTTCCTGGGTCAGGCGCTGGGGGCCGAGGCAATCGCCGGGCCGCTGCACATCACCGTTGTAACGGCGGGCGCGGCGCAGGTGCGCGATGAACGCCTGCACTGGCCTGAGAAAGCCACCATCGCCGGACCGGCGCGGGTTATCCCGCATGAGCTGCCGGGCGTCACTGTCGCCACGCTCGACATAGCCCCGAGCAAGACGCCGGATTCGTCTCTGACATGGCCAATCATGGAAGAATTGCTCGCCCGCCCCGGCAACACCATCGCCGCGCTGCGCGGTGGGCGGCGCTATGCGCAGGTGATGCGCCCGCAGCCACTTGCGGCCCCCGATGCGCCCGAACTGCCAGAAGGCGCGGTGTGGGTGATAACCGGCGGCTTCGGCGGCATTGGCCTGTCACTGGCCGAAGACCTGATCCGCCGCTCAAACGCCCGTATCGCCCTGATCGCGCGCACGCCACTGCCCCCGCGTGATGAATGGGCGACGCTGCGTGACACCCCCGCTGATCCGCGCGCCCGGCGTGTGCTGGCCATTGAGCGGCTGGAACGGCTGGGCGGTCAGGTGATGGTGGCTGCTGGCGATGTCTGCAATATCGATGAAATGCGCGGTGTTCTTGACGATATCCGCGCCCGGCTTGGCCCGCTTCACGGCGTGATCCATGCCGCCGGGCATATCGACGATGCGCCGCTTCTGGCCAAGACAACCGGCAGCGTTGATGCCGTTCTGGCGCCAAAGGTGCACGGGCTTCAGGTGCTGGATACGCTGTTGCCGGATGGCGCGGTCAAGATGATGGTGCTGTTTTCATCCACCTCCACACTCACCGCGCCCGCGGGCCAGGTCGATTACGTCGCCGCCAATGAATACCTTAACGCCTATGCCCGCGCGCGCGCCGGGGGCAAAACGAAGGTTCTGGCGCTGAACTGGGGCATCTGGGCAAAAGTCGGCATGGCGGCCGAGGCGATGGCCGTGCGTCTGGGTCAGGCGCCGGCACTGCCCGCGGAACCCTTGGCAGAGCCCCTGCTGGATGAGGCCGGATTTGACGCGCAGATGAACCGCCGCTTCACTGCGCGGCTGGACACCGGCCAATGGGTGCTGGATGAGCACCGCACACGGGATGGCCGCGCCATCCTGCCCGGCACCGGCATTCTGGAACTCGCCGCCGAGGCCCTGCGCGCGCAGGGTGAAACCGGCGCGTTCGAGATCCGTGATCTGGTGTTTTTCCGCGCGCTTGAGGTCGAAGACCCGCACGATATTCGCGTCACGCTGGCGCGCAGCGATGAAGGCTATGCGTTTGAGCTGCGCGCGCAGGCAGAGCTGCGCGGGCGCACCGGCTTTGTGCTCAACGCTCAGGCGCGGCTGCTTCTGAACGCGATTTCACCGCCCGCACCCTTGGACATTCCCGCGATATCGGCGCGATGCACCGGGCCGACGGCTGCGGATGACACCGGCATCATCTCGCCACAGGAAGCGCATCTGGCCTTCGGTCCGCGCTGGCGTGTTTTGCGCCGCACCGCCTTGGGGCAGGGCGAGGGGCTGGCACATCTTGCCTTGCCAGAGCCGTTCCGCGACGATCTGAACCAAGGCTTCATTCTGCACCCCGCGCTGATGGATCTGGCAACCGGCTGGGCGATGGGTCTGATTGAAGGTTATGGCGCAAAGGCGCTTTGGGTGCCGGTGTCGTATGGCAGTATCGCGGTCTTCGCGCCACTTCCCGCCGAGATCGTCAGCCATGTGCGCATCGCCCCGGCAGAACCCGGTTTCGCCAGTTTCGACATCACGCTGGCCGCGCCCGATGGCACTGTCTGTGCCGAAATCCGGCGCTTTACCATCAAGCGGCTGGATCAGGGTTTCGGCGCCCCTGCGCCGCTGCTGTCTTCAGAGCTGGAGTTTGATGAAACGCCGGGCGAGAACCGCGCACTGAGCCGCGCCGAAGAGCGTCTGGCGCGCAACCTTTCGATGGGCATTACCCCCGTTGAGGGGGCCGAGGCCTTTGTTCGCGCGCTCGGTATCGATCAGCCGCAGGTGGTAATTTCGTCTCTGACCTTGCCGGAACTGATCGCCGAGGCGGCAGAACCCCCCGCGCCCGAATCCGGCGAGGGCCAGAAATTTGATCGCCCGGATCTGGGCAGCGATTATGTCGCCCCGCGCAATGACATCGAGAAAATGCTCGTCGGTTTCTGGGAGGGGCTCTTGGGCGTGAAGGGCATTGGGGTTGAGGACAGCTTCTTTGATCTGGGCGGCCACTCGCTGATCGCCGTGCGCCTGTTTGCCAAGGTGAAAAAGGCCTGGGCGGTGGACTTTCCCATCTCGGTGCTTTTTGAGGCGCCGACGATTGCAAAAAGCGCCGCCATGATCGCCGAGCGCACGGGCTACACCGAGGCGGGCGCGGCCCCCGCCACCCCCACGCGGCGCTACGAATTCCTTGTGCCGATGCATGAAGGCGAGGGCGGGGGAAAGACGCCATTCTTCCTTGTTGCGGGCATGTTCGGCAATGTTCTGAACCTTCGGCATCTCGCCAGCCTGCTGGGCGCGGACCGTCCGTTCTACGGCGTGCAGGCGCGCGGCCTGATGGGTGACCAGCCGCCGCATGACACGCTGAAAGATGCCGCGCGCGACTATCTGGCAGAGGTCCGGCAGGTGCAGCCGCACGGCCCCTATCTGCTGGGTGGGTTCTCAGGCGGCGGGCTGACCGCGCTGGAAATGGCCTGGGCGTTGCAGGAGGCGGGCGAAGAGGTCTCACTTCTGGTGCTGCTGGACACACCGCTGCCCCTGCGCCCGGAACTGACGCGACAGGACAAGGCGCTGATCAAACTGGCGGAGCTGCGGCGCAAGGGGCCGGGCTATCTGCGGGAATGGTGGCACGCGAAGCAGGCGTGGAAAGAGAGCCAGCGCCGCATGGCTGAGGGCGCTGACGACGAGAGCGGCTTCCATAACCGCGCGATCGAGGCCGCCTTCCGCAATGCGCTGCCACATATGCAATTACGTCCCTACACAGGCCCGACAGCGCTGTTCCGGCCCCCGCTGGACCAGCACTGGAAGGTGTCAGGCGGCCAGTGGGTCAGCGCGGCGCGTGAATATGTGCAGCCAGACAACGACTGGTCGCCCTGGATGCCGGACCTGAGCGTGCATGAGGTGCCGGGCGATCACGATTCGATGGTGCTGGAGCCCAATGTCCGCGTCATGGCGACGCGAATGCGCGAGCTGATCCGCAAAGCGGAGGGGCGCGCATGAACCGGGTGCATTGCATCATTCTGAACTGGCGCACGGCAGAGATGACGGTGGATGCCGCGCGCGCGGCAGTGCAGGCCATGGAGGGAATTGAAGGGGCGATCACGATTGTCGACAACGATTCGCAAGATGGCTCGTTTGAGAAACTTCAGGCCGAATGCGGCTCATGGCCCCGTGTTCGTGTAGTTCAATCCGGGCGAAACGGTGGTTACGGGGCGGGCAACAATTTCGGCATTCGTACCGGTCTGCCGGGTGGGGCGGATTATGTCTATATCCTGAACTCTGATGCCTTCCCCGCGCCTGACGCCATCCGCGCGCTGCTCGACTACCTGGAAACCCACCCTGATGTGGGCCTTGCGGGCAGCCATATTCACGGCCCCGATGGCGCGCCGCATACCACGGCCTTCCGCTTCCCGTCGATCGGCAGCGAGTTCGAGGGCGCGGCCCGCACGGGCATTTTCTCGCGCCTGCTGGAGAGCCGCATCATCGCCCCGCCGCTGCCCACGCAAACCACGCGGGTAGACTGGCTGGCCGGGGCGAGCGTGATGATCCGGCAGGCAGTTCTTGACCAGATCGGCCTCTTTGATGAAACATTCTTTCTGTATTTCGAGGAAACCGACCTTTGCCGCCGCGCTGCGCTGGCCGGGTGGCCCACCGCCTATGTGGTGGAAAGCCGGGTTGCGCATATCGGCTCGGTCAGCACTGGGATGAAAGACTGGTCGCGCACTCCGCGCTACTGGTTCGAATCCCGCCATCATTACTTCGTGAAAAATCACGGAAAGCTCTATGCCTGGCTGGCGACGCTGGCACATTGGGCCGGCCTGGGGATATTTCGACTCAGGGTGCTGGTGCAGGGCAAAACGTCGCACACACCGCCATATTTTTTTCGTGATTTCCTGACATATAGTCTTGGATTGCGCTCAAAACCGGAGAAGTAACAATGACCGCGTTTACCTGTGTACTGGTTGGCAATGAATCACTTCTGGTCCAGTGCGCGAAGGTTTTGGTGCAGCGCGGGCATGAGATCCGCACCATCGCCAGCCGCAACGCCGATGTCATCGCCTGGGCTGAGGGCGCGGGCATTCCCGTGGTGGCACCCGGCGCGGGGCTGGAGGTGCGGTTGACCCCCGGTTTTGACTGGCTGTTTTCGATCGCCAACCTCTCTGTCCTGCCAGAGCCGGTTTTGGCCATGGCCACCAAAGGCGCGATCAATTTCCACGACGGCCCGCTGCCGCGCTATGCCGGGCTGAACGCTCCGGTCTGGGCGCTGATAAATGGCGAGCGCCAGCACGGCATCACCTGGCACATGATCGAGCCTGAGATCGACGCGGGCGATATCGTCGAGCAGGTTCTTTTTGACATCTCCCCCGATGACACGGCCTTCAGCCTGAACGCGCGCTGCTATGCCAGCGGGATTGACAGCTTTCCCGCCGTTGTTGCCGCTGTCGAAAGCGGGGCACCCGGACGGCGCAAGCAAGACCTGTCGCAGCGCACGCTGTGCCTGCGCGATGACCGGCCCGCCGGGGCCGGGCGGTTGGATTTCACTTTACCCGCCGCTGATCTGATCCGCCGGGTGCGCGCGCTTGATCATGGGGGCTACTGGAACCCGCTGGCGCTGCCGAAGATCGAAAGCGATGCCGGGGTCTTTGCCGTGGGTCAGGCCGAAGCAGCAGAGGGGGCGGGTGCGCCGGGCACAGTTCTGGCAGTCGACGACGCGCTGGTTGTGGCGTGCGGTGATGGCGCGGTGCGGCTGTCGGGGCTGACCTGTCTGGGCGGCCTGCCGGTAGATGCGGGGGCGGTTGCCACCACGGGCGCCGTTCTGCCACAGGCAGACAAGACGGCGCTGAATGCTGCCATTGCCCGGGTCGCCCCCGGTGAAAACCACTGGCGCCGCGCTTTGGCCGGTTTCGCAGCGGCAGAGCTGCCCGGCGCAAAGCCCGCGGGCGAAACGGCGATCATTATGCGCGATCTGCCCTGCCTTGACCCGCTGCGCGCCGCCGCAAGTCTGGCTGCCTATGCCGGCATGATCGGCGAGGCCAGCGGTATGGCCTATTCCTGCCCTGAGATCGCCGAGGCACACGGCGCTGCGCCCGGCTATCTGGCCCACTGGGTGCCGTTGAACCCGCGGGGTGATTGCCTCGCCGCGCTGGAAGCGGCGGTGCATGCCGGGGCGGAACGCGCGCATCGCTTCCCGGGGTATGCGCGGGATCTGATTGCGCGGGATCCGTCACTGACGCCGCTGCCCGTGCCGCATTTTGGCCTGTCAGAAGCGGGCACAATGATCAATGGCACGGTGCTGTGCCTTGTAACTGACACGGCAGGCCTGAAACTGATGGCCGACAGCAGCCGCATTGACGCGGCCACGCTTGACCTTTTTGCCGCGCGCCTGAACCACCTTGCCGGGGCCGATGGCGAAGCCTTGCTGGATACGCTGGATCTGCTGACTGCGCCGGAACAGAGCCTGATTGACAGCCTCAATGACACTGCGCGCGCCCATGACAGCGCCACGATCAGCCGCCTGTTTGAAGCGCAGGCCGCAAAAACCCCTGACGCGCCTGCGCTGGTATTCGAGGGCGTCACACTGACCTACGCAGAGCTGAACACCCGCGCCAACCGGGTGGCACATGTGCTGCAAGGCATGGGCGTGGGGCCGGATGTGCCGGTAGCGCTTTGCACCCGCCGCTCGCCTGATCTGCTGGTGGGCGCGCTGGGCATACTCAAGGCAGGCGGCGCATATGTGCCGATGGACCCGGCCTATCCCGCTGACAGGCTTGCACATTTTCTGCAAGACAGCGGCGCGCCGGTGGTCGTCACGCAATCGGCGCTGACCGGGCAGATACCGCCACATCGTGGCGAACTTCTGGTGCTGGACACCGACACCCGCCTGGCCAGCGCAGAAACCGGGAACCCGGAAACCGGCGCCGAGCCAGAGAACCTTGCCTATCTGATCTATACCTCGGGCTCGACCGGCCTGCCCAAGGGCGTGATGGTTGAGCACCGCAATGTGGCAAACTTCTTTGCCGGGATGGATGACCGCATCCGCCATGACCCGCCGGGCGTCTGGCTGGCGGTGACCTCGCTTTCCTTCGATATTTCGGTGCTTGAGCTGTTCTGGACACTCGCGCGCGGCTTCAAGCTGGTGCTGACCTCAGATGAAGACCGGATGATGGTATCTGGCGGCAGCGTGGCTGTGTCTGACCAGAAAATGGATTTCAGCCTGTTCTACTGGGGCAATGATGACGGCCCCGGCCCGCGCAAGTACGAATTGCTGCTGGAGGGAGCGAAGTTCGCCGACACGCACAGCTTTTCTGCCGTCTGGCTGCCTGAGCGTCATTTCCACGCCTTCGGCGGCCCCTATCCCAACCCCTCGGTGCTGGGTGCGGCGGTAGCGGCGGTCACGCGCAATATCGGCGTGCGATCTGGCTCTGTGGTGGCGCCGTTGCATCACCCGGTGCGCATTGCTGAAGAATGGGCGGTGATCGACAACCTGACCAACGGGCGCGCGGCGCTTGGCATTGCCTCAGGCTGGCATCCGGTAGATTTTGTGCTGCGGCCTGAAAACGCGCCGCCGAACAACAAAACCGCCATGTTCGATACCATCGACAAGGTGCGCAAGCTTTGGCGCGGAGAATCGGTGGAGTTTGATCGCGGCGGCGAGATGGTGCCCATCCAGTCCCTGCCGCGCCCGGTCTCAAAGGAACTGACCATCTGGCTGACCATCGCCGGCAACCCCGATACCTGGCGCGAGGCGGGTGAGATTGGCGCGAATGTGCTGACCCACCTTCTGGGCCAGTCGATTGATGAGGTGGCAGAGAAGATCAAGATCTACCACGCCGCCCTGCGCAAGGCGGGTCATGACCCGGCCAATTTCACTGTCACTCTGATGCTGCATACCTATGTCGCCCGCTCGCGCGAACTTGCGCGCGAAACCGCCCGCGGGCCGATGAAAAGCTACCTGCTGTCAGCCGCCGGGCTGGTGAAGCAATACGCATGGTCATTTCCAGCCTTCAAGCGCCCCAAAGGCGCAACGAACCCCATGGATATCGACCTGAGCACGCTGAGCCAGGATGAGGTTGATGGCGTTCTGGACTATGCGTTCAACCGCTATTTTGAAGATTCAGGCTTGTTCGGCACGGTTGAAGACTGTCTGGCCCGTATGGAACAGCTGAAGAAAATCGGCGTTTCCGAAGTGGCCTGCCTGATTGATTTCGGCATCAAGCCAGATCAGGTGCTTGAGGGGCTTTATCCGCTGGCCGAGGTTCTGCGCCGCACCAACCAGCCCACGGAAGTGGCCGATGATGACCACTCACTTGCTGCACAGATCATCCGCCACAAGGTGACGCATCTGCAATGCACCCCCTCGATGGCGCGCATGCTGACCGCCAATGACGAGGCCCGCGCGGCGCTCGCACGGGTGTCCAACCTGATGATCGGCGGTGAGGCGCTGCCCGGTGCGCTGGCCCGCGAGCTTGCGCAGATTACCGGCGCGCCGGTGCAAAACATGTATGGCCCGACCGAGACAACCATATGGTCCACCACTGCAATGACCGAGGGCGGCGAGGGCGTCGCCGGAATCGGCAAACCGATTGCCAATACCAGCCTGCATGTGCTGGACGCGGCCATGAAACCGGTGCCTCTGGGCGCTGCGGGTGAGTTGTGGATCGGCGGCGACGGGGTGACGCGGGGCTACTGGCAGCAACCTGACCTGACCGCCGAGCGGTTTGTCACGCGCGATGGCGCGCGGCTCTACCGCACAGGCGATCTGGTGCGGCTGCGCAGCGATGGCGGCGTGGATTTCCTTGGCCGGGCTGATCATCAGGTTAAGATCCGTGGCTATCGTATTGAGCCGGGCGAGATCGAAGCGCTGCTTGATGCGCAGCCCGGTATCGGCCACGCGGTGGTGATCGCGCGCGAGGATGTGCCGGGTGATGTCCGGCTGGTGGCCTATGTCACCGGGCCGGGCGCTGCAAATTCTGCCGGTCTGCGGCAGGTCGTCGCGGCAGAATTGCCCGCGCATATGGTGCCGGCGCATTTCGTCGCAATGGAGAGCTTTCCGCTGACGCCCAACAAGAAGATCGACCGCAAGGCGCTACCCACGCCCGCCGCCGCGCGCCAGGCTGACAAGGTACAATCCGCACCCGCTACGGCAAGTGAAACGCAGGCGCAACTGGCCGAAATCTGGCGCGGCGTTCTGGGAGTGGACACCATACGCCCCAGCGACAGTTTCTTCGCGCTTGGGGGGCACTCATTGCTGGCCGTGCATGCCCATCGCGAAATCCGCGAAACGCTGGCGTTGCCCGGCCTGTCCATCACCGATGTGTTCCGCTTCCCGGTTCTCGCTGATCTGGCGCGGCACATCGACACCCGGCTGAAGCCGATTGACAGCGCCCCGCCGGAACCCGCGCCAGAAGCTGCGGCACGCGGGCGGCAGGACGCCATGTCACGCCGCCGCGCCCTTCGGGCAGAGCGGCTGAGCAAGATCGGCTGATGAACGAAAGCGGACTGTTTCAGCGCCTTGGCGCGCGGGTAACAGAGCTCTTTCCGGCAGGTGTTGGAGTGGGTGTTTGCGGCTCTGACATTGCGCTTTATGATGGATTGTTTCACGTGGAACAGCGGGCGATCCTTGGCGCAGCCCCCGCCCGGCAGCGCGAGTTTCTGGCCGGGCGGATGGCTGCGCGGCGCGCACAGCAGGCGCTTGGCCGAGCCCCTCAGCCCGTGTTGATGGGTGCGGACCGTGCGCCGGTCTGGCCTGCCGGGTTGCGGGGGTCTATCAGCCATGCAGGCCGGGCCTGTGTGGCGGTGGTCACCGATGACCCGGCAATTGCTGCGATGGGTGTCGATATCGAGGATGATGCGCCTTTGCCAAAGGACATCCACGACACCGTGCTTCTGCCAGAAGAACAGCATTGGATCGGCCAGCAAACAAGCCCGGATCTGCTTGCGAGATTGTTCTTCAGCGCCAAGGAATGCGCTTACAAGGCCCAGTACCCGCTGACACGGCAGCTCTTCGGTTTTGACGTGATCACCATCCGGCCAGACCTCTTGGCGCGCAGCTTTGAGGCGCAGTTCATGCAGGCTGTGCCGCCGTTTGCAAGCGGTGCGCTACTGGCGGGGCGGTTCTCAATCGATGAAGGTCTCATCATTACCGCTGTCACCATTCCCGCCTGACCACCTCGCCGCCGCTTGCCCCGCCCAGAGCCCGGTGGCCAGACACGCGGTCAGCAGATAGCCGCCAGTCGGCGCCTCCCAATCCAGCATTTCGCCCGCGGCAAAGACCCCGGGCATGGCGCGCAGCATCAGCCCATCATCCAGCGCTGTGCGGGAGATGCCACCTGCTGTCGAAATAGCCTCATCGATCGGTGCGGAGTGGCCGGTGGGTACGGGCAGGGCCTTGAGCAAAGCGCCCAGATCATCAGGTTGCGTGGGCAGGGGGTGGGCACATTCCTGCGCCAGGGCAAGTCGCGCGCCGCTCAATCTAAGCGCCTTTTTTGCCTTGTTAGAGACTGATTCAGCTGAAGGACGGGCGCGCAAGCGGTCTGCCAGCACCCCAGCGTGCAGGTCTGGAAACAGATCAATATATAATGTAGCGCCCTCACGTAGCGCCCGGCTGACCGCATAGATACCACCGCCCTCCAGCCCCTTGGCCGAAATAACGGCCTCACCGCGGACCCGCAGATCACCCGCTGTGAGCGCGATCGATTTCACCGGCGCACCGAAATGCGGTTGCATATGCCGTGACCACGCAATCCGGTAGCCCATGTTTGCGGGCGCGAAGGGCGTCAGAGTGACGCCTTCGCGCGCCAGGATCACCGCCCAGGCCCCGTCAGAACCCAACCGCGCCCAGCTTGCGCCGCCCAACGCCAGAACGGTACGGCCCGGCGCAATCACACGCGGGCCAAAGGGCGTGTCAAACCGGAAGCCCGACCTATCAACCCCCGTCCACCGCCATCGCAACCGCAGATCGAGGCCGCGCGCCCGCAGATCGGCCAGCCAGTTGCGCAGCAGCGGCGAGGCCTTCATCACCTTTGGAAACACCCTGCCAGAGGAGCCGGTGAAAACCTCCTGCCCGTGGCCGCGCATCCAGTGCTTGGCCTGTTCCGGCCCGAACTGGGCGAGCATCGGGCGCAACCAATCAGCAGTTTCAGCGTAATTGGAGACGAAATCTGCGAAGAGTTCATCCTTGGTGACGTTCAGGCCGGATTTACCGGCCATCAGCAGCTTGCGCCCCGGCGAGGGCTTGGCCTCAGCCAAAATCACCGGGTACCCCGCTGCCAGTAGCGCATCCGCTGCCATCAATCCGGCAGGCCCCGCGCCGATAACCAGCGCCGCGGCGCGCTCTGCCATCATTAGTGGCGTTTCCGCCAGATTGCCGCATCGCCCAGCGCATCAACGAATGCAGCATGGCGTGCCGCTTCATCTTCGGTAAGTCGCGAGGGCAGGGGGGCGGGCCGCGGTTGCGGCCGCCAGTTGGCAGACACGACATTTTGCCGCCGGGAAGGCTGTGATGAGAGCGCAAAATCCGGCTGCCGGCCGCCAATCAGTTCCAGATAGACTTCGGCCAGGATCTCGCTGTCCAGAAGCGCGCCATGCTTCTCGCGCGCTGAATTGTCCACGCCGAAGCGGCGGCACAGGGCATCAAGCGAGGCGGGCGAGCCGGGAAATTTGCGCCGCGCCATCATCAAAGTGTCGATGGCAACGTCATCCGGCAACAGCCGCCGCCGGGCCCAGCCCAGCTCAGCGTTGAGAAACTTGATGTCGAAAGCGGCGTTGTGAATGATCAGGCGCGCATCACCCACGAATTCAAGAAACGCATCGGCGATCTTGCCGAACACCGGGAAATCGCGCAAGAAATCCGTGTTGAGCCCATGTACTGCAAAGGCCTCTGCCGGCACATCGCGTTCCGGGTTGATGTATTGATGATAGGTTTTGCCAGTGGGCATGTGATTGAGCAGCTCTACCGCGCCGATCTCGACAATGCGGTGCCCCTCGGATGGCTCAAACCCCGTTGTTTCAGTATCCAGAACAATCTCGCGCATATCTTAGCTTTCCGTCATTTCGGCGATCAGTCGCAGCACCTCGTTGCGGGTCTGCTCGGGCGTATGAGTCTCGATCACATGGGTCGCGCGGGCGCGTTTTTCTTTATCCGGCATCTGCTTGGCGAGGATCGTCTGAAAATGCGCCTCGGTCATGCCGGGACGATCCAGAACGCGGGCGCGCTGAACCTCTGGCGGGGCAGAGACAGTGAGGGTGAAATCACACAACTGGTCTGCGCCGGATTCGAA
Source organism: Pararhodobacter sp. (assembly GCA_020832545.1). Taxonomy (GTDB): domain Bacteria; phylum Pseudomonadota; class Alphaproteobacteria; order Rhodobacterales; family Rhodobacteraceae; genus Pararhodobacter. Next base: position 74,376 of record JAFIEK010000011.1, on the reverse strand, counting down.
CAAAAGCGGGATGTCGAGCAGGATCAGCGGGGTTTTGGCGCGCATATGTTCATCAATGAAGCCTTGGCGCGCGGCAGCAACCAACGGATGCACCACCGATTCGATCTGCGTCAGCGCCGTGGGGTCAGCCGCGATCCAGTCTTTGAGCACGGCGCGGTCCACCCCGCCCGCCTTCAGCGCGGCGGGGCAAAGCCGGGTCAGCGGCATGACCGCCGCACCACCCGGGGCATAGAGGCGATGAACCTCGGCATCGGCATCCCAGACCGGAATACCGGCCTCATGAAAGAACCCCGCCGTGGTTGACTTTCCCATCCCGATGGAGCCGGTGAGACCAAGAATGCGTGTCATGCGCCCAATACCGCTTGCCTGAGGTCCTCATCCACCGTCGGGGTCACGCCGAACCAGCGCGCGAACCCCGGTGCTGCCTGATGCAGGAGCATGCCGAGCCCGTCGATCGCGATGTTGCCGCGGGCCCGCGCAGCGGCCAACAAAGGGGTGTCCAGCGGGGTATAGACCAGATCGTTGACAACTGCCCCGGCCGGCAGTGCCTGCAGCGACAGCTCCAGCGGCGGCTGGCCGTTCATGCCCAGCGAAGTCGCGTTGATTAGCGTATCGCAGCCGTCCAGCATGGCGTCACGTTCAGCCCAGGCGACGGCGGTCACGCCAAATTCGGCGGCCAACTGCGCGGCCCGGGCGGGGCTGCGGTTGGTCAGCCAGATCTCGGTGGCGCCCCGATCTTGCAGCGCGGCAATCACGGCGCGGCTTGCCCCTCCGGCACCAATGACAGCGACGCGGCGCGGGACCCATTGCGGCGCATGGTCCAGAATGTTCCACGTGAAACCATGGGCATCGGTGTTATCCGCCTCAATCCCGTTGTCGGTGAAAGTCAGCGTGTTCGCAGCCCCGATACGGCGCGCAAGCGGGGATACGCTGTCAGCCAAAGCCAGCGCGGTTTCCTTGTGAGGGATGGTGACATTTGCCCCGGCGAACCCCATTTTCGGAAGGTTTATCAGACATTTATCAAAATCCTGTGCCGCGATCTGAAGCGGGACATAGTGGCCATTGATGCCGTGCCGGCACAACCAATGCCCATGCAGCCGGGGAGAGCGGCTGTGTGCTATCGGAAAGCCGATCACCCCGGCCAGTTTCAGAGGCACTGTCATCCTGCGATGTCCTTGCGGCGTGTCAGTGTGTTGAGCAGTTCCACGAGCGGCAGGCCAAGTATGGCAAAATAGTCGCCTTCGATGCGCGAAAACAGCCGGACCCCCGGCCCTTCGATCTGATAGCAGCCTACGCAATGGCGGATCTGAGGCCAGTTGTCAGTCAGATAGGCATCCAGAAATTCATCTGAAAAGTCACGCATGGTCAGCCGCGCGGTGGTGGTGGAGCGCCAGACCGGCTGGCCATGATGATACAAAACCGCCGCTGACAGCAAGGTGTGTGTGTTGTCGCGCAGCGCTTTCAGCTGGGTGCGGCCTTGTGCAGACGTTTCGGCCTTGGTGAGGATCTCGCCGTTGAAGTCAAGTATCTGGTCGCAACCGAGAACCAGCGCATCAGGGTTCTTTTGTGCGATTTTGCGTGCCTTGTGCTCAGCCAGCGCATCGGCGAGATCGATGCTTGATGCCCCCTCAGACAGCAGGGAAAGGCGCAGGCTGTCTTCATCGATGCGGGCAGGCTGAACCGAAACCTCCAGCCCGGCGTTCCGCAGGAGCGTGGCGCGAATTTCGGACGCGGAAGCCAGAATGAGGACAGACATGTGGATAAGCCGGTGTGAGGCAGAGGTGACGAACGGGCAAAATTGGCCCTGTGTGCTGAATCGCCCGTTCATGGCCAAGTTGTCAAGTTAAGCGCACAGGTTATCCCCGGTGGATAATGGAAAGTCATACGCTGGGGACAAGTTTACAATCCAAACACACATGTGGCGCGAAGATATGATAACTGACTGAAAAATCTATGATATTATCGAAGATCTCTCTCCTGTACGTCATCAGCTTCTGTACACAAGCTTGTGGACGGTTTTGTTATCCCCTTATCCCCCACCCCTACATCATCATCTTTCATTTTATATTTCTTTATTTATTGATGAAGACCGGAAGGCAGGTGGCTCATGCTGATAGACTGGTATTTCTGGATCAAGGCGTTTCACATCATGTCGGTGATCGCATGGATGGCGGGGTTGTTCTACCTGCCAAGATTGTATGTTTATCACGTAGAGCGCGGCACGCAGCCAGAGCCGGGGCAGACGCTGGAGATCATGGAAGAAAAACTTCTCCGGGTGATCATGAACCCGGCGATGATTTCCAGTTGGGTGTTTGGCCTTTTGCTGGTGGCAACGCCGGGGGTGATAAGCTTTGGCGCGATCTGGGTCTGGACCAAGCTGGCAGGTATTGTCGCCATGACATGGTTTCACATGTGGCTGGCGCGTCAACGCAAGCAGTTGCTTGCCGGGACGCCCGGGTTGAGCGGGCGGACATATCGCTTGATGAATGAGGTGCCGACGGTTCTGATGGTTGTTATTGTGCTGTCGGCCGTCATAAAGTTCTGAATGCGTTGACTCTGACTGCCTAAGCGCGTATGGCCCCGGGAAACACCGTGCCGTCCGGCATGCGTGGCTCCCGATGAAAATTGTTGTTGTGGCACAAAAGTGCCAGGAGGTCGTTCCATGACGATGGAATCCATGACTGTGGATCGTTTGAACCTTGCCGATCTGAAAGCGCAGACGCCTGCGGCCCTTCTGACCATGGCTGAGGAACTGGAGATCGAAAACGCGCCGTCCATGCGTAAGGGCGAGATGATGTTCTCGATTCTGAAGGAGCGCGCGGAAGAAGGCTGGGAAGTCTCTGGCGATGGGGTGCTCGAAGTGTTGCAGGATGGCTTTGGCTTTCTGCGCTCGACCGAGGCCAACTATCTGCCGGGCCCAGACGATATTTACGTATCACCTGACATGATCCGCCAGTTCTCGCTGCGCACCGGCGACACGGTAGAAGGCGTCATTCAGGCACCGGCTGAGAATGAGCGCTATTTCGCCCTCATCAAGGCTACTCGGATCAATTATGATGATCCCGAGCGGGCGCGTCACAAGGTTCATTTTGACAACCTGACGCCGCTCTATCCTGATGAGCGTCTGCATATGGAACTGTCCGATCCGACCATCAAGGACCGCTCGGCGCGGGTGATCGATATTGTGGTGCCTTTGGGTAAGGGCCAGCGTGCGCTGATCGTTGCGCCGCCGCGCACCGGCAAGACGGTTTTGATGCAGAATATCGCGCATTCGATCGCCAGCAACCACCCGGAATGCTATCTGATCGTGCTGCTGATTGACGAACGGCCCGAAGAAGTGACCGACATGCAGCGCAGCGTGAAGGGCGAGGTTGTTTCATCGACCTTTGATGAACCGGCATGGCGGCACGTCGCCGTGGCTGAGATGGTGATCGAAAAGGCCAAGCGGCTGGTAGAACATAAGCGCGACGTGGTTATCCTGCTGGATTCCATCACCCGCCTGGGCCGCGCGTTCAACACGGTCGTGCCCTCGTCCGGTAAGGTGTTGACGGGTGGTGTGGATGCGAACGCGCTGCAACGGCCCAAACGGTTCTTTGGCGCGGCGCGCAATATCGAAGAAGGTGGCTCTCTGACCATCATCGCGACTGCACTGATTGATACCGGCAGCCGGATGGATGAGGTGATCTTTGAAGAATTCAAGGGCACCGGTAACAGCGAAATCGTGCTGGACCGCAAGGTTGCAGACAAGCGGGTGTTCCCGGCCATCGACATTCTGAAATCCGGCACCCGGAAGGAAGAACTGCTGGTCGACCGTACGGATCTGAACAAAACCTTCCTGTTGCGGCGCATCATGAACCCGATGGGCACCACGGAAGCGATTGATTTCCTGTTGTCGAAGCTGAAACAGACGAAGAGCAACGCCGAGTTCTTCTCATCGATGAACACCTGAACTGGCGCTGATGGACACGATCGTTGCACTGGCTACGGCGCGGGGACGCGCCGGGGTGGCGGTTGTCCGGGTATCGGGACCGCGCGCCTGGGACGTGTGCGCGCAGATCGCCGGTGGCGTTCCGGCGCCGCGTCGCGCCAGTTTGCAGCGCTTGCGTGACCATCAGGGCGAGGTGCTGGATGAAGCGCTGGTGCTGGTTTTTGACGCCGGGGGCAGTTTTACCGGAGAGCGTGTTGTCGAGTTTCAAACACATGGCAGCCCTGCGATCATCTCGGCGCTGATCCGCGAGATTCTGGCTATCGAAGGCGTGCGCGCCGCTGAGGCCGGAGAATTTACGCGCCGGGCGTTTGAAGCGGGCATCCTTTCGCTGACCGAGGTAGAGGGATTGGCCGATCTGCTGGAAGCAGAGACCGAGGCACAGCGCAAACTGGCACAACGCGTTTTTGATGGAACTGCCGCGCGGTTGCTTGAGAATTGGCGGGAGGACTTGCTGCAAGCGGTTGCGATGCTGGAGGCCTCGATCGATTTCTCTGATGAAGAGATCCCGGATGATCTGCTGGGCCACATACTTGCGCCCCTGCGCAATGTGCAAAGCGCCGTTGCGCGAGAGGTTGCGGGAAGTGCGGCCTCTGAGCGGATCAGAGAGGGGTTTGAGGTTGCGATCATCGGCGCGGTCAATGCCGGAAAATCCACACTTTTGAATGCTTTGGCCGGCCGGGAAGCCGCCATAACCTCAGAGCGGGCGGGAACCACGCGCGATGTGATCGAGGTTCGGATGGATATTGGCGGCCTCCCGGTGACGTTGATAGACACCGCCGGTCTGCGCGAGACCGAAGACGAGGTGGAGATGATCGGCATATCGCGCGGACAGCAACGCGCCAAAGCGGCTGATCTGCGAGTCTACCTGAAAAGCCGTCCTGACGAAGATGTCAGTGAGCTGAGCGCGCAGGACATCGTCGTTCTGTCAAAAGCCGATTTGTGGCATCTGCCTGGTATTTCTGGCAAAACCGGTGCGGGTGTTGGCGATCTGGTCAGCAGAATCGAACATCGATTGGCAGAGCGCGTTGCCGGGTCTTCGGTGTTTTCAAGAGAGCGCCATTTCGATAGATTGCGGCGAGCGGAATCGCATTTGCTCGGCGCGCTCGCAGCGCTAGAGGTGGGCGATACGGGCTGGGAGATTGTTTCGGTGGATATTCGCGCGGCGATCACATGCCTTGACGGAATCATCGGTCGCATAGAAGTAGAAGACGTGCTCGGCAGGATTTTCTCTTCCTTCTGCATTGGCAAGTAAGGAGTGTTTCACGTGAAACAATTCGATGTCATCATCATCGGCGCCGGACACGCGGGCGTGGAGGCTGCGCATGCAGCAAGCCGCAGAGGCGCGCGGACGGCACTGGTGACATTCAGCACCGAGGATCTTGGCGTGATGTCCTGCAATCCGGCTATTGGCGGGCTGGGAAAAGGGCATCTTGTGCGCGAGATCGATGCGCTTGACGGGGTTATGGGGCGCGGCGCGGACTATGCAGGCATTCAGTTCCGCCTTCTCAACCGTTCACGCGGCCCTGCCGTTCAGGGCCCACGAACTCAGGCCGACCGGAAGCGTTACAAGCAGTTCATCAAGACCGCCACGCACGCAATGCCCGGAATTGAGATCATAGAGGCCGAGGTCACTGACCTGATAGTCACTTCGGACCAAGTGACGGGTGTCGAGACCTCTGATGGGACGCAGATCAGGGCCCCCGCGGTTGTTTTGACATCTGGTACGTTTTTGCGCGGCGAGATACATATCGGTGAAGAGCGAATTCGCGCTGGCCGTCACGGCGCTAAAGCCTCTGTCCGACTGGGTGAGCGGCTGTCAGAGATTGCGTTGGCCACGGGGCGGCTGAAAACCGGCACCCCCGCCCGGCTGAGCTCGCAGTCAATTGACTGGGCGCGCGTTGGGCGGCAAGAGGGCGACGAGGCGCCTGTCATGCTGTCATTTCTTAACACTGCCCCCGTTGCGCGCCAGATCGCATGCGGGGTGACGCAGACCAATCCGCGCACGCATGAGATCATTCAGGCCAATCTTCACCTCTCTGCCATGCGCTCGGGCAATATCACCGGGGTTGGGCCCAGATACTGCCCGTCGGTTGAGGACAAGATCACGCGGTTCACCGACAAGGAAACGCATAACATCTTCCTTGAGCCTGAGGGGCTCGATGATGATACGATCTACCCGAACGGCATCTCAACCTCGCTCCCCCGTGAGGTGCAGGATGCGTTCATCCGCACAATCAATGGCCTTGAGAGCGCCAAGGTTCTTCAGTACGGCTACGCGATTGAATATGACTTTCATGACCCTCGCGGTCTACTGAAAACGCTGCAATCAAAGGCGCTTAAGGGCCTGTTTCTTGCCGGGCAAATCAATGGCACAACTGGCTATGAAGAGGCGGCCGCGCAAGGTCTCGTTGCCGGGCTGAACGCGGCTGCGCTGTCACTGGGACTGGAGGATGCAGTTTTTTCGCGCAGTGACAGCTATATCGGGGTAATGATCGATGATCTGACGGATCGCGGCGTGAATGAGCCGTATCGCATGTTCACATCTCGCGCTGAGTTCCGGCTGTCGCTGCGGATGGACAACGCCGATCAGCGCCTGACGCCGACCGGGCTTGCGCTGGGCTGTATTTCCGACGCGCGCGCCCAGGCTTTCGCCAAGAAGATAGATGGGCTTTCCTCTCTGCGCGGGCGGCTGAAGTCGCACACACTGACCCCCGGCCAGCTTCAGGAAAAGGGCGTGAGTGTTCGTGCGGATGGCGCGCGGCGCAGTCTTTATGACCTGCTGACGTTAAGCGATTTTCCGGAATCGAGCCTGCTTCAAATTGATCCGGGGCTTGAGGATGTCGATGGTGCGTATCTGACGCAGCTCAAGCGCGAAGCCATTTACGCCCCGTATGTTGCCCGTCAGGACGCGGAAGTTCAGGCCTTGCGGCGTGACGAAGCTATTGAAATACCAAGCGGATTCCCATTCCATGGAATCCCTGGGCTTTCCCATGAGCTACAGGAGAAGCTGTTCGCCGCGCAACCGCGTAACATGGCTCAGGCTGCACGGATCGTGGGTATGACCCCGGCTGCGATTGTGCTGCTGCAAGCGCGGCTGCGCCGGGCGCGATCCGCGCAGGCAAGGCATGCGTGATCTGCGAGATATCGATCTGAATGTTTCACGTGAAACACTTGAGCGGCTGGACACCTATTGCCAGCAGCTTGAGCGCTGGTCTGCGAAAATTAACCTGATTGCCCCCACATCCCAAGAAGCCATGTGGAAGCGCCATATCATAGACTCGGCACAGCTTTTTCATTTGCGCGATCCGTTGGGCGAAAGTTGGTGCGATCTTGGATCTGGTGGCGGTCTTCCTGGAATTGTTCTTGCCATTATCGCGAGTGAACTTAGCCCCGGTTTGTGCTTTGACCTTGTTGAAAGTGACGCCCGCAAAGCCGCATTTCTGCGGATCATCAGCAAAGATCTGTCGTTAAACGCGACAATACACCATGCCCGCGCCGAAGGCCTCGCACCACTCAGGGCGAGAACCTTGACCGCGCGTGCGCTCGCCCCTCTCGATAAATTGCTGGGATATGTTCAGCTCCATATGGATCCCGACGGCGTCGCACTGCTACCTAAGGGCAGAAACCACGCAGCGGAAATTTCAGCGGCGCGCAAGAACTGGACTTTCGATATTGACCTTGTCAACAGCGTCGCTGACGAAGAGGCAAGAATCTTGTGCGTCCGGCGGATATGTAAAGAATCAGAAAGTGCTTGAAATGAAGATCGTGGCAATAGCGAACCAGAAGGGTGGCGTGGCAAAAACGACGACCGCCATCAACCTTTCTGCCGCCTTGGCCGAAATGGGCAAGAAAGTGTTGCTGATTGATATGGATCCTCAGGGCAACGCCTCCACCGGGCTCGGTATTGCGCTCGATCAACGGGAATCCACCGTCTATGATCTGCTGATTGGCGAGGCTGTGCTGAGTGACGTTATAGTGCACAGCGCGACAAAGGGGGTGGATGTCATCCCGTCGACAACTGAGCTTTCCTCTTCGGATGTTCAGTTGTTCAACCTTAACAAGCGCAGCTTTCTGTTGCGCGATGCCGTGCGGCGACCGGATATGGCGGGGCTTGGCTATGATTTCATCCTGATTGACTGCCCGCCCTCGCTCAACCTGTTGACTGTCAATGCCCTGGTGGCCGCGCATTCGGTTCTTGTGCCGTTACAGAGCGAGTTCTTCGCGCTCGAAGGGCTGTCGCAGCTGATGTTAACCATTCGTGAAATTCGCCAGACCGCAAATTCAGACCTGCGGGTTGAGGGGGTTCTCCTGACGATGCATGATCAGCGCAACAACCTCTCGCAGCAGGTAGAGCGCGACGCCCGTGACACATTGGGCGTTCTGGTGTTTGAAACGGTGATCCCAAGGAATGTGCGCCTGAGCGAGGCGCCGTCATTCGCGATGCCTGCGTTGGCGTATGATTCCGAATCCAAGGGTTCCACGGCGTATCGCGCTCTGGCAAAAGAGTTTCTTGCCAACAACCCGGCCTGAGAGGACGAAAAGCATGACCGATCGTAAGAATGAACGTCGTGGACTGGGGCGCGGTTTGTCTGCCCTGATGGCCGAAGTTGGCGCTGACATGTCCTTTTCCGGGCGCGAACCAGAGGCTGGCGCGCCAGTTGATCGGCTGGGCGTGCGCAGTGTGCCCATTGAATCCCTGCGCCCGAATCCTGATCAGCCTCGTCGCCATTTTGATGCGGCGCGGCTATCAGAGCTACAGGATTCTATTCGCGAGAAGGGGATCATTCAGCCGCTGATCGTGCGCCCGGACCCTGCGCGCGCAGATGGATTTGAGATCGTTGCCGGCGAGCGGCGCTGGCGTGCAGCGCAGAATGCGCGGTTGCATGAGATACCGGTCATTGTGAAGGACTTCTCGGATTCAGAAGTTCTGGAGATCGCTATTGTCGAGAACATCCAGCGGGCTGAGCTGAGCCCCATCGAAGAGGCCGCTGGCTACAAACAGCTAATGGAGCGGTTTGGTCATACGCAGGAGAAGATCGCCGAGGTTCTGGGCAAGAGCCGCAGCTACATCGCCAACCTTTTGCGGCTTCTCAATCTGCCGGAGGAGCTTCGTGAGATGCTTGATTCGGGCGAGCTTTCAGTTGGTCATGCGCGCGCGTTGATCACTGCGCCCGACCCGGTAGCATTGGCGCGAAAGGTAATTGAGGGTGGGCTTTCGGTACGCCAGACCGAAGCGTTGGCGCGGAAGACGCCTGAGCCCCGCAAGCAGGCCCAGGCCCGGCCACGCGAAAAGGATGCTGACACTAAGGTCCTTGAAGATGATCTTTCCGCCAATCTTGGGATGTCGGTAATGATCGATCATCGCGCGGGCGGCGAGGGGCAGGTGATCATTCGCTACAAGACGCTTGAGCAGCTTGACCAGCTTTGCCAGTTGCTGTCGCAGGTGCGTTAGGCGTGCGGCTCACAGCAACTGCCGCAGCACGGCATTCAGTATGATCCGCCCCTCAGGGGTAGTGCCGATTCTGTTGGCGCTGGACCAAAGGTGGCCAGACTGCACAAGTTCGGCGATGCTTTCGGCATTCAGTGGCGCGCCCGCCAGCGCCTCAAAGCGCTGCAGATTGCTGCCTTCGCTGAGCCGAAGGCTCATCATCAGATACTCAGCGGCCTGATCTGTGCCTGTCAGCATTTCCGGCGGCAGTTCGCCTGATCCTTCGCGCTGAACCCGCTCCAGCCATGCTTGCGGCATCCGGGTTGATTGTCGGGCCTGTCGCTGCCTGTTCAATGTCAGTCTTGCATGCGCGCCCGGGCCGATGCCAAGGTAATCGCCATACCGCCAATACAGCGTGTTGTGCTTGCTCTCGTTGCCTTCACGCGCGTGATTTGAGATCTCATAGGCTGGCAGCCCGGCTGCTGCGCACATCTCTTGCGTCAGAAGAAACATGTCCGCTGCCGAATCATCGGCGGGCAATCCGCGCAGCTTGCCGTGTTGGTACCGCTCACCGAAGGCTGTGCCGTCCTCGATCGTCAACTGGTAGAGCGACAGGTGATCTGGCTGCATTGACAACGCCTTGTTCAGCTCCATACGCCAATCTTCCAGCGTCTGGTGTTGCCGCGCATAGATCAGATCAAAGCTGACGCGGGGGAAAACGGCGCGCGCTAGCTCATAAGCGTTGACCGCCTCTGCTGCGCTGTGCAGGCGACCTAGGCGGCGCAAATCCTCATCGTAGAGCGCCTGTATGCCGATTGAAACGCGGTTGACGCCTGCATCCCTGAAGCCGCGAAAGCGCGCCGCCTCCACCGAAGTGGGGTTGGCCTCCAGCGTGACCTCCAGATCATTCGCCTGCGGCCAAAGTTTGGCGATCCGCTCCAGAAGCTGGCCAACCAGCTCCGGCGGCATCAATGATGGTGTGCCGCCGCCAAAGAACACCGAACCCACCACGCGCTCACCGGTCAGCGCTCGCATCCTCTCCAGCTCGCTCAGATAGGCGTTTGCCCAGCGTGAATAGTCAATATTGCGCGATACGTGGCTGTTGAAGTCGCAATAGGGGCATTTAGCCTGACAAAACGGCCAGTGCATGTAAATTCCGAATCCGGCGTTCTGCCAATCTTCCGTAGCCGGATGTTTCACGTGAAACATCCGGCCGTCATCGCAGCGATGGCGCGTGACCGGTGGCTGATGCGGTTCTTATCTTCGTGCGACATCTCGGCAAAGGTGCGGGTATCATCAACCGGAACAAACATCGGATCAAACCCATGCCCCTCAATGCCGCGAACCGGCCAGACCAGCTGGCCTTCGGCGGCACCCTCGAAGACCTCTTCATGACCGTCGGGCCAGGCGAGGACCAGCGTGCAGCGAAATCGCGCACGCCAGGGCTCTGTGGCGCTGATTGCAACAAGCGCATCATGAACCTTGCTCATCGCCATTGCAAAATCGCGGCCCGCCGGCGTCTCGGCCCAGTCTGCCGTGTAGACGCCCGGCTGACCGTCCAGCGCATCAACCTCCAGCCCGCTATCATCGCCGAGGGCGATCAGGCCAGTGGCGCGGGCGGCGGAGTGCGCCTTGATCCGGGCATTGCCCAGAAAGCTGTTCTCTGTCTCTTCAGGCTCAGGCAGGCCGAGCATGCCCGATGAGACGACCGACAAGCTCAACGGCGCAAACAGCGCGCGCATCTCTTCCAGCTTGCCTGCGTTGTGGGTGGCGATCAGGAGCTTCTCGCCGTCGAACTTTCGCATCAGATGGCTGCCTTTTGCGCCGATATCAACTGCGCTACGCCCGTTTGTGCCAGATCTATCAGCTGATCCATTTGCGGACGTGAGAAAACAGAACCCTCGGCCGACATCTGGACCTCAATCATCCGCGCCTCGCCCAGCATGACAAAATTTCCGTCAACCCCGGCCTCGCTGTCCTCATCATAATCCAGGTCAAGCACCGGCTGCCCGGCATAGAAGCCGCATGACACCGCAGCGACATGATCCACAATCGGATCGCTGGTCAGAATACCCGCTTTCAGCAGCCGGTTCACGGCAATCCGCAGCGCTACCCAGCCGCCGGTTATAGCCGCGCACCGGGTACCGCCATCGGCCTGAATGACATCGCAATCCACGGTGATCTGGCGTTCCCCCAGCGCCACTCGGTCGATCCCGGCGCGCAGTGATCTGCCAATAAGCCTTTGAATTTCAACAGTTCTTCCGGTCTGTTTTCCTGCCGAAGCCTCGCGTCGGTTGCGGGTGTTGGTGGCGCGCGGCAGCATCCCGTATTCCGCCGTCACCCAGCCCTGGCCGGTGTTCTTCAGAAAGGGCGGCGTGCGATCTTCAAGCGATGCCGTGCACAGCACATGCGTGCCACCCATCTTGATCAGGCACGAACCCTCGGCATGCCGCATCACATCGGTTTCAATTGAAACCGGGCGCAGTTCATCTAGCTTTCTCTGCGATGGGCGCATTGAGTATCCCCTGTTTTGCAAAGCCCCCAGATACATGGCCATCCCTTGAACATGCAACCCGCATTGACGATCTGTCTGATGCAGACTAACCATTTCTTGATTGCCCGAACAAAGCCATGACGGATCAACGCCAGCTTCTCCAGGAAATGAATGACCGTTCGCGCGAAGTGTTTCGCCGCGTGGTTGAGGCCTATCTGACGACGGGTGCGCCCGTGGGCTCCCGGTCACTGACGCGGGATTTCAGCGAAAAGGTTTCGGCGGCGACTATACGCAACGTGATGCAGGATCTGGAGTATCTGGGCCTGTTGGGCAGCCCGCATGTGTCTGCGGGCCGGGTGCCCACGCAGCAGGGCCTGCGCATCTTTGTCGATGGCTTGCTGGAGATTGACCCGGTAACCGCCTCTGACCGGGAGATGCTGGATGCCACGCGCAGCACCAATGAGCGTGATCTGACCACCATGCTGGACCGTGTCGGCAATGCGCTGTCGTCGATCACGCGCGGGGCAAGTCTGGTGCTGGCACCCAAACATGAGGCGGCGATCAAGCATATCGAGTTTGTGTCGCTTTCCGCTGATCGCGCGCTTGTGGTGCTGGTTTTCTCGGATGGCCATGTTGAGAACCGGGTTTTCACACCGCAACCGGGCCTGACACCGTCAGCCATGCGAGAGGCGGCGAATTTTCTCAACGCTTTTGCCAATGGCCTGACACTGAGCGAGCTGCGCCAGCGTATCCGCAAAGAGATCACCAGTCGGCGGCAGGAGATAGATGCACTGGCGGGCGACCTGGTCGAGCGCGGCCTTGCCCTGTGGGAAAATGAGGGCGAGCCGCATGAGCGCCTGATTGTGCGCGGGCGCGCCAATCTGCTGGAACAGACCGATGGCGACAGCCTGTCGCGCATCCGCGAATTGTTCGAGGATCTTGAGCGCAAGCGCGACATCGCCGAGTTTCTGGAACTGACCGAGCGCGGCGAAGGTGTGCGCATTTTTATCGGTTCAGAGAACAAGCTTTTCTCACTTACGGGTTCCACTCTGGTGGTTTCTCCTTATATGAACGCTGACCGCAAGATTATCGGCGCGGTCGGCGTGATCGGCCCCACGCGGCTGAATTACGGGCGAATCGTGCCGATCGTTGATTACACGGCCCAGCTTGTCGGGCGTATGCTTGGCGATATGGGATCTGAGTGAACCGAGGAAGACATGGCACAGCCACAGAATACCGAGAATCAGGACCTGTCCGAACCCCAGACTGAACCCCAGACCGACGCCGAGCCGCTGGATGCCGCCGCCGCGCTGGAAGAAGCGCATGCCGCGTTCGAGATTGAGCGCGCTGAAATGCGTGATCGGCTGATGCGGGCGCTAGCAGATCTGGAGAACACCCGCAAACGCGGCGAAAAAGACCGCCGTGAAGCCGCGATCTATGGCGGCGCCAAGCTCGCGCGCGATCTGATCCCGGTCTATGACAACCTGAGCCGCGCGATGTCCGTCACAACGGATGATACCCGCAAGCAGGCGCAGGGCCTTGTTGAAGGCGTTGAGCTGACGCTGCGCGAATTGCTGTCGGTCCTGGGCAAGCACGGGGTTGAGCGCGTGTCACCGCAGGCGGGCGAGATGTTTGATCCGCATCTGCACGAAGCCATGTTTGAAGCACCGATCCCCAACACCCGCGCCGGACAGATCATTCAGGTCATGTCAGACGGATTCCGCATGCATGAGCAGCTTTTGCGGCCCGCACAGGTGGGTGTGTCCTCAACGCCGGGATGATCTTAGGGTTTCTCTTGCAGCAGCGCATGCAGGTCATAGACCAACGCCAGCGCGTCACGCGGGGTCAGGGCATCAGGGTGGGCGGCTTTCAGCCGCTCTTCCACCGCTGACGCCTTTGCCGGAACCGGCTTTGGTGCCGGTTTGACCGAGAAAAGCGGCAGATCGTCGATCAGCCCTTTTGCGCCGCTTTGACGTTCGTCGCCGCGCTCCAGCAGTTCCAGCACCTCGCGCGCCCGGACAATCACCGCATCCGGTAGCCCCGCAAGCCGCGCGACCTGCACGCCATATGAGCGATCCGCGGCGCCGCGCAGCACCTCGTGCAGGAACACCACTTCGCCTTCCCATTCGCGTACCGCCACGGTGGCGTTCTGCACGCCGTCCAGCCGGTCAGCCAGCGCTGTCATTTCGTGGTAATGCGTGGCGAACAGCGCGCGGCATCGGTTGACGCCTTGAAGGTGCTCCAGCACCGCCCAGGCAATCGACAACCCGTCATATGTCGCAGTTCCGCGCCCGATTTCGTCAAGGATAACAAAAGCCCTGTCATCGGCCTGATTGAGGATCGCGGCGGTTTCAACCATTTCGACCATGAAGGTCGATCGCCCGCGCGCCAGATCATCAGAGGCACCGACCCGGCTGAACAACTGCCCCACCAGCCCGATATGCGCAGCCCTTGCCGGCACATAGCTGCCAGCCTGCGCCAGGAGTGCAATCAGCGCGTTCTGGCGCAGGAACGTTGATTTACCGGCCATGTTCGGCCCGGTTACCAGCCAGATCGCGGCGCCATCGCCTTCAGGGTTCAGGCCCGCATCATTGGCGACAAAGCTCTGCCCGCTGCGCAAAAGCGCCTGCTCAACCACCGGGTGCCGCCCGCCCTGTATGTCAAATGCGCGGCTGTCATCGACCACCGGGCGCGCCCAATCGCGCAATCTGGCGAGTTCAGCGAACGCGGTGGCGACATCGATCTCGGCCAGCGCGCGGGCAGTGGCGTGGACTGGCCCTGCGGCGGCCAGCACCTCGGCGCGCAGGGTCTCGAACAGGCGTTTCTCAATCTCCAGCGCCCGGCCACCTGCGTTCAGGATCTTCGTTTCCATCTCGGACAGCGCAAGGGTGGTGAACCGCACCTGATTGGCGGTGGTCTGGCGGTGGATGAAGCGTTCAGACAGCGGGGCCGCCAGCATCTTTTCGGCATGCGTAGCGGTGGTTTCGATGAAATACCCAAGCACGTTATTATGCTTGATTTTCAATGAGTTGATGCCGGTCTCGGCAATGTACTCTGCCTGCATCGCCGCGATCACTCCGCGCCCCTCGTCGCGCAGGCGTCGCGCCTCGTCCAGTTCCTCATCCACGCCTGCCGCGATGAAGCCGCCATCGCGCGCCAGCAGTGGCGGGTCAGCCACCAGCGCGGTTTCCAGACGCTTGGTCAGCGCCTCATGGCCGACCAGCGCCATCGCAGCTTCGGTCAGCAGCGGCGGCACGTCAGTGGCACCGAGTATCCCTGCGATCTGCCCCGCGCCCGCCAGCCCGCCCCGCAGCATCGCCAGATCACGCGGGCCGCCCCGGTCCAGCGACAGGCGTGACAGCGCACGGTCGATATCCGGCACCTGCCGCAGCGCAGCACGCAGGTCACCGCGCAGGGGATCGCTTTCCAGCAGCGCGGCGACAGCTGCCTGCCGTGCGCGGATCGTTGCCAGATCACACGAGGGGCTGGACACCCGCCGCTCCATCAGCCGCGCGCCGCCTGCCGTCGTGCTCATGTCGATCGCAGCCAGCAGCGAGCCGTCGCGCCCGCCGCTCAAGGCCTGCGTCAGTTCCAGATTGCGCCGGGTCGCGGCGTCGATCTGCATGACTGCGCCCGCGCTTTCGCGCACCGGCGGGCGTAAGAGCGGCATCCGTCCGTGCTGCGTCAGGTCAAGGTATTCGACCAGCGCGCCCAATGCGGACAATTCGGCGCGGCCAAAGCTGCCAAACCCGTCCAGCGTGGTGACACCGTACAGCGCGCACAGGCGTTTCAGGGCGCCCGTGCTGTCAAAGCTGGCGCGCGACAGGCCCGAGATCGCCAAACCAAATTCAGCGGCCAGTTCATCAAAATCAGTCTCTGACCCACCTGAAACGATCATTTCGCGCGGCGCAAGCCGCGCAAGTTCCGGGGCCAGCCGGACGCGCGGGCAAGGCATCACCCGCAGCTCTCCGGTTGAGATATCGGCCCAGGCCAGTGCTCCCTCATCGCGCACCAGCGCAAAGGCCGACAGGAAGTTATGGCGACGCGGCTCCAGCAGGGAATCCTCGGTCAGTGTGCCGGGCGTCACCAGCCGGACGACCCCACGCTTGACAACTGATTTGGAGCCGCGCTTTTTTGCCTCTGCCGGGTCTTCCAGCTGCTCGGCAATAGCCACGCGAAACCCCTTGCGGATCAGCGTCAGCAGATACCCTTCCGCCGAATGCACCGGCACGCCGCACATGGGAATATCCGCGCCCTGATGCTGCCCGCGTTTGGTCAATGCGATATCCAGCGCGGCAGAGGCCGCCACGGCGTCATCAAAGAACATCTCATAGAAATCGCCCATCCGGTAGAACAGAAGCGCATCAGGGTTCTGCGCCTTGATCTCCAGAAACTGCGCCATCATCGGCGTGACATTGGCGTCTTGCGCGCTCACATCTCTCTCCTTGCCTGCGAGCGTGACCCTACAAAACCGCTGCGCGCGCGGAAAGGCGTATTTCGGCGCGGTTGTTCTGCGCGAAAGGGGGCGCTAAGGATGAAGCACAGGTGAGGAGCGCTGACATCATGACCCGTAAGACCAAGTTCACCCCCGAAGAGGCGCTTGCCTATCATTTTGAGCCGACGCCCGGCAAACTGGAGATGATCGCCTCCACGCCGATGGCGACGCAGCGCGACCTGTCGCTGGCCTACTCACCCGGCGTTGCCATCCCGGTGGAGGCCATCGCGCGCGACCCGGGACTGGCCTATGACTACACCACCAAGGGCAACATGGTCGCCGTCATTTCCAACGGCACGGCTATTCTGGGGATGGGGAACCTTGGCGCGTTGGCGTCCAAGCCGGTGATGGAGGGCAAGGCGGTGCTGTTCAAGCGTTTCGCTGATGTGAACGCCATCGATATCGAGCTGGACACCGAAGATGCCGATGAGATCATCAAGGCCGTTCATCTGATGAGCTGCACCTTCGGCGGCATCAACCTTGAGGATATCAAGGCGCCTGAGTGTTTCATCATTGAGCAACGGCTCAAGGAGCTTTGCGACATCCCGGTTTTCCATGATGACCAGCACGGCACCGCCGTGATCTGTGCCGCCGGGCTGATCAACGCGCTGGAGCTGACGGGCAAGCGGATCGAGGATGTGAAGATCGTGCTCAACGGGGCAGGGGCCGCCGGTATCGCCTGTCTGGAACTGCTCAAGCGGATGGGCGCGCTGCATGACAACTGCATCATGTGCGACACCAAGGGCGTGATCTGGCAGGGCCGCACCGAGGGGATGAACCAGTGGAAATCTGCCCATGCCGCCAACACCCCCCACCGGACGCTGGAAGAGGCGATGGTGGGCGCGGATGTGTTTCTGGGCGTCTCGGCCAAGGGCGCGGTGACGCCTGAAATGGTGGCGAGCATGGCCGAGAATCCGGTTATCTTTGCCATGGCCAACCCGGACCCCGAGATCACGCCGGAAGAGGCCCAAGCCGTGCGCGCCGATGCCATTGTGGCGACCGGGCGCAGTGATTACCCCAATCAGGTGAACAACGTCCTGGGCTTCCCCTATCTGTTCCGGGGTGCGCTGGATATTCACGCCCGCGCCATCAACGATGAGATGAAGATCGCCTGCGCCCGCGCTTTGGCCGAACTGGCGCGTGAGGATGTGCCCGATGAGGTTGCCATGGCCTATGGCCGCAAGCTGACCTTTGGGCGCGAATACATTATCCCCACGCCCTTTGACCCCCGCCTGATCTATCGCATCCCGCCCGCCGTGGCCAGGGCGGGCATGGATACCGGCGTGGCGCGGCGGCCGATCATCGACATGGACAGCTATACGCTGCACCTGAAATCACGGATGGACCCGACTGCCAGCATCCAGCAAAGCCTCTATGCCCGCGCCCGGCAGGCCCAGTCGCGCATGATCTTTGCCGAGGGCGATGATGAGCGCGTGTTGCGCGCGGCGGTGTCCTACCAGCGCTCCGGCCTTGGCAAGGCGCTGGTTGTCGGCATCGAGGAGGATGTACGCCGCAGGCTGGATGCGACGGGCATGGGCGATGCGGTGCGCGAGCTGCAGATCGTCAACGCCGCCAATACCCGGCATCTGGATACCTATAAAACCTTTCTTTACAATCGCTTGCAACGCAAAGGGTTCGATCTGCGCGATGTTCATCGCATGGCCACGCGTGACCGGCATATCTTTGCAGCCCTGATGCTGGCGCATGGCCATGGCGATGGGCTGATCACCGGGGCCACGCGCAAATCGGCGTTGGTGATGGACATGATCAACCATGTGTTCGATGCCCGCGCGCAGGACGGTGCGGTGGGCGTGTCGGTGCTGCTGCACAAGGGCCGGATCGTGCTGATTGCGGATACGCTGGTGCACGAATGGCCCAACGAGCATGACCTGGCCGATATCGCCACCAAGGCCGCAGGCGTGGCGCGCAGCATAGGGTTGGAGCCGCGTGTGGCGTTTGTCAGCTTTTCGACCTTCGGCTATCCGGTGTCCGAGCGGGCCGAAAAGATGCACCGCGCGCCCGAGGTTCTGGACGACCGGCACGTTGATTTTGAGTATGAGGGCGAGATGACCGTGGATGTTGCGCTCAACCTCTCGGCGGCGGCGCACTACCCGTTTTCGCGGCTTACCGGCCCGGCGAATGTGCTGGTGGTTCCGGCGCGGCACTCGGCCTCGATCTCGGTTAAACTGATGCAGGAAATGGCCGGGGCCACGGTGATCGGCCCCATTCTGACCGGCGTGTCAAAGCCGATTCAGATCTGTTCAACCGGGGCTACGGTGAATGACATTCTGAACATGTCAGTGATGGCGGCAGGCCGGATCGGCTAAAGGGGGCGGCGTGACGGTTTTCAACCTCGGCTCGATCAGCATTGATCATTTCTACCGCATGCCGCATCTGCCCCGCCCGGGTGAGACGCTGGCCGCGCTGGACTACATGAAAGGTCTGGGCGGGAAAGGGGCAAATCAGTCTGTCGCCGCGCTGCGGGCCGGGGCGCGGGTGGTGCATATTGGTGCAATCGGCGCAGGTGATGGCTGGGCAGCCGGGCAACTGGCGGCACTGGGGCTGGATATGGGTACCATCTCGCGTGTGGACCATCTGACCGGGCATGCCATCATTGCGACTGATCCTGACGGCGAGAACGCCATCATCATCCATGCCGGGGCAAACCGGGCGCAATCGCTGGAGGCGGTTGAACAGGCGCTGAGCGCGGGGCAGGCGGGGGATATCCTGCTCTTGCAGAATGAAACCAACCTTCAGGTTGAGGCCGCGAAGCTGGCGCGCGAACATGGTATGCGGGTGTTCTATTCTGCCGCGCCGTTCGAACTGAAGCCGTTGAAAGCCCTCTTGCCGCATATCACACACCTTCTGGTCAACGCGGGAGAGGCTGCGGCGCTGGAGGCCGAAACCGGCACCAGTCTGGCGAATTTGCCGGTTCAGGTGGTGATCGTTACTCGCGGGGCGGATGGGGCAGACTGGACCAGCGCCGAGGCGACCTTTCACGCCCCCGCACCCAAGGTCACGCCGGTGGATACCACGGGCGCGGGTGATTGCTTTACCGGAACGCTGGCTGCGGCCATCGATCAGGGCATGACACCTGAGCAGGCGCTGCGTCAGGCAACATCTGCCGCCGCACTTCAGGTCACGCGGGAAGGCACGGCAGAGGCGATGCCCACACAGGAAGAAGTTGCAGATTTCTTGAGCCGCGCCTGATTTGCCATAGTAACCCCTGTTCGCGGGCTATGGCGGCTGTGCACAGGACCAATAGGAAAACGCGGCCCGCAATCAAGCAGGCCGCGTTTTCCCTGTGTCTTACTGTTCTGCGTTCTTGCGCTCGCGCAGCTGGTCAAGCGCCGCGTCAGGGTCGCCGTCGATCTCCAGAAGCTCAGGGCGCGGGCGGCCCCAGAAGTCAAGGAAGATGCCCAGATGGTGGCGGGTGTGGTATACCCAAAGGATGATCGCCTGCACCAGAAACAGAACCGAGAGCCATGCAAGCGCGGCATTCGTGGTCGTGTGATCTGTGGCAAGTTGGTAGATGTTCAGCGGCAGGAACAACAGCGTGATCAGAAAGCGCTGAATAAAATAGTAGATCTGGCCGAAAATGCCCAGATTCTTGATTGCCCAGATCAGAACGCCGTCTTCTACAGACTGGAATATGCCCATAACCATGTCAAAGCCGCCGAGCAGGAAATAGCTGTATACCCACAGGGCAAAGAAGAATGCGATCATGGCGCCAACGGCATCGGGGCCGATTGCGTTGATGGCCAGAAAGATCACCAATCCATGGGCGAGCGCAAAGAGCGCGACAGCCAAGGGGCTTAGCAGGAACCTCATGGCCAGCATGAACGTCACGGCAAGCGGGCCCAGAAGGATCCAGAACATCGTGTTTCCGGCGAATTTGGCGTCATGATCAGAGGACATTTAATCTTTCTCCAACTACTCGGTTTCGTGCGCTCTTACCTCAGGCTCTTCCTGACGGCCCCGGCGCATTGTTTTCGTTTTTCAGAATATGGCGAATTTGCTGCCAACAGCTTTCCTTATGCCCGCGTAAGGGCATGAAACGCCAAACGAAACCGGCTCTTTGAGGTCCGTTTCGAAACAGGTGTTGATTTCAGGTCACACGCGCTGATCGCGCCTGCGTCAGGGTGCTATCGGTTGATGAAGGGCGCATCATCGCCCCAGACATCCCGCACCCGCGCATCCCGTCCGCAGGCTTCGCGGTAGCGACCATAGGCGGCGGCGCGGGTCAGCGGGCCAAAGCGGGTCAGCACCAGATCAGAACTGTAGGCATAGCCCTGATGGTATTCCTCAGCGGGCCAGAAACGGGCGATCTCGCGCACCGGCGTCACCACCGGCTGACCCAGCTCGGTGGTGGCCTCGTCGATGGCGGTCTGTGCCGCAGTGCGCTGTTCCGGCGTGGCGAAAATGGCTGTCGTGTAGATCTCGCCCCGGTCGCAGAACTGCCCGCCTGCATCCAGCGGGTCGATCGAGCGCATGAACATGTGCAGGATCTGCGGATAGCTGATTGTCTCGGCGTCAAATTCGATCAATGCCACTTCCAGATGACCGGTGCCGCCGCGAGTGACCTGATTGTAGGTCGGGTTTTCAACAGTCCCTCCGGCAAAGCCCACGGTGACATCGCTTACGCCATCCACTCGCCGGAAATCAGATTCCACGCACCAGAAACAGCCACCCGCGACCAGCGCGGTTTCGATCCGTTGTGCCGATGCTGCCGTTGCCGCCGTTCCAAGCGCCAGAGCCAAAGCCAGTATGCGCTGCATCATTGAAATCCTCCTGTCCAATATCATTCCTGATTATGGACCGGAATCCGCCACAGTCTCGCCCGGATTAAGGGTTTCTTTACGGCTTCACGCAACTATGATCGCGAAACGAGCAGGAATTGTGATGCAGCCGCAGGAAAAACGAAACGGTCATAGCCAGGGCCTTCCCGCCGGGGCAGGGGTGATGATAGGTGCCGGGCTTGGGGCGCTGATGTGGCTGGGCGCTTTCGCGGTGCTTTGGTAGCTCAGCCGATCAGCTTGGCAAAACGCATCGCCACAGCCGGGTTGCCGGTCACTTTCAGCTTACCTGTCATGACCCCGGTCATGGGGTTCAGCTTGCCGGTCAGCAGCTTGATCAGATTGTCCTCGGTCATCACGATGGTGCAATCCGTGGCGCGGTCGTCCAGCGTGGCTTGGTTGTCGGCCAGCACCAGAACGCCCGCATCCCCGCAATCGAACTTCAGCGAGCCCTCAAAGGGCTTGTTCTCCAACGCGCGATTGATCCGCGCAGCGATCTCAGGCAGCGACATGGGCTCTCCAACTTTGCGGCCTGCGTAACGCCGCAATACCGCCAAGGCAAACCCGCCGTTGCGTCAATCAGGCCGGGGTATCCCCCGGCCCCGCCCGCTACAGGCCCAGCCGCCGCTTGCGCGTGGCCAGCAGCTTCAGCCGCAGCGCGTTGAGCTTGATGAACCCGGCGGCGTCTTTCTGGTCATAGGCGCCCGCGTCATCCTCAAAGGTCACATGCGCCTCAGAGTAAAGCGAATGGTCCGACCACCGCGCCACCGTCCGCGCCACGCCCTTATAGAGCTTCACCCGAACCGTGCCTGAAACATGCTCCTGGCTCTTGTCGATCAGCGCCTGCATCATCTCGCGCTCAGGTGAGAACCAGAAGCCGTTATAGATCAGCTCGGCATAGCGCGGCATGATCGAATCCTTCAGATGCCCGGCGCCGGAATCCAGCGTGATCTGCTCAATCCCCCGGTGCGCCTCCAGCAGGATGGTGCCGCCCGGTGTTTCATAGACCCCGCGTGATTTCATGCCGACAAAGCGGTTTTCCACCAGATCCAGCACGCCGATCCCGTGCTTGCCGCCCAGCTCGTTCAGCCGCGTCAGGATGGTGGCGGGCGACAGCGCCTCGCCGTCAATGGCAACGGCATCGCCACGCTCGAAGGTGATTTCCACCATTTCCGGCGTATCAGGGGCCTGTTCAACAGGCACCGAGCGCTGGAGCACAAAATCAGGCGCTTCCACGGCCGGATCTTCCAGCACCTTGCCCTCGCTGGAGGTATGCAACAGGTTCGCATCCACGCTGAACGGCGCCTCTCCGCGCTTGTCCTTGGCAATGGGGATCTGATGCGCCTCGGCGAATTCCAGCAGTTTGGTGCGGCTGGACAGGTCCCATTCACGCCACGGCGCAATCACCTTGATATCGGGGTTGAGCGCATAGGCGCTAAGCTCAAAGCGCACCTGATCATTGCCCTTGCCGGTTGCGCCATGCGCCACGGCATCGGCCCCGGTTTCCGCCGCAATCTCGACCAGTCGTTTGGAGATCAGGGGCCGCGCGATGGAGGTGCCCAGCAGATAGAGCCCCTCATACAAGGCATTGGCGCGGAACATGGGGAACACGAAATCGCGCACGAATTCTTCGCGGACATCCTCGATATAGATGTTCTCAGGCTTGATCCCCAGCAGTTCGGCCTTCTTGCGCGCCGGGTCCAGCTCTTCGCCCTGGCCCAGATCGGCGGTGAAGGTCACCACTTCGCAGCCATATTCGGTTTGCAGCCATTTCAGAATGATCGACGTATCCAGCCCGCCGGAATAGGCCAGGACAACTTTCTTGGGCGCGGACATGGGGAAAACTCCAAAGCTGACGGTTTGCCCCTCGCTATCCGCTTTGCAGCGCCTTCGCAACACCCGCCGGCGGGGTTGACAGGGTGCTGCCGCACACCCCTACTGTCGCCTGTGAACGCATCTTATCGCGGGGGAACGTATGAAGGGCCTGTCAATCCTGCTTCATGCCATCGGCATGGTGACCAGCAACCTGAGCGCGGCGCTGCGCATCTCGGCGGCCTTGATGGCGGTGCAGTTTGTGCTGGCGATCCTGCTGGGGGTGCAGTTCATCTATCTGGGTGAAGACATGTCGGCGATGATGATGGCTGGCACCTACCCCTATGGCGCAGCAGGCCTGATTGTGCTGGTACAGGTGGTATCGAGCCTATGGATCGCCGTGGCCTGGCACCGGTTCGTTCTGCATGGGGAAGAGCCGGGGGCGGCGCTGCCCGCCTTCAATGGCCAGGCGATCTGGTCATATATTGTGGGGGGCGTCATCTTTGTGCTGGTGCTGATCGTGGTGGCCATTCCGTTTGGCATTCTGGCGGGTCTGATCGCCGCGCCACTGATGACCTCGCCCGTGACGGGCAGCGCGATTGTCAGCGGGGCGATCCTGTTTGCGGTGTTCTGGCTGCCGGTCACGTATTTTTCCTACCGCATTTCGCCCATTCTGCCTTCGGCGGCGTTGCAACAGCGGCTGCCGCTGAAAGAGGCCTGGTATGCAACCGGCACCAGCGGTGCGGCCTTTCTTGTGCTGGCGGTGGCGTCGCTTCTGGCGGTCTGGCTGGCCAATCTGCCGGTCACGCTGCTTGCCCATGTCTCAACCTTTCTGGCGTTCGTCTGGGCCTTTCTGGTGCAGTGGGCGGTGTTGCTGGTCGGTGTCAGCGTGCTGACCACAATTTATGGCCATTATGTAGAGAAGCGAGCGCTCAATGTCTGAACAGGAAAAGCCCCGCCTTCAACTGCTGCGCGGCGTGGTGCATCCGTGGCATCATGACATCTTCGGCCATATGAACGTTCGCCACTACGCGCCGTTTTTCGATGATGCGACCTTTCATCTTTATTCCGCTATGGGCGTGGGTATCGCGCAGGTGTTGCAGGAACATGGCGTGCATATCGTCACGGCAAAGGCCGAAACCAACTTTTTGCAAGAGCTGACGGCGGGCGACATCTTTCTGATAGATGGCGCGGTTGAGCGGCTGGGTACCAAAAGTTGCACCCACCATTTGCGGATGATCCATACAGAAACCGGTTTGGTTCATGCCACCTATGGGCTGACGGAGGTCTTTTTTGACCCCAAAACCCGCCGCTCGGCCCCTATGCCGGACGCGGTGCGCGAGAAGATGGCGCGCCATCTGGTCTGAGCCGCGCCAAAGCGCCGGGCAAGGAGTTGCCGGCGCGGCGCCGGCCCGGCCCGCCGCGTTGGCAGCGGCATTGCCCCGGCGGCGTGCAACGCATAGATAGGCCCCAGAGCGGAGGCCCGAATGACCAAGCCCAGACCCGTCGTGCTGTGCATCCTTGATGGCTGGGGCATCAGCCCGAAATCCGAAGGCAATGCCATCGCCCTGGCGCAAACCCCGAATTATGATGCGATCATGGCCAGTTGTCCCCATGCCACCCTGATCACGCATGGCCATGACGTGGGCCTGCCTGCCGGGCAGATGGGCAATTCCGAGGTGGGGCATACCAATATCGGCGCGGGCCGGGTGGTGGCGATGGATCTTGGGCAGATTGATCTGGCGGTGGAGGATGGCTCTTTCGCGCGCAACCCTGTCTTATGCGAGTTCATTGACCGGATGCATGACAGCGAGGGCACGGCGCATCTGATGGCCGTGGTCTCGGATGGTGGGGTTCATGGCCATATCGCCCATCTGAAAGCCGCCGTTGAGGCGCTGGTGGGCGAGGGAATTCCGGTGGCGATTCACGCAGTTACCGACGGGCGCGATGTGGCACCCAGTTCGGCGCGCGGGTTCATCGACGATCTGGCGGCATGGCTGCCCAAGGGCGCGCGGATCGCCACGGTGATCGGGCGCTACTGGGCGCTGGACCGTGATTCGCGCTGGGAGCGGGTGGAGCGCGCCTATGCTGCCATGATCCGGGGCCATGGCGAGGCCGCGCCGGATGCGCCCAGCGCCGTGGCGCTGGCCTATGGCCGCGGTGAGACCGATGAGTTCATTCAGCCTACGGTGATCGGTGATTATACCGGTGCACGCGGCGGCGACGGTTTCTTTTGCCTGAACTTCCGCGCCGACCGCGCGCGTGAGATCATGGCGGCCATTGGCGCTGCCTCGTTCCACGGGTTTGACCGGGGGCATCAACTGGAATGGGCGATGCTTCTGGGGATGGTTGAATACTCAGACGCCCATAATGCCTTCATGCACACCGCCTTTCCGAAGCGGATCATCGAGAACACGCTGGGCAGTTGGGTGGCGCAGCATGGTTTGCGCCAGTTCCGGCTGGCCGAGACCGAGAAATACCCCCATGTCACCTTCTTTCTGAACGGCGGGCGCGAGGTGGCTGAGGCGGGCGAAGATCGGCAGATGCCATCCAGCCCCAAGGTGGCCACCTATGATCTGGAGCCCGCGATGGCATCGGCGCAGGTGACTGACCGGCTGGTTCAGGCGATCGGCGAGGGGTATGACCTGATCGTGGTGAATTACGCCAACCCCGACATGGTGGGCCATACCGGTGACCTTGCAGCAGCTATCACGGCGGTCGAATCGGTGGATGCCGGGCTGGGCCGGGTGCTTGAGGCGCTGAAGGCTGCGGGCGGGGTGATGTTGCTGACCGCCGATCATGGCAACTGCGAGCAGATGATTGATCCGCAAACCGGCGGCCCGCATACCGCGCACACCACCAACCCGGTGCCTGTGGCGCTGATCGGCGGGCCTGCGGGTGCGCGGCTGGCTGACGGCCGGCTGGCCGATGTCGCGCCGACGCTGCTGGCGCTGATGGGCCTTGACCTTCCGCCCGAGATGACGGGCCGCAACCTGACCGGAGCATGATGCAGGCGCGGCGGCTTCTTGGGGCGGTTCTGGCGCTGGGCCTGTGTGCCCAGCCGCTTTCCGCTGACCCGGCAGACAATGCCCGCGACGCTGCGCTGGCGCTGGTCGAGGCGATTGACGAACTGGTAGAGGCGCGGGGCGCGCGCGATCAGGTGACGGCGTTTACCCGCACCATTCAGGCTCATGAGGTGGGCCTGTCCGCCCTGCGCGCCGGTCTGCGCGAGGCCGCCTTGCGCGAGGCGACGATCCGGCGGCAGTTTGACCAGCAGAGCGAGCAGGTCGCGCGCCTTCTGGCGGCGATGATGGCGGTGGAGCGGCTGGAAGGCCCGGCGCTGCTGCTGCACCCCGATGGCCCACTGGGAACGGCGCGCGCAGGCATGATGCTGGCCGATCTGGCCCCGGCCATGCAGGCCGAGGCAGACCGGATCGGTGCGTTGCTGCGTGAGATGCAGACGCTGCGCCAGTTGCGCGAAACAGCGGCCGAGACCCTGGCGATGGGACTGCGCAGCCTTCAGGAGGCGCGCACCGACCTCAGCCAGGCCATGGCCGACCGGCGCGAGCTACCGCCGCGCATGGCCGAGGATGAAGATGCAATGCTGGCGCTTCTGGCCTCGGCCCAGACGCTTGAGGCGCTGGCCACCGGCCTTGCCGCCGCGCCCGTCAACCTGTCTGACCCGTTGCCGGACTTCACACAGGCGCTTGGCCGCCTGCCGATGCCGGTTCAGGGCGCGATCCTGCGCCGTGCAGGCGAGGTGGATGCATCAGGCGTGGCGCGGCCCGGTCTGGTGCTGGCCACTGAGCCGGGCGCACTGGTCACTGCGCCCTGGGCCGGGACCATCCGTTACCGCGGGCCATTGCTGGACTACGGAAATGTGATCTTGCTTGAACCCGGCGAGGGCTATCTAGTGGTGCTGGCGGGGCTCGATCTGGTCTATCCTAGGGTGGGCGATGTGGTGACGCAGGGCGATCCGATGGGGCTGATGCCCGGCGCGTTGCCCACGGAAGCCGAATTCCTTGCCAGTGCCTCGGTGGCGGGGCGCAGCGAAACCCTGTATCTGGAGATCAGGGATAACGGGCAGGCCATTGACCCAGAAGTCTGGTTCGATTTGACTGGGCAGACACAATAGACGCGCGCATCGATACCCGGGGGCGGATATTCGGTCAGGCGCAGTGAAACGGGATGTGATGATGAGAAAATACCTTTTGGCGGCAATGGCGGGCATTCTGGGCGGGGTGTTGATCACCACGCAGGTAGCCGGCCCCCTGATAGCGCAGGAACAAAGCCGCAATCAGGCGGTCTATCAGCAGCTCGACCTGTTCGGCGATGTGTTCGAGCGCATCCGTGCGCAATATGTCAACGAGGTGGATACCGGCGAACTGATTCAGGCCGCGATCAATGGCATGCTGTCCTCGCTTGATCCGCATTCCAGCTACCTCGCGCCCGATGATTATGAGGACATGCGCGTGCAGACGCGCGGTGCGTTCGGCGGTCTGGGGATCGAGATTTCGCAACAAGACGGCATGGTGCAGGTCATTGCCCCCATCGATGACACGCCCGCCTATCATGCGGGCGTAGAGCCGGGCGACCTGATCACCCATGTCGATGGCGAGTCGCTGATGGGCCTGACACTGCCACAAGCGGTGGATCTGATGCGCGGCCCCGTGGGCTCGGAAATCATCATCACAATTCTTCGCGAAGGCGTGAACGAGCCCTTTGATCTGTCGATCATTCGCGACACCATCCGCATTCAGGCCGTGCGCATCCGGACTGAGGGGAACATCGTGGTCCTGCGGGTGACCACCTTCAACGAGCAGACCTTTGATAACCTGCGCTCCGGTCTGGAAGAAGCGATCGAAGATCTGGGCGGGGTGGATAACCTGCGCGGTGTGGTGCTGGACATGCGCAACAACCCCGGCGGCTTGCTGATGCAGGCGATCCGGGTGTCGGACGCCTTTCTTGACCGCGGTGAGATTGTATCCACCCGCGGGCGCGCAGACGGGCAGGGCGAGCGCCACAACGCCACTCCGGGCGACCTGATCGAGGGGCGGCCGATGGTGGTTCTGATCAATGGCGGCTCGGCCTCGGCTTCAGAGATTGTCGCGGGCGCATTGCAGGACCATCGCCGCGCGGTGGTCGTGGGCACGCGCAGCTTTGGCAAGGGCTCTGTCCAGTCGCTGATCCCGCTGCGCGGTGATGGTGCGATGCGGCTGACGACATCGCTTTATTACACGCCTTCGGGCCGGTCGATTCAGGCGCTGGGCGTGTCGCCAGATATCGTGGTGGCCCAGCCCCGCCGCGAAGAAAGCGCCGCCGAGGAAAGCCCGGCCCGCCCGCCGCGCACCGAATCCAGCCTGCGCGGTGCGCTGGGGCAGGAGGTCATTTCGGATGACGAGCGGCGCATGATGGAAGAGGAAGAGCGCTCGGCCCAGGAGGTGGCGCGGCTGCGCACCGAGGATTACCAGCTGGCCTATGCGCTGGATATCCTGCGCGGCCTGTCGGCGATGAACGGGCGCTGATGTCACCCGAGGACATTGCCGCGCTGCCGTATCGGCCCTGCGTGGGCGTGATGCTGATCAACCGCGATGGACTGATCTTTGCGGGCCAGCGGATCGATACGGCAGCGCCCGCGTGGCAGATGCCGCAGGGCGGGATCGACCCGGGTGAAGACCCGCGCGCGGCGGCCCTGCGCGAACTGGGCGAAGAGATCGGGGTTACCCCTGATCTGGTCGAGGTGATCGCCGAAACCCCGCAGCCGCTGGCCTATGAACTGCCGCTTGAAATGGTTCCGAAGATCTGGAAGGGGCGCTACCGGGGGCAGGAACAGCGCTGGTATCTGATGCGCTTCAAGGGCAACGATGCGCAGATCGACCTCGCGCAGCCACACCCCGAGTTCTCACAATGGCGCTGGATCGCCGCTGACGATATGCTGGCCGCCATCGTACCGTTCAAGCGGGCGATCTATGCGCAGGTGATCGAGGCGTTCCGCAAGCATCTGGCGTGAAATCGCCGCCGCGCCGGGGTGGACGTTGCCTGAAATTTAGGCAATGGTCGCCCGATACTTCACATGTGGAAGAACGGCAGGCAGCAAGATGAAGATCGGTATCGGCTTTCTGGTGATCGGCTATGTGCTGAGCCAGTTCTATCGCGCCTTTCTGGCAGTTCTGACACCGGTCCTTGGCCGGGAACTGGGGGCCGGGGCGGATGCGCTGGCGCTGTCCTCTGGGCTGTGGTTTCTGTCCTTTGCGCTGATGCAGATCCCGGTGGGCTGGGCACTGGACACGCTGGGACCACGCCGCACTGCTGCCTGGCTGATCGGCGTGGCCGGGGGGGCAGGGGCGGTGGTCTTTGCCGTTGCGCAGGTGCCGTGGCATCTGCATCTGTCCATGGTGCTGATCGGGGCGGGGTGCTCGCCGGTCCTGATGGCGGCGTATTACATCTTTGGCCGGGTCTATTCGGCGCGGGTCTTTGCCACACTGGCGGGCGCTATCATCGGTGTGGGCACGCTGGGCAATATTGCCGGGGCATGGCCACTGGCCTGGGCCGCGGAAACTTTTGGCTGGCGCGAAACGGTGATGGCGCTGGCATTGCTGACGGTGATCACCGGGCTGGCAATGTGGCGCTTCATTCAGGACCCACCCGCTTTGGAGCGGGCTGAGGGTGAAGCCAAGGGCACGCTTCTGGATGTGCTGCGCATTCCGGCGATCTGGCTGATCCTGCCGCTTCTGTTTGTCAATTACGCACCGGCGGCGGGTCTGCGTGGCCTGTGGGTCGGCCCCTATTACGCCGATGTCTATGATGCGAATGCCATCGACATTGGCCATGTGACGCTGATCATGGCGATTGCCATGGTGGTGGGCGCTTTCGCCTATGGCCCGCTTGACCGGATCTTCGGCACGCGCAAGGGTGTGGTTCTGGTGGGCAACACGCTGTCAGGCCTGTGTCTGGTGGCTCTGTGGTGGATGCCAGCATCTGGTTTCTGGGCCTCGGCGGTGCTTTTGTCGGCAGTGTGCATTCTGGGCCTGTCGTTTCCGCTGATCATGGCGCATGGCCGCAGCTTCTTTCCGCCGCAGTTGCTGGGGCGTGGTGTGACACTGCTCAACATGTTCTCGATCGGCGGGGTGGGGGTTTTGCAGGTTTTGTCCAACCGTGTTTATGAGGCTGCGCCCGCCGCGCCCGTCTCCGCCCCTTATGCCAGCATCTTCCTGTTCTTCGGTCTGCTGGTGCTGGCGGGATGTGCAATATACGCCTTCTCGCAAGACCGCACCGACTGAGCGCGCTGACTGGTTCACCAGACTGACCGGGGCCCATGCGGGGGCCTTTTACTGCGGCGCGGCATGGTGTATCCCCCCGCAGGCCAGAACACAAAGGAGGTTCTTATGGGCTATCGAGTCGTCGTCGTTGGTGCCACGGGTAATGTGGGCCGCGAAATGCTGAACATTCTGTCTGAAAGGGAGTTCCCGATCGACGAGATCGCCGTTCTGGCGTCGCGTCGCTCGCTGGGCACTGAATGCAGTTTTGGCGACAAGACCCTGAAGTGCAAGGACCTTGAGCATTTTGATTTCACCGGCTGGGACATTGCCTTTTTCGCCATCGGATCGGATGCGACCAAGATCTACGCGCCCAAGGCCGCCAAACAGGGCTGCGTGGTGATCGATAACTCCTCGCTCTACCGCTATGACGCCGATGTGCCGCTGGTGGTGCCTGAGGTGAATGCGGCGGCGGTTGACGGCTACACCAAGAAATTCATCATCGCCAACCCCAACTGCTCGACCGCGCAGATGGTTGTCGCGCTCAAGCCGCTGCATGACCGTGCGCGGATCAAGCGGGTGGTGGTGAGCACCTATCAGTCCGTGTCCGGCACCGGCAAGGACGCGATGGACGAGCTGTGGAACCAGACCAAGGGCATGTATGTTCCGGGTCAGGAGGTTGCGCCAAAGGTGTATCCCAAGCAGATCGCCTTCAACGTGATTCCGCATATCGACGTCTTTCTTGAAGATGGATCGACCAAGGAAGAATGGAAGATGGTGGCTGAGACCAAGAAGATCCTCGACAAGTCGATCAAGGTTACCGCGACCTGTGTGCGGGTGCCGGTGTTTGTGGGTCATGCGGAATCGATCAACATCGAGTTCGAAGACCACCTGGACGAAGCCGAGGCCCGCGACATCCTGCGCGAAGCTCCGGGCATTCTGGTCGTCGACAAGCGCGAGGACGGAGGCTACATCACTCCGGTCGATTGCGTGGGCGACTATGCGACCTATGTCAGCCGCATCCGGCAAGACAGCACCATCGACAACGGCATCAACCTGTGGTGCGTGTCCGACAACCTGCGCAAGGGTGCGGCGCTCAATGCGGTGCAGATCGCTGAAGTGCTGGGCAACCGCTGTCTCAAGAAGGGCTGAGGCCCGGCCACAGCGCCAGATGCAAAACCCCCGACCAGCGCGCCGGGGGTTTTCTTCTGTCCGGTTCAGTTGCTGTTCAGGCTTTCGATACGCTCGGCAATTGTGTCGTGAAGGCTGCGCATTGCGTTCCAGTGATCTGGTTGCGTGGCGATCATGAAGGCCAAGAAGTTGCCCTCATGAAAGGCCTCTTGCGACAAGTAGAATGTGCCGATCACGTCCTCGGCGGGAATCTGGTAGTGAACCCGGTCAAAGACCTGAGCATTCAACGTGAGGCTGTCGCGGCTGATCTCATCGTCAGGGCCAAGGCCATCGAGCACGATCCCGCGCTCGGGCACAGCCCCGAAGATCACGCCGATACCCTTGCCGGTTTCGGCCAGGCCGGGGCTTAGCCATGAGATTTCGTCGCCTTGTTCAAAAGCGGGGGCGCCAAAGTTTTCCGGCAGCCATAGCGAAAAGCCCATGCGCGTGAACACTATTCCGCCATCGGCTTGCACCGGCGCGATACCGGTATCTGCCTGCGCATGACCCGGTACAGGCGCGGCCAGCGCCAGAAGCGCGGCCATCCCCAGACTTGCGACAATACCGCTTGCGAGGCCGGAAAAGGCGGGCAGGGGTTTCAGGGTCATGAGGCATCTTTCGGTTTTGCACCGGGTGAGCGGTGACAATGGCGGGCTGCCCCGTCCCCGGCCCGAAAAACACGGGCACGGTCAAAGCGTAAATCCTTGATAGCAGGGTATTTCGGTTTTGCCGGAGAAAAAGCAGCAGGCGGGCGCCGGTGACGGGTGGCGCTATTCTGGCTTGATGGCTTCGCGCAGCACCAATGGCAGATGCTCGGGCACGGCCTGACTGATCAGCCATTCGTGCAGGGAGCGACGCATTTCATCGGGCTCAGGCAGGGTCAGACCGACGGGCGCTGTTTCCAGCGCAATCTGATCGTGGAAAAAGACGGTGTTATAATACTCGATCCCCGCACGCTCAGCATCACGTGCCCACAGCGCAACATCGGAATTGCCCAGCGACAGCTTGGGTAGCCCGGTCAGCGCGCGGGAGCGCCTCAGACGCCGGACAAGTTCAATGCGGCGTTTGATCAGGTCGCGATCACCGCCGGTGCTGAAGCGGTTGAAAATTTCGTTGACCCCCAACAACCACATTGTCGCCGAAGCGCATAGGCTTTCATTGGCGCGCGGCGGGGTTTCCGGTGCCGCTATCTCTGTCCCGGCGACCTGCGCTACATGGCCGAAAAAATCGGTGATCAGGTCACCTTCGGCCAGATTGCGCCGGTCAAAATTGCGCACGATCATGCGCTCTTTGCCAAGGATGTCATGGTAGGCGCGGATCGTCGCATGCGGCGGGAAGTGGAAATCCGTGGGCAGTGCCAGTTTGGAAAAGCGCGCACCATCGCGGATAACCTGATCCAGCGAGGATTTGTATTGCTCGGCCGGGTCGCGGATATAGGCCAGGATCGTAACGTCGCTGAAGGTCTCATACAGCGCATCAAGCACCCGCTTGACGCGCTTCACGGCAAAGAGCGACTCGCTCGACAGCACGGTCAGGGCGGGCTTGCGCTCTTTGACCAGGGCAGACAGCGCGCGCCAGTTTTCAAGGCTCCATTCCACGGTTTCTTCGCGGGTGCTGAAATGCAGCCGCTCGACCGGCAGAAGCGGGCGCTGGGGCGGGGCGAACCGGTTGGCCAGAACCCGCGCGGGCGGCCCCTTGGAAGAGTTGGGCTGCCAGGCCAGTACACCGCTCTCCGCCAGCCGGTCACGGTTCAGCTTGAGCGCGGCCTGAATGGTGGTAGAGCCGGCCTTGGGAGAACCGATGTGAAGCAGAACCTTCATGGGCATGCGTCCTTTGCGGAGCGTGAAATCCTGAGCGGGCGGGCCGTGGCACCCGCCTTTCGTATCCCCGGCCCTGAAGGCGTGCAACCCCTTGCCACCAGTGAACAAGCCCGTCCGCGCGGCGGTGAAAGGCCGTTGCAGGCACTGGCATGATGACATATTGCTCAGACCGCGCGCGGTCTGAGCCCGGCTTGCCGGGGCCAGACCCCGAAGGGTGCAATGACAGGTGGAGCAGCCGCGATGACGGTTATTCTTGAGGACCACAAGCTAAGCTACATCCCGGTCCCGAAAGTGGCCTGCACCTCGCTCAAAGTCATGTTCTTCGAAGTTGAAAACGGTTTCGGCTTCAAGCCTTTCCGCACCAGCGGCAAGATGTGGTGGATCCACCGTTTTTACCCTTCGATCCCCTTCACCGACCAGAATATCGCCCGGATGGAGGGGCATCGCCGCATGGCTGTCGTGCGCGACCCTGTAAAGCGGCTGTTGTCGTGCTATTCGAACCGTGTTCTGCATCACAAAGAGCTGTCCAGGGACGCTGCGGGCGCCGCGCTTGAAGCCGCGGATCTGCCCTGTAGCCCCGATCTTTCCACCTTTGTCAGGCGCCTGCCCGAGTATTGCGCGGCTGTTGAGAGCATCTGGCATCATGCCATGCCGATGGTTGAGTATCTGGGCCGGGACCCGCAGTTTTACACGCATCTCTACCCGATCAAGGACACCGGCGAGATGCAGGCCGAGGTGGCGCGGCTGACCGGCGTTTCCGCCCAACTGGACCGGTTGCAGAAGGGCGGGCCAAAGATCAGCACAGACAAGTTGAGCGCGACAGATCTGGCGCTGCTCAAGGACTTCTATGACGAGGATTACGCGCTCTACGGCCGATACTGCTGAGGTGGCGCAGGCTGCAAGGATGAGCATGGACGCACCCGGCATCTCCGTCATTGTCCCGGTCTATAATGTGGCCGCGCATGTGGGGGCCTGTATCGACAGCCTGCGCGCCCAAAGCCTGACTGATTTTGAGGCGCTGGTGATTGACGATGGCTCGACCGACGGGTCAGGCGAAGTGGCGCTGGAGGCGATCGCGGGCGACCCCCGCTTCCGGCTGATCCGGCAAGCGAACCGTGGACTTTCCGGCGCGCGCAACACCGGGCTGGAGGCCGCGCGCGGCGAGTTCATCGCCTTTCTGGACAGCGATGACCAGTTCGCGCCCGGGTTTCTGGCACAGATGTACGCCGCGCTGGTGGCCGATGGCGGCGATTGGGTGGCCTGCGCGATCACCCTTTGCTTTCCGGATGGCACCGGGCGGCCCCATTCCGCCCTTCACGGCAGCCCCGATCCGCAGCCCGGCCCGGCCCGGCGCGTTCTGTTTGATGACGCCACCGCGATTGCGCGGCATTTCCCTTCGGCCTGGAACAAGCTGTACCGGCGCAGCCTGATCGGCGCGCTGCGTTTTCGCGAAGGCACCTGGTTCGAGGATCATGAGTTCTTCTGGGCGCTCGCCGCGCGCACCCGGCATATGCTGTATCTGCCAGAGCCGCTTTATCGTCACACCCGCGCCCGGCCCGGCCAGATCACCGGCGCTGATGATGACCGCGTGTTCGAGCAATTCGCGGTTTTGGAGCGGTTGGCGGGGCTGGTGCGCGCCAGCGGGGCGGCGCGTGCAGACGAAGGGTTCGCCCGGCTGGCCTCGCGACTGATACATGAGCGCGCCGGGGTGTTGCGCCAGCCCGGGCGGCGCGCGCGTTTCTTGCAGCAGGCGGGCGCGTTTTTTGACGAACACGCCATCACCTTTGCCCCGTTCTGGGATGAGGACATCAGCGCCGCACTGGGGCTTGTGATGCGCGGGACCCTTCCCTTGAGCATCAGCTTGCCCACGCAGGCTGCCACGCCCGGCGCAATGGCCGAAACCCTGGCGGCGCTTGAGGCCCAGCACATGCCCGATTTCGAGCTGCTGACCGACGAGCCGTCATTGCTGGCGCACGGGCATCTGGCCAATGGCGCGCGGGTGCAACCACTGAGCGCTCCGGCGCAAGGTCTGTACCGCGTTGCGCTGCGCCCGGGCGACCAGCCGGTGGCGGGGTGTTTCAAGGTCTGGCTGAACGGGATGGAGCGGCTGGAAGCGGCGCTTGGCCTGTCGGGCTTTGAGCAGGGGCGCTGGGAGGGGGGCTTCTTTCAGCCCGCGCTTCAGACCCCTGAACCATTCGGCGATGAAGCCGCGTCAATCACCCCGTCAGGCGGCATGCTGGCGTTGACGCCTGAACGCGCGCTGCGCCTGCACCCTGAACCTGCCGCGCGGATTTTGCGGCGCGATCTTGTTGACCGACCCGGAGGCGGGGTGCTGGCGGCGCAGGCCGAATTGCTGGTGCAGGCGCAGGCGGCGGGCGCGGTGGCGTATTTCCCTTTTCCCGCCCTCGCCGTTCCCAGCCGCGCCTGGCCCGGCGGCACGCCGCTCGCGCTGGCCCTCGCGGTGCGGGCGGCACGCAACACGGCACCGGTGGCTGATCTGCCGCGCGGATGGGAGGCGGTGATCTTTGCGCGGGGCATGCAGGCGATGTTGCAAGCCACAGATGGGCGCGTTGCCAAGCTGTGGGTTGTGGCGCGTGCGGCGCTGGTGGCGCGGCTGTTCGGGTTGCGCCCCTTGAGCGGTCAGCCCGTCGATCGCCTGACCTCGCCGCATCTGCGCCGGGCGCTGGGCCTGACCCGGCGCGACTAACCCCGCCGGGATGGCTCTCGCTCGATTGCATCCCCGCCGCCGCCATCGCATAAAGAACAGGCCTTGAGGCGGCTTTCTCTAACGGATCTGGTGCCGGATGTATCCTTTCAAGACCAAGAGCGGCGCACGGTTTTTCTGCCGCACAGATTTTTCCGACACTCCGGTCCTCAACCTTTATTTCTTTGATCTGACGCGCAGTCAGATCCTGTTTCACCTGTCGCTGCGCCATGACGAGGGGGTTGCCGTGGCCAACCGCCGCGATCCGGCGGGCTGGCGGCGTGAGATGGTGTGGAACATGAATTTCGCGCGTCTGGGCGGGGCCGTCGAGATTGTGTTTCACAAGGGCACGGCGCGGGTGATGGTCCAGGGGAACGTGCTGGGCCGGTTTGACCGCTTCCCCCGGCCTGATGCCGAGGGGCGGTTTTACATGCGGCGCGGCTTTCCCGCGCTGGGTGCTATCACCCATGTCGATATCCGGGGCGGGTATGTGCCCGGCAGCCTTGATCTGGGGCTCGCGCCCGCCGTCCGGCCACTTGAGTTGACCGACCGGCTGGAACTGCTGCACCCGGTGACGCACGGCATCGGCCCCGGCGCGCGGCTTGAGGTTCAGGGGTTAGGCGCGGCGCTACCGATGGTGGAGCTGCCGCTGCCCTACGGCCCACAGGATGCACCCGCGACGGCGCTGCGCTGCGTTCTGCCCGGCCGAATCTGGTGCAATGCGGGCGAGGGGGCAGAGCTGCGCCTTGTCGATGCACAGGGCACGGAACTGGCCCGCACCACCCTCACCCGCGCCGAGGTTGCGGACCGGATAGATGCGCTGGCCCGCGCGCAATCGCTCAAGCATGATGCGCTCGCCGCGCTTCAGGCCGTAGAACATTGCCGGATCGGTGCGCTGCTCACCCGGCTGAGCGCCGAGGGCCGTGCGGGTGTTGCCGGGGCTGCAGAGCACTATCGCCTGTCAGCCTGGCTGTTTGATGGCACGGACCAGGCCGAACCACCGGCGATTCTGGTGGCAGAAGCAGAGGAAAGGGTCGATATCGATCATGCGGCGGTCAACAGCGCCCGCGACCGCTTTACCGCCACCATGCGCCGCGCGCCCGCAACAGACCCGGTGACCCTGTTGCGCGATATCCAGCGCGAGACCCCGCTGCCCGCACGTGACCGGCGCGCACTGATCCTGCGGCTGGGTGAGTGGTTTTGCACCCATGCCGACCCGCGCGCGCTGCATGCCCTCGCGCTGGATGAGGGGTTGGAACGGTTCGCACCCGGAACTGATCCCTGGCACAACACCAGCGTGCTGCCGTTTCTGTATCTGGATGCCAAGCCTGAGCCGATGCGCGTCCTGCTCACCAAGCTGATGCTGCCCGGGGCTGCCTGGATCGTCACTCCGGCCTTGGGGTGGGTGGCACGGCAGGCGGCGCTGAACAGCCCCGCCGCCGATGGCCGCCCGCTCGATGAAGGCGAGCGGCTGGCGCTGATCTGGGCCTTTCTGCGGCTGATCGAGGCACGGGCAGAGGATTACTGGGGCCGCGTGCCCTGTCTGGCGCTGATGGGGGCCGTGACCGAACTGCTGGTTCAGGCCGAGACCTTCCCCCGTGCGCTGCATGAGCGCATCATCGCGGTGGCCTTGGCGGTTTATGGCCTGTCGCCCGCATTCTGGGCCGGGCTGGCGGCGCGCAGAGCCAGTGACTGGCCAGACCCGCCACGCCGGATCATCGATGCTCAGTCGCGCTTTTCCCGTTTGGCTGAGCGGGTTGAGGCAGGCGTGCGCGATGCGGCGGCACAGGAAGAGATCGACAGCCTGCTGGCTGATTTTGAGCGGCTGGGCGCGTTCGGCGCGGCCCGCTTTCGGCGCGAACTGCTGGGCCCGGCGGGGATTGCGCTGGCCGGGGGGCAGGTGCTTGACCCGGATGCCGTGCTTTCCACCGGGCTGGACCCTGAAGAGGCGGCGCTGCGCTATCTTGCCTTTCCCCGCCCTGACGCCGCGCCCCCCTCGCCCGCCTTGCTGGACGCCGCCGCGCGCGGGCTGCCCGCCGCTTATGAACGGGTGTCGCGCGCACCGAATGCGCGGTTGCAGGAGCGGCTGGCGCGGCAGGCCGCCGCGCTTCTGGCCGGGCAGGGCGATCTGACGGATTTCATGCAGGCCCTGCCGCCGCTGGCGCAGGCGCAAAGCGGGTTTCTGGGGTTCGGGCTGGGCCTGTCGCTGGCCACCGGGCTGGCGCAGCGCGGCGATGACGCGGGGCCGCTGATGGCCCGGTTAGGCGCGCTGGTGGCCGCGCTGTCGCCCACAGAACGCGCTGCGCTTGCCCGCGCCACCGCGCCGGCCATGGCGATGCAGGCGCTGCGCTGCCATCTGCCTGACCATCCGCTTTGCGCGCAGGCTGAGAGCCTTTTTGGCGCGGACTTCCCGCCGCTTCCCGCCCCTCAGGATGACCGCGCCGCAGATCTGGCGGCCCGCGCCAACCCACTCTTTGATACGCTGGTGGCGGTCTATTCCTGTCAGCCCAATCTGGACAGCCGCATCGCCGCCATGCGCGCGGGCTGGATGGCGCTTCTGGAGGGGCTGGGCGTGCCGTTTCTGATCTTTGTCGGCGACGGGGACGGGCAGCGCGTGGGCGATGTGGTTCATCTGGACGCCCCTGATGATTATGAGGGTCTGCCGCAGAAAACCCTCGCCATGGCGCGCTGGGTCCATGACCATACCGCGTTCTCGCATCTGCTGAAGATCGACGATGACTGCTTTCTTGACCCGGAGGCGTTCTTTCTGTCTCTCAGCCATCTGAAATTCGACTATTATGGCCGCCCCTTGCACCGCGTGCCCGGCCAGATGGACCGCACATGGCATATGGGCAAATCGGCCTCTGACCGCGGGCGGATGGAGCTGGACAAGTCGCCCGAGCCCTCGCGCTATGCCGACGGCGGTTCAGGCTACACGCTGTCGCGCCGGGCGATGGCGGCGCTTGTGGATGCGGCGGACAGCGCCGAGGGGCGGGCGCTGGCGCAAGTGTCCTTCATGGAGGACAAGCTGGTCGGCGATCTGCTGGCGTTGCGCGGTGTCAGCGTTTCCGGCGAGGATTACCGCATTGCCGTCATGCGCCGCACCCGCCCCGGCGGACCGCTGGTGTCAGCATGGGAGAACGGGTTTTTGCCGTTCAAGGGCGGCGGCGTGAAGCTGGCGCATCTGGACGGGCATGAGCGACAGGCCGAGGTGCTGGCGCTCAGCCGCCAGCCCCTGCCGCAGCCCTCCAAGGTCTGGCCCGGCTATCAGCCGGTACGGCTGGGCGCGCGGTCAAATACGCTTGATCTGATCTCGGGCGCGAACAAACTGGCGCAGGTGAATGCCGCGCAGGTTGCGGTGGTGGCCTGCCTGCGCAACGAGGCGTTCATGCTGCCGCACTTTCTGGCGCATTATCGCAAGCTGGGGGTGGAGGGGTTTCTGATCGCCGACAACGGGTCAGACGACGGCACGCTGGATCTGTTGTTAGACCAGCCCGATGTCGCGCTCTTCTCGGTTGATACCGAATACAGCCAGTCGCATTATGGCGTGGCGTGGCAACAAGCGCTGCTTGGCAATTTCCGCACCAATCGCTGGTCGGTGGTGGCTGATGCGGATGAGCTGTTGTTCTGGCGCACTGACCTGGACGGCAGCCTGCCGGAACTGGTGGAGAGCGATGCCTTTGCGGGGGCTGATGCCGCGCTGCTCTACATGCTGGACATGTATCCGCCGGGGCTGCTGGCGGATGCTGATTTCACCAACGGTCCGTTTGCAGAGGCCGGGTTTTGTGAGCGCGATCCGTTTCTTGAGGTCTCGGGCGGGATGGGGCCGTATACCAACGCGCCGGTGGTGACCTCGGCGCTGCGCCACCGGCTGTTGCCCGGCTCACGGGCAGAGTTGTTTGTGGCGCAGAAGACGGCGCTTTTGAAGTACCGGCCATGGATGCGCTTTTCTGCCGGGCTGCATGCGGTGGCGGAAGTGAAACTTGCCACCCGCCCGCTGTTTTTCGCGCATTTCAAGTATAACGCGGCGTTCCGGGCCAAGGCATTGGCCGAGGTTTCGCGCCGGCAGCATTTCAACAATGCCGAAGAGTACCGCAAGTATCTGGCTTTGGTGTCCGAGGGGCGCGATTCGCTGTTTGAACCGGCGGTTTCAGTGCCATTTGACCAGTGTTCTTTCGTCCGGCAGGTGTGCGGCGGGAGTTGAGCACAGGACAGGATTTTGCTGTGCCGGGCGCAGGTGGCACGAATGGCCGCGCATTTGCTGCACAGGCGAACAGGGGCGGCGACTTTCCGGGCCAGATTGAACATATGTTCTTATCCTGCCGCACATATGGCCTCGGAGCGGGAAAATATTCTATTATCGGACAAGTTCTATGGAGTGTCCGATGCAGCATTTTCCCATCTTCCTTGATCTTGCCGGGGCGCGGGTGATTGTCGCCGGGGGCGGCGAGGCGGCGCTGGCGAAGTTGCGGCTTCTGATGAAGACCACCGCCCGGCTGGAGGTGTTCGCCACCCACCCCGCGCCCGAGCTGGAGGCGCTGGCCCGTGACGGGCGCATCTTGCTGCACCGCCGCGCGCTGGCGGCAGGCGATGTGCATGGCGCGCGGCTGGCTTATGGCGCGGCGGAAGATGCAGGTGAGGATGCGCGCGTTGCCGCCATTGCGCGGGCCGAGGGTGCGTTGGTCAATATTGTCGATAATCTGGAAGACAGCGACTACATCACCCCCGCGATCGTAGACCGTGACCCGGTGGTGGTGGCGATCGGAACCGAGGGCGCGGCGCCGGTTCTGGCGCGCGCCCTCAAGGCCGATCTGGAGGCGCGTCTGCCCGTGGCGCTGGGCCTGCTGGCGCGGGTTGGCAAGGCGTTTCGCGTGGCAGCCGATGCCCTGCCGATGGGCCGCAAGCGCCGCGATTTCTGGGCGGAATATTATGAAACGACCGGCCCCCGCTCGGCCGAGAAGGGCGAGGCGGCGCTGGAGCCTGCGTTGCGCGATCTGTTGGAACGCCATCTGGCTGAGGCCCCCGGCGCTGGGCGTGTCGATCTGGTCGGCGCCGGGCCGGGCGACCCCGAGCTGCTGACCCTCAAGGCGCGCAAACTGCTGGACCGGGCCGATGTGGTGGTCCATGACCGGCTGGTACCCGCCGCTATTCTGGAGCTCGCGCGGCGTGAGGCCATTTTGATCGCCGTTGGCAAAGAAGGCTTCGGCCCTTCCACCCCGCAATCAGAAATCAATCGCCTGATCATCGAGCACGCCGCGCAAGGCGCGCATGTCGTGCGGTTGAAGGGCGGCGACCCGTCGGTGTTTGGCCGTCTGGATGAAGAGACCGAGGCGCTGGATGCCGCCGGGATCGACTGGGCGGTGGTGCCGGGCATCACCGCCGCCTCGGCCTCGGCCGCAGCATTGGGGCAAAGCCTGACGCGGCGGGGACGCAATGCCTCGGCCCGTTTGGTGACCGGGCATGACATAAAGGGCTATGCAGAACAGGACTGGCAGGCGCTGGCCCGGCCCGGCGCGGTGGCGGCGGTCTATATGGGCAAGCGCGCGTCGCGGTTCATTCAGGGGCGGATGCTGATGCATGGTGCCTCGCCTGACACGCCGGTGAGCGTGGTGGAAAACGCCAGCCGCCCGGACCAACGCATCTTGCCCGCCACGCTGGCCTCGCTGCCGCAGGTCGTGACTGACCTCGCCGGGCCTGCCGTGCTGCTCTTGGGCATCGCCCCGCGTGACACCGCAACCCAACGACTGGAGGCCGCACTATGAGCCGGCGATTTACCCCGTCCGTTGTCACCGCCAATGCGCTTTTGTCGGGTGAGGTTGTCTGGCTGAGCGCTGACAACCAGTGGACAGCCAGCCCGCAGCAAGCCGCGCTCTTTACCGATGCTGCTCAGGCCGATGAACGGCTGGCGTGGGCGCTGACGCAGGCTGATATCGTTGTCGGCCCCTATCTGGCTGCCGCCAAGCCCGGCGCTGACGGCCCCGAACCCACCCATTTCCGCGAGGCCTTCCGCAGGCGCGGCCCGTCGAACTACGCGCACGGCAAGCAGGAAGCTCTCTGTTCCGGTTGATCGCCACGCCCCGGAACGCCACCTGACAGGAACGCACCTATGTATCGCTATACCGAATTCGACGAAGCCTTTATCCGCGAGCGCAACGCCCAGTTTCGGGCGCAGGTCGAGCGGCGCATTTCAGGCGCGCTGACCGAGGAAGAGTTCCGCCCGCTGCGCCTGATGAACGGCCTCTATCTGCAGCTTCACGCCTATATGCTGCGCGTGGCCATCCCCTATGGCACCCTGAACAGCGCCCAGATGCGGCAACTGGCAATGATCGCCGAGCGGTGGGATAAGGGCTATGGCCATTTCACCACGCGCCAGAACATCCAGTACAACTGGCCCAAGCTGGGCGATGTGCCCGATATACTGGATGCGCTGGGCGAAGTGGGGATGCATGCCATCCAGACCTCGGGCAACTGCGTGCGCAATGTCACCGCCGACCATTTCGCCGGGGCTGCGGCCGACGAGATCGCCGATCCACGCCCGGTGGCCGAGCTGTTGCGCCAGTGGTCGACTGACCACCCGGAATTTCAGTTCCTGCCGCGCAAGTTCAAGGTCGCCATCACCGGCAGCCCGAATGACCGCGCCGTGACCCGTGCGCATGACATCGGGTTGCGGATGGTTGAGCAGGACGGCGAGCCGGGTTTTGAGGTAATTGTCGGCGGCGGGCTTGGCCGCACGCCGATGCTGGGTATGGTGGTGCGCGATTTCTTGCCGCGCGCCGATCTGCTGCCGTATATCGAGGCAATCCTGTCGACCTATAACTCGTTCGGGCGGCGCGACAACAAGTATAAGGCACGCATCAAGATCACCCTGCATGAGCTGGGGCTGGACGACCTGCGCAGCCGGATTGAAGCGCGGTTTGCCGAGATCCGGGCGGAATGGCGTGGCGCAGATCAAGAGATACTCGCGCGGATCGAGCAGGATTTCGCCCCGCCCGCCTTTCGTGATGCCCCGGTCGATGCCTATACCCGCGCCCGCGCCGCTGACCCGGTGTTTCGCGCATGGGCTG
Organism: Pararhodobacter sp.; assembly: GCA_020832545.1. Taxonomy (GTDB): domain Bacteria; phylum Pseudomonadota; class Alphaproteobacteria; order Rhodobacterales; family Rhodobacteraceae; genus Pararhodobacter. The sequence goes on along the minus strand of JAFIEK010000011.1, from coordinate 31,349 downwards.
ACACCAACCTGCATGAGCACCGCGCACCGGGCTATGCGATCGTCACCATCTCGACCAAGGCGCATGGCGCAACGCCCGGCGATGCCTCGGCCGATCAGATGCGCGTCATGGCCGATCTGGCAAAGCGCTATGGCCATGACGAACTGCGCATCAGCCATGAGCAGAATGTCATCCTGCCGCATGTTCATAAATCCGACCTGCCCGCGGTCCATGCCGCGCTGAAGGCGATGGGGCTGGCGACGGCGAATGTAGGGCTGATTTCAGACATCATCGCCTGCCCCGGCATGGATTACTGCGCACTGGCCACCGCCCGCTCAATCCCCGTGGCGCAGGAGATTGCACAACGGTTTGAGTCGCTGGGGCTGGAGCAGGAAATCGGCGCGATGAAGATCAAGATATCGGGCTGCATCAATGCTTGCGGGCATCACCATGTCGGGCATATCGGCATTCTGGGCCTCGATAAGGCGGGGGTGGAAAGCTACCAGATCACCCTTGGTGGTGACGGCACTGAGGCGGCGGCGATTGGCGAGCGTGCGGGCCCCGGCTTTGCCTATGATGAGATTGTGCCCGCCGTTGAGCGGCTGGTAACAGCTTATCTGGCGCGCCGGGCCGGGCCGGATGAAAACTTTCTGCAAACCTATCGCCGCCTTGGTGCCGCGCCCTTCAAGGCCGCCCTTTACCCTGAGGAGAAGGCACATGCCGCTTGATGCCAGCACACGGGCCGAGGGGCTGAATGCCCGCTATGGTGAACTGAGCGCCGGGCGGATGCTGGGGGGTGCGCTGTCTGACCCGGCGCTGGGCAAGGTGGCGCTGGTGTCCAGCTTCGGGGCGGATTCCGTGGTTTTGCTGCATATGGTGTCACAGATCGCGCCGGATACGCCGGTGCTGTTCATCGACACGCTGATGCTGTTTCCGGAAACGCTGGCCTATCAGCGGGAACTGGCTGAGACGCTGGACCTGCGCGATCTGCGCGTGATCACTCCAAACCGCAATGCACTGTTCAACCAGGACCCTGACGCGCTTCTGCACCGTGCCCGGCCTGATGATTGCTGCAACCTGCGCAAGACCCTGCCGCTTGCGGGGGCGCTTGACGGGTTTGACGGCTGGATCACCGGGCGCAAACGGTTTCAGACGGATACCCGCGAAGGGCTCGCCGCGTTCGAGGCCGAGGATGGCACCGGGCGGATAAAGTTGAACCCGCTGGCCGGGTGGTCGGCGCAGGACGTTGCCACATACATCGACCGCCACGCGCTGCCGCGTCACCCGCTGGTGTCGCGCGGCTATCCGTCGATCGGCTGCATGCCCTGCACCAGCCGTGTGGAAGCGGGCGAGGATATCCGCGCCGGGCGCTGGCGCGGGCAGGACAAGACAGAGTGTGGAATACATTTCATCGGCGGGCGCGTGGTGCGCGGCGCGCTGAGAGAGGATGCGGCATGAGCGTGATCGTCACCGATACGGGCTTTGCGCCCGATGACTGGCAGCCGGGCTTCATGACGCTGGCAGAGCTGGCCGAGGGCGTGGCGGTGTTGCATGCCGGGCTGGAGCTGCCGGGCGACACTGCCGCCGAGGAGGTGGTGCCACATCTGGCGCGCACCGGGCTGATCCGCATCCGTTTCACGGCCTTCAATGATGGGCGCGGCTTTACACTGGCGCGGCGGTTGCGGCGGCAGGGCTATGGCGGGCGGCTGCGCGCCGCCGGGCATGTGCTGGCCGATCAATACGCGATGGCACGGCGCTCTGGCTTTGATGAGGTGGAAATCAGCGCCGATCTGGCCGCGCGCCAGCCCGCTGACCAATGGGTCTTCCGCGCCGACTGGCGCGCGCATGATTATCAGGCGCGGTTGCGCGGCTGACTTGTCCGTAAAGCGTAGATGGGGCCGTTCCTGCGCGTCAGAACAAAGTGCTGCGCTCGGGAAACCTGCGCGCGCGCAGCCGCTCGTTTGACTGGGCGTGGTAAGCCGTGATCCGATCACGCTGTTCGGGCGTCAACACCAGCGGCTCATTGCCACAGCGTGTCAGCTTTTTCAGCTTGTCGAGTGTCTTGAAATACAACGGATTGTATTCACCGTCGCGGCGTCTGCGGACTGACAGCCAGCGGTTCAGTTTCAGGCGCAGGAAAATCTCATCCCGGTTGAGCGACGTGTTGATTCTGCCGGGGTGTTCAAGCCCGCTGCGCGCGGTTCCCATGATATCGCAGAAATCGGTCAGCAAATCACCGCCCACCAGCGCGTCAGGGGTCATCAGTCGCACGTCCAGCCGGTCGCGCCCGACCGCTCTTTCCCATAGTCCGACAATCCGGTTGAGGTCTGCGGCCTTGATCCGCTTGGTCAGGTGTTCTTCCAGATCCAGCGTTTCACCGCGTTTGATCCGCTCGGAATACGAGCTGATCAGAAGATCCTCTTGCGCGCGCAGGTACACGACATAGCGCACCGATTCAAACCGGGTGCCAAGGAAAGCATCCAGCGCTTCGATCATGTCGCGCTTGTGCAGCCACGCCTGTATGTGTTCGCTGGAGGCGACAAACAGATCCTGCGTCCAGCTTTGCAGTTGGGCGTCGAGAAAGTCACGGTAGCGCGCGACATAGGTGCCCTCATCCCCCGGGGCTTTCAGGCGCAGCACAAGGCGCGCGGATTCGTCGGTTACCGCGGCGCCAGCGGCCACGCGCCCGGTTGCCGCAAGCTCAAACTGGCTTCCCAGCCGGTCATCAAACCGGGCGTAACGGATGCCCCGGGATGCCAGAATCTCGCGGTTGAGATGCAGGAATTCCTGAATAGAGGAAGTCCCGGTCTTTGGCATGCCAATGTGTATCAGCGCCTTCATGGGGTGGTGAAAAGGGTTGCGCGTTGCGGAAAGTACGCGGCGCGCAACTTCTCGTTGGAGGCTTCATATTCAGCATGGACCGCCGCAAGCTGCTCAGCGCTCAGGCGCAGGCGCGTTCCCGGTTTTGGCAGCCGGTATCGCGCCAGCTTCAGCGCGGCGCGGAACACCTGACTGGGTGCGCCCCGCCGGTTGCGCACCGGGATATAGCGCGTCAGCTTGTGATGGAGGTCGATCTCTTCGAGCGAGAGGGCCGTGTTCATCCGGGGTGGTGTTTCCAGTGGCGCGCGATCCAGTGAAGTGATGTTGCAGAAATCATCCAACAGGTCACCGTTCAACAGCTCTGAGCGGTCCAGAAGGCGGACGATCAGCCGGTCGGCGCCGACAGCGTCCACCCATTTGCTGGCGAGCCGGTGCCAGTTCATGCGGGTCAGGCGCTGGGCGAAATGCTCATCAAAGCTCAGCGTCTCGCCGCGTTTGACGCGCTCTGAATAGGACGACACAATCAGTTCGTGCTGGGGGCGAAGGTAGAGGATGTACTTCACGTCTTCGAACTGATCGAGCAGGAACTCATCAAGCGCCAGGATGCGGCGCGGTTTGGACAGCCATGAGCCGATCTGTTCACTGGAGGCGATAAAGGTGTGTTCGGGCCAGGTCTGCACGCCTTCGCGCAGCGCGGCTTCGAAGCGGTCAACAAGGGCGCGTTGTGCGGCAAGGTCATAGACGCCAAGCGCCCATTGCTTGATCGGCTGATTGACATGTTCACCGGCCCGTATCATCCCGGCCAGACCGAATTCCATCTGCGCCACGTTGCGCGGCAAGAAAGGCTCGTAGCGGAACCCCTGCGCGCGCAGCGCGTGCCGGTTCATCGCAAGAAAGGTCTGGATTGTCGTCGTGCCGGATTTGGGGGTTCCGATATGAATCAGGGCTTTCATGACGTTCCTTCGTAAATCGTCAGCAACCGGTCCAGATGGGCCTGCATCGTCACCGGAGGCATCACATTTTGCCAGTAGTCGGCGGGGGTGATGCGTTCTTCAAGCACTGTTGTCAACGCGCGTGCGAAATCGGCGGTATCGCCCGCGCGGAAGGTCAGATCGGGGCAACGGCCCAGTTCTTGCGCGCCGCCCCTGTCCGAGGTCAGTATCGGAATGTGGCGGGCATGCATCTCAATGGCGACCTGAGGCAGGTTGTCTTCCCACATCACCGGTACAAGCCCAAGGTCCACATCCGACAGAAGCGCGTCAAGACCGGCATGGGCGTAGCCATTCACCTGTCGCAGCTCTGCCAACTTGGGCGCGAGCGCTTGAAGACGGGCGACCACCGCAGCCTCGCCCCGGCGCGCAGCGACGGTCAGGCGCAGGCGGGCGGCCAGTGCGGGCGGCAGTGCCTCCAGCGCGTCCAGAAGAAAGAAGAACCCCTTGTCGCGGCGCATGTAGCCCAGATAGGCCAGCCGCAACGTGCCATCTGATTGCAGCATGCGGGGCCGGGGCTGCGTGGTCTGCCACTTCGCCGCCTCCTGCGTGCCGATATAGGCGGTATGCAGTCTGCTGGGCGCAACGCCATGATGTGCCGCGATGTGGCGCACCCGGTCCGAGACGCAGAGCACGGCATCGGCATGGGTGTTGATCAGCGCCACCATCGCCGCCCGCCGCGCGGCAAAGGCGCCCGCGCCCCCGGTGTCCGGCACCGCAGCTGACAGCGTTGCGGGCACGGGCCGGGGCCGTCGCAGCAGTTTGAGCTTGCGGTAGCCGCGCCATGCCAGGCCCAGAAGCGGGCGAAAGCCCTTGTCAAAGGTCAGCGTGCCGGGCCCCATGCCCAGCCGGTTCAGCCGCCATGAGACGGCATGCGCCAACCGCACCGAGCGGGGATCGGCGCGTACCGGCAGGCAGTTCACGCAGCGCTGCCCGGCGGCGAAATCGGTGCAATGCTCGGCCTCGTTGCGCCAGAGATTCACTTGCGGACAGAACGGATAATAATTGTGCAGCGACAACACCACGCGCGTGGCAGGCCAGCGTTCCTTGATGCGCAGGGCGGCTGCGGGCAGCCCTTCAAGGTTGTTGAAATGGATCACGTCATAGGGGCCGTTGCGGGCGACAAAGTCTTCGAACACATCTTCGGTTTCGGCGTGTTCAAGCTGCGCCGGACTGGCGAAATCTGCATGCGAGGGCGATAGCAGGCCCGAGTTCACAATTTCGAAGCGTCGCGCCGGCGCCTCATCGCGTGCAGCGGGCAGTTCGACCCAGCGCGGGCTGCGGCGCCGCAACTCATGCGCCATGCCCGAGGACAGGAAATGCGCCTCAATCCCGCCGTGGGCATGAAGTGCGGCCAGCAGGTTGCGCTGATAGACGCTGACGCCGCCGCCGCGCTTTTCGCGGTCCAGATAGTCTACCCAGTTGTAATACAGAATTTTCATCAGGCCGCCTTGTGCCTGAGATCGGCCTGAAGCGAGGTTGCGCAGGTCTTGAAATGACCGACAGGATTAGAAAACGTCTTGCTCATGAAGGCCCCGGAGCGCAATGCGACCGTTTGTATGCGCGCGTCTGACAGGAAGCGCCGGATATTTCAAGCCATGAGCCGTCTGTGAACCGCGATTGCCTCGTCCAGGTCCTCGAAAAACTTTATCTGGCCTTTGTGCATCAGCAGTGCGCAGTCGCAAAAATCTGTCAATTCCTTGAGGTTGTGGTTGACCATGACAGCCCCGGAAGATTTGACACGTTCACGAAACAACTGGCGGCTTTTTCGCTTGAATCTGGCGTCCCCCGTAGAGGTCACCTCATCAATCAGATAGGTGTCGAACTGGATGCCCATCGATATTCCGAAGTTCAGGCGCGATTTCATGCCCGAGGAATAGGTCCGGATTGGCGCATAGAAATGATGCCCGATCTCGCAGAAATCCTGCACGAACGCGCTAAGCGAATCTGTATCCACGCCATAGGCGCGGGCAATGAACCGGGTGTTCTGCTCGCCCGTCAGTTCCTTATGAACGCTTGAGGCAATGCCGATCGGCCAGGATATTGCCCCGTCAGTGACCACACGTCCGTTATCGGGGCGCATGGTTCCGGCAATGATCTGCAACAGGGTTGACTTGCCAGCCCCGTTCCCGCCCAGAAGGCCGATCGAGCGACCCGAAGGGATGGTCAGGTTCAACCCCTTGAACACGGGGACATAATCACCCTTGAACCAAAAGCCTTTGGATAGGTTTTCCAGCCGGATCATATCAGTACACCCATCTCATTCTGGCGCGCGCGATCACCGGGTTCTAGCCGCGATCGCGGATACTGTAGTAGATCAATGCCATGATCGACCATATCAGAACAAGGAACATGGCCGTGAGGCCGGACAGCACAAGGCGCTGCGGGTAATCTGCGCGCGAGGCCAGTGTGGGCCGGATATAGGTGGCCAGATACAGGCTTTGGCGCGCGGCGTTCGAGCGCGCGGAATCCAGCGCAGTCAGCGCGGCGCGATAGGTGCCTTCGGCAAATTCCTGATCCACGCGCAGGCTTTCGAACTGCGCGATCAGATGCGGATAATCAGTGTCGAATACCGTCACATCCTGCGTGGCAAAGTTGCGCCGCTCGTCGGTGATGCGATCGCGGATCACTTCGATCCGCCGCTGGGCCTGACGCAGACGGGGATCGGAATCGCTGGTCACCGACGGCAGCAGCAGATCAAGATCGACCAGCGCCTGGGCAAGTTGTTGCTGAAGATTGGTCAGCACGCCCATACGGGCCTGGATATCGGCCATCGGATCAACGATCTGGGTGCGCGCCCTGTATTCGGCCAACGCCTCGCGGGAGGCGCGCAAGCGGGTCAGTGCCTCATCAAGATCGCGCGCGGCATTGGCGGTTGTATCGCGGCGCGCGGCCTCATTCAGCGCGTTGATCATCTGTTCGCTTTCCTCGACGATCGCGCGGGCAATCAGCTGCGCAGTCTGCGGGTCGCGCGCGCGGACCTGCATGTCCACCAGGCCCGAGTTCTTGTCATAGGAAATGCGCACCATACGCCGCCAATACCACAACAGGTCCTCAACAGAAGCATCGGGCCAAATGGAAAACACCGGGTCCCCGGGCCAGGTCTGCGAGTAATGTTCGGCCAGATCGATCCGAGCATTCACCCGCTCGACAATTTCCTGGCTTTGCATGAATTCATAAAGGACATCGGTGTTGCTGGTTCCGCCGCCGCCACCCATGAAGTTTGACAGCCCGCCCACCAGATCGCTGGCCGAGCTGGTTTCCTCGGTCCGGACAGTGAATCCGGTGTTTGAGGCGTATTGGTCTTCGGCGAAGACATAGAGATATCCGACAGTCAGAAACAGTGGTAGCACGATCACGAAAACTAGGCTCAGCAGCAGACCGTAATGTCGCCGCTTCAGCCGTGCGGGCACAACGATCGGGGACCCGGCAAGGGCAGAGTCCGTGTCGGCGTCATTCCCGCCGATTGCGGGGCCTGTGTTCCGGGCAGCGGCCTTGCGCGCCATACGCTGCGCGACGCGCTCGGTCTTGTCGGCGGGGCGCTTCCGGTTCTGACGGTTATTATTCCGCGCGGCCTGTGTCGTTTCGTCCAATGGCTGCTCTCGGTTGTTGCAATTGAATCCTGCCGCTGATTTCTACATACTTCCGCACGCAAACACCAGTGCAAGGAATCCTGCCCTGCAACCGTCCGACGCGCCTCAGAGCCCTACGCAATTCCCGTCCGGGCTGCGCCCAGCCACGCGCGGCACTGCGCAGGGTTATGCGCCGCTGCGCTCGATCATGGCATTGATCCTGCGCGAGATGTCAACGCGCTTCGGGCGAAGCCCTGGCGGCTACGTCTGGGCCCTCCTGCAGCCGCTGGGGATCATCATAATGCTCGCATTTGCATTCTCGCTGCTTATGCGTTCGCCCAGTCTGGGCACCAGCTATATCCTGTTCAAGGGAACGGGCATTCTGGTGTTCAACATGTTTAAGCAGAATTCAACATTTGTTGCCAAGTCGCTATCCCAGGCCAGTTCGCTGCTGGAGTATCCGCGCATCGCCTGGATTGACGCGGTGATTGCGCGCTTCGTGCTGAACGTCATGATCGGGCTGGTTGTGTCCTGGATCATACTGACCGGCATCATCATCTATGAAGACATCCGGACCATTCTGGACTGGGGCAAGATCCTGACCGCCTATGCGCTGGCCGCGCTGATGGCGCTGGGCGTCGGCTCGCTCAATATCTATATGTTCATGCGCTTTCCGGTGACGGAAAACATCTGGCGCATTCTGACGGCACCGCTGATGATCATGTCCGGTGTGATCCTGCTCTATGATGACCTGCCGCTGCTGGCGCAGCAAATTCTCTGGTACAATCCTTTGATCCATATCACCGGGATCATGCGTGACGGGTTCTATCCGACCTATAAACCCGAATATATATCGATCACTTATGTGTTGCTCTGGGGGCTTGTTCCCATGGTGCTGGGGCTGCTTCTGGTGCGGCGTCATCACCGGGACCTTCTGGCCCGTTAGAGCGGATCGCGTTCATTCGCATTCACGTGATCTTCTCTAGACTATTGTTTTCGCATATCGAACAGCTCAAAATCGGTATCCACTTTCGAGCGACATGCTCTAGGACCTCGAGCGCTCTATGATGCTGGCATGCGACACGTTGGTGCGCCGGGCCAACCCATCACAGATGGCAGCCCCCAGCAGCCGCAGGAAGGCGCGCCGTTCGCCGCTGTGATGGCGCAGGCGTGACAGCCATTTGGGCAGGATCAGCAAAAGCACCGGCAGAAAGAACACGCCCGTCGCCAGCCGGTAAAGGATCAGCAGATTGCGGTGGTAGTAATAGACCTTCCACAACGGTCGGATGCGGCGGTCGGTGGCGGAATAGGTGGTGCTGTCATGTTCAAACCGCACCGAAGGGTCAAAGCCCAGCCTGTAGCCCGCCCGCGACAGGCCCAGTGTGTAGATCGCGTCATCGCCGTATAGAAACAGCGCACCATCGGGGTAGCCTGCCTGATCAAAGACCCGGGCCGACAGGAACAACCCCACGAACGATGCCCCGTCGATCGCCCGCGTTCCCGAAGTGGCGAAGTCATCTGCGCCGAGGTGGAAGGCCCCGCGCCCGCCGCCCAGAGCCGTGCGCAGAAAGATGCGTTTGTGCCAGAACGGGTTGAGCGTGGGCCGGTTCATCTCGCAGATGGTGCCGTCAGGATGATGGACAGCCGCTGCCAGCCCGTCCAGTCCCGACAGATCCAGCGCATGAAAGGCGGCCAGCGCATCTGGGCCGGGGCGCGCGTCATCATCCATCACCACCACCCAGTCAGGGTGCAGATGCGCGTGCGCGTGGCGCAGCCCGGTTTCAAACCCCCCGGCCCCGCCAAGGTTGCGTTCACTGGTCAGCACGCAAAGCCGCGGATCGCTCAGCGTCGCCAGCCAGTTGCCGGTGCCATCGGTTGAGGCGTTGTCGACCACCAGCACCGCCGCCAGATCTTCAGGCGGTGCGGCCAGAAGGGCGGCCAGCGTGGTCTTCAGTTGCGCAAGGCGGTCATGGGTCACCACCACGGCGACAAGGCGGACATTGCCCCGTGCGGTGCCCGCACCTGTCGTGTTGCTGCTGATCGCCTGCATGCCGGTTCCTATTCCCGTTTGACCGCAGCGTGAACGCATAGTTCCTCACCGCTGTCAACGGTTTGCCCGTGGCTTTGCCCCTGACTTTGCCCGTGCAGGTTGGCGCCGTGTCCGGGTGCGAACCAGTAAAATGCAACGCGAAGGCCGCAGAATTGCCATCAATTCGCGCCGTCAGCTTCCGGTCTGAAAGGGCATCGTCGAGGTGGTGGAAAAAGGGGTGAATTGATGCGACTGCACCTTCAAGGCGTCATCGAATCTGGCGTGGACCTGCTTGATGACGGAATTCGCGACATAGCCGTTCACGTGACCGAGCAAGGCACGCAGATCTACACGACAACCGGGCGCAACGGCGGGCTGGTCGGCTATCAGGTTGATGACGATGGCGGGGTCACGGTTGAAACCACCGTGATCTATCCACCGAACATGACGGCGGCGGTCAGCGAGCGCATTGTCATGGGCGATCATGGTAATGGGCCGGTCCTGTTTGTGGGTGCAACAACGCAGGGGCTGATCGGCTATGCGATTGGCGCGAATGGCAATCTGACGGCCAACCAGCAACTGCGCTGGAACGATGCGCTTGAGGCGGCGTCGAACGGTGGGCGCGGTATTGTCGAGGCCTGGGTGGCGCACACCAATGCCACGCTCACCCTGTTCCCTGAGGACTATTCGCAGAGCCAGATCGTTTCACTGGCCCATGTGACCATCAATGGCCGCGAATATGTGTTGGCCGCCGATGCAGAGGCTCAGGCGGTTACCAGTTTTCGCCGCGATGCCGCCACCGGACAACTGACCGAGGTGGATGCGATGGGCATGCTGCACGGGTTGGGCATTCACGCACCGACCGCGATGGAGGTGGTGCAAAGCGGGGGGCAGACTTATATCGTGCTGGCGGCCTCGGGCACATCGTCGCTCTCGGTCATGCAGCTTGGCGCGGACGGGTCGCTGACCCCGACCGATCATCTCATCGACACTGGCGCTACCCGTTTTGCCGGGGTTCAGGCCCTGACCACGGCCCAGTCGGGCGATCATGTTTTCGTCATCGCCGGTGGGGCTGACCACGGGCTGAGCGTGTTCGTCATGCTGCCGGACGGAAAGCTTGTGCATCTGGAAAGCATCGCCGACGGGCCAGAGACCGCGCTTTTCAATGTTTCCGCGCTTCAGGCCGTTGTCACCGGCGATACACTGCATCTCTTCGCTGGGTCGCAGCGCGATACGGGGATGACTCATTTCACCCTTTCGCTGGAGGATATGGGCGTTCAACGCACCGGCAGCGCCCGCGCGGCCGAGGTGGTGCGCGGTACATCGGGCAATGACATCCTGATTGGTGGGTCATCGGGCGATACGCTTGAGGGCGGTGCGGGGGCGGACATTCTGGTCGCCGGGCCGGGGAACACCACCATGCGCGGCGGCGAGGGGGCTGATACCTTTGTCATGCGCGCGGGTGGCGGAACCGTGCGGATCCTGGACTTTGAACCCGGGATTGACCGGCTGGACGTGACAGACTGGCCGATGCTGCGCGATGTGGGGCAACTGACGATCACCACCACCGCAACCGGAGCACGGGTGGAATACCGGGGCAACGTGATCGTGCTCACCGCAGCCAATGGCGAGCCCCTGAGCGCCGGAGATCTGTTTCCGGGTGGTCATCTGGGCCCGGACCGCCTGCCCTTTATCCGCGCCGACAACACCCCGCCTGACCCCCCGCCCGAGCCAGAGCCAGAGCCAGAGCCTGAACCCAGGCCCCGGCCGCGCCCGGAACCAGAACCTGAACCCGCACCCGAACCGGACCCCGAACCCGAGCCAGCCCCACGCCCCGGGCAAGGCCAGCTCATTGTCGGTACCGGCGACGATGATACACTCCACGGCGGCATCGGCAATGACACCATTCGCGGGCTGGGGGGCGATGATCTGATCTATGCAACCGATGGCAACAACCTGATCCACGGCGGTCACGGCGATGATACGATCTGGGGCGGAGACGGCGATGATACCATCCGGGGTGGGCAGGGCGACGACCTGATCTATGGGGGGGATGGCGACAACGAACTCAGAGGCGGGGGCGGACGAGACACCATTTATGGCGGGGCAGGCAATGATTTCATAACCGGCGGCGGCGGCCCCGATCTGCTTTATGGCGGCGAAGGCAATGATACGCTTCGGGGCGGGAACGGTAATGATACCCTGCATGGCGGCGAAGGCGATGACATGCTTTATGCCGGCCCCGGGAATGACTGGTTGTATGGCGGGCCGGGGGCGGATTCGTTCATGTTCTACCGCAACAATGATCGCAACCGGATCGCGGATTTCAGCCCCGAAGAAGGTGATATGCTGGTGCTGCTTCCCGGGCTTTGGGGGCGGCATGGCGACCTGACGCCGCAAGAGATTGTGGAGCGTTTTGCCACCATCACCCCTGCCGGGCACACCGTTCTGGATTTCGGCCCCGGTCCGAACACGATCATCATGTTGATGGACTTTGACGATATCGGCGTTCTGGCAGACCACATCCAGATCATGTAGCGGGCAAGCAGGTGCTGGTCAGCGATACGCGGCTGAGAGCCCGGTCAGAGCGGGGCCTTGCCGGTGGCCTCCATCGTATCCGGCGTTTTTTGAAGATCGCGCGACACCCAGCGCATCGCCTCTTCGGCCAGATGCATATGCTCGCTGTTCTCGATCATTGCATTCAGGCTTTGCAGGGCGCGGGCGATCTCGAATTCAGAAAGACTGCCTTCGATGGTGCACGACAGTTTGGGATGTTTGGTGGCCAGCAATTTGCCGCTGATCGACAGTTCCTCATGGATCTTTTCGCCAGGCCTGAGGCCGGTTGTGATGATCTCGATGTCGCCGTCAGGATTATCCTTGTCGCGCACGGTGTAGCCCACCGCCTCAACCACCTGCCGCGCCAGGTCGGCAATGCGGATCGGTTTGCCCATATCCAGCACAAAGATTTCACCGCCGCGCGCCATATTCCCTGCCCAGAGCACCAGTTGCGTGGCCTCTTGCACGGTCATGAAATAGCGCGTGATCTCGCCATGCGTCAGCGTCACGGGGCCGCCGCGCAGGATTTGTTCCTGAAACAGCGGGATCACCGAACCGGAAGATCCCAGAACATTGCCAAAGCGCACCATACTGAAAATGGTCTGTTCCGAGCGGCGGGCAAAATCGCCGATCACCAGTTCGGCAAGACGTTTCGAAGCCCCCATGACACCAATCGGGCGCACGGCCTTGTCGGTGGAGATCAGGATGAAACGCTCTACCCCGGTCTCCATCGCGGCCTGCGCCACCGTCTGGGTGCCAAAGACATTGTTGGTGATCCCGGCCTCGGGGTTGGCTTCAACAAGGGGGACATGCTTGTAGGCGGCTGCGTGCAGCACAACCTTGACCGCGTGAGCGCGGATGGTGGCGCGCACCTTGCGCCCGTCGTTGATCGACCCCAGAACGGGTATGATCTTGCATCCGGTATCTTCGGCCAGTGCAATCAACTCGCGCTCGATATTGTAAAGCGCGTATTCCGACACTTCCAGCAGCACCAGCTGCGCGGGCTTGCAGCTGAGCAGCTGACGGCACAGCTCTGAACCGATCGACCCGCCAGCGCCGGTGACCATGACCGACTTGCCGCGATACGCCGCGCAGCCGCCGCGCAAGGTCGCGTCCAGATGCGGGCGGCCAAGGAAGCGGCGCGGCAGAACCGGGGCCAGCTTGTCGATGATCTCTTCCTGCCCGACCAGTTGCGCAAAGGATGGCAGCGCCTGCACCTCAACCCCAAGCGCGGCCACGCGGCGTGCGATCTGGGCCTGACGTGGCTGGCTGAGCGAGGGCATGGCCAGCAAGACCCGGTCGATCGCATGCGTCTGAATCAGCTGCTCCAGCCTGTGTGACGCATGCACCGGCAAGCCAGCCACGGTCAGTTTGTGCAGCACGGAATTGTCGTCGATGAACCCCACGGCGCGTATCGCTTCATGCGGCTTGAGCGCCATGGCAAGCTGCATCCCGGTCTTGCCGGCCCCGTAGATCAGCACCCGCGTGACCGATATTTCCTTGCGGTAGGCGTAAAGCAAAATCTGCAACAGAACCAACCGGCACACGGCGCTGAGCACCAGATAGACCAGAGCAAAGGTAACCGGCGCGCTGGTGGGGTTGGGCGTGTCAAGCGTGCCATTGAGCGCGACCATCAGCGCGGCCAGTGCCAGCGCCAGCATCGCGCTGCGCCCCATGGCAGAGATTTCGTAAGATTTCAGCTGGATGCGGGGCAGACCCAGCAACCCGGACAACAAGCCACCCGCCGCAGTCAGCATCAACAGTTCCAGCCAGTGAGCGCTGAGCCATTCAAGGGACTGGAACGCGCCGGAGACCAGAAAGATGGTGACGGACAATGCAACAGGAACAAGGGCCATGTCGAGGCTGAGCAGAATCGCGCGTTTCGCGGGCCGCGACAGCGACTTCACAATCCCCAACATTACACGCCCCCTGGCAACTTCTTGTTTTTTAATCGTAATGCAATCGCCCGTCAGGCTGGCATTGGGTTTGCCGTAATCACGGGCGAATGGCAAGCTACACCATTTTCACCGTCCCCACTTGTGCAACGTTATCATGGCATTTTCGAGCTTTTTTTTCCATTTGGTCAGTCAGTGCGCGGTTTTTGGCTTGTCGTGAACAAAATCCGGACAAGAAATGATGCCTTTGTCAGCTCTGGGGCGTTGTGTTGAGCGTTGCCTCCGCTGGGGGCCAATTGCCCCAGACTGACGGATCGGTTAGCGTCCGACCATAGCGAGTAGCATTCAAAGAGGGAGGTTCCCATGGGCCAAATTAAAAAGGCTGTTTTTCCTGTAGCTGGTTTGGGAACACGGTTTCTTCCCGCAACCAAGGCCATGCCGAAAGAACTTTTGCCGATCATCGACAAGCCGATCGTCCAGTTCGCTGTGGAAGAGGCGATTGCCGCCGGAATTACCGAGCTGGTCTTTGTCACCGGGCGCAACAAGCGCGCGATCGGCGATCATTTTGACGCCAATCTTGAGCTTGAGATGCAGCTCGCCGCCAAGGGCAAGCACCAGATCCGTGAAATGGTGCGCAACATTGTTCCTGAGGGTGTGAGCTGTATCTTTGTACGTCAGGCCGAGCCGCTGGGCCTTGGTCATGCCGTTCTGTGCGCCGCGCCTGCGGTTGGCAACCAGCCCTTTGCCGTGCTTCTTGCCGACGATCTGATGAAAGGCCCGCGCCTGCCAACTCAGGATCTGGTTGAAGCCTTTGAGCGCTCGCCGCGCAATCTGCTTTGCGTCAACAAGGTCTTGCGTGAAGAGGTGTCGAATTACGGCATCGTGGTGCCGGGAGGAGAGGCGCGGGGCAATGAGATTCCTGTGGCCGGGCTGGTCGAGAAACCGGATGCGGACAAGGCGCCATCCTTGCTGGCCTCGTTTGGCCGCTACGTTTTCGAGCCTGAGATCTTCGATGTATTGCGCACGCTTGAGCCCGGCGCGGGGGGTGAGATCCAACTGGCCGATGCAATCGACATTCTGGCAAAGCAGGGCAAGGTGTCAGCGCTGGCCTGCACTGCGGCGCGCTATGATTGCGGGGCGAAGTTTGGCTATCTTTCAGCCATCGTGGATCACGCCATTGATCATCCGGACTACCGCGATGCCTTTTTTGCGCTGATCCGTGATCGCCTGGCCGCCCATGACCGGCACCAAACTGGACGAATCGCCGGAAATTGAGCTCGCGCGCTTGACATCGCTGGCCGGGCATAGTCTGGCCAGCAGCAAAACCCGTCTCGGAGCTGTCGAATGACTCATGTGCTGGTAACCGGAGGTGCCGGGTACATCGGTTCGCATGCCTGCAAGGCCCTGGCGGCGCGCGGATTCGTGCCCGTGACCTTTGACAACCTCAGCACCGGCTGGGCGAGCGCGGTGCGTTACGGCCCGCTGGTGACCGGCGATCTGACCGACCGGGCCGCGCTGGATGCCGCCTTTGCTGAATATGCGCCGGTTGCCGTGATGCATTTCGCCGCCGCCAGTCTGGTGGGCGAGGCGATGAGCAACCCGGGAAAGTACTGGCGCAACAATGTGCTGGGCTCGCTGACCCTGATCGAAGCGGCGGTGGACGCAGGCTGCAAGGATTTCGTCTTCTCCTCAACCTGCGCGGTTTATGGTGAGCAGGACGGCGTGGTTCTGACCGAGAAAAGCCCGAAAGCGCCGATCAACGCCTATGGCTCGTCGAAGCGCGCTGTCGAAGAAATCTTGCGCGATTTCGGCGCCAGCCACGCGCTGAATTCGGTGATCTTTCGCTACTTCAACGTCGCAGGGGCTGACCCTGAGGGCGAGTTGGGTGAGTGTCATCGCCCTGAAACCCATCTGATCCCGGTTATGCTGGAAGCCATCGATGGCCAGCGCCCCGAACTGGTGATTCATGGTGACGATTACCCCACGCATGACGGTACCTGCGTGCGCGACTATGTCCATGTGGTCGATCTGGTCGAGGCCCATGTTCTGGGGCTGGAGTGGCTGCGCGACGGCAAGGGCAGCGCAGTGTTCAACCTGGGCACCGGCATGGGGTTCAGTGTGCGCGAGGTCATCGGCCATTGCCGGGCCGCCACCGGTAAGTCGGTGCCCCACCGCTTTGGCCCGCGCCGGGCAGGCGATGCCGTCAGCCTGGTATCGGGCAGCCACCGGGCCATTGAAGACCTGGGGTGGGAGCCGCAGCGCTCATCCCTCAGGCTGATGATCCGCGATGCCTGGAACTGGCACAAAACGGGTGGTTTTGGCGGCTGAGCGGCAATGGGCTGTCAGGCCTCTGCTTCGTGTTCATCCAGCCTGTCATCGACAAAACCCTCGGCATCGGCCATGTTCTCAACATACTCGATTGCTGGCCGGGGCGTCATTTTCTGCAAGGTGGCTTCGAGCGCGACGGGGACGCCGAAATATTCCTCGAAGCGCTTCGAAAGCGCCTCGGGCTTTGTGATCTCAGAATATTCGATGAACATGGCTTTCGGGTTTCCCTTCAGCCGGTCGCGGGTCTCGGCGTAGACCTCCCGTGCCGACTCGCGGAACCGCAGGTAACGTGCGGTATCGAAGCGTATTTTCTGCGACACGGTTTCCGGCGCGGGGCTTCTGTCCTTCTTCAGTTGCCAATGCCCGGTGGCTTGCGAGCGCAGCGAGGATATATGCGTGTCAAAGGTGCGCGCGCGCCAAAGGTAAATGACGCGCGGCTCGCCGCTGAAAACGTAATCCCAGAACGGATCTTTGCGCCGGTGCTTGGGAAAGAGTTTCGCGCCGACAATCTTGTGGTCGCCCCGGGTATTGCTCAGCAGGAAATCCCAGAAGGCTTTGGTATCGGTTGCAAACAATTCGCTCGCGGTTTCGGGGTCGCGCAGCCGTTTCAGAAGTTCCTTTGAAAGCGTGTCCCGCTTGAAGATCTCACCATAAGACATGCAGCCGGGCACTTGTCGAACATACTGAACAAGCTGCGTGGAACCGCTGCGCGGACTGGCGACAATAAAAAGGCTTTCGGTGCTCATGTGTTCCGGCATTCCAGAGATTGGTGAGTGCTCAGTCCCGTCTGCCGTGCCCACAGTCTTGCGACGCGCAATGCAGAGTTCGTGAAGCCTTGTAATTCAGTTCCATGGGGTCGGCGCGTCGGTGCGACGACGCAGTAAGATCGTATCATTGCGTATTTGTCAAACAAAGTGAACGAGCAGGAACGCCTGCGCAGAAAGGCCGGATTTGGGGGCACAACCTGTCAGAGCGGCGCGACGGTGAACGCGGGCATTGGTGTGCCACGAGCGCGGTGGTTCAGAAACCCGCGCGCGGTATCGAGCGCCTCGCGGATCGTGACATCCATGTCCAGATACCGGTACGTGCCCAGCCGCCCCATAAAGGTTACGCCGCTTTCGCGCCCGGCGCGCGCCACATAGGCCCCCAGCAGTTCCTTCTCCTCAACCAGCCGGATCGGATAATAGGGAATGTCGTCTGCGCCACAGGCGCGCGAATATTCGCGGTAAAGCACCGAGCCCGCATGCTGTTCCCATGGCGCGAAATGCTTATGCTCGGTGATACGGGTGAACGGTACGTTTTCCTCGCCGTAGTTCATCACCGCACAGCCTTGCCAGTCGCCCTCATGGGTGAAGCGTTCAAAATCAAGAGTGCGATAGCCCAGATGGCCCATATCATAGTCATACCAGCCATCCAGCGGGCCGGAATAGAACACATGCGCATGCTGCCCGGCCTGATCGCGGGTGAAGCGGGTGTTGAGATGCACGCTGATGCCGGGGTGGTCCAGAATCCGTTCCACCATCGTGGTATAGCCTTGTTCCGGCATACCCTGAAAACGATGGCTGAAATAGTTGTCGTCATAATTGAACCGCACCGGCAACCGTTTGAGGATGGATGCAGGCAATTCGCGCGGGTGGCAGCCCCATTGCTTGCGCGTATAACCCTTGAAGAACGCCTCATACAGCGCCGGGCCGACAAAGCGCAGCGCCTGTTCTTCAAAGGTCTGGGGATCGGTGATCGAGGTATCAGCCTGCGCTTCGATAAAGGCACGGGCCTCGTCCGGGCGCAGGGTCTTTCCGAAGAACTGGTTGATCGTATGCAGGTTGATCGGCAGCGAATAAACCGCGCCGCCGGTGGTGGCCTTCACGCGGTTCTTGTAGGGCAGGAAGCGCTCAAACCGGTTGACGTATTCCCAGACTTCGCCGTCGTCGGTGTGAAAGATATGCGGCCCATAGACATGAACCAGAACGCCGGTTTGCGGGCAGCGCTCGGTATGGCAATTGCCCGCGATATGATCGCGCGCATCGATCACCGTCACGCGATGCCCGGCCTCGGCCAGCACCCGCCCTGCCACCGCGCCCGAAAGCCCGGCACCCACCATCAATATACTGTCGCTCACCCGCGCCTCATGTCTTGTCGCGTTCCGGCGCATAGCAAAAGCCATGCCCCTTTGCACCCCCGCATGGCCTCAATCCATACCCATGCGCGCCAGATAACTCTCGATCAGCGCGACATCGCTGGGATTATTCATCTCCCAGAAGGCCGCACCCTCAGCTTCCACCTCGATGGCGGCGATCTTCTGACCGGTTTCCAGAAAGCGCAACTGTTCCAGCCCCTCGATCCGCTCCAGCGGGGTCATGCCGGTGGCGGTATAGCTGCGCAACGCCGATTGGCGATAGGCATAGAGGCCGACATGGTGAAAAACCGGCACCGGCCCGTCTTGCGGTACCTTCCCGGCGGTATAGGGGATCACCTCTTTGGAGAAATAGAGCGCATGACCGGCAAGATCGCACACCACCGTGGTCGCCCCCACCCGGCCCGCGCGGCGATCGGCAAGGAAGTTTTCCAGCGCCTCGGGGCTGCAACGCAGAACCGGCGTGGCCACGTATTGCGCCGGGTCAGCGCGCATCGCCTCCACCAGCGCGGCCACAAAGCCCGGTGGCGTCAGCGGTGCGTCACCTTGCAGGTTGACGATAATCTCATCGGTGATGCCTGCGCGCGCCACCGCTTCGGCCACCCGCTCGGTACCGTTAAGGCAGGTGTCCGTGGTCATGATCACCCCCACGCCCAGACGTTTGGCCTCGGCGGCGATACGCGCATCGTCGGTGGCCACATGAATGCCGCTCACGCGCACGGCCTCGGCAGCAAGGCGGGCGGCGATCACAGTGCGCTCCAGCAGGCTGCGCGGCGTGCCGCGCGCGCCTTTCAGCGGCAACAGCGGCTTGCCGGGCAGGCGGTGAGAGGCGTAGCGCGCAGGAATGATGATGCAGGCCGCACTCATGCCTGTGCGCCTTTCACCAGCGCATCGATGGCGCGCAGTTGGGCCAGCAATGGGGCCAGTGTGTCAACCTGCAGCATGTTCGGCCCGTCCGAGGGGGCGTTGTCAGGGTCGTCATGCACCTCCAGAAACAGTGCGGCAACGCCAACTGCACAGGCTGCCCTCGCCAGAACCGGCACAAACTCGCGCCGCCCACCTGACGCTCCGCCCCGCCCGCCGGGCTCCTGCACCGAATGGGTGGCGTCAAACACCACCGGCCAGCCGGTTTCGGCCATGATCGGCAGGGCGCGGAAGTCACTAATCAGCGTGTTATAGCCGAACGAGGTTCCCCGCTCGCATAGCAGGATCCGCCGGTTGCCGGTGCTCTCGATCTTGGCCACGACATGGGCCATATCCCAAGGTGCCAGAAACGGCCCCTTCTTCACCTGCACAGCCCGCCCGGTCGCGCCTGCGGCCAGCAACAGATCGGTCTGGCGGCACAAAAAGGCGGGGATCTGCAACACATCCGCCACTTCGGCCACCGCCGCGCATTGTCCCGGCTCATGCACATCCGTCAACACCGGCACCCCGAACTCGTCGCGGATATGCGCCAATATCTCCAGCCCGCGCGCCATGCCCAGTCCGCGCACCCCGTCCAGGCTGGTGCGGTTGGCCTTGTCGAAACTGGCCTTGAAGATCAGCTGCGTGCCACTGGGCGCGCAGGCCGCCACAATCCGCGCGCAAAGCTGGCGGGTATGGTCCAGGCTTTCCAGCTGGCATGGTCCGGCGATCAGCACCAGCGGCGCATCGCCTCCCAAAGCGATATCGCCGATATGTACGGTTTCAGCCGTTGACAGGGCGGCGGCGGTCATTGGTTGCCCATGATTGCAAACACTTTTACTGCCGCCGACCCTAGTGCGCCCCCCGCGTGCTGTGAAGCGGTTTCGCCACAAGACGCCAGGACATGCTATTTTCTGACTGAAAATATCCTCGGGGGGTGAATTGTCCGAGAGGCCAGGAGGGGGTGGAAAGCCCCCTGGCCGGCTGACCAGCGCGCGGCTCAGGCGGTGATGATGTCCAGATCGCTGGCTGCCGCGCTCTGGTTCAGCTTGTGCCGCAGCTTGCGCAAGCCCGGCGCGATCCGGCTCTCATAGCCCACTTTGGGTGGCTTCAGCCCATGCGCGAACAGTTGCACCCGCAGATCATGCGTGGTGCCGGTCAGCATGATATCCACGCCCCGTTTTTCCGCCTTATGCACCAGTTGCTCAATCAGGTGCGCGGCCGAGGAATCGATCAGCGTGACATCCGAGAAATCGATCAGGAGCCCGCGATACTTGTCTGAAATCCGCTCCAGCACCGCGCCCACCGTGGCCGTCGCGCCAAAGAAGAAGGCGCCGCGAATGCGGTAGATGACGATCTCGGGGTCAAGGGTCTCGGTCGTGTCTTCCGCCTCAAGACTGCGCTGTTCGACCACCTCTGCGGCCTTTGACATCCGGTGGATGAACAGTATCGCGCCCAGCGCAACACCGACGACGATGGCCTCGGTCAGGTCGCGGAACACGGTCAGGGCCAGCGTCACCACCAGCACCGCCGAATCGGCGCGCGAACTGCGCAAAAGCGAGACGATGGCATCGCGTTCGATCATGTTCCAGGCGACCATGGCCAGAACCCCGGCAAGGCTTGCCAGCGGCACAAAGCCCACCAGCGGTGCCGCCACCAGCATGAACAGCAGGATGAACACCGCATGCAACATCCCCGCCACCGGGCCATGGGCGCCGCCGCGCACATTGGTGGCGGTGCGCGCGATGGTGCCGGTGGCGACCATCCCGCCAAAGAACCCCACAGCGATATTGGCCGCTCCCTGCGCCACCAGCTCCATGTTGGAATTGTGCCGCCGCCCGGTCATGCCATCGGCCACCACCGCCGACAGCAGCGCTTCAATGGCACCCAGCAGCGCAAAGGCGATGGCATTGGGCAGCACTGCAATCATCAGCGCGGTATCGATCTGCGGCAGGCTCGGCATCGGCAGACCCGCAGGCACCGCGCCAAAGGCGGATTCGATGGTGGGTGTGGGCAGCCCCAGCCCCGCTGCCGCCAGAGAGGTTACAACCACCGCGATCAGAAGGTTTGGCAGGCGTGGCGCAAAGCGTTTCAGCCCGATGATCAGCGCAATCGTCGATACCGCCAGCGCGATGGTCACTGCATTGGCGCTGGGCAGGCTTTGCCACAGCACCGGCAGCTTGTCGACGATATGCGCCGGTTCAGGCTCTGACAGGGTCAGGCCAAGCAAATCCTTGATCTGGCTGGAAAAGATGATCACCGCAATCCCTGCGGAGAAGCCCACCGTGACGGGGTAGGGAATGAACTTGATATAGCTGCCCAGCCGGAAGAATCCGATCGTGGCCATTATCACCCCGGCCATCATCGTCGCCACGATCATGCCGCTGATACCATGCTGCGCGATGGTGCCCGCCACCAGCACGATAAACGCCCCCGCCGGGCCGCCGATCTGATAGCGGCTGCCGCCCAGCGCTGAGATGATGAACCCGCCGACGATGGCAGTATAGAGCCCCATGGCGGGCGTGCCCCCGGCTGCGATGGCGATGGCCATCGACAAGGGCAGCGCGACAATGGCCACCGTCAGACCCGCCAGCGCATCCTGTCGCAGGCGGCCAAGGCCATACCCCTCGCGCAGGGTTTCAACAACGGCGGGTACAAAGCGGGGTTGGCCGGTCTGGGGCATGCGACTCGTCCTATTCATAAAGCTGAATATAAACGCTGACTTTTCGCCGAATGCAACCCCTGTTTCCGGTTTGGCCGGATAAAGGGTCAGACCGGAAGGAAAGTGCCGGTCTCACCGTCCAGATAGTCCAGCCGTCCTGCGCCGATGTCCTTCCATAGCCCGTGCAGGGTCAGTGTGCCCCCTTCGACGGCTTCGCGCACGAAGGGGAAGGTCATCAGGTTCTCTAGCGAAACGCGGACCCCCTCGCGTTCCAGGGCGGTGATACGTTCTTCGGTGTCTTCGAGATCGGCGACGTTGTCATAGGCCGGGCGCAGATTCATCAGCCAGCGCCCCACAAAGCTGGACTGGATCACGCTCTCCGGCACCTTGCCACAGCAGATGTCATGGCAGCCGCGGATGCCGCCACAGTTGGAATGGCCCAGCACCACCAGATGCGCCACCTTCAGCACCGTGACACCGTATTCCACAGCCGCCGATGTGCCCTGGTTCTGCCCGTCCGGCCGATAGGGCGGCACCAGATTGGCGATGTTGCGATGGATAAAGAACTCGCCAGCGTCGGCGTTGAACAGCGCCTCCACATGGACGCGCGAATCGCAACAGGCGATGATCATTGAGCGTGGATGCTGGCCCTGCTCGGCGAGATGCAGAAACCAGCTCTTATTGTCGATAAAAGTTGTCGACTGCCACGTGCGATAGCGGCTCACCAGAAAAGAAGGCAGCTTTTGCGCCTCGATCATGCGTTTATTCCCTTCCAGAAGTCCGCGCGGCAGTGTTAATCACTTTCCCGGTCGATTTCGACCTTTTTTCTGCCACACCGACAAGACTTTCTTAACTCGGTCCATCCACTCTGATCGCAGGTGAATGGGAGCAGGTCAAAAGAGGTTTTGGTGTGGTAGCTGTTGTTGAACTCAGACAATCCGAGCGCATCCTGATTGACGGCCCGCGTCTTGAAGCGTTGTTTCACCAGATGGGTGATCGCGCGGCGGAGGGCTTTGTGATGGATTCCATCGAGGATATCTCGGATCGACTGATGGAAATTGAACTGGCCAACCGTGATGGTGTGCTTGAGTGCGTGCCGTTCAAGGCCGAACGCGTTGTCAGCCTGTGCGCGGATATTGGTCTGGTCAGCCTGGCACAGGTTGCAAGCGATCTGGGCACGGCCGCCGCGCGGGGTGACTTGATTGCCTATCGCGCGGTGTGGGAACGGCTGGTGCGGATCGGCGACCGGTCGCTGGCGCAGGTCTGGGAAATGCCGGGCCTGTCGATTTGAGCGCGCGGCACGGGTTGCGGGCCATGCACGACCTGTCGGATGTGGCACCACGTCAGCGGCGCAGGTGCAGAGCGTATTTTCCAACTTCGGCAAAATCAGCTGCGCAAGTGGTTCCAACTTTGGGTGGAATTGCACTAGGTTGAGGGCATGGTCTTCAACAGCGCGAGAATTCTCATGCGTCCCGCCCCTGCCTCCTTCGCCACCGATGACGGTGCCTCGGTTCCGCTTCACCTTGTCCACGCTGAGGATCTGTCCGACTGGACGGATAGCCAGCCCGAACGGGTGCGCGACTGGCTGTCGGCCATCGGGTTCCGCGCTGCGGCAGGCGAGTTGGCGCTGGTGGCTGACGTTTCCGGGCGGTTGGCACTGGTGGCCGTGGGGCTGGGCAATGCGCAAGCCCGGCGGCGGCGGCGGTTCACACTTGGCGGCGTGCGCGGCAAACTGCCGCCGGGCACCTATCACATTGCCGGCGAGCATCCGCCTGAAACACTGAGCGAGCATGCGATGGGCTGGCTGTTGGCAGGCTATCGGTTTGATCGCTTCCGCCGTGACAATGCACCCGACCTGCCCGCGCTCAAACCACCCGCCGGCGTAGACGCCGGGCGGCTGGAAATCATCGCCGCCGCCGAATGGCTGACGCGTGATCTGATCAACACCCCCGCCGCCAACATGGGCCCGGAAGAGCTTGAAACCGCCGTTCTGGCACTGGGCGAAGAATTTGACGCTCAAGTGTCTGTCACCTATGGCGACGACTTGCTGCTGGAGAATTTTCCGCTGGTTCATGCGGTTGGCCGCGCCTCAGACCGCACGCCACGGCTGCTGGACATGCGCTGGGGTGATGAGGGGCCGCGCCTGACGCTTGTGGGCAAGGGTGTGTGCTTTGACACCGGGGGCCTGAACATCAAGCCCGGCGGTTCAATGGGTCTGATGAAGAAAGACATGGGCGGCGCGGCCATTGTGCTGGGGCTGGCACTGATGATCATGGCGTTGGGCTGGAAGGTGCGGCTGCGTGTGCTGATCCCGGCGGTTGAGAACGCGATCTCTGGCAGCGCCATGCGCCCGGGCGATATTCTGACCGCGCGCAACGGCCTGACGGTCGAGGTGAACAACACCGATGCCGAGGGGCGGCTGGTGCTGGCCGATGCACTGGCACTGGCCGATGAAGAGCGCCCAGATGCGCTGGTCTGCATGGCCACGCTGACCGGCGCGGCGCGCGTGGCGCTGGGGCCTGACCTGCCACCGTTTTACACCGACGATGATGCGTTTGCCGCCGCCCTTTCTACTGCGGGCGTGGCCGTCGGTGACCCGCTGTGGCGCATGCCGCTGCATGACCCCTACGAGCCGCTGATCGAACCCGGCATCGCCGATCTGGACAACGCGCCCGCAGGCGGGATGGCCGGATCGATCACGGCGGCGTTGTTCCTTCGCCGGTTCGTGGCGCAGACGCCGCGCTTTGTGCATTTTGATGTCTATGGCTGGCAACCCAAGGACGCCCCGGCCCGGCCCAAGGGAGGCGTTGGGCAGGGCGCGCGGGCGCTTCTGGCTGCGTTGCCCGGGGTCCTGGGTCTGGACGAATGAGCGACCGCCGGTTCCACCGCGCCACAGACCGGGTGGCGCATGACAGCCTGCGTGGCATGCTGGAGGGGGTGGCGTTCGTTTCCGGGGACTGGATGCGCGTCGCCGCGCCGCTCGCCGATCTCTGTGCCGCACCCGGCGGCGCACGGGACCGGCAGTTACAGCGTGGCGCGCGGTTTCGTGTGTTGGAACAGCGTGGCGCGCAAGTGTTCGGCTTTGATGAGGCGGATGGCTATTGCGGCTGGCTGGACGCGGGCGCGCTTTGCCCTGATCACGCGGTGACGCATTGGGTCTCGGCGCCCGCCACGCATCGCTACCGCGCCGCCGATATCAAAAGCCCCGACGATGCCGCGTTGTCCTTTGGGGCGCGGGTGATTGTGCTGGCGGTTGAGGGCGCTTTTGCCCGCACCCCGCACGGCTACATCCCTGCACGGCATCTGCGCGCCCTGGGCGATTGGCTGGATGATCCGGTCGCGGTTGCGCGCCATTTTCTGGGCACGCCCTATCTGTGGGGCGGTAACAGCCGGGCGGGGATGGATTGTTCGGGCCTGATACAGGCCGCCCGGCGCGCCTGCGGTCTGTCCTGCCCACCAGACAGCGACCTTCAGGCCGCCATGAGCGGTGAGACAGTTGAGCCCGGGCAGGAGGTTCCGGGCGATCTGTTGTTCTGGAAGGGTCATGTGGCGATGGTCAGTGCGCCAGGCCGGATCATCCACGCCAACGCCTGGCACATGGCCGTGGTGGAAGAGCCGCTGGCCGAGGCCGAGGCGCGCATCGCAGCAGGCGGCTTGCCGGTAACGCTGCGGCTGCGGGCAGACTGAAAAAGGGGGGGGGGGGGGGGGGGGGGGGTGGGGGCGGGGGGGGGGGGGGGGGGCGTAGGCCGAGGGGCGTATGGATGCCGGGGGGTTGGTGGAACCGCTGGGGGGGGGGGCATTCTTAAATGGGGGCGGCTCCCCCCCCCTCGCCGCTGCGCGGCTCACCCCCCGAGCGTATTTCGGGCAAGATGAAACGGATGTCAGTCGCCGTGAGAATGGCTGTGAGAATGGCTGTGCGAGTGACCATGTGAATGGCCGTGTGCCTGCGGCTGGCGCTCAAGATCAACCGGCACTTCAACCGTCTTCTCGGCCCCGTCGCCAAAGACAAAGGTGACTTCGACCACATCGTCCTGCGCCAGCGTCTGGTTGAGGCCCATGAACATCACATGATGTCCGCCGCGCTCAAGCACTATCTCGCCATCGGCGGGAAGGGCGAAACCCTCTTCGACATGGATCATGCGCATCACGCCCTGGGCGTCTTCGCTGTGGGTGTGCAGTTCGGTGCGTGCCGCGACATCCGAACGGGCGCCGGCGATATGGCAATCGGTATCGCCGTGGTTGTGGATGATCATGAAGGCCGCGCCGGATTGCGACATGGCGGTCGAGGTGCGGGCATAGGCGTCATGGGCCTCAAACCCGTCACAGGCGAGGGCGGGCAGGGCAAAAAGCGCCGCAACCGAGGCGGCAGTGAAAGTGCGGAACATGGGTTTTCCTGTCGTTTGAAATTTGTCTGATGGATTGAGGGATCAGACCGTGACAGGGGGGCCGCGCGGATGGAAAACGACCGGCGCACCAGTGGCTGGTGCAGGCAGGTTGCGCATGGCATGAGCCAGCGCGACAAGGGTTTGAGGCGGCCGCGGCAGCACCACGCCCCCGCTGCCCAGCCCCGCCAGCGCGATCACGCAATCGGGGCAGGGCATCATCGGCCCGGTGGGCTGGCCCTGCGCATCGACACTAACAACCACCATGCCATAGCCGGTGCACAGCACCATCTCGCCCATCGGGCGCGGCTGGTTGCGCGCCACAGCCATGGTCACGCTGCTGACCATTACGGCCAGCACGAGCAGGGCAATGCTGAGGGTTCGCAGCGATCTCATGCGCTCAGTCTATCACCCCGCTCTTGCCGCCAGAAGCCCTAACCCTGCGACCAAACGCGCGGGATCATCGCCTTGATGCGCGCGGCATGGCCTTGCGGCGCGGCACAGGCGTCGGCGGCGAGGGCCTTCACGGCCTCCATCAGCTCATCGCGCGGATGGATGCGGTCTATAAGGCCCCAGGCCAGGGCCTCTTCGGCCTCGATCTTGGCGCCGCCCATCAGGATCATGCGCGTGCGCGACGGGCCGATCAGTGCGGCCATGCGGTGCGGATCTGAGGGTTGTGGCAGGTAGCCCATTTTCAGCACCGGATAGAAGAACTTCGCTTCGGGAACCGCCAGCCGGATATCGCAGGCCAGCGCCATGCCGAAAGACCCGCCAGCCAGCGTGCCGTTGAGCGCGGCCACGGTCAGGCAGCGCAGGGCGGCGATACGGGCTGAGAGTTCTTCCCATATCGGATCGGTGGTCAGGCCCTCGCGCGCCTCGTCCAGATCGGCCCCGGCACTGAAAATCTTGCCTGCGCCGGTCAACACCAGCGCCTCGACCACGCCATTGGCTTCCTCCAGATGGGTGATCAGGTCTTCCATCATGGCGCGGGTCACTGAATTGGCCTTTGCCGGGCGGTTTAGGGTGAGGATCCAAAGATCCCCGAGTTCGGTGCGTTCGATCATGCGGCTACCCCCAGACGCGTGCGGATCTCAGGTTCACGCAGGCTGACCTCGCCCCCGCGATACTCATCCGAATCAGCGCTGCACATCCACAGCAGCGCCTGTGCGGCCCATTCGGGCGGGATATGCGCTGACCAGTCAAGCTGGCTGACCGGGTTGACGCCCGAATCACGGATCGCGACCTGCATGTCGGTGGCCACCGTGCCGGGGGACAGGCTGAGCACGCGCACCGTGCCGCCCGCTTCCAGATGCGCGGCGCGCGTCAGCATGATCGCCCCGGCTTTTGAGGCGCAATAGCCGCTCCACCCGTCCAGTGGGCTGTAGGCGGCCCCTGAGCCAACGGTCAGAATGGTGCCATGCCCCTGCTGCCGCATGACCGGTAGTGCTGCCCGCATGCCGTGGAACACGCCCTTGAGGTTCACATCGATCTGCCGCCCCCATTCAGCCGGGTCGGCGCTTTCAATCGGGGCGATTGGCGCGATGACGCCTGCGTTGTTGATCAGCACATCCAGTGCGCCAAAGCGCTCAACCATCGTATCGACAGCCCCCTGCACGGCGGCGAAATCGGCGACGTCACAGGGCAGCAGCGTGGCCCCGGTTTCGGTGGCGACCGCCTCCAGCGCCGCCCCGGGCCGCCCGGCGAGGCCCAGCTTTGCGCCCTTTTCGGCAAATAGCCGCGCCACTGCCGCCCCGATTCCACGGCTTGCGCCGGTAATCAGCACGGCCTTTCCAGTGATGGCACTCTCCCAATCGGCTGTTGCTCTCATGTCTTGCTCCTCACGCAGCGGCCTCCGTCGGCCCTTTGGTATCGTGCGGATCGCCGCCTGACCATACCCCGGGCGGGCTTTCGTGCTTGACCGAAAGGCGGACTGGGCGAACACTGTGCCCTCGTATCTGCCTTGGAGGCCTGCCATGACCTGCGTTGTTCGTTTTCGTACCCTTCCGCTGGCCGCTCTGATCTGGGCGCTGCTTCTGGCACCGGCCACGGCGCAAGACGCGCGCGCCAAAGAGGGCTGGGATATGTTGCGCGCCAGCCTGACTGAGGCCGGGTTCCTCGTCACCTCTGAGGGGGTTGCCAACACAGATCGCGGGCTGGAAGTGCGCGGCCTTACCATTCGCTCGACCGAGGGTGCTGATGCGGTTGTGCTGTCCATGCCCACGCTGGGAATTGAGCCGCGAGGCGCGGATGCCTATGCCTTCATTCCCGGCAGGGATTCGCAGCTTGAGCTGGCGACTGGCGGCGAGGTTGTGTTCCAGTTCGATGGCGAGGTTGTGTTTGCTCAGGGGGACGACAGCCTGCGCCTGGCCCCGGCCTTTGACATGCTGGAGGCTACGCTGCGCGCCCCTGCCGGGGATGACGGCGAGGACCGCATGACGCTGAGCCTGGGCTTTGTAGCGCTGTCAGGTGAGATGACGCTCGGCCGTGGCGAGGTTATCGATCTGACCGGCGAACTGCATATCGATACCATGCGGGTTGACCAGAACCGGATGCGCGGACCCTCTGATGACATGGAGGTCTATCAGCGCGAGAATGCCGAGATTGACAATCTGGTCGCACGGATAGCCATTGAACGGCTGAATGTCATCACCGATGGCCCTTCGACGCTTGAAGATGTCTTTGCAGGCGGCTTTGCACTGCGAATGGACTACACCTCAGAGGCGTCGCGCAGTTTCAGCCAGCAGTTCATCGATGGTCAACAGATCCGCTTCGAAGGGAGTAGCGGGTTGGCCAGTAGCGATCTGACCTTTGCCAATGGCGCGTTGACGGCGCATGGCAGCGCTGCTGATTTTCTGCTTGAGGGTGGTCTTGAGGGTATCGAGGGTTCTTTTGCCGTTGAGCAGGTTGTCGGTGGCTTTGAAATGCCACTGCTTCAAAGCACCGAGCCACGGCCCTTCAGTCTGATGTTGGAGATAGAGGGCATGAGCGCCAGCGAAGAAAGCTGGGCCTTGCTGGGGGCGCAGGCCTTTGCCGCAGATTCGGTGGATGTGGCGATTGAGGTGGCAGGCGAGGGCCGGTGGCTGGTGGACCCGTCCGAGGCTGACAACGTCGATGTGCCGATCGATTTTTCAGTGGTGCGGCTGGAGCGTCTGGCGCTGCGTTTCGGGCAGGCGATGTTCGACGGGTCAGGCCGGTTTGAGCCTGACCCGGATGCCCCCTCGGTCGCCGAAGGGATGCCGATGGGGCAGGGCGCCTTCATCTTCAACCTGCAAGGCGGCGAAGCGCTTCTGGCGCGGCTGGCCAGTGAGGGCATTGTTCCGCCAGACCAGCAGTTTCTGGCCCAGATGATGATGGGTGCATTGGGGCGGCGCGTGGGTGAAGACCTGTTGCAGTCAGAGGTAGCGATCCTGCCGGGCGGGCAGGTCACGGTCAACGGGCTGCCCCTGCCATTCTGAACAGGGCTGGCCTTTCTGAACAGGGATGGCGCAAGAAAAAAGCCCCCGGCGCATTGGCCGGGGGCTTTCAGGTCTTCAATTTCAGGTCTTCGGTGACCGGGGTGGCTCAGTCAGCCTTTTCCTCGGTGATTTCCTGGCCGGTTTCCTGATCGATGGTCTTCATCGCCAGCCGGACCTTGCCGCGGTCGTCAAAGCCCAGCAGCTTGACCTTCACTTCCTGACCTTCCTTCAGCGCATCTGACGGATGGTTCAGGCGTTTGCTGGCAATCTGGCTGACATGCACCAGCCCGTCGCGCTTGCCGAAGAAGTTCACGAAGGCGCCGAAATCGACGATCTTGACCACGGTGCCGGTATAGACCTGCCCCACTTCCGGCTCTGCCACGATCGACCAGATCATGTCATAGGCCTTCTTGATCGCCGCCTGATCGTTGGAAGCGATCTTGATCACGCCGTCGTCGTTGATATCGACCTTGGCGCCCGACACTTCCACGATCTCACGGATGACCTTGCCGCCCGAGCCGATCACTTCACGGATCTTGTCGGTGGGAATGGTCATGGTTTCGATCTTCGGCGCATACTGGCTGAAGCCCTGCGGCGCGGCCAGCGCCTTGGCCATCTCGCCCAGAATGTGCAGACGGCCGTCGCGGGCCTGAGCCAGCGCCTGTTCCATGATCGCGGGCGTGATACCGGCAACCTTGATGTCCATCTGCAACGAAGTGATGCCGTTCTCGGTGCCGGCAACCTTGAAGTCCATGTCGCCAAGGTGGTCTTCGTCACCCAGAATGTCCGACAGGATGGCGAATTTGCCGCTGTCTTCCAGAATCAGGCCCATCGCCACACCGGCCACCGGTGCTTTCAGCGGTACACCGGCATCCATCATCGACAGCGAGCCGCCGCAGACCGAGGCCATGGAGCTGGAGCCGTTCGATTCCGTGATCTCGGACACGATGCGAATGGTGTAGGGGAAGTCGGTTGCCGGGGGCAGAACCGCCTGAAGCGCCCGCCATGCCAGCTTGCCATGGCCGATCTCGCGCCGACCCGGAGGGCCGAAGCGCCCCACTTCACCGACCGAGTACGGCGGGAAGTTGTAGTGCAGCAGGAAGTTCGACTTGAACGTGCCGGTCAGCGCATCCATGAACTGTTCATCATCGCCGGTGCCCAGCGTGACGACACACAACGCCTGCGTTTCACCACGGGTGAACAGTGCCGAGCCGTGGGTGCGCGGCAGCACGCCGTTTTCCACATAGATGGGGCGGATCGTCTTGGTGTCGCGCCCGTCGATGCGGGGTGCGCCATTGATGATGTCACCGCGCAGGATCGAGGCTTCAAGTTTCTTGAAGGCCGAACCAAGGTTCTCATCGGCAAGCTCGTCTTCGCTCAGCGCGGCCTTGACCGCATCGCGTGCCGCCGAGATTGCGTTGACGCGTTCCTGCTTGTCGCGCAGCGCGAAGGCGGCGCGCATCTGCGCCTCGCCAGCGGCTTTCACCTTGGCATAGAGCGACGAATAATCGACCGGCTGGAAGTCAAACGGCTCTTTGGCGCTGTCTTCGGCGAAGTCGATGATCAGGTCGATCACCGGCTGAATGGCGTCATGGGCGAATTTCACCGCGCCCAGCATTTCGGCCTCGGACAGCTCATAGGCTTC
>JAFIEK010000089.1 GCA_020832545.1 Pararhodobacter sp. | reverse complement strand
CCCCCCCCCCCCCCCCCCGCGCGCCCCCCCCTCCCCCCGGGGGCCCCCCCCCGCCCCCCGCCCCCCCCCCAGCCGTTCAACCTCGCCCCGGCGTGACCCGGGGAGCACCAGAAGCAGCGGCGCATCGGCGGGAAGGTCATGGCTGGCGCGAAAGGCGCGGGCCTCGGCATCTGTGGCGACGGGTTCGGCGACAACAGGATGGCCAACGAAATCGCAACTCATCCCGGCGGCCTTCATATAAGGCGGCTCGAACGGCAGAAGCGCCAGCACATGATCGACCACGCGCGCCATTTTTGTCGCCCGCCCCGGTCGCCACGCCCAGACCGTGGGTGCAACGTAGTGCACAACGCGCAATCCGGGTTTGGCGGCGCGCGCCAGAGCCAGCACGCGCAGGCAGAAATCAGGGCTGTCGATGGTGATCACCAGATCGGGGGGATCGGATGCGATCGCCGCCGCGGTTTCGCGGATCCGGCGCTTGAGGTGAAAATACTTCGGCGCAATTTCCGCAAGGCCCATAACCGACAGTTCCGACATGGGAAAGCGGCTGGTCAGGCCCTGCGCTGCCATGGCCGGTCCACCGATGCCGCTGAACCGAACGCCCGGCGCAAGCGTCGTCAGCCCCGCCATCAATGCTCCGCCCAGATTATCGCCCGAGGGCTCTCCGGCGATCAGGAAAACCCTCACGGCACCGCCCAGAGCGCAATCCCGGCGGCCTCGGCGCGCGCCAGAGTCTCAGAGCGCTCCAGCACCACCACATACCCGGCCTGCAGGCATATGCCTGTCAGCCGGGCCGCGCGCGCAGCTTCGATCGTCGCCGGGCCGATCGCAGGCAGATCGACGCGCAGGTCCTGCCCGGCCTTGGCACGCTTGACGAAGACCCCGCCTTTGCGCGGCTCGCGCATGTCGCGGCTGGCAGCGATCTGCGACAACATCGCGTCTGTGCCATAAAGCGCCTCCAGCCCCAGACACAGGCGCGACGCGACCACACAGCCCTGCCCCACATCCACGGGCGAAAGTGCATGCAAAATCTCGATGCCTCGCGCGGCGTCGGCGCTTTCAGTGGCGTCCGGCGCGCGGGCCGCCAGAACGCCCTCGGCGGCCAAGAGCCCCGGCGCCAGTGTCGCAAGCCCTTCGACCTGCAACCCGAACTCTTCAAACAGCGCCATGACCGCACGCAGCGTGGCATCATCACCGCCCTGCATCGCCGCCAGCAGACGCGGAATGACGCTGGCGGTCTCACGGTCAAACAGCGCGGGGTCCAACGCCATGCGATGCACCGGCCCGGCGAAGGTGACCGATGTCACCCCGGCATCGAGCAAATGGCGCATGAAAGGCATCAGCCGCTCCACCCGAAAGGCCAGATCCACCGCCAGCCCGTCGGGCGCGACCCCTTCAAGGGCGCAGATCATTGCCGGTTCACCCTGCGTTGCGGCCAGTTCAGTGGCCAGTTCGGCCGGCAGGCGGCCGGAGCCTGCGATGATCGCGCGTCGGCTCATTTGGGAATCAGGAAAGAGCGGTCCGTCGCCGCAAGGATGAAATCGGTGATTTCATGCACATGGCGGCTTTCGGATTCGTCGGCCAGACGGCGCGCACGGTCGAGGAACGTGCCCTCGCCCTGCGCCAGCATCTGATAGGCGGCGCGTAGGGCGGTGATCTCGGCGCGTTCCACCCCGCGGCGCTTCAGCCCGACAAGGTTCAGCCCCTCCAGGTCCCCGCGCGGCGCCTGCACCAGCCCGTGTGGCATCACATCATTGGTGACCATCGTGACCGCGCCAATGATCGCCCCGCGCCCGATACGCACGAATTGATGCACGCCCGAAAGCCCGCCGATGATCACATCGTCGCCGATCACGCAATGGCCCGCGACAGCGGCCTGGTTTGCCATGATCACCCGGTTGCCGACCTGCGCATCATGGCCGACATGAGCGCCGGTCATGAACAGACAATCATCGCCCACCCGTGTGACACCGCCACCGCCTTCGGTGCCGGTGTTCAGCGTGGCACCTTCACGGATGCGGCAGCGTGCACCGATCTCCAGCCGTGATCGTTCGCCGGCAAACTTCAGATCCTGCGGAATCTCGCCCACACAGGCAAACGAATAGATCACACTCTCTGCCCCGATCCCGGTCCAGCCGGTGATCACGGCATGCGGCTTGACCACCACGCCCGCGTCCAGCGTGACCTCGGGTCCGATACAGGCATAGGCGCCGATTTCGCAGCCGGGACCAATAACCGCCCCTTCGTCGATAATGGCGGTCGGATGCAGCCGGGCCGTCGGGTCAACAGACATGGCTCAGGCCTGGCTGCGGATGTCGATCATGGCCATATACTCCGCCTCGGCTGCGATCTCGCCATCCACCGTCGCAATGCCCTCAAACTTCCAGACCCTGGTTGAGGCACGCAGCGTCGTCACCTTCAGCTCCAGCACATCGCCCGGCACCACCTTGCGGCGAAAGCGCGCCTTGTCGATGCCCATGAAATAGACCAAGGGGCTGCGGTCCACCAAACCCAGCGATAGGCTGACCAGAACCGACGAGGTCTGGGCCATCGCCTCGATGATCATCACCCCGGGCATGATCGGCACATCAGGAAAATGGCCCTGGAAGTGCGGCTCGTTGAAGGTGACATTCTTCACGCCGATTGCCGATTTGCTCTGCTCGATCCCGCGCACCTTGTCGATCATGAGAAACGGATACCGGTGCGGGATGCAGCGCTGGATCAACGACAGGTCTGCGGTTTTGATCTGCGACAAATCGCTGTCCATGGCGGGTGCGGACTCGGGCATATCGAAACTCCTGTCTGGCCAGATGCACCGGGCGATGTTGCCGATGATCTGCTGTGGCGTGTTCCCTAGCAACTCTGCCGTCCCACGGCAAGCACCGGCACCCGCTTGTTGCGGGGCGGCAATCAGGGGTCGGCGGGGCTGAATTCGGCATCCAGCCGCCGGATCGCATCATCGGTCACATCCAGCCAGTCGCTGCCAAGGATCAGCGCATCGGGCTTGAGCAGGGCCACCAGACCTTCGTCATCCATCAGCCCGGCCAGAACCGGCAGGACAGAATCGAAGAACCGCTGCGCCTCGGTTTCAGAAAACCGCGTAAGTTCGACGCTGCGCTGGTTGCGTTCGGCGCGGATCGCCTCGACCCGCATGTCGAAGGCATCGGCGCGGATGCGGAACTCTTCAGGCGAGAGTGAGGCGCGCGCCTCGGTCAACTCGCGCTCTTCTTCTGACAACTGGTCCGAAATGCGCTGGTTCTCTTCTTCCAGCGCCTGTTCGGCGGCGCGGATATCCGTCAGGATCTGCTGACCCAGCCGGGAATCGCGCAACAGACGCTCTTCATCCAGTATTCGAAATGAAGCCGTTTGTGCAAAGGCCTCGGCGGGGGGGGGGCCAAAACCCCCCCCCCCCCACAAAGCGCACAGAATGCGCAGCATCAGAACCGGGCAGCGATCGTGAAGTCAAAGTTCTGCACGCGGTCAAACGATTCGCGGCGCAGCGGTACAGAAAAGTTGAACCGCAGCGGCCCGATCGGCGAGCCCCAGAACAACGACACACCGGCAGTGGCGCGCAGGCTGCGATTGCGGCCCAGAACACTTTCGCCAGCAGCAACCCCATCGATCCCCCAAAGCGAACCGACATCGACGAAAGCCCCCCCCGAGAGGCCGTATTCCTGCGGCAGACCCAGTGGGAACTCGGCTTCGAACCGGGCAACGGCAAAGAGATTGCCCCCCAGCCCGTCACCTGTGCGCGCGTCCCGCGGGCCGATCCCGTACGGACGGAAGCCGCGCATCTGGTCGCTGGTCAGATTGAAGCGTTCGCTGACCCGGCTGAAGCCCGAACGATGCACCATTGCCCCGGCCTCTGCCTGGGCGCGCAAAGTGACATCGCCACTCAGGATGCGCTGTTCGTAGCCCACAAGGGCGGTGCTGCGCAGCCAGCGCCGATCGCCGGCCAATCCGGCAGCATCCTGCGAGAAGCGGAACAGGAAACCGCTGTCCGGGGTGTTGCCGCGATAGCGGGTATCGATCGAATAGGTGTAGCCCACTGAAGCGGTGATCACCCGCCCCAGCCCGGCCTCACGCCGCAGACGCGCCGAGATCGGGTCAACCTCTGGCGGGGTCGGGGCATCCGCCACTTCGATCGTATCGCGCATCAGAGTGGTGCGCACCGCCAGTCGCCCGTTCTCGCTGAGCGGGAAGGACAGCGAAGGCGAGACCTGCAAGGAGCTGGTTGAGAAATTGGCCGCGCTGGTGGCTGTCGTCGTGCCGTAGCCTGCGCTCAGGCTAGCCGCCAGATCACGGTCAAAAAGCGCGGGTTCGGTGATCGAGAATTCCAGCGAACGTGCCGAGCGCAGGGTCGAGATCGAGGCACTGACTGATTGCCCACGGCCCATGAA
The DNA here is from genome assembly GCA_020832545.1 of Pararhodobacter sp. GTDB lineage: Bacteria > Pseudomonadota > Alphaproteobacteria > Rhodobacterales > Rhodobacteraceae > Pararhodobacter. The sequence continues at coordinate 1,630 of JAFIEK010000089.1, read as the reverse complement.
GTTGGATTCGTTGTAGCTCAGGTTGCCACCGAAACCGTCATTCGCCCCGTAGCTCAGGCCAAAGCCCAGCGACCCTGTGGTGGTTTCCTCGACCTGGACATCAACCACTGCCTGATCGCTGCCTGTGCCGGGCTGCGGGGTCACCTGCACATCCGAGAAATAGCCAAGTTCGCGAATCCGCGCAGCCGCTTCGCGAATCTCGCGTGGGTTGAACGGATCACCTTCGGCAACATGGAACTGGCGACGAATCACATTGTCCTGCGTGGTGGTATTGCCCTGAATATCCACCCGCTCGATGAACACGCGATCGGCCCGCACCAATGCGAATTCAACATCAACGGTGCCTTCGCGCTCGTTGCGTTGCAAGCGCGGTTCGGCGCGCACGAAACGCTCACCGGACTGATAGGCCACACGTTCAAGTTGCTGGATCTGGTTTTCGATCACCACAGGCGAATAGAGCGCCCCTGCCCGCACGGTCAGCGCCGCATTATAGGGCGCGGGGTCGATCCCGCTGATCTCTGAGCGCACGGTCGCGCGGCCCAGGCGATACTGCTGCCCCTCACGGATGGTGAAGGTGACATAGGCACCATCGCGTTCGCGCGTCAGTTCGGTCACCGCTGACAGGACCTGCGCATCGGCGTAGCCGCGCGACAGGTAGAAATCCTGCAGGACCTGACGGTCACTGGCGATACGTTGTTCGTTGTAGTTGTCCACCCGGAACAACACGCTCAGACGCCCGGCCTGCGCGCTGTCGATCGCGTTGCGCAAGCGACGCTCAGAAAAGTCACGGTTGCCGACAAAGCTGATGCGCTGGATCTCGACCATGCGGCCTTCCACGATCTCGAACGCCAGATCCACACGCCCGCCTGCCCGCTCAATCAACCGCGGCGTGACGCGCGCAGCCAGGCGGCCTTGCTCTGCGTAAAGTTCAGCAATGGTGTTGGCGTCGGTCTCGGCCATGGTGGGCGAGTAGACACGCCCCGAACGCAACTGCACGGCTGCCGCCAGCGCTTCGTTGTTGATCCGGCGATTGCCCTCAAAGTTGACGCGGTTCAGGATCGGATATTCCTGCACACGGATCACCAACTGACCACCGCTGGGCGCGAAATCAACCGAACGGAAAAAGCCTGTGCCTGCAACCCGCTGATATGCGGCGTTGAGTTCTGCAGCACTCATGCTGCGGTTGCGTGCGATTCTCGCGAATCCGACGATCGTTTCGTCGTCGATCTGCTGGTTGCCCTGCACAACGACCGAGGTGAAGCGATAGTTCTGCGCCTCTGCCGGAACCGCCAGCCCAATGGAGAGTGCTGAAATGAAAAGAAAGATTGCCGCTACGCGTTGCAGCGGCCTGACTGCCCCCGCGAGGTTGCGCACAATCGTGCTCTGGCAGAAGACACGCATTCCATAGCCCCGTTTTTTTTACCGCTATTTGTTTCTCCCTGAGTATCGGCAAGGTGACAACTTGTCAAAGCGATGCGCGCGTTATTCACAGGTTTCCGGCAAACCGGTGCCCGGAACACACAGAAGGCAATGCAAGGCGTAGGCCGGAACGCACAGACGGCCCGGGCAATGCCCGGGCCGCTCGGGGCCGGCCCACCCGCCCGATGAAGTGATCTAAAACCCGGCCCCC
>JAFIEK010000010.1 GCA_020832545.1 Pararhodobacter sp. | reverse complement strand
TCCAGATCGCGCGCGGTTTCCAGCAGGTCGCGGAACTTCACCCGCTCGTTGCAGCGGATACAGGGCACTGGTGTGGCCCCGGCCAGATAGGCATCGGCAAATTCGTCGATGACAGCTTCGCGGAAGGTGTTTTCATAATCCAGCACATAATGCGGAAAATTCAAGGCTTCCGCCACGCGGCGGGCGTCATGAATGTCACGCCCGGCACAGCAGGCGCCCTTTTTCGCCAGCGCCGCGCCGTGGTCATAAAGCTGCAGCGTGACGCCGACAACGTCATAGCCCTCGCTGGCCAGTTCCGCCGCGACGACTGACGAATCCACGCCGCCGGACATCGCCACAACCACGCGGGTTTGTGCGGGTGGCTTGGCAAAGCCGAGGGAATTCACGCCGATATCGCGCGCCATGGTTGCTCCGGGGGTTCGGGGATCGAGTGTGGGACTGTGCAAATTTCAATGAAATATAGGAAAAAGCGGCGCACTCTCAACCCCTGAAGCGCAGGGTTTTCAACGGCTCGTTAAGTCGGGCTTGCCAGTCTTTCCCCCGGGATGAAGAAAAGGGTGAAAGATCATGTATCTCAAGAAAATTGACGGCCCCCGCGCCGTGACACTGCCTGACGGCTCGGTCCTCAGCCGCGCCGACCTGCCGCCTTTGGGAATCCGGCGCTGGGTTGCCAGCCGCAAGGCGGTGGTGGTGCGCGCAGTCGCGCATGGCCTGATCGAACGCGACGAAGTTCTGGAACGCTACGATTTGTCGGAAGAAGAGTTCGAATCCTGGTGCAGGGCCGTGCAAAACCACGGAATTCAGGCACTTAAGGTCACCGCTTTGCAAAAATTTCGACAACTTTGATTATCGACAATTTTAATAGATCCATGCTTTGCTCAGGGAAAAGTAACCAGCCGTTAACGATTATTGCCCAGTGTCGGTGACGATCAAGGTTAATGCGGAGTCCTGGCCAATGCGTGTCCTGCTTGTCGAAGATGATCCAACAACAGCGCGCAGCATCGAACTGATGCTGACGCATGCAAATTTCAACGTCTATTGTACCGACATGGGGGAGGAAGCGATCGAACTGGGCAAGCTATATGACTATGATCTGATCCTGCTGGATCTTGATCTGCCGGATATGACGGGGCTGGACGTGTTGCGCCAGATCCGCTTAGCGCGGATCGATACCCCGATCCTGATCCTGACGGGCGAGGACAGCACCGATGCCAAGCTCAAGGGTTTCGGTGGCGGTGCGGATGATTATCTGACCAAGCCGTTCCACCGAGATGAACTGGTGGCGCGCATCCACGCCATCATCCGCCGCAGCCAGGGGCATGCGCAATCGGTGATTCACACAGGTCAGATCTCAGTCAATCTGGATGCCAAAACGGTGGAGGCCAACGGCAAATCGGTGCATCTGACGGGCAAGGAATACCAGATGCTGGAACTTCTCAGCCTGCGCAAAGGCACAACCCTGACCAAGGAGATGTTTCTCAACCACCTCTATGGCGGCATGGATGAGCCTGAGTTGAAGATCATCGATGTCTTCATCTGCAAGCTGCGCAAGAAACTTGCCGAGGCGACGGGCGGCGACAACTATATCGAAACGGTCTGGGGCCGTGGATATGTGCTGCGGGACCCGGCCATTGAAACGCTCAGCGCGCCAAAGGCCATCAGCGCCTGACCGCTCAGGGGCCTCTGACTGATCCGTCGCGACTGCATCGCTACTGCCCCCGTATCAGTCCCCCGTGCCAGATTGGTGTGCCGGTCGCGCAAGATCCTGCTGGACCTCGTCAAGGTGCGCCCCTATCACGGGAGCATCTGGCAAACTGATCACGAGGCTGGGAAGCAGATGGCACGGGAGCGTCCGATCAAGGCTTTGACCGAGGCCGAGGCCGCAGCGGAACTGGAGCGCCTGGAGCAGGAAATTTCGCGTGCCGACCGCGCCTATCACCAACTGGACGCCCCCGAGATTTCCGATGCCGCGTATGACGCGCTCAAACGTCGTAACGCGGAGGTTGAGGCGCAGTTTCCCCATCTCAGGCGCGCCGACAGCCCCAGCGCGCGCGTGGGCGCTACGCCCGCCGAGGGGTTCGGCAAGATCAGGCACTCGGTGCGCATGCTGTCGTTGGCCAATGCTTTTGAGCCAGATGAGGTGCAGGAGTTCGACACGCGCATCCGCAAGTACCTCGGGCTCGGTGCCGATGCCCAGCTTGCCTGCACCGCCGAGCCCAAGATTGATGGCGTTTCGCTTGCGCTGCTTTACAGGGACGGTGCGCTGGTCCATGCCGCAACCCGTGGCGACGGCGAAACCGGCGAGGACGTCACCGCCAATGCCCGCACCATTGCCGATGTTCCGCAGCAACTGCGCGGTGCCCCGGCGGTTCTGGAAGTGCGCGGCGAGGTCTATATGCGCCATGACGATTTTCAGGCGCTGAACGCGCGCGGTGCGGACATTGGTGGGAGAACCTTTGCCAACCCGCGCAACGCCGCCGCCGGCTCGTTGCGCCAGCTTGATCCGTCAATCACTCGCGCCCGCCCGCTCAGCTTTTTCGCCTATGGCTGGGGCACGCTGTCCGAGCCGCTGGCGGATACTCAGATGGGCAGCATCGAGCGTCTGGCCGCGCTGGGGTTTCGTACCAACCCGCTCACCCGGATCTGTGACGGTACCGAGGCGCTTCTGGCCCATTACCGCGAGATCGAGATGCAGCGCCCGACGCTGGGCTATGACATCGACGGCGTGGTCTACAAGGTGAACGATCTGGCGTTGCAGGCGCGGCTGGGCTTTCGCTCGACCACGCCGCGCTGGGCCATCGCGCACAAATTCGCGGCCGAGACCGCGTGGACCCGGCTGGAAGCGATCGACATTCAGGTGGGCCGCACAGGGGCGCTGTCGCCGGTGGCCCGGCTGGCGCCGATCAATGTGGGGGGCGTGCTGGTCTCGAATGCGACGCTGCACAATGAGGATTACATTCAGGGCCGCGATTCACGCGGCCAGTTGATCCGCGAGGGGCGCGACATCCGGGTGGGCGACTGGGTGCAGATCTACCGGGCGGGCGATGTGATCCCCAAGATCGCCGATGTCGATCTGTCGCGCCGCCCAGAGGGTTCCGTGCCCTATGCCTTCCCTGAAACCTGCCCCGAATGCGGCTCACCTGCCGTGCGCGAACCCGGCGATTCGGCGCGCCGCTGCACCGGCGGGCTGATCTGCCCCGCGCAGGCGGTCGAGCGCCTGCGCCATTTCGTGTCGCGCAACGCCTTTGATATCGAGGGGCTGGGGGCCAGGCAGATCGAGGCGTTTTTCAACGATGATCAATTGCCGATCCGCACCCCCGGCGACATTTTCACGCTGGAAGCGCGCGACACCGACAACCTGACCAAGCTGAAGAACCGCAGCGGCTGGGGCGAAACCTCGGCGCGCAACCTGTTCCGCGCCATTGACGAGCGCCGCCGCATCCCGCTGCACCGGCTGCTTTTCGCGCTGGGTATTCGCCATGTTGGCGAGACCGCGGCCACCCTTCTGGCGCAGCACTTCGGTAGCTGGGCAGCATTTGAAGGTTGCGTGACCGGCCCTGAGGCTGAGGCGATGGCGGAGCTGACCAATATCAACGGTGTCGGTCCGGTCATGGCCCGGTCGCTGATCGACGCTTTCACCAACTCCGCCGAGCGCGCGGCGATCGATGCGCTGGCAGCCCATCTGGATATTCAGGATGCCGAAGCCGCGCAGGTGGAAAACAGCCCCATCACCGGCCTCACGCTGGTGTTCACCGGCACCCTGACCCGCATGACCCGCGCCGAAGCCAAGGCCCGGGCCGAGGGGCTGGGGGCAAAGGTGGCGGGCTCGGTTTCAGCGAAGACCGATATTCTGGTGGCAGGGGAAGGGGCGGGCTCCAAGGCCACGAAGGCAGAGGCGCTGGGCGTGCGCGTCATGGATGAGGATGGCTGGCTGGAACTGATCGGCGCATGAGCGGGCGGCCGGAATCTCTGTTTCCGCTCTTCGGCACGCTTGAGGGGTTGGAGGGTGTCGGCCCAAAAACCGCCAAACATTTCAGTGCCCTGGGTGTAGAGACCCCACGCGATCTGGTGTTTCTGCTGCCGCATTCCGGCGTGAATCGCAAGCTGCGCGCGACAATCCGCGAGGTGCAGGCACCAGACGTTGTCACTGTTGAGGTGGATGTCGGCAACCATCTGCCGCCGCGCCAGCGGGGTCGCCCCTACCGCATTCTGGTGCGCGATTCGGTGCAGGAGTTTCAGTTGGTTTTCTTCCATGCCCGGGGTGAGTACCTGCTGACGCTGCTGCCGCCTGGGCAACGGCGGGTAGTGTCGGGCAAGATCGAGCTCTTTGATTCGGTGGCGCAGATGGTGCACCCTGATCATATTCTTACCCCCGAAGAAGCCGATACCCTGCCGCAATATGAACCGATCTATCCGCTGAGCGCCGGGCTGACCCAGCGCGGGGTGCAGAAATCTGCCCAGGCAGCACTGGAACGCTGCCCTGATCTGGCGGAATGGATTGACCCGCCACTGAAGACACGGATGGGCTGGCCGGACTGGAAAGCGGCGGTTCATGACGTGCATACCCCGCAGTCGGTGGCCGATCTGGCCCCCACGCACCCGGCGCGGCAGCGGCTGGCCTATGATGAGCTTCTGGCCCATCAGTTGACGCTGGCGTTGGCCCGGGCGGCCCGCAAGCGCGCGCCGGGTGTGGAGACGCGCGGCGACGGGCGGCTGGTGGGCCGGGTTCTGGGGGCCTTGCCCTATGCCCCCACGGGCGCGCAGACCCGTGCCATTGCCGAGATCACCGCCGATATGGCCAGCGCGCAACGCATGAACCGGCTGTTGCAGGGCGATGTCGGTGCGGGCAAAACGCTGGTGGCAATGGCCGCCTTGCTGACGGCGGTGGAGGCCGGGGGGCAGGGGGTGCTGATGGCCCCCACCGAGATCCTTGCGCGCCAGCATTTTGACGGGCTGGCCCCGATGGCCGCGGCTGCCGGTGTGCGGATCGACATTCTGACCGGGCGCGACAAGGGGCGGGTGCGGGCAGCCAAGCTGGCCGATCTGGCGGGCGGGATGATCGACATTCTGATCGGCACGCATGCAGTATTTCAAAAGGATGTTGCCTTTGCCGATTTGCGGCTGGCGGTGATCGACGAACAGCACCGCTTTGGCGTGGCGCAGCGCATGGCGCTGGGTGAAAAGGGGGCGCAGGCGCATGTTCTGGTGATGACCGCCACACCGATTCCGCGCAGTCTGGCGCTGGCGCAATACGGCGATATGGACCTGTCGCTGCTGGATGAAAAGCCGCCGGGGCGACAACCGGTAGTGACCACGCTGGCCTCGACGACGCGGTTGGATGAGGTTGTCGCGCATCTGGGGCGGGCGGTGGCGGAGGGGCGGCAGTGCTATTGGGTCTGCCCGCTGGTCGAGGAAAGCGAGAGCGTCACCCTGACCGCCGCGCAATCGCGGTTTGAGCATCTGCGCGCGGCCCTGGGCGAGGGGGTTGTGGGGTTGGTCCACGGCCAGTTGCCCCCGGCTGAGAAAGATGCCGCCATGGCCCGATTCGTGGCCGGGGACACGCGGGTTCTGGTGGCGACGACGGTGATCGAGGTGGGGGTGAATGTGCCCAACGCCACGATCATGGTGATCGAGCGGGCCGAGAGTTTCGGGCTGGCGCAGTTACATCAGCTGCGCGGCCGGGTCGGGCGCGGCAGCGGCGCCTCGACCTGTCTGCTGCTTTATGATGCGCCGCTGGGCGAGACGGCGGCGCGGCGGCTGAAGCTGATGCGCGACACCGAAGACGGGTTTCGCATCAGCGAAGAGGATCTGGCGATTCGCGGCGCGGGCGATGTGATCGGCACGGCGCAGTCGGGCCTGCCGCGGTTTCGGTTGGCCGATATCGAGCGGCAGGCCAATCTGATGGCCATTGCCCAAAGCGATGCGCGCAAGTTGCTTGCGGATGATCCGGCCCTGCAATCGCCGCGCGGGCAGGCGGCGCGGGTGCTGCTGTATTTGATGGAGCAGGAAAAAGCGATCCGGTTGATCCGGGTAGGTTAACCCTCTTTGTTCTCCTTTGTTCTCCTTTGTTCTCCTTTGTTCTCATAAAGTTCTTGCAATCCTTCGCGAGGTATGAGAACAAAGCATCAACACGGAGTGGAGAACAGCGATGCGCCAGAACCAACGCCCCTCATTGCGTCAAGATGAACGCAAGACCCTTCTTGCCGATGCACTCGGGGCTTTGGCGTTGTTCGTGCTTTTGCTGGCTGCGCTGCATCTGCCCCTTGTTGCCTGATCTGCCTGCCTCGCGGTCTGGCCCGGCGCCATGCCTGTCCCGGCGCCGACGGTCATAAACGGCCCCAACCAGACACGCTACTCGCCGCCGCATCCCTGATGCGGCGGCTTTTTTCATAGGGTGTCAGGTGTCTGTCGGCGACCTGAAGGGCGCTGCCCTTTCGCGGTGTTTTCTTGCGGTACGCTCAGAGGGGTTTGCGTGCCGTTAGCTGCTGCACCGCGCCCACCGACAGCAAGTAGATGCTGCTGGCAATCAACCCCCATGTCACCAGTTGCGGCTGCTGGAAATCGGCCCAGGCCGACCAGCCCGCCAGCACCGTCCAGACCACCGCAACCGGCAGCGATACCACCCGCCAGCGCACCGTGCGCACCGGATGAATGAACTTCACATGCCGGAACATTGTCACCGTCAGAACACCGACTAGCGCGAGGATAACCCAGAAGTCCGGCCGCGTGGCAAACACCACCACGGCCACCATGTTCCAGCAGGCGGGAAAGCCGGAAAACGAGTAATCCGCCGTCTTCATCCGCGTATCGGCGAAATAGAGGACACTGGCGAAGGTGATCACGATGATCGCGATCCAGCCGGTCCAGCCGGGCAGCAGGCCGGAATTGAACAGTGCGAAGGCGGGAATGAACACATAAGTCAGGTAGTCGATGATCAGGTCCAACAGCTCGCCATCAATGATCGGCGCCTTGACCTTGACATGGTAGCGCCGCGCCAGCGGGCCGTCGATGCCATCGACAATGAAGGCCACCACCAGCCACAGGAACATCAGGCTCCACTGGGCATCGACTGCGGCCAGCATGGCCAGCATCGAAAAGACCGCGCCGGTGGCGGTGAACAGATGGACGGAATAGGCACGCCAGATTTCATACATCGGACGGTTTTCGCGTAGTTGTGCGCGTCGCGCAACCACTACTTTGCGGGCGAGGCCCGGGCGCGGGGATGGGCCGCGCGATAAACATCCATTAGCCGTGCGCTGTCTACGCCGGTATAGATCTGCGTGGTTGCCAGCGAGGCATGGCCCAGCAGCTCCTGGATCACCCGCAGATCGCCGCCCGCACCCAACAAATGCGTGGCGAAGGAGTGGCGCAGCGCATGCGGGGTGGCACTGGCGGGCAGGCCAAGGCGCAGGCGCACCCCCTCCATCGCCAGTGCGATCTGGCGCGCGCTGAGCGCGCCGCCACGCGCCCCGCGAAACAGCGGCGCGTCGGGTGCCAGCTCATAGGGGCACAGGCGCGCGTAGGCGGCCACTGCGCGGGCGGCGGCCGGGATCACCGGCACCAGCCGCTCCTTTCCACCCTTGCCGCGAATGCGCAGGCTGTCGCCCAGCGGAAAATTGCGCCCGGTCAGTGCCAGCGCCTCGGAAATGCGCAGCCCGCAGCCGTAAAGCAGGGTAATCACCGCAACATCCCGCGCGCGCTGCCAGTCGCTGTCCTTGTCATCGCTGACGCAATCCAGCACCGCGCGGGCGTCGGCTTCGGACAGGGGGCGGGGCAGGGGGCGGCTGAAGCGCGGGCCCTTGGCGGCCAGAAATACCGTGGGCTCGAACCCCGGTTCACGTTCAGCCAGCCACCGGGCGAAACTTTTCAGCGCCGACAGCCCCCGCGCGACCGACCGCGCGGCCCTGCCGCGGGCACGCGCCTGCGCCATCCATGCGCGCAGGTCAGTCTGGGTAACGGCGCGCATCTGCGCCATTCCCGCCGCGCCGTCATGGTGGTGCGCCAGAAAATCCAGAAACCCCACGACATCGCCGCGATAGGCCTCGATCGTATGGGGGGAGGCGTCGTCGAGACCGCGCAGCCCGGCCAGCCAGTCTGACAAGGCCTGCCGCAGCGCCGGGCTGATTGCCAGCCCGGCCCCCGCGACCGGCTGGGTCATGACAGCCAGCGGCGCAAAACGCGCTCGAAAACGCTGGTAAAGAAGCCCAACAGGTCAGTGCCCTGCCCCTGCTTGAAGCGATGCGGGTCTTCTGACCCCATCGCCAGCAGCGCCGCCAGCCGCCCCTCGCCAAGGTCCAGCCGCATCAGCGCCTCGGATCGCAGATCGCCCGCGCGGCTGCCATAGGGGCTGACGTCAGCCGGAACGCCCTGCCGCAGCAGGATGGGGCGCGGCGGCGAGTTGCGCCCCATGCTCATGTATTCATTGACAAAACCCGGAGGCCGCACCTTGAGGATGTCATCCAGCTTGCCCAGCGCCCCATCGCCTGTACGCTCGGGGCTTTCCAGCACCAGCCGCAGGCAATCGACGCGCAGGATATCGGCCACCTCGCCCCCCAGCACGATCACGAAATCCTCAAACCGTTCGGCATCCAGCATGCGGATCAGTGCGCGATGCACCTGATTGGTCGAGGACAGGTTTTCATAGGCGGCGGCGATTACGGCGCGGTGGGTATCTTCCAGCCGTTCCATCCGCGCTTCCAGCCGGTCCATCGCCATGGCGCGCAGATCGACGACATTGCCGCCCATCGCCCGCTCGGACGCCGTGACCAGCGCGCGCATCACCTCCGGATCATCGAGCACGAGGCCCGGATCAGTAAGTACGCGCGCGCGCCATTCTTCCTGTTCGCCCGCCTGTTTTGCGGGTCCGGTGACTGCCATCTCTGCCCCGATCTTGTTGTCGCTTCAGCGATCTTATACCAGATCAGAGAATTTTCTGACCGGTTTTTTCCCAGTCCTTCATGAACTGTGCCAGCCCCGCATCGGTCAGCGGGTGCTGCGCCAGCTTCATGATCACCTCAGGCGGAGCGGTCATCACATCGGCACCCACAAGGGCGGCTTGCGTGACATGGTTCACCGTGCGGATCGAGGCCGCGAGGATCTGTGTGTCATAGCCATAGTTGTCATAGATCTGGCGGATATCGGCAATCAAGTCCATGCCGTCGATGTTGATATCGTCCAGTCGGCCAATGAACGGGCTGATAAAGGTCGCGCCCGCCTTGGCGGCCAGAAGTGCCTGATTGGCGCTGAAGCACAGCGTGACATTGACCATCTTGCCTTCGCCCGAAAGTACCTTGCAGGCCTTCAGCCCGGCCCAGGTCAGCGGCAGCTTGACGGTGATGTTGGGTGCAATTTCAGCCAGTTTGCGCCCCTCGGCGATCATGGCGTCCGCGTCCAGCGCGACCACCTCGGCCGAGACCGGGCCATCGACGATGCCACAGATCTCGCGCGTGACCTCGATGATGTCGCGGCCTGACTTCAGGATCAGCGAGGGGTTGGTGGTGACGCCGTCGACCATGCCAAGGTCGTTCAGGTCGCGGATCGCCGTGACATCGGCGGTATCGACAAAGAATTTCATCACGCTCTCTTCGGGTTGCGGAAGGGTCTGGGCAGCGTCATACCGTAAGCATCACCCGTCTGGAACCCCTTTGCCATTGCCGCACGCATGGATTTGCCTGAAGTTCACCACTTTCCCCCCGATGCGCCGCTGGCTGTGCTGACCACCCAGCCGCTGGACCGGGTGCTGGATTACCGCGCGCCCGAGGGCGGCGCGCAGATCGGTGATTTTGTCGAGGTTCCGCTGGGGCCGCGCAAGGTGCTGGGGGTGGTCTGGGGACCGGCTGAGAGCGATCTGCCACCCACTCGCCTGCGCCGGGTTGAACGGGTCCTCGATGTGCCACCGATGCGCGATGAGCTGCGCGCGTTTCTGGCACGCGCCGCCGATTACACGCTGACCCCGCGCTCGCTGATGCTGTTTCTCGCCACCCGCGCGCCGGGCCTGTTTCAGGGGCAGGCGATGCGGCGGGTCTACCAGTTGGGCGACACGCCGCCCGAGCGGATGACCGACGCCCGCGCCCGGGTGCTGGAGGTGATGACGGGCTATGGCGGGGCGGCGCTGACCCTCACCGAGATCACGCGCGCCGCCGGGGTTTCTGCCAGCGTGGTGCAAACCATGGCCTCCCAAGGCGCGCTGATCGAGGCCGAAACCCCGCGCGACACGCCCTATCCGCGCCTTGATCCGGCGCGCCCGGGTAAGGAACTGTCGCCCGATCAGGCCGAAGCCGCGACCCGCCTGCGCGCCGCGCAGGGCGATTTCGGGGTGACGCTGCTGAAAGGGGTGACGGGGTCGGGCAAGACGGAAGTATATCTGGAGGCGGTGGCCGAGTGTCTGTCAAAGGGGCGTCAGGCGCTGGTCCTGTTGCCCGAAATCGCCCTGACCGCCGGGTTCATCGAGCGGGTCGAGGTCCGGTTCGGCGCGCGCCCTGCTGAGTGGCATTCCGGCGTCACAATGACTGAGCGGCGGCGCCTGTGGCGGATGGTCGGGCAGGGCGGGGCGCAGATGGTTGTGGGCGCGCGCTCGGCGCTGTTTCTGCCTTACCGTGATCTGGGGCTGATTGTGGTCGATGAGGAACATGACAGTAGCTACAAGCAGGAAGACGGTGTGCTGTATAACGCGCGCGACATGGCGGTGCTGCGCGCCTCCATCGCCGGGTCGCAGGTGGTGCTGGCCTCGGCCACCCCGGCGCTGGAAACCTGGGTGAATTCAGAAACCGGCAAATACGCGCGCATCGACCTGCATGCGCGCTACGGGGTGGCCGAACTGCCTGACATGCGGGCAATCGATCTGCGCAGTGAGGATCTGCCCTCCGGCCGCTGGATCTCGCCCAGCCTGAAGACAGCGGTTCAGACGCGGCTGGAGGCTGGCGAGCAATCGCTCTTGTTTCTTAACCGGCGCGGCTATGCGCCGGTGACTACGTGTCGCGCCTGCGGACATCAGGTGCAGTGCCATCAATGCGATGCCCGGATGGTGGAACACCGGTTCCAGCAGCGGTTGATGTGCCACAAATGCGGGGCGACAGCACCGATTCCAACAGCCTGCCCAAGTTGCGGAGTGGAGGGGCGGATGCATGCCGTGGGGCCGGGCGTGGAACGGCTGGAGGAGGAGGCCCGCGCCGCGTTTCCGGATGCGCGGGTGGCGGTGCTGTCGTCCGACCTCTTTGCCTCGGCGCGCGCGCTGAAAGCGCAGATCGAGGCGATCGCAGAAGGTGAGGCCGATATCGTGATCGGCACCCAACTGGTCGCCAAGGGGCACAACTTTCCGCATCTCACCCTGGTCGGCGTGATCGATGCCGATCTCGGCCTGCATGGCTCGGACCTGCGCGCGGCCGAACGCACCTTTCAGCTGATGCGACAAGTGGCGGGCCGGGCGGGCCGGGCCGAGCGGCCAGGACTGGCGCTGTTGCAGACCCATCAACCCGACCACCCGGTGATCCGCGCGATCCTGTCGGGCGATGAGGAAGGTTTCTGGCGCGCCGAGGCTGCTGAGCGTCAGTCACTGGGCATGCCGCCCTACGGGCGGTTGGCCGGGATCATCCTGTCCTCACCCAAGCCCGAGGAACTGTTCGAATTTGCCCAGGCACTCGCCGCGCGCGCCGAGCCGCTCTTGCGCATCGGTGCACAGCTTTACGGCCCGGCCCCGGCCCCCGTCGCCCGCGTGCGCGGCCGCCACCGGGTGCGCCTGCTGATCAAGGCCGCGCGCACGGTGCCGCTGCAGGCTGCCATTAGCCAGTGGACCGCGCAGCTCAAACCGCCGCATGATCTGCGTATTGCCGTCGATATCGACCCGCAAAGCTTCTGGTAAAGTCAGAAGGGGGGGCTTTGCCCCCCGCGCGTGCCGCGCTCCCCCCAGGATATTTCCGGACACAAAATGAAAATCTCTCGCCCGATTCATTTTGTGTCCGGAAATATCCTGGGGGGTGAATTGGCGCAGCCAAGAGGGGGGCAACGCCCCCCTTGCTGACAGAACCGGTTTGCGCCAAAACATCCGGTATGGAGACACCCCGATACACCCGCCTTGTCCAGTCGCTTCCCGCCTCGGTTCCGTTTGTCGGGCCGGAAACTCAGGTCCGCGCGCGCGGTGCCGATTTTCTTGCGCGTCTGGGGGCCAATGAGAACGGCTTTGGCCCTTCTCCCCGGGCCATTGCGGCGATGGAGCGGGCGGCGTCGGAGCTTTGGAAATACGGCGATGCCGAAAGCCATGACCTGAAGGCCGCGTTGGCCGCGCATCTGGGCGTCACGCCCGCGCATCTTGTCGTGGGCGAGGGGATTGACGGGCTTTTGGGGTATCTGGTGCGCCTTGTGGTGGCGCAGGGCGATGCGGTTGTCACCTCGGACGGCGCTTATCCGACCTTCAACTATCATGTCACCGGGTATGGCGGTGTGCTGCACAAGGTGCCCTATCTGGGTGATCACGAAGACCCTTCGGCACTGGTAGCGCGGGCGCGTGAGAGCGGGGCGAAGCTGGTCTATCTGGCCAATCCCGACAATCCGATGGGCAGCTGGCACGGCGCTTCGGTGATCGAGGCGATGCTGGAGGCGCTGCCCGAGGGCACGCTTCTGGCGCTGGACGAGGCCTATGTCGAATTTGCCCCTGACGGCACTGCGCCCAAAATCGACCCCGATGATCCGCGGGTCATCCGTTTGCGGACATTTTCCAAATGTTACGGCCTTGCCGGGGCGCGGGTGGGCTATGCCATCGCGGCCCCCGGCCTGATCGCGGCCTTTGACAAGGTGCGCAACCATTTCGGCATGAACCGGGCTGCGCAGATCGGCGCGCTGGCGGCGCTGCACGATGGCGACTGGCTGGCGCAAACGCTGGTCAATGTCGCCCGTTCGCGCGCGCGGCTGGCGCAGATTGCTGCCGAAAACGGGTTGCGCGCGCTGCCCTCGGCCACCAATTTCGTGACCATCGATTGCGGCGAGGACGGTGATTTTGCGCGCCGGGTTCTGGCCGGTGTTGTGGCGCGCGGCGTGTTTATCCGCATGCCCTTCGTCGCGCCGCATGACCGTTGCATCCGTGTCAGCACTGGCCCGGATATCGAGATTGACCTCTTTGCCCGTGCCCTGCCTGAAGCGCTGGCCGAGGCTCGCGCGGGAGCGGGATGATCACCCGGGCGTGATTTGCCTTCCCCCTGCTGGAAGGGCCGATCCTGCCGCTCACCACATACAGCCACAGGAGGCTTTCATGCGTGTTCCCTTCGCCGCCGGTTTGTTCAGCGCGGGCCTTCTGGTCGGTGTTCTGGGCATGGGGTATCTTGCGCCGCACGCGCTGGCGCAACACGATACTGGCCATTCGCACAGCAATGAGCATGGCCATTCGCATGACCATGCTCATGAGAACGATGTGTCTGACCTGCCCGCCTCAACCCGCGAGTTCATGGCGGTGAATGACTGGATGCACAGCGCCATGGACATAGACTTTACCGGCGATGCCGATGTCGATTTCATGCGCGGTATGATCCCGCATCATCAGGCGGCCGTGGAAATGTCGCTTGTCGTGCTGGAATACGGCTCTGACCCCGAGGTGCGCGCGCTGGCCGAGGCGATCATTGCCGCCCAGAACGACGAGATCGAGATGATGCAGCGCTGGCTGGACAGTCGCTGACCGTAAAGCCGCCAACGACAAGGCCGCGGTTTGGCAATAGCCAACCGGCGGTTCGGTCGGGCAAAAGGCATGACGCCACGTTCCTGCGCAGGTTCCGGCTTGGAGCGCCGCGCGCCCGGCGCTAGGCTGCCGTGCACGGAACGTGTCAGGAGGAGCGCCATGCCCGAGCAATTCATCGCCCGAAGCCCCGCAGATCTGCCGACCCCGTCGGCTATCAGCGCCATGTCCGGGCTGGAATATATGCGGGCCATCCTTGACGGCAGCATGGCCGGGGCGCCGATCGCGGGGGTCATGGATTTCTACCTCCACGCGGTCGAAGAGGGACGGGTGGCGTTTCGCGGCACGCCCCGGTTCGAGCATCTGAACCCGATGGGCGGGGTGCATGGAGGCTGGTATGGCACGTTGCTGGATTCAGCGCTGGGCTGCGCGGTGGCCACCACCTTGCCAAAGGGGCGGGTATACACCACGCTTGAATACAAGGTGAACATCACCCGCGCCCTGCCACCCGGCATGCTGGTTGAGGCTGAGGCGCGGGCCACCCATGCCGGTCGCTCTACCGGTGTGGCCGAGGGATGGTTGCGCGGCGTCGAGGATGGCAAGCTTTACGCCACCGGTTCCACGACCTGCATCATCATGCAGGTCTGATCCTGTGCGCAGGGGCAAAAGGCGGGCGTCAACCGGGCTCAGGCCGGTTTGGCCACCAGTAGGTCGGTGGGCGGCGCGCGCATCAGGTCGCGCGCGTAATTGCCCAACTGGCTGGGGTCGCGGCCTGAGTGGGTGCCGATGCAAAGCAGATCGGCTTGCAACTCGTTCCTGCGGAAGGCGAGGATTTCATGCACGCCGCCCGGCACAATTTCGGGCGTCTCGCCCAGTTCAGGCAGGCCGGGCATGGCCAGAAACGCGCCGCGCAGCTGTTCGGCGCGGGTGATGGCGGCGTCGGTGGCGGCATCGCCCGGGCTGAACCGTGCGCCAAGCGGCAGTTGCAGCGCATGGATGGCGTGAAAGCTGGCCCCGGGGGCGATCCGCGCGGCCATGCGCAGTGCTGCTGCCGACGCCGGTGAGAAATCGGTCAGCGCCAGCACGCAGCGGTAGTGATCGCTCGGGCGCTGATGTGCGATCAACACCGGGGTGGTGGCATCAAGGACAATTCGCTCCATCGTGGTCAGGCGCAGGATATCCAGCACCCGGCGTTCACGGTGCAGGCCCAGAACCAGCAGCAGCGCGTTTTCTTCGTCCGCCAGCTCTGACAGCGCCACATTGGCCGCACCGTACAGCAGCCGATACTCGACCTCAGGCCCCAACGTACGGGCGAGAGCGCTCAGCCGTTTCTCAGCGTTCCCCGGCTTTCGTGGCCGCATCAGCAGGCTGCGGCTGAGCCGGGCCAATGTGCCGGTGGCCTCGGCCTCGGCTTCAGTGACCGCAGCCCCTTCGGCGACAGCGGGCTGAGGGGCGGTTGCAGCATGGGCCAGCAGCAGCCGGGCGTGCAAGCATTGGGCAACAAGCGCCGCACGCCCGGCGACATGGGCCGAACGCGGCGTGAAATCGGTGGCAGCTATGATGGCGGGCGTGGGCATCGGTGGTCCTTGTTCGGTTCACTCGTCAGAACCGGAGGCAGGGCTGCGGCGGTGCGGCGCGGGCGCGAAAGCGCTGGTCAATATTGCGCCGGTATTCAGTCGCTGATCAAGCCCCGGAAAGGCGCGTCGGAGGTCTTCCGCCAACGCGGGGGGCAGGCGGGTCAGGGTTTCAGGGCAAACCAGCAGGCTTTCGCAGGGCACACCCTCAGCATAAATGACTTCATGGCGATCAAAGACAAGACTGAAATAGTCCACAAATCCGCCTTCAGTCTGAATGATCCTCTGCCCGTCAACCAGATGACGGGCCTGCACCAGCAACCCGGCCATTCCGTCAACCGGGCGGGCATCGCGGCGATAGAGAAACAGCCGGTGGTAGGGGCTGACCACCAGCGGCGCCGGATTGCCCATCACGCCGGGCAGGATGGTCACGGGGGCAAAGGACCCAGCGGCAGGTAACCGCACCGCGCCGGTCCAACGCAGCATTTGCGCGCCGTGATCACGGGTGATGACGCGGATGCCCGGCTCCAGCGCCTCGACCGCCAGTTGCCGGCCATCCTCCAGCGCGATCCGGGTGCCGCGGGCAAAAGCGCCGGTCACCATGGCCGCAAGACGGATGGGGCCGGGGGATCTGTCGGCGTCAATCAACGTGTAGGTGGTACGCTGGCGAAGGGGCGCGAGGGGCAGCGCCAGACGGCCGGTGCCTGGGCTGTCCAGCACCAGCAGTTCGACCAGATCGCCATCGGGGGCCATCAGTGACAGGCTTCCGCACAGCGTGATCGGATCGCCGGGTTTGCCGATTGCCGAGCCCGCGCCCACCCGGCCCGCCGCGCCCCCGGTCTGCGCCAGTTCCAGTGTCAGGGTTTCAGAGCGGGCGTCATCATTCAGGCGGTAGTAGTCGCCGCTTACACTGTCGGCGGGCAGCGGCAGGCTGTCGCCAGCATTCGCGCCCGACAGCACACGCAACGCCGCCGCCGGGTGAACCATCACGGCATGCCCGCTGTCCAGCACGCCCGCGCCGTCTGCCTCCGTGCGGTCCATGCCTGCCTGCGCTCCTCGAAATGTCCGGGCGGGTATCCTAGGTCCGGGTCGGAGGGGCGTCAATTGCGTCCGCCCCCCGGTGGTGCTAGGCCGGAGCGGTTGAAAAACCAAACGGGAGGCTGAAGCGATGGATCTCGGTATCAAAGGCAAGCGGGCGTTGGTCTGTGCCTCCAGCAAGGGGTTGGGACGGGGCTGCGCGCAGGCGCTGGCGGCAGCCGGGGTCGAACTGGTGATGAACGCGCGCGGGGCCGAGGCGCTGGAGGCCGCAGCGGCGCAGATCCGCGCCGATCACGGCGTGAGCGTCACGACTGTCGCCGCCGATATCACCTCTGACGAAGGCCGCGCACAGGTGCTGGAGGCCGCAGGCGCGGTGGATATTCTGGTCACCAATGCAGGCGGGCCGCCGCCGGGCATGTGGCATGACTGGGAGCGCGCGGATTTCATCAAGGCGCTCGATGCCAACATGCTGACGCCGATCGCGCTGATGAAAGCGCTGCTGCCGGGGATGATGGAGCGTGGCTGGGGCCGGGTGGTCAATATCACCTCGCAATCGGTCAAGTCGCCGATCGCTGCGCTGGGCCTGTCAAATTCGGCCCGCGCCGGGCTGACCGGCTATGTCGCGGGCACCGCGCGGCAGGTGGCGGGCAAGGGCGTGACGATCAACAACCTGTTGCCCGGCATCCATGATACCGATCGCGCGGTATCGCTGGACGGCAATGCCGCCAAGGCGCAGGGCGTCACGGCTGCCGAGGCCCGGCGTGCGCGCGAGGCATCAATCCCCGCCGGGCGCTATGGTACCGCCGAGGAATTCGGTGCGGCCTGTGCGTTCCTGTGCAGTCAGCATGCCGGGTTCATCATTGGCCAGAATCTGCTTCTGGACGGTGGCGCGGTGAACGCCACGCTGTGAGGCCGGGGGGCGGGCGAGGGGGCGTTGCCCCCTCTGGCCTGCGGCCATTCACCCCCGCGTATTTGCGGCAAGATGAACTGGAAAGGCCCGGTCAGGGCGGCGTCACGCCCGCTTGCGGCAGGAGCGTGGCGATCTTGTAGAGCAGGCTGCGGGCGGGTTTGGCGTGGGGGTGGTCGGGGTCGTCCGCCATGGTGCGCAGGGCCTCGACCAGGGCTTCCAGCTCTTCGGGCGTCAACACGGTGGGCGGCAGCACCAGAGGCGCGCGCAAAATGTATCCCATGCCGCGCTCACCCTCGACCGGGAGGCCGGTTTCAGCCATCATCGCCATGTCGCGCCAGATTGTCCGCGTGGAAACCCCCATCGCCTGCGCCAGTTCCGCCGCCGTGCGCAGCCGTCCGTCGCGCATCAGTTGCACAAGGTCAAAAAGGCGCTGGTCACGTTTCATGGGCGTATCTAGGCTCCTTTTCCGGGGGCTACTGACAAAATACTGTCAGGAGACTGCCAGCGCCAGCCCCCGCCGGACGGATTGGGGCTTTGATCCGGGGGCGCGGGGCCATAAACAGGGTGCAGAATGAAACGGTGCGCGACAGGACTGCGCGCCGCTGACGTCAGGAGAGACGCATGGTCACCGCATATATGGTTACACCACTTTTCATCAACAATGCAGGGCCCTGGGGCCTGTTGCTGATTGCCGTTGTCGTGCTGGTGCTTTTTGGCCGCGGCAAGATCGCCGGGCTGATGGGCGAGGTTGGCAAGGGCATCACCGCGTTCAAGCGGGGGGTGAAAGACAGCACCGACGAGCTTGAGAGCAAGCCCGAAGACGATGCCGCCGAGCCCGCCGAGACAGCGCGCGATGTCACGCCCGCGCGCGACCGCGACAACGCCTGATTTTTTCGGGCCTGAATTCTTTCGGGGCTCGGGCTTGCGGCATAGGTCGCAGGCCGCAACGAGTTGAACGGGCGCGGAGCGTGCAATGCTGGACATCGGCTGGACTGAGCTACTGATCATCGGTGTGGTTGCGCTGATCGTGGTGGGCCCCAAGGACCTGCCGAAGATGTTCCGCACTCTCGGCCAGGTCACCGGCAAGGCGCGCTCGATGGCGCGCGAGTTTCAGCGCGCGATGGACGCCGCCGCTGATGAGACCGGCGTGAAGGATATGGCGCGCGATCTGCGCGATACGGCCTCAGGCCGCAAGTTCAAGGACGAGATGGGGCTGGATGAGCTGGACCGCGACATGCGCGCGATGGGGAATCCGGAAAAGTGGGGCGCGGAAAAGCGGGACGCCGAGGGCAAGTCCAAGGGGCCTGAAACGGTCGCGCAGCGGGCCGCGCGGGTGCGCGCCGAGCGGGCTGCCGCCAAGGCCGACGCGGCCACCGCAGCCGAAGCCGAGGATGACGAAGCCATCGCTGCCGAGCATGACGCCGATCTTGCCAAGCGCAACGCCAAGACCTCGGCGGTGGAGGCCGAGCGGCTGAAAGCTGCCGACCGCGCCGCCGCGGCCCGGCGCAAGGCCGCCGAGATCCGGGCGCGCCGCGAAGCGGAAGAGCAGAGCCCCGCTGCAGAAAGCCCGCCTGCTGAACCTAAGTCAGCCGCCAAGCCGCGCGCAAGCGCGGCCAAGTCGTCTGCCAAATCACCTGCGAAGACGCGAAAAGCACCCAAAACACCCAAAGGCCCCGAGGCCGGAACCTGACCATTCAAGGCCGCAGCATGCCCGCCCAATCGAAACCGGAAGACGACATCGAAGACAACTCGGCGCCGCTGATCGAGCATCTGGCCGAGTTGCGCTCACGGATCATCAAGTCGCTGTTGGCGTTTGTGCTGGCGATGATGGTGTGTTTCACCGTCTGGAACCCGATTTTCAACTTTCTGACCAAGCCCCTGTGCGACGCGCTGATGGCGCGCGGGCAGGAGTGCAACCTGATCCTGATCCAGCTTCAGGAAGGCTTCTTCGTGGCGATCCGCATCGCCATGCTGGGGGGCTTTGTTCTGGCCTTTCCGGTGATCGCCACGCAGATGTGGCGCTTTGTGGCGCCGGGGCTCTACCGCTCGGAAAAGGGCGCGTTTCTGCCCTTTCTGATCGCCTCGCCGGGGATGTTCTTTCTGGGCGCGGCCTTTGCGTTTTACATTGTGACGCCGCTGGCCTTCACCTTCTTTCTGGGCTTCCAGCAGCCCGGCATGCTGACCGGCGAGGTGATGACGGCTGTGGAGGGTGAGGAAAACCCGCTCGCCCAGGTGGGGATCGCGTTTCAGGGCTCGGTCAATGAATACCTGTCATTGACCACCCGCTTCATCATCGCCTTCGGGCTGTGTTTCCAACTTCCGGTGCTGCTGACGCTGATGGGCAAGGCCGGTCTGGTGTCGGCATCCGGCCTGCGGGCGGGGCGCAAATGGGCGGTGGTCGGAATTCTTGCGCTGGCGGCCTTTGTGACGCCGCCCGATGTGATCACTCAGATCATCCTGTTCACCGTGGTCTATGGCCTTTACGAGATTTCGATCCGGCTGGTGGAACGGGTGGAGCGCAAACGCAATGAGGAGCTGCGCGCCGAAGGCATTCTGGACGAGGACGAAGAGCTTTGAGCGACCCGCTGATGACCCGCATCGCCGAGGCGCTGGAGCGGCTGAGCCCTGCACCGGTATCTGCGCCCGATTTCACGCAGGCGGATGCCTTCATCTGGCACACGCAGCCTGACCGGCTGGAACCGGTGGCGCAGGTCAGCCGGGTGGCGCTGGATCTGCTGTTGGGGGTCGACCGGGCGCGCGACACCTTGCTGGAAAACACGATGCAGTTTGCCGGCGGCTATGCGGCGAACAATGCGCTCTTGTGGGGCGCGCGGGGGATGGGGAAATCCTCGCTGGTGAAGGCAGTGCACGCGGCAGTGCTGGCCGAGGGCCTGCCGTGCAAACTGGTGGAGATCCAGCGCGAAGATCTGCCCTCGGTCGGGCGGCTGCTGGGCCATCTGCGCCGGGCACCCGATGTGCGGTTTTTGCTGTTTTGCGATGATCTGAGCTTCAGCCATGACGATACGCATTACAAATCGCTGAAGGCGGTTCTGGATGGCGGGATCGAGGGACGGCCGGCGAATGTGCTTTTGTATGCCACGTCGAACCGCCGTCACCTGATGCCGCGCGACATGATCGAGAACGAGCGATCCACCGCGATCAGCCCATCAGAGGCGGTGGAAGAAAAGGTCTCATTGTCAGACCGGTTCGGCCTGTGGCTGGGCTTTCACCCCTGCACGCAGGATGAGTATCTGGCAATAATTGACGGGTATTGCCGGGCCTATGGTGTGAGTGTTCCCGCCGGGCAGTTGCGGGCCGAGGCGATCGAATGGCAGGCCACGCGCGGCGCACGCTCTGGCCGGGTGGCGTGGCAGTTTTTCTGTGATCTGGCGGGGCGGATGGGTCGCGCGGTGTGATTGGACGGCGCGCGCGGGGGGCTGCCGCCCCCCGCAACCCCCCGCGCCAAGGGGGCGACGCGCCCCCTTGGCAATCCCCCGGGCTGTCTGGCCAGCTTATGGAACCATCCTGCCGATCCAGCGTTGCAGCCGGGCTGCATTCACCCCGTGATCGCCATGCCCGAACCGTGACCGTGACAGGGCGGTGACGCGGGTGCCCTGAGCGGTCTCGTCAAGCCGGATGGTGACGTAATCGGGAAATTTCATCAGCCGGGTGCGTGCGACCCAGGTCATCAGCGCCGGATCTCCCGCCAGCGGCACCGCGCCTTCGCGCCGGGCCTGGGCGGTTATGCGCCCATGGACGGTGTCCCCGGGCAGCGCGATGTCAAGCACGAGCCGTGCGAAATTCGGGGTGCGGGGATCGGGGATGCTCTCAGGGTCGCCGTGCCAGCGCGCCGGATCACTTGGTGCAAAGCGGATATAGAGCGCGAGGCCAAGGGCGAGCAGCAGGATCAGGCCGGCGAGGAGGGCGAGGGTCTTCATGAGAAGCCTTTGGTTCGGTGCCGGAGAGGGTAGGGCGCAAAGCCGCGCCGTCCAGCCCGGTTGCACTGTCGGATTTGCGTATTTGGGGCAAGATGAAACCCGCGCCCAAGGGCCCTCAGGCGCGCCGGGACCAGCAATAAAGGCAGATCAGCTCCATCGCGACATGCGCGCCCATGATGGCGGTGGCGCCGGTGGGGTCATAAGGCGGCGAGACCTCGACCACATCGCCGCCTTTCAGGTCAATCCCCGCAAGTGCGCGCAGGATCGCCGCCGCCTGCCAACTGGCCAGCCCGCCCCAGACCGGGGTGCCGGTGCCCGGCGCGAAGGCCGGGTCGAGCGCGTCGATGTCAAAGGTCAGGTAGCAAGGGCCGTCGCCGACGATGGAACGGATCTGATCGGCCACCGCCTTCGGGGACTGGCGATGCACCGCAGGCGCGTCAATCACCTGAAAGCCCAGATAGTCATCGCATTCGGTGCGGATGCCGATCTGGACCGAGTGTGCGGGATCAACAAAGCCCTGTTTCACGGCCTTGTACATCATAGTGCCGTGGTCGATGCGCGTCAGGTCGTCATCGGCCCAGAGGTCGGAATGGGCATCGAACTGGATCACCCGCATTGGCCCGAATTTCTCGGCATAAGCCTGCAGGATCGGCAGCGTGATGTAGTGATCGCCGCCCAGCGTGATGGTGCCCGGTCCCGCCGCAAGGATGCGTTTGATATGGCCGTGCAGCGCGGCGGGGAAATCAGGAATTTTCGCGTAATCGAAGGCCAGATCGCCATAATCGGTGATGGCGAAGTCTGACAGCGGGTCAAACCCCCAGCCATAAGGCGGGTCATAGGGTTGCAGGGTCGAGGCCTCGCGGATGGCGCGCGGGCCGAACCGGGTGCCGGTGCGGTGGGTCACCGCCTGATCAAAAGGCACGCCGGTCACCGCCAGATCAACCCCTGTCAGATCCTTGGTGAAGCTGCGGCGCAGGAAGCTGGTGGCGCCGCCAAAGGCGTTTTCAAACGCCAGCCCGCGCCGACTTTCGCGGGTGAAAGCGGTGTCGACCTGTTTCTTTGCGTCTTCGAGCGCCATGTGATCCTCCGTTTCTGGGTTGCGTCGGAATATGATCAAATTCAGCTGCCAAGGCAATCGACATTCGCCGCGTTGACAGCGCATCGCGTTCTGAGGCTAATGCGGCAAAACCGGGAGGCAGCATGACGGCCAACACATTCAACGCATCGGCCTATGGTGGTGCAGGCTGGCAGGGGCGGGTGCGTCTGCACCGCGACGAGATTGGCACGCTTTGGGCCGATTGCGGAATCGACAGCGAATACGCGCCGCTGCGCTCGGTGATCATGCACCGACCCGGGGCGGAGCTTGGCGCGGCAGACCCCGAGGTCGACAACCTGTTGGAGCCGATCGACTGGCAGCGCGCCGCCACCCAGCATGACGCTATCGTGGCCGCATACCGGGCCGCCGGGGTGGCGGTGCATCTGGTGGACCCTGCGGGCGCACCGGATGCCAACCAGATGTTTTGCGCCGATCTGATGGCCGCCACGCCCGAAGGGGTGATTCTGGCGCGCCCCGCTTCAGTTGCGCGGGCCGGTGAGGAGCGCTGGGTGGCGCGGCGACTGGCCGATCTGGGGGTGCCAGTGTTGGCCACGCTGACCGGCGACGCCACGTTCGAGGGGGCGGATCTGATGTTTCTGGACCCGCGCTGCGCAATCATCGGGCGCGGTTTGCGCACCAATGATGAAGGGATCAGACAGGTCACGGCGGTGCTGGAGCGGATAGGTGTGGCCGTCATCGTGGTGGATATGCCCTTTGGTACGATGCATCTGATGGGGATGCTGCGCTTTGCCGATGCCGATCTGGCCGTGGCCTGGCCGCGCCGCACGCCCTTTGCCGCCGTGCAGGCGCTGCGTGCGCGGGGTTATCAGGTGGCCTTTCTGCCCGATGAGGATGAGGGCAGTCGCATGCGGGCAATGAACTTCGTCACGCTGGGGCCGCGAGATATTCTGATGGTCGGCGGCAGCACGGCCACGCGCGGGTTCTATGAAAGCCTTGGCATCCGCTGCACCGAGGTCGATTGCTCGGAACTGGCCAAGGCCGCAGGGGCTATCGGATGCCTGACCGGGGTGCTGGAGCGTGCGCGCGTCGCTTGATCGGCTATTCCAGGCGCGCCGGGAAGCCGTCAGCGCGCAGGTCGGTGTCGAGCAGGTCTTCAAGCAATTTCACCACCTGCGTGGATTGCGCGTGCCCACCATAGGCCGCATGCCCGCGCAGGAAGGTCTGTTCGGTCAGCGTGGCCAGATCTAGCGGAACGCCGAACTCGCGCCCGAATTCGCGCGCAAAGCCCAGATCCTTGAGTGCCAGATCCATGCTGAAAGCAACATCATAGCTGCCATTCAGGATCAGTTGCCCTTCGGTCTCATGCACGAAACTGCTGCCTGATGAGGCCGCAATGGCCTGCCACGCGGTTTTCAGGTCCAACCCGCCGCGCTTGGCCAGCATCAGGGCCTCGCCATCGGCAACCAGATGGATGAAGGCCAGCATGTTGGTGATGACCTTGATCAGCGCCGCCGAACCCAGCGGGCCCATGTGAAAGATCTGATCGCCCATGGCTTGAAGCGCGGGGCGGTGGCGGTTGAACAGATCGGCCTCACCGCCCGCCAGAACCGTGATCCGGCCCTGCGCGGCCAGATGCACGCCGCCGGTCACGGGGGCCTCCAGCACGTTCACGCTCGCCGCCTGTGCCTTGGCGGCAAGGCGCAGGATCTCGGCGCGTCCGAGGGTGGAGACCTCGATCCAGTCGCGGCCCGGTTCCAGCGCGGGCAGGAAAGCATCAAGCACCGCTTCAGAGGCCGCCGGGCTGGGCAGGCAGGTGATCACGGCATCGACCTGCGCGGCCAGTTCCTCGGGGCTGTCTGCCCAGGTTGCGCCCACGGCTTCAAGTGCCGTGCGCGCTGCGGGGTCGCGGTCATGCACCACCAGTGCGAAGCCTTCGCGCGCCAGCGATGCAGCCAGCGCGCCGCCCAGATTGCCCAGCCCGATAAAGCCGTATTGCATGAAACCCTCCCATTGCGCCCAGACGTTGTGAAGGCGCAGGCTTGCATCTAACCTGCCGCTGCGAAAGGGGGATTCTTTCGCGTAACGCCAAAAGGATCACGATGGCCCGCCTCTATGAACCGGACGCTTATGACACCGCCCGATGGCCGGAGAGCTATTGGCGCGCCAGCACTGAATTGCCGCTGCCGACCGTACCGCTGGAAGGCGACGCCGAGGCCGAGGTGGCGATCATCGGTGCGGGCTATGCCGGGCTGAATGCGGCGCTGGAACTGGCGGAACGGTTTGGCATCCGCGCCACGGTGCTGGAGGCTGGGCAGCCGGGCTGGGGGGCCTCGGGGCGCAACGGCGGGTTTTGCTGCCATGGGGGGGCGCGGCTGACCTCAGGGCAGATCGCATCGCGGCACGGGGATGCGGGCGCGCAAGAATGGGCGGATTTTGAGTATGAGGCCATCGAGCGGGTGCGCGACAACCTCACCCGCTACACAATTGATGCCGATGCAGGGCCGGAGGGCGAGTTGTATATGGCTCATTCCGCGCGCAGCTTCGCCCGGATGCAGGCCGCGCCACTGGAGCCGGGTTGCGAGCTGCTCGACCGTGCGGCATTGGCCGAGCGCGGGATGCAGGGGGCGGGGCTCTATGGGGCGATTCTGTCCCCGCATGGCTTTCCGCTGCATCCGTTGAAATATGCGCTGGGTCTGGCACGTGCAGCGCAGGCGGCGGGGGTGACGGTGCATGGCGACAGCGCGGTGACGGGGCTGGCGCGTGAGGGGGCGGCATGGCGGCTGCAAACAGCACGCGGCAGCTTGCGGGCGAAACGGGTGCTGGTGGCCACCAATGGCTATAGCGACGAGGCTTTGCCGCACTGGCTGCATGGCCGCATATTTCCGCTTCTGTCCGCAATCCTTGTCACCCGGCCCCTGAGCGAGGGTGAGCGCGCGGCACAGGGCTGGACCAGCCAGATCATGGCCTATGACAGCCGCCGCGTGCTGCATTACTATCGCCTGCTGCCCGACGGGCGGTTCCTGTTCGGCGGGCGGGGCGGGATATCGGCGCGCCTTGATGCGCTGGCGGCCTTTCACACTACCCTGCGCGGTGAATTCGATGCCATGTTTCCTGCCTTCGCCGCCGCCGGGACAGAACACTACTGGGCCGGGCTGGTGTGCATGACCGGAAGCTGGCATCCGTTTTGCGCAGAGGTGCCGGAGCAGCCGGGCTTGTTCGCGGCGCTGGGCTGGCATGGCAACGGGGTGGCGGCGGCGTCAGAGGGGGGCAGGCGGATCGCCCATGCGCTGGCAGGCGGGGCCAACCCCGCACCCGCGCTTGTGCAGGCACCGCTCAACCGCTTTCCGCTGCCTGCCTTGCGCCGCCCGCTCAAAGGCGTAGCAGTTGGGCTGGCCAAGCTGGCGGACCGGTTGGCATGAGGGGGGCTGTGCTGATCGTCGTGCTGACTGCCGCAATGCAGATGCCCGTTTCTGCCTTGGCTGAAACGGGCGATGCCTGGAGCCAGCGCAAATGTGCGCTCTACACCGATGCCTGGCACCGCGCACTGGATGTCGTGGGACAAGAGGGGATCAGCGAGGATTTCATCGCCGCGCATGATGCTTTCATCGCCGAAGGGTGCGTAACGCGCGGTGCGGTCTGTCCTGTCACGGCGCAGGAGTACCGCCTTGCAGACATACTGACCATTGCCGCGATGAATGAAGGTATGGCCAGCACCTTCCTGCCCTTTGCCTGCCCCGGATAGAACGCGCCGGTTGCGAGCGCGTGCATCAGCGTTTAAGCAATGCCCCTGTCCCGCCTGTTCCGGGTGGCTACTTTGTTTGATTGTGTAGGAGCGCGCGAATGAGTCCCACCGATACCGGCAAGGATACGGGCGAGCATTTTTCCCGGCTGCGCCATTACTTCGCCCGTTCGGAACGCAATTATGAGCTGATGTTGGGCGGTGCCAAGCATTTCGGCTACCACCCCACCGGGCGCAAGGTGTCCGAGCGCGAAGCACAGAACCTGTTGCATGATCTGGTGATTGAGCGGCTGGGCCTGAGCGCTGGTGACCGGGTGCTGGATGCCGGGTGCGGGCAGGGCGTGGTGGCCAGCGATCTGGCGCGCAAGACCGGTTGCCAGATCGACGGTATCACCGTGCTGGATTTCGAGGTGCCCAAGGCGCAGGCCCGCGCAAAGGCGGCGGGCGTGAGCGCGCGCACCCGCTTCCAGCTTATGGATTACAGCGCCACCAGCTTTGACGATGCCACCTTTGACGCGGCCTACACCACCGAGACCCTGTCGCATTCGCCGGACATCCGCCAGACGCTGCGCGAAATCCATCGCGTGCTCAAACCCGGCGGGCGGGTGGCGTTTTTTGAGTATTCCATTGCCGATACAAAGGCTTTCACGGCGCGCGAATGGACGCTCTTTGAGCGTGTCGCGCGCGGCTCGGCCATGGTGGGGCTGCATGAATTCCGCAATGACCGCTTCCACGAGGTCATGGAAGCGGCAGGCTTTCACGATGTGCAGACCGAGAATATCACCGCCAACATGCTGCCCTCGCTGCAACGGCTGCAACGCTTCGCGCTCTTGCCGTATTACCTGGCGACCTGGCCTTTTGGCCGCCAGGAACAGAACCCCAACCGCAGCGCCGCCGTGATCTACCACGCGATGGCGCGCAAGGGGTTGGTGCGCTACAATATTTTCAGCGCGCGCAAGTAGGCGGCGTCAGTCACCGATGCCAAAGGCCGGTGTGGCGTTGATCTGAATGCTCGGCTCATCGAAACAATAGCCGGACAAGCCCGCCCAGTTCGAGGGGAACTCCGGGTCAAGAAAGTTCAGCGTCAGTCTGCCCCAGCTTGGGCTTTTGTTGCCCATCGCATCCAGTACATCGAACGTGCAGGGCTCATCGGCCGCCGGATCGGTCCAATACCCGAAGTAGACGTGGCGGCCACCCATCACGTCATTGGGCAGGCCGGGCACGAAAATGCGCATCGTGCCGGGCGTCTGCCCGTCATCGCCCATCATGCGAAAGACGGCGATGTCGCCCTGCGTGTCTTCCCAGGCAACATAACCGTAAGGCGTACTCCACATTTCGTCGGCGGTGGCGAGCGTGGGAAACAGGGCAGCAAGGCAGACCAGGGAAGCAAAGCGCATCGGCGGCTCCTTTCAGGGGCACGGGGCGGACATGCAGCCTGCAACGCTGTTCACAACTCGCCTGAAACCGCAATTCCTTTTGCAGGTTTCGCCGCGCAGGCCGCCGGGTTTCCCGCGCGCAGCTATTGCTGCCCCGGCATGGCTGGACTAAGCAGAAGTCTGACAGTTTCGGGCGGCTCAAGAGAGGTTTCATGCGGATTCTGGTTACCAATGATGACGGCATCAACGCGCCGGGGCTGAAGGTTCTTGAAGCGATCGCGGCTGAACTTGCCGGGCCGGACGGCGAGGTCTGGGTGGTCGCGCCTGCTTTCGAACAGTCAGGCGTCGCGCACAAGATCAGCTACACCCACCCGATGATGATCGCCAAACTGGGCCCTAAGCGCTACGCCGCCGAGGGCAGCCCGGCCGATTGTGTGCTGGCGGGCTATTATGAGGTGTTGCAGGGTGCCAAGCCTGATCTGGTGTTGTCCGGGGTGAACCGCGGCAACAATTCCGCCGAGAACGCGCTTTACTCTGGCACGCTCGGCGGCGCGATGGAGGCAGCACTTCAGGGTCTTCCCGCGATTGCGCTGTCGCAATACATGGGGCCGCAGACCGAAGATATGTCAGACCCGTTCGAACCCGCGATCGAGCATGGCGTCGGTCTGGTGCGCGCGCTGCTGGAGAAGGGGTTGTGGGATTCCGGCGATTACCGGCTGTTCTACAACGTCAATTTCCCGCCCGTGCCAAAAGATCAGGTCAAGGGCATGAAGGTGGTCTCGCAGGGCTATCGCAAGGATACGTTCTTCGGGGTGGAGCCGCATATCTCCCCCTCAGGGCGCAAGTTTCTTTGGATCAAGGGCGGCCCGCAGCACCTGCCCACCGCGCCCGGCACCGATGTCTGGGCCAATCTGGACGGCTGGATTTCTGTCACGCCGATGCGCGCCGATCTGACGGCCTATGATGCGCTCGACGCCCTGCGGGAGCGTCTTGAATGACGGACGCGGGCGCACGGGCCGAACGGACCATGCGCTTCATCTATACGCTGCGCTCCAAAGGGGTCACCGATGCGGCGGTGCTGCGGGCGATGGAGCGGATTGATCGCGGCGCTTTTCTGCGCGGCATCTTCGCCGAGCGCGCTTATGAGGACATGCCGCTGCCCATTGCCTGCGGCCAGACGATCAGCCAGCCCTCGGTGGTGGCGCTGATGACCGAAGCGCTGGAGGTCACGCCGCGCGACAAGGTGCTGGAGGTGGGCACCGGCTCGGGCTATCAGGCGGCGATCCTCAGCCAACTTGCGCGCCGGGTCTATACGGTTGAGCGCCATCGCCGTCTGGTGCTGGAAGCGCGTGCGGTGTTTGAAAAGCTCAATCTGGTGAACATCACCGCGCTTTCGGCTGATGGCTCGTTTGGCCTGCCCGAACAGGCCCCGTTTGACCGCATCATCGTCACCGCCGCCGCCGAAGACGCGCCCGGCCCACTCTTGGCGCAGTTGCGTGTTGGCGGTATCATGGTGGTTCCGGTGGGGCAGTCGGACACGGTGCAAAGCCTGATCAAGGTGCGCCGCACCGAAAGCGGCTTCGATTACGAGGAATTGCGCTCAGTGCGCTTTGTTCCGCTACTGGAAGGCATCGCGCAGGACTGATCCGTCAATCTTGCAACACACGGTTTTCTACCACACATTGTGGTGATGGGCTGTCACTTGCGCATGAATCGGGTATAAATAGGCAAATCGGTGGTCACAGGGTTCCCGTTCGGTGACGCCGGGGTATCGGCCGAAAAGCTGGGCCATGATTGGCTGAAGCATGACAAGCTGGGGCAGGCATGAGCAGGATTTCGATGACGAGAAGCACTTTTCCTTTCGGTCTTTCAACCAGTCGCGCAATGCGGCTGGCCTTGACGGCGACAACAGCTTTGACGCTCGCGGCGTGCAGCACTGCGGATATGGACTGGGATCTGCGCCGCTCGGGCAGTTTCTCAACCGCCGAGGCCGCACGGCAGGCCACGCCAAGCCGTCCGCAGCCGGATTCGCGCGGCGTGATCTCGTATCCCGGGTATCAGGTCGTGATCGCCCAGCGTGGCGAGACGGTGCGCGATGTCGCTCAGCGGCTGAACGTGGATGCCGACGCCATGGCGCGCCACAATGCGATTGATGTGGCCGGGGTAATGCGCGGAGGCGAGACGCTGGTTCTGCCCTCGCGGGTGTCCGAAGAGGCGTCTGGGGCGGGCACCGGGCCGATATCGGTCACTTCGCTGGATGGAGATGCGCAGTCGGCGCCCGGCGCAGGCGGGCAAGAGCCGGTGCGCCATCAGGTGCGTCGCGGCGAGACCGTTTTCACCATTGCGCGGCTCTACAACGTTACCCCCCGGTCGCTGGCCGAATGGAACGGACTCGGCACCGATATGTCGGTGCGTGAAGGGCAGTACCTGATTGTGCCGATGCCGCAAAGCATCGCCGAGGCGTCATCCGAGCTTACGGCAGGGCTGTCGCAGACCACGGATGCCGCCACCACACCCCGGGCCCCTGTCGCGCCCACCGACGGATCGCTGCCGACGCCCGAGCGGCAAACACAGTCCCAGACGCCGACCCCGCCTGCCGCCACCACCTCGCCGGGGCAGGGCTCGCCCACACCGGCACCGCCCTCCGCCTCGCAGCCGCTGCCAGACGAAGACCCCGCCCCCGCCGGGCAGGGCACCAGCGCAACCACGCCGCCGGTGGCCGACATGTCCAGCCAGCGCACCGAAGGCGCGCGCCTTGCCATGCCGGTCGAGGGGCGGATCATCCGTGCCTATTCACGCGGTCGCAATGACGGCGTCGGTATCGGTGCGCCGGCCGGAACCCAGGTCAGTGCGGCGGCGGCGGGTACTGTCGCTGCCATCACCCGCGACACCGATCAGGTGCCGATTCTGGTGATCCGGCATGAAAACAACCTGCTGACGGTCTATGCCAATATCGATGACATCCGCGTTGAGCGCGGCGCGCGGGTCACGCGCGGGCAAACCATCGCAACCGTGCGCCAGGGCGACCCCTCGTTCCTGCATTTCGAAGTGCGCGAAGGCTTCGACAGCGTCGATCCGATGCCCTATCTGCAATAAAGCCCCCGTCTGCAATACATTCCGGGCCGGGCCGGGCCGGGTCGCCATATGGCCTCTCATCTTGCCAAAAATACGCTGGGGGGTGAATGGGCCGCAAGGCCCAGAGGGGGGCAACGCCCCTCTTGCCCGCCCCCCCTTGCTCGATCCCGTTCAGCGACGCCGCAGGGGGCTGCGCTGGGCCTCGTCATCGACCCAGTTCAGCAGCCCGGTCATGAGTGCCTGCGCCATGCGTCCGCGCCATTCTGGGTCTTGCAGATTGGCTAGATCGCGCGGGCTGGACATGAAGCCCACTTCAATCAGGATTGACGGAATGTCGGGGGCCTTGAGCACCGAAAAGGCCGCTTCCTGACGGGGGCGGCGATGCGTCGCCAGCCCCTCGCTGGTGATCGCCGCCAGCAGCGCTTCGGACAGCCGGTCGGTTACCGGTCGGGTCTCGGTGCGCGCGATATCCATCAAAACCCCGGCGACCAGATCGTCAGAATCGCTCAGATCAACGCCGCCGCCCAGCAGATCGGCGCGGTCATGACGTTCGGCGAGCGCTGCGGCGGCGGCCTCGCTGGCCTCGTCAGCCAGTGTGTAGATCGTGGTGCCCGAGGCCCCGCCATCGGCCAGCGCATCGGCATGCAGCGACAAGAACACATCCGCCCCGGCCTGCCGGGCCACGCGGATGCGCGCTTCCAGCGACACAAAGACATCTTCTTCGCGTGTCAGGACCACCTCGAAATCGCCCTGACGGCGCAGCAGTTCAGCCAGTTCCCGCGAGAAGGTCAGCATCAGATCGGATTCGCGCAGCCCCTCGCGTTCGGCGCCCGGGTCAATCCCGCCATGGCCGGGGTCCAGCACCACCACGGTGGGTCGCATCCCCAGCGCCGGGCGGGTGGCGGTGGCGGCTGCCGCGCTGTCGTTTGCCTGTGGGCGCAGGCGGGCCGCAAAGGCACCGGCGCTGACTGGCACCAGACGCAGGTGCAGCCGCGCCGCGCCGCTTGCCGGGTCGCTGCGCAGCGCGACGGTTTCAAAATCCATCGGCTCGGCCAGTTCCAGCACCATCCGCGACCAGCCGCCGCCCGATTGTCCCAGCCGCAAGCCGGTCAGCGGGGCGGAAAGGGGCAGGGTGCCCGGGTCCAGCCCGGTCCAGTCGATCTGGTGAAAGTCGATCACGGCGCGCATCGGTGCATCCAGTAGCTGCACGCGATGGGGCACCGGCTGGGTAAGCGGCAGTTCCAGCACCAGCGCGCCGTTCTCGCTGCGCAGCTCGACCGGACCGGTGATTCGCGCGATCGCGCCCAGTCCCAGCCCCTGAGCCAGTCCTTGTGCCCCGGCTGGCGGGGCGGGCATGGCCAGAACCAGACTGATCACCAGGCCGATCACGAGACTGATCACGGGCCCGAACCCGGCCCGAACCGGGAAGCGTCTGCCTGTCTGTCGTTCCATATTGCCCTTGCCTGCTTTCGTGTTCGTTACCTGCCTCGTACAAATCCTATCGAAGACCGGCGCGCCCGAACATCCCCTGCGCGCCTTCACGATCACTTCAAACGTCAGGGTGCCGGGCGATCCGGGCTTGATCTTGCCTGCACTGGCAGGACACAGTCGGCGGGAACTTGCCAACAGGAGCCTGCATGTTTCGTTCTCTTGCCGCATCGGCCGCGACCGCCCTCGTTCTCGCCGCTCCGCTGGCCGCCCAGACCGGCGCTTTCAGCGAGCCGCTGGATGATACCGGGCGCGATGCCCTGCGCGCCGAGATCCGCGCCTATCTGATGGAGCACCCCGAGGTGATTTTCGAGGCCGTCGCCGAGTTCGAGCGCAGGAACATGGCGCAGCAGGCCGATATGGATCTGACGCTGATCGAGATCAACGCCGAGGACATCTATTCCGATGGCCATTCCTGGGTCGGTGGCAACCCGGACGGCGACATCACCCTTGTCGAATTCATGGACTACCGGTGCAGTTTCTGCCAGCGCGCCTTTCCGCATATGATGGATTTCAGCGACGAAGATGGCAATGTGCGGCTGGTCATCAAGGAGCTGCCAATTCTTGGCCCGCAATCCGAAGTCATGAGCCGCTTTGCCGTCGCCGTGCTGCAACTGGGCGGGGATGAGGCCTATTTCGCGGCGCATGAGCGGCTGCTGGACTGGGATGGCGACACCCCCGACAGCGCGCTGGGGGCATTGGCAGTCGAACTGGGGCTGGAGGCCGAGGCAGTTCTTGAGCGTATGCGCTCCGGCGCGGTCAGTGACGTACTGGCCGAGAACCGGGCGCTGGCGCAGCGGTTGCAGATCAGTGGCACCCCCAGCTTTGTCATTGGCGTTCCCGAAGGGCCGGGAGAGCTGCTGCGCGGCTTCCTGCCTGCGGCAGAGCTGCATAACGTGGCGGCACAACTGCGGGGCTGATCGGTTAGAACCGGCCTGCTGCGCCCGCCCGTCAGATGCCGATTGCGAGAAAATGCACAGGACTCAGGGGTGAAAAAGCAGCACTTTGTGCTTGCTTATTGGGCAGAGCCTTCGCAAATTGCGGCAGATACACTGGTTCGCTGTGCCCCGCATGAGGCCAGGCGGAAACAGAGAAAGATAGGACGTTGATAATCAAGCCCTTGTTTTTCCGGGCATTCCGGGCGGCGTGGCTCGGGGTGGTCGGTGTCGTTTTCCTGCTCGTCGTGGCGCTGACCCCGGCGCGGGCCGGGGATGTGGCGGTGCCGGGGGCTGATGCTGCTGCGTTTTCCGAGGCGCTGGCGCTCTGGCTGGCGGATGATGAGGGGGCGGCCTTGCCCGCGCTGGCGGCGTTGGCGCAAGACAACAATCGTGCGGCGCAGATTCTGTTGGGGTTGATCGACAAGAGCCCGCCTTTGCAGGGGCCCTGGCTGGCCCATCTGCCAAGGAACGAGCGGATCGCCCTGATGCGTGCGCCGGGCGGAATGTCCGGGCAAAGCTGGCTGAATGTCGCGTCCGGCGAGCCGCTGGCGGCCGTCTGGCTGGCGCTTTTCTCCGTGGATGCGGGACTGGACGTGGTGACCCGGTTTATCGATCTGGGCGAGACCCGGGCGGCGCGCGAAGCCCTGCTGGCGCTGGCCGCGCGCGAGCATCCGGACCTGCGTCAGGCCCCGCCCGAGGCGCTGGATGCTGAGCTTTTATATCTGCCCTGGCGCACCGCCGATGACGCGCGCCGCGCGGCGCTGATGGCGCATGTGCCCGCCGATCATCCGCAGCGCATGATGATGGGCGAGCCGCCCGATGACGCCGCGCTTATGCGCTGGCTGGAACAGGCACCTGCCGCGCTGCCGGTGGTCGCACTGTGCGATGCGCGCTGCCCTGACAGCCGCGCGGCCTGCATGAGCGGGGCCTATCAGGCGCTCTCAAGTCACAACGCGCTGCTGACGCTTGGCAGTCCCGCTGAGGCATTGGTGTCTCAGGTAGATTTTCTGCAAAGCCCTCGCGGGCAGGCGGCAGTGCTGCGGCGCATCCTGCAAAGCGCCGATGCGCGGGGGCGCGCAGCGATGATCACCCAGATGCGCGCTCAGGATGAATGTCTGGCTGATGTGCTCTATGAAGAGCGTGCACGCTATTACTACCGGCGGCCAGGAACCGACAATGGCGCCACAGAAGCACCGCCGACGCAGGACTGAACCGCCTGAACGGAATATGGCGGGCCGCGAAAAATGCGCGCAGCTCTGGGGCCGGTCAGCCGCGCTGATACAGGCCTTCGTAGATCGGCGTCAGCGTGTCCTGATCAAAAAGCGATGAGACAGAGGTACCGTTCCAGGTGTTCAGGATTGCCTGCGCGAACAGCGGCGCCGTCGGCACGATACGGATGTTCGGGGCGGATTTCACGGCCTCGGTGGCTTCAATCGAATCGGTGATCACCAGCGATTTCATCACCGAATTGGTGATCCGCTCCACCGCCGGGCCGGACAGAACGCCGTGGGTGATATAGCTGTGAACCTCTGTCGAACCGGCCTCGATCAGCACTTCGGCGGCCTTGCAAAGGGTGCCCGCCGTGTCGCAGATGTCATCGACGATGATGCAGGTTTTGCCGGTCACATCGCCGATCACCGTCATCTCGGCAATTTCGCCCGGCTTCTCGCGCCGCTTGTCGACAATCGCCAGCGCACACCCGATCCGCTTGGCAAGTTCGCGTGCGCGCGACACGCCGCCGACATCGGGCGACACCACCACCAGATCCTGCAACCGCCCGCGAAAATGATGCTCGACATCAAGGGCAAAGATCGGCGCGGCATAGAGGTTGTCGACCGGCAGATCGAAAAAGCCCTGAATCTGCGTGGCATGCAGATCCAGCGTCAGCACCCGGTCAACGCCGGAATGGGTGATCAGATTGGCTACCAGCTTGGCCGAAATGGGGGTGCGTGCCTTGGTGCGCCGATCCTGCCGCGCATAGCCGAAATACGGTATCACGGCGGTGATGCGCGCCGCCGATGAGCGCCTGAGCGCATCGGCGATGATCAGAAGCTCCATCAGGTTGTCATTGGCCGGGTTCGAGGTGGACTGGATGATGAACATGTCCTCACCGCGCACGTTTTCGAAGACCTCGACGAAGATTTCCTGATCGTTGAAGCGCTCCACACGGGCATCGACCAGCCTGACCGACATGCCGCGGTGCAGTGACATGCGCCGCGCTATGGCCTGCGCCAGCGGTTTGTTGGCGTTGCCGGAAATGAGTTTTGGTTCGGTCATGGCGGGCATGTCGGGTCCTCGGTGGCCTGATAGAGCGGGATGAGAGATGTTGACACCGCTTATCACCCGGCTACGGTCTTGCAAACCCGAAGCCCGGCTGCGGAGCGCCAAATGAAGCATATCGATTACTATATGAGCCCGCTCTCGCCCTGGGTGCATATGGCCGGGCTGCGGCCCGCAGAACTGGCCGCCCGTCACGGGCTGGAGATCCGCTACAAACCGCTTGACCCGGCCGCTTTGTTTGCGCGCACCGGGGGGCTGATGCTGGGCGAGCGCCATGAGAGCCGGCAGGACTACCGGATGCAGGAACTGCGCCGCCAGTCCAGGAAACTGGGTCTGCCAATGGTCCTGAAGCCGGCCCACTTTCCCACCAACCCCGCGCCCGCCTCATATGCGATCATTGCCGCACAGGAATCAGGGCAGGGCGGGGATATCCACGCGCTGGTGCAGGCGCTGACCCGCGCCTGCTGGGAAGAAGAGCGCAATATCGCCGAGGATGATGTGATCCGCGACTGTCTTGAGCGCACGGGGTTTGACCCGGGGCTTGCGATGTCCGGCCTTTTGACAGGGGCCGATATTTATGGCCGCACGCTGGAAGTGGCGGTGCGCACGGGTGTCTTTGGCGTGCCGTTCTTTGTGGTGGGAGAAGAAAAGTTCTGGGGCCAGGACCGGATCGATGATCTGGCGCTGCATCTGGAAGGCAAGCTCTGAGCATGATCCATACCACGCGACTGGGCGATCCGGCGGGCCTGCCGGCGGTTCTGGCACATTGCTTTCTGGGTCATAGCGGTGGCTGGAAGCGGCTGATCGCCGCGCTGGACACCCGCCTTGATGCCACCGCCTTTGATTTGCCGGGGCATGGCAGGTCGGGGCCGTGGGATGCGCAGGGCGATCTGCATGAGCGCTCCACAGCGGCACTGGCGGCGCAGATCAGCGCACCTGCGCTGTTGATAGGGCATTCTTTTGGCGGCACGCTGGCGTTGCGCCACGCTTTGGAGGCGCCGGACCGGGTGCTGGGGCTGGTGCTGATTGAGCCGGTGTTGTTTGCCGCCGTCGCCGGGACCCCGGAATTCGCGGCCCATGTCGCGGCCGAGGAGCCGTTGCGCCGGGCGTTCGTGCGCGGTGATCTGGCCGAGGCGGCGCGTGTTTTCTTTGATATCAATGGTGACAAGGCCGGGTGGCTGGCTATGCCGGGGCCTGCGCGCGAGGTGATGATTCGCCAGATCGCGATGATCGACGCCGCCGCCCCCACATTGATGGAAGACAGCGCCGGGCTGCTGGCACCGGGGCGGATGGAGGGGTTCGACAAGCCTGTTCTGGTGCTGGCGGGGGCCAAATCGCCCCCCATCTTTCCTGCAGCCGCGGGCGCGATCGCGGCGCGGCTGGGGCGGGCAGAGTTCGCACGCGTGCCGGGCGCGGGGCATATGGCACCCCTGACCCATCCGCACGAAACCGCCGCGCTGATTGATGCCTGGGCCGCGCGCATTGGATTAAACGAAACGCCCCGCGTCGGCTGACGCGGGGCGTTTCAAACTGGCTTAGTCAATGAAATCAGGCAGCTTCAGCCTGGGCTGCGGCCATGCGGCGTTCGCTTTCCTCGCGCGACAGCGCCACCGAGGTCCGCACACCATTGCCCACAAACGCCATCAGACCGCTCACAACGCGTTCATTCGGGTCGATCCCGGCACAGGTCAGCACTTCGCGACCATCGCGCGAGCGCGCCCAGCGGGCGATCTGTTCCGGCCCGTTGCCATATTTCTTGTCGTCGGCGATGGCGTCATCCAGCGCAGCCAGAACCACGGCAGCAAACAGCTTGCGGGCGCGTTGCCCCTGCTCGTGGTTGTACGCGGTGCCATCCACAAAGTCGAACATACTTACCGTCCTTATTCTTGCTCTTGCATTTTCTGGCGTCGGTCTGTGTAACGGTTTATGACCGCGATTCGCTACCGATCTATTGCATGCCTGCCATGCGTTGAGCGCATAACTGCTCATGGCCGCTGCCCGTATCTGGTGAGCTTGTCAGCATGAGACCCGCAAGATATAGGAATGATCCAAGCGATCTCAACACTTTCTCAAGAGTTTTCTCATGCCCAAAATCAATGGAAACGAAATTCGGCCCGGCAATGTGCTGGAACATGACGGCGGGTTGTGGGTGGCGGTGAAGGTCGGCCATGTGAAGCCCGGCAAGGGCGGCGCCTTTGCCCAAGTGGAAATGAAGAACCTGCGCAACGGCACCAAGCTGAACGAGCGCTTCCGCTCGGAAGACAAGGTCGAGCGGGTGCGGCTGGAGCAGAAAGATCAGCAATTCCTCTATGAAAACGACGGGATGCTGGTGGTCATGGACATGGACAGTTTTGAGCAGATCGAACTGCCTGCGGATCTTCTGGGTGATCGCCGCCCGTTCTTGCAAGACGGGATGACCGTCACCATCGAATACTATGGCGAGGAGGCGCTGAACATGGCGATCCCGCAAAAGGTGACCTGCAAGATTGTCGAGACCGAGCCGGTGGTGAAGGGTCAGACTGCGGCCAACAGCTACAAACCCGCGATCCTCGACAATGGCGTACGTATCATGGTGCCGCCTTTCGTGGGGCAGGATGAGGACATCGTTGTCAACACCGAGACCTTCGAATATTCCGAACGCGCCTGACCCGGTTCAGGCACAAAGCCGCGAGGGGGCGTTATGGGTAAACTGATGCTGGGCATGGCGCTGGGGCTGGCATTGGCCGCCTGTGCGCCGGTGCAGCCTGTTCTGGTGCCCTCAAGCTGGCAGGTGGTGACACTGGACGGGCGCAGCCTGACCGCCGGAGACAACGTGACGTTGGAGATTGCCGAGGGGCGGGTGTCCGGCGTCTCGGGCTGCAACCGCTATACCGGGCCGATAGAGCTGGGCGAGGACAATGCCATCAGTTTTGGCCTTTTGGCCACCACGCGCATGGCCTGCCCGGGCGAGGCCGCCGAGATCGAGGCTGCATTCCTGCACCAGATGGGCCGGATCGGCAGCTACCGCATGGAGCGGGGCGCGCTGGTCCTGTATGCACGCGGGGCCGAGGTGATGCGCGCGCGGCGGCAGTAATCGCTGGTCGTTCACGTGGGGTTGGGCACATTGACGTGACAGCAGCGTGATCACGGGCCGAAAGGCTTTGATATGAGACCTGTGCGGGATAGTTGAAAAGAAACTGATCCCGGAAGGCGCGATGCTCGATTCCAGAATTCGCCCGCTGATCGACCCGCCGCTTAACCGCATGGGCCAATGGCTCGCTGGGCGGGGGGTGCGGGCCAACTGGGTGACGGCGCTGGGCCTTGGGCTGGGTCTGGCGGCGGCGGCGGCCATCGTGGCACAGTTGTGGCTGCTGGCGCTGGCGCTGGTGCTGGTCTCACGCCTCGCAGACGGGTTGGACGGTGCGGTAGCGCGCGCCACGCAGATCAGCGATTTCGGCGGTTACTTCGATATTTTCGCCGATTTCACCTTTTACGCCGCGATCCCGCTGGCATTTGTGCTGCTGGACCCGGCAGGCAACGGGGCGGCGGGGGCGTTTCTGCTCGCCGCGTTTTATATCAATGCCGCCAGCTTTCTCGGGTTTGCCATTCTGGCTGAGAAGGCGCGCATGCACACCGAGGCGCAGGGGCGCAAATCCATCTACTTTTCCTTCGGGCTGCTGGAAGGGGCGGAAACCATCGCCTTTTTCGTGGCTCTGTGCCTGTTTCCGGCGGCTTTCGTGCCGTTGTCGCTGGTTTTTGGCACGCTCTGTGTGATCACGGCGGTTACCCGGGTCGTCGTCGCCGCGCGCCTTTTTCGCTGATCGCGCGCCCGGCTTGATCACGCCTGCGCGATTTCGGCCCCGATTCCGCCTATCCCGCACCGTCTCGTTTTGACCCGGCGCGCGCAAAGACGTATAGACTGATCCACAATCATCCGGAGCCAGACCTTGACCCGCGCCATCCTCTCTTTTTTCGGGGGCATCTTCAGCTTTCTTGTGCTGGGGCTTGTCTTTGCCGCGATCACCGTCGGCGGTGTGATTTGGATGTATGCGCGCGACCTTCCCAGCCATGAACAACTGGCCAATTACAGCCCGCCCACCATCAGCCGGATCTATTCCGGTGAAGGGCGGCTGATCGACGAATTCGCACAGGAACGGCGGCTGTTCACCACGATTGATGACATCCCTCTGATGCTGCGCGCGGCCTTCATCTCGGCCGAGGATCGCAATTTTTACGAACATCAGGGGTTTGACCCGATGGCGATGGTCTCGGCACTGCGCGATGCCGTAGTGTCGCGCGGTCAGACCCTGCGTGGGGCATCGACGATCACGCAGCAGGTGATGAAGAACTTCCTGCTCTCCGGCGACAGAACGGGCGAACGCAAGATCCGCGAGATCATTCTGGCGTATCGCGTGGAGCAGACGCTTTCGAAAGATCAGATCCTCGAACTTTATATGAACGAGATCTTTCTGGGCCAGAATTCCTATGGTGTGGTCGCTGCCGCACAAAGCTATTTCAACAAGTCGCTGGATGAGCTGACGCTGGCCGAAATGGCCTTTTTGGCCGCCCTGCCGCAGGCCCCGTCCGAATACCACCCGGTGCGGGCGCGCGAGCGTGTGACCGCGCGGCGCGACTGGATTCTGGGGCAGATGTTCGAGAACGGATATA
Organism: Pararhodobacter sp.; assembly: GCA_020832545.1. Lineage (GTDB taxonomy): Bacteria > Pseudomonadota > Alphaproteobacteria > Rhodobacterales > Rhodobacteraceae > Pararhodobacter. The sequence goes on along the minus strand of JAFIEK010000010.1, from coordinate 77,855 downwards.
TCACTGCAGAAGAGGCCGCCGAGGCACGGGCCCAGCCGCTGGAGACCGTGCAGTCAGGCGATATCCCCGCCTTCCGCCAGTCGATGCCACCGCGCGACTATTTCACCGATGAGATCCGCCGCCAGCTGTCGTCCAGCTTTGGCGAGGCCGAATTCTTCACCGGCGGGCTGAGCATCCGCGCTACGGTTCATCCGGATATGCAGGTCGCCGCCGCGCATGCGCTGCAACGCGCGCTGGAACGCTTTGACCGCTCGCGCGGTCAGTGGCGCGGCACGGGCGAGAGCATTGAGGCTGAGCAGCTGGAGAGCGAGGAAAGCTGGCGCCTGGCGCTGTCACGGGTGAACGTGGCGCGCGACATCACGCTGGACAATCCGTGGTATCCGGCTGTGGTGCTGGAGGTCAGCGCCGACAGCGCCCGCATCGGTATCGAAGACAATGAAGAGACCGGCACCATTGAGCGCGCCGATATCAACTGGCTGCCCGGTTCGGTATCTGACACGCTGTCGGTCGGCGACGTGATCCATGTGCGCGCCATCACCTCTGACAGCGACGGCAGCTTTCAGCGCTGGTCGCTGCGTCAGGTGCCTGAGGTGCAGGGCGGTTTCATGGCGATGGATGTCAACACCGGCCGCGTGATCGCCATGCAGGGCGGGTTCAGCTATCAGCACTCGGTTTTCAACCGCGCCACACAGGCGCAGCGTCAGCCCGGTTCGGCGTTCAAGCCCTTTGTCTACGCCGCTGCGTTGGATTCGGGCTTTACCCCGGCGACCGTGGTCATCGACGCCCCGATCGAGTTGGAAACCGCGCAGGGTATCTGGCGGCCCACCAACTATTCGAACCAGTTTTACGGCCCCACCCCGGTGCGCACCGGCATCGAGATGTCGCGCAACCTGATGACCGTGCGGCTGGCGCAGGAAGTCGGGATGGACGTGGTTGCGGGTTATGCCGAGCGGTTCGGCGTCTATGACCGGATGCAGGCGTTTCTGGCCAATTCACTGGGGGCGCAGGAAACCACGCTGTTTCGCATGGTCGCGGCCTATGCGATGTTCGCAAATGGCGGCGAGAGGGTAGAGCCCACGCTGGTGGACCGCGTGCAGGACCGATGGGGCCGCACCGTTTACCGCCATGACCAGCGCCGCTGCGTCGAATGCGCCGAGCCCAATCTGCCATCAGGGCAGGGCCCGTGGATTGCGTCAGAGCGCCAGCGCGTCATGGACCCGATCACCGCCTATCAGCTGACCTCGATGATGGAAGGTGTGGTCCAGCGCGGCACCGCCAGTGGTATCAACCTGTCGGTGCCGATTGCCGGCAAGACCGGCACCACCAACGACACCCGCGATGTCTGGTTCGTCGGCTACAGCTCGAACGTGGTTGCGGGGTGCTATATCGGGTATGACCGGCCGCGCCCACTAGGCCGCGGCGCCTCGGGCGGGGGGATGTGCGGGCCGGTGTTTCAGGAATTCATGCGCGAAGCGATACAGGAATTCGGTGGCACCCGTTTTGCCGTGCCGCCCGGCGGGCGCTTCATTCGCATCGACCGTCATTCCGGCGCGCGTCTGGCTGATGACGCCTCGGGTGCGCATGTGGTGGCCGAATACTTCCGCGACGGGGCAGAGCCGGTCTTCGGCATCGATGCGCTGATTGACGGCGGCTTTGCGATGGGGATGAACCTGCCCGTCTTCAACCGCGGCGAGGGTGAAGGCAGCGAATATGACGAGGGCGACCGGCAGGTGACCACCTCATCCGGCGAGACCACGGTGATCCCGGGGCAGGCCACGTTCGGCACGCTCAGCGCAGGCGGGCTTTACTGAACAGCCCTGCTCACGAAACGATGGAGACAGGCGCGCGGGCTGTGCTACACCCGACCCGATATACAGCCGGGGGAGGGTCATGGCAGAGAAGGTCGAGATATTCGAGGTTGGCCCGCGCGACGGTTTGCAGAACGAAAAGCGCCTGATTCCAACTGCTGAGAAGGTGGCGCTGGTCGATCTTTTGTCGCAGGCCGGGTTTCGCCGGATCGAGGTGGCCTCGTTCGTCAGCCCGAAATGGGTGTCGCAGATGGCCGACAGCGCCGATGTTCTGGCGCAGATCAGGCGCGCGCCCGGTGTGCGCTACGCCGCCCTTGCCCCGAACCTGCGTGGTTATGACGGCGCAAAGGCGGCACGGGCGGATGAGGTGGCGATCTTCGCCTCGGCCTCGGAAGGATTCTCAAAAGCCAATCTGAACTGCACCATCGCCGAGAGCATTGAACGCTTCCTGCCCATTCTTGAGGCCGCGAAGGCCGATGGCATGCCGGTGCGCGGCTATATTTCCTGTGTCAGCGATTGCCCCTTTGACGGTCCGACCGATCCGAACACAGTAGCGCGACTGGCGCGGCATCTGGCCGATCTGGGCTGCTATGAGATCAGTCTGGGCGACACCATCGGCCGGGCCACACCAGAGCGGATTACCGCCATGCTGCGCGCCGTGCTGAATGAGGTTCCGGCGGCGCAGCTGGCCGGGCACTACCATGACACCGGGGGCCGCGCCTGCGACAACATCGCCGCCTCGCTGGCGCTGGGTCTGCGGGTGTTTGATGCCGCCGTCGGCGGGTTGGGCGGTTGCCCCTATGCACCGGGTGCGGCAGGCAATGTGGCGACCGAGGCCGCGATTGATCAGATCGAGGGGCTGGGCTATGCCACCGGGTTGAAGCGCGAAATTATCGCAAAAGCCGGGGCGATGGCCAAGAAGATGAGGGAAATCCAGTGACTTATGAGACAATTTTGATTGAGCGCGAGGCACGCGGCGTGGCCCGGCTGGTGCTGAACCGCGTAGACAAGCACAACGCCATGAATGCAGCGATGATCGCCGAACTGGAGGCGGCGGCGGCTGAGCTGGCGGTGGATGAGCGCGTGCGTGTGGTGGTACTGACCGGGGCGGGCACCAGCTTTTGCGCCGGGGGCGATCTGGGCTGGATGCAGGAGCAGATGGCCGCTGACAGCCCCACCCGTGCAGCCGGGGCCGGGCGGCTGGCGGCGGCGCTGGGGGCGCTCAACACGCTGCCCAAACCCCTGATCGGGCGCATTCAGGGGCAGGCGTTTGGCGGCGGAATGGGGCTGATGGCGGTCTGTGATGTGGCGGTGGGGGTCACAGGGGCCAAGTTCGGGTTTACCGAGACCCGCCTGGGGCTGATCCCGGCCACGATCGGCCCCTATGTGCTGGCCCGCATGGGCGAGGCGATGGCGCGGCGGGTGTTTATGTCGTCGCGGCTGTTTGACGCTGACGAGGCGCAGGCGCTGGGTCTGCTGGCAAGTGTCGTCGCGCCTGATGATCTGGATGCGGCGATTGAGGCTGAAATCAAGCCCTATCTGGCCTGCGCGCCGGGGGCCGTGGCCTCGGCCAAGGCGCTGGCGTTGCGGCTGGGGGCGGCACCTGCGGCAGAGGATGTGGCCTATTCGATCGGCGAACTGGTCGCGCGCTGGGAGACCGACGAGGCCGCCGAGGGGATCGCCGCGTTCTTTGCCAAGCGCAAGCCCGACTGGCTGGGCTGAACGCCCGCCCTGCGATTCGGCCAACGCCCTGGATTAGGCCGGCGCGGGGCAGATTGCCGGCCCCGACGGCCCGCCATTTGCGCCGGGAAAAATGGTATACCGGAAACACCTTTGAGGCATTGTGCACAATGGCATGCAAAACGCTGTTTTCCTTCGGTTCCGGGGCCGGGTGCGGACCGGCTTCGGTTGACCCTGCACCGAAGCGGGAGTAAACGAGGCACGAGCCATTACATGCGAGCGGCTCGTCATGCGAGCGCGCCAAAGGAGCCAGCGGTGGATGACCTTCTGAGAGACTATCTCCCCATCCTCATCTTTCTTGTCATCGCGATTGGTCTGGGGCTTGTGCTGATGCTTTCAGCCTTGATCATTGCTGTGCGCAACCCTGACCCTGAAAAGGTCTCGGCCTATGAATGCGGGTTCAACGCCTTTGACGATGCGCGCATGAAATTCGATGTGCGGTTCTATCTGGTGGCGATCCTGTTCATCATCTTCGATCTTGAGATTGCCTTCCTGTTTCCCTGGGCCGTGGCCTTTGGCGAAATGAGCATGACGGGCTTCTGGTCGATGATGATCTTCCTGCTCGTGCTGACCGTGGGCTTTGCCTATGAATGGAAGAAAGGAGCGCTGGAATGGGAGTGATGACAGGTGCCAACACCGCCGGTGGTGACCGCGAACACGCTACCGTAGCACTCAATTCCGAGCTGCAGGACAAGGGCTTTCTGCTGACCACCACTGCCGATCTCATCAACTGGGCGCGCAACGGCTCGCTGCACTGGATGACATTCGGTCTGGCCTGCTGCGCCGTCGAGATGATGCACACCTCGATGCCGCGCTATGATCTGGAACGCTTTGGTACCGCGCCGCGCGCCTCGCCCCGCCAGTCAGACCTGATGATCGTGGCCGGTACGCTGACCAACAAGATGGCGCCCGCGCTGCGCAAGGTCTATGACCAGATGCCAGAGCCGCGTTATGTGATCTCGATGGGCTCTTGCGCCAATGGCGGCGGCTACTACCATTACAGCTATTCGGTGGTGCGCGGTTGTGACCGGATTGTGCCCGTGGATATCTATGTTCCCGGCTGCCCGCCGACCGCCGAGGCGCTGCTGTATGGCATCTTGCAGTTGCAGCGGAAGATCCGCCGCACCGGCACCCTGATCCGCTGAGAGGTCGCGCATGAGTGAACAACTTGAAGAACTGGCCGCGCTGATCAGGCTCAAGCAGGCCGATGCGGTGCTGGATGCCGAGGTGGCTTTCGGCGAGCTGACGCTGACGGTGGTGGCCAGCGCGCTGCCCGGTCTGGTGCGGTTTCTGAAAAGTGATGAGAATTGCCGCTTTTCTTCGCTGGTTGATATCACCGCCGTCGACTACCCCGCCCGCAAGGTGCGCTTTGACATGGTCTATCATTTCCTGTCGATGTACCGGAACCAGCGCATCCGGCTGAAGGCCGCAGTGCGCGAGGATGAACTGGTGCCGTCGATCGTAAATGAACATCCCTCGGCCAACTGGTTCGAGCGCGAGGTGTTCGACATGTTCGGCATCCTGTTTTCCGGCCATCCTGACCTGCGCCGCATTCTCACCGACTACGGCTTTCGCGGCTATCCGTTGCGCAAGGATTTCCCCACCACCGGCTACACCGAAGTACGCTATGACGAGGCCGCCAAGCGTGTGGTTTATGAGCCGGTGAACCTGGTGCAGGAATACCGCCAGTTCGATTTCATGTCACCCTGGGAGGGTGCCGAGTACATTCTGCCGGGCGACGAAAGGGCAAAGTGATGGGCCAGTCGGCCACAAATCAGCCGGTCTGGCCAGAGGGGGTGCGCCTTCTGTTGGGGATAGGCGCGCAGAAGTCGGGGACCAGCTGGGTTTTCCGCTATCTGCGCGGCCATCCGGCCTGCCGTGTGGGGCCGATGAAAGAACTGCATTACTTTGACACCATCGCCGGGCTGGGCAATGCGGGATCGATGGTGCAGGCGCGTAAACTGCGCCGGCTGTCAAAGCGGCAGCAGCCGGACATGCTAGCGGCGGTGGCGCGGCTGCGCGCAATCTGCGAGACACCTGACGCCAATCATCAATCTTATGTCGATCTGGTGACTGAAGGGCTGGCACCGGGTCAGGTCGCACTGGACATCACGCCAAGCTACTCGGCGCTGGGTATCGACAGCTTTCGTCAGATGGCGGCGCTGCAGGGCGCGCGCTTCCTGTTCCTGATGCGCGAGCCGGTGGCGCGGCTGTGGTCCTCGGTGAGGATGCAGATGTCCAAGAAGGTTGAGAACCCCGCAGACTTTGAACCCGCGTGTCAGGAGCGGCTGGATCTCATGCTGGAACTGGACCGGGCACGGGAATTCACCCGCGCCGATTATACCGGAACGCTGTCACGGCTGGAACAGTGCGTTCCTGCCGGACGTCGGCTGGTGATGTTTTGTGAAGACCTGTTCACCCAGTCGGCTGCCGACCGGATTTGTGACTTTCTTGAGATTGCGCCACATCCGCTGGCCGATCTGGGGGTTGTCAACGAAGGCTTGCAGGCCCGGATGCGGGCGGATCAGGAAACGGCACTGGCCGCCCGGTTGCGGCCGCAATATGAGGCGATCTGCGCGGCTTTCGGCGAGAAAGTACCGCAGTCATGGCACGCACGCTTTGCTGCCCAGAACCAGCGGGTAACGGCATGAGCGACACGGCGGATCTGCGACGGAGGTTGCAACAATGATGGACGGAGCAAAGGGTTTCAGCGACACCCAGACGGGCGAGCAGAAAATCCGCAATTTCAACATCAACTTCGGGCCTCAGCACCCGGCGGCGCACGGGGTGTTGCGGCTGGTGCTTGAGCTTGATGGCGAAATCGTCGAGCGCTGCGACCCGCATATCGGCCTCTTGCATCGCGGCACTGAAAAGCTGATGGAAAGCCGCACCTATTTGCAGAACCTGCCGTATTTCGACAGGCTGGATTATGTGGCCCCGATGAACCAGGAACATGCCTGGTGTCTGGCGATCGAGCGGCTGACCGGCGTGCAGGTTCCGCGCCGCGCCAGCCTGATCCGGGTGCTCTATTCCGAGATCGGGCGCGTTCTGAACCACCTCCTCAACGTCACTACGCAGGCCATGGACGTGGGCGCGCTGACCCCGCCACTTTGGGGGTTTGAAGAGCGTGAGAAGCTGATGATTTTCTATGAACGCGCGTGCGGGGCGCGGCTTCATGCCGCCTATTTCCGCCCCGGCGGCGTGCATCAGGATCTGCCGCCTGCGCTGTTGAACGATATCGAGCAATGGGCCGAGGAGTTTCCCCGCGTTCTGGATGATATCGACAGCCTTCTGACCGAGAACCGGATCTTCAAACAGCGCAATGCCGATATCGGCATCATCAGCGAGCAGGATATTCTGGACTGGGGCTATTCCGGCGTCATGGTGCGCGGATCGGGGTTGGCCTGGGATCTGCGGCGCGCGCAGCCCTATGAATGTTATGACGAATTCGACTTCATGGTGCCAATCGGCAAGAACGGCGATTGCTATGATCGCTACCTCTGCCGCATGGCCGAGATGCGCGAATCGACCAAGATCATCCAGCAGGCGATCACCAAGCTGCGCGCACCCGAGGGGCAGGGCGACATTCTGGCGCGCGGAAAGATCACCCCGCCGCCACGTGCCGAGATGAAGACCTCGATGGAAGCGCTGATCCATCACTTCAAACTTTACACCGAAGGTTTTCACGTTCCTGCCGGTGAGGTTTACGCCGCCGTAGAGGCCCCCAAGGGCGAGTTCGGCGTCTATCTGGTGGCCGACGGCAGCAACCGGCCCTACCGTGCCAAGATCCGCGCGCCCGGCTATCTGCACCTGCAATCGATGGATTTTGTCTCCAAGGGCCACTTGCTGGCCGATGTGGCGGCGATAATCGGCACCATGGATATCGTGTTCGGGGAGGTTGACCGGTGAGAACCGCCCTCGTCGCGCTGTCGCTGGCCCTGGCCACGCCCGCTCTGGCAGATACGCCAGAGCGGGCGGCGCTTTTGGTCGATGCGATTCGCGACAACGGATGTGCGATGACCGGCAATGAGGCCGATGCGGTTCTGCCGGGTCTGGGGCTGGATGTGTATGAGGTTGAGGTGGCGGTTGCCGTTCTGTTCCCGGCGCAGCTTCTGGATCTGACGGATGACGGCGAGGCGCTGCTCTTGGCGCCTGCGCTGTGCGAGGCCAGCCCTGAGCACGCGCTGGAACTGATCGTCGACGCCTTTGAAAACGCCCCCGTGCTGGAGCCCTGGAGCCCCGAGATTTCGCCGGAACAGGGCGCAGCGCTGATCGGCGCGCTGCGTGACAATGACTGCGCGCTGCGCGAGGATGAGGCGGGTGATGTCCTGCCCATGCTGGGGCTGGACATGGCGCTGACCCGTGACGCGGTGACGGTTCTTTTGGAAGCCGGCGAGGTTGACCTGAGCGAAGACGGCGGCACGCTCTTGCTGGAAGAGGGGCTTTGCGCCGCCGATCCGGCCGGAGATGCGGCACTTTTTGCCCAGTTGCTTGATGATTTCAATGCGCTGCCGCCGATGACTCCTGATGTCGACCCGCTTGAGGTTTTGCAAGATCAGCTGGGTCTGGACGGTGTCCGCGCCATCACAGCGCTTTATGCCGAGGTTGAGGACTGCACCATCGCGCTCGATGACCGCGCCGCCACCGAAACTGCGCTGGCCGGGTTCATTTCCGCGCAGCTGAACCTGCTCTTCAATTTCGCCCCCGATTGGCCTGATGACGCCCAGGCAGAGCTTCTGCGCCTTGTCTCGGCGGCGCTGGATGATCCGGGGCCCGAATTTTCGCGCGACGGGGACATCCTGTCGCTCACCAACTGCACACCCTGACCGGAAGAACCGATGCTTCGCCGTTTGCACCATACCCAGCCTGACAGCTTCGCCTTCACGCCCGCCAATCTGGCATGGGCGCAGGCGCAGATCACCAAATACCCCGAGGGGCGGCAGGCTTCGGCCATCATTCCGCTTCTCTGGCGCGCACAGGAGCAGGAAGGCTGGCTGTCGCGCCCGGCGATCGAACACATCGCCGATATGCTGGGCATGGCCTATATCCGGGCGCTCGAAGTGGCGACGTTCTATTTCATGTTCCAGCTGCAACCCGTGGGTTCAGTCGCGCATGTGCAGGTCTGCGGCACCACCTCGTGCCTGATCTGTGGTGCCGAGGATCTGATCGGCGTCTGCCGCGAAAAGATTGCCACCGCGCCGCATGCACTGTCCGCTGACGGCAAGTTCAGCTGGGAAGAGGTGGAATGCCTGGGTGCCTGTGCCAATGCGCCGATGGTGCAGATCGGCAAGGACTATTATGAGGATCTTACCGCCGAAAAGCTGAGCTGGATTCTGGATGAGATGGCGGCGGGCCGGGTGCCCACGCCGGGGCCGCAGAACGGGCGCTTCACATCAGAGCCCCTGTCAGGCCTGACCAGTCTGGATGGCGCGCGCGATGAGGCGCATAATGCCTCGGTCGCGCTGGCGGTGGATCTGGGTGACACGCTTAAGCGCATTGACGGCACCGAAGTGCCGGTGCTGACGCCATGGACGGGCAAGAGTCAGCCCGCCAAGCCGACCACCAAGCGCAAGGGCCCTGCGCCGCAGCCCAAACCCGCCGCTGGTCATGTGGTCGATGAGACCGGTGTGACCGAGCAGGAAGCCCCGGCCAAGCGCAAGGGCCATCCTGACCCGTCGGCAGCCCCCGCGCCGATGGTCACACCTGCGCCCACGGACGCGCCGGAAGATACACCGGCCCCGTCAGGCACCAGACCGCGGCTGCTGGACAAAGCTGAAGGCACGCAGGACGATTTGAAAAAGCTCAAGGGCGTCGGCCCCAAGCTGGAAGAAAAGCTGAACGGGCTGGGGATCTGGCACTACCACCAGATCGCGGCCTGGTCTGAGGACGAAGTGACCTGGGTTGATGCGCATCTGAATTTCAAGGGCCGTGTCATGCGCGATGACTGGATCGGCCAGGCGAAAACTCTGGCGGCGGGCGGCGCTAAAGACGCCGCGCCGCGCAAAGGCTGAAAGGGGCCGCGATGACCCGGAAGGGCGAACAGGAACAAGAGCATCGCCGCAAGGTGCGGATGGTCGCCGGAGTGCTGGTGGTTACGATGGTGTTGTGGATGTTTGTCAGCTGGGCCGGTGGCTTTTACGGATGGCAGACGCGCTTTGCCTTCCTGTTCGATTTTCTGGCGCTGGCGGCATTCGCTTGGGCGCTGATCGTATCCTACCGCATCTGGCGCGCCCGGCGCGATCAGAGCGGAGACAACTGAGGAACTGCCGATGCTGAAGGATCAGGACCGCATCTTCACCAATATCTACGGGATGAAGGACCGTTCGCTGAAAGGCGCGATGGCGCGCGGCGCATGGGACGGCACCGCCGGTATCATCGCAAAGGGCCGCGACTGGATCGTGAGCGAAATGAAGGCCTCGGGCCTGCGCGGGCGCGGTGGCGCGGGCTTTCCGACCGGCCTCAAGTGGTCGTTCATGCCCAAGGAAAGCGATGGCCGCCCGGCCTATCTGGTTGTGAACGCAGACGAATCCGAGCCCGGCACCTGCAAGGACCGTGAGATCATGCGCCATGATCCACAGACCCTTATCGAAGGCTGCCTCATCGCCAGTTTCGCGATGAACGCACATGCCTGCTACATCTACATCCGCGGCGAATACATCCGTGAGCGCGAGGCGCTTCAGGCCGCGATTGATGAGGCCTATGAGGCCGGGCTTCTGGGCAAGAATGCCGCCAAATCAGGCTGGGACTTTGACCTCTATCTGCACCACGGCGCCGGGGCCTATATCTGTGGCGAGGAAACCGCGCTTCTGGAAAGCCTTGAGGGTCGCAAGGGCATGCCACGCATGAAGCCGCCGTTCCCGGCGGGTGCGGGGCTTTACGGCTGCCCGACGACCGTGAACAATGTCGAATCCATCGCCGCTGTGCCTACCATCCTGCGGCGCGGCGGGGCGTGGTTTGCCGGTTTCGGCCGTCAGAACAACGCGGGCACCAAGCTCTTTGCCATCTCGGGCCATGTGAACAACCCCTGCGTTGTTGAAGAGGCGATGTCGATCACCTTTGAAGAGCTGATCGAGAAGCATTGCGGCGGCATTCGTGGCGGCTGGGACAACCTGAAAGCGGTTATTCCCGGCGGTTCCTCCGTGCCGCTGATCCGGGGCGAGAAGATGCGCGAGGCGATCATGGATTTCGACTATCTGCGCGAGCAGGGGTCGGGGCTGGGCACGGCGGCGGTGATCGTGATGGACAAATCCACCGATATCATCAAGGCGATCTGGCGGCTGTCGAAATTCTACAAGCACGAAAGCTGCGGCCAGTGCACACCCTGTCGCGAAGGCACTGGCTGGATGATGCGGGTCATGGACCGGCTGGTGCGCGGCGAGGCAGAGAAGGCCGAGATTGATATGCTGTGGGATGTGTCCAAGCAGGTTGAGGGCCATACGATCTGCGCGCTCGGCGATGCGGCGGCATGGCCCATTCAGGGCCTGATCCGCAATTTCCGCGACGAGATCGAGGAACGGATCGACGCGCAGAAGCGGGGCCGGGTCTCGGCAGTGGCGGCGGAGTAAGCGCAATGGCAGCAACGATCACCGGACGGAATTTTGCAGGGGGGCTTCGCTTGAGAGGCGCGCTTTGCTTGTCGGCGGTTGTGCTGTTTGCTGCCTGTGCCGATGCGCCGGGGCCGATTGGTGGTCCCGAGGCTGCGCGGCATATTCAGTTCGAGGGCGCGCGCTTTGGGTTTTTCAACTATGAGATGGGCGGCGGTAGACCGGCGTTCGCCGACAGCTGGGGCCCGACGGAAGAGATTATCACCGTGGTTTCGCGCGACGGGCAGCCGGTGACCGAGGCCGACCGCGACGTCGCCGCGCGACTGGCCCGCCAGATTTGCGAAGAAGGCAGGCGCGAATTCAACACACGCAGCCGCGGCGTCATGCTGCAGCGCGGCGGGATTTCCTTTGCAGGAGCATGTCGCGAATGGTGAAACAGTTTTCTGTCCTTTCCGCTCTGCTGCGTGCCGGGCTTGCAGCACTGGCCTTAAGCGTGCTGTCCATGGGCATCGCAAGTGCGCAGGCGCATACTCAGGCTGAGGTCAATGCCGCGCTGCGGGCGGACACCGAGATCTTCAACGGTCTCTTTGTCATGGGCATTGCCCATGGCATCCGCGATACCTGCCCGACGATCGATGCGCGGATGCTGCGCGCCAACAGCCTTGCGCTGTCGCTTTACAACCGCGCCAGATCGATGGGCTTTTCGCGCGATCAGATCCGCAGTTTTCTGCGCGATGACGACCACAAGGCCGAACTGCGCGCCATCGTCATCGAATATTACAACCAGCGGGGTGCTCAGGTTGAGCAACCCGAGACAATCTGCGCCCTGGGCGAGGCCGAGATCGCGGCCGGTACCTCGGCCGGCGCACTACTGAGAGCAAGGTAAGCCATGTCAGAGCTTCGCAAGATCATCATTGACGGCCGCGAGATCGAGGTTCATCCCGCGATGACCCTGATTCAGGCCTGCGAGCAGGCCGGGATCGAAGTGCCGCGCTTTTGCTATCATGAGCGGCTGTCGATCGCCGGGAACTGCCGGATGTGTCTGGTTGAAGTGGTTGGCGGCCCGCCCAAGCCCGCCGCAAGCTGTGCCATGCAGGTGAAAGACCTGCGCCCGGGGCCTGAGGGCCAGCCGCCGCAGGTGCGTACCAATTCGCCGATGGTCAAGAAGGCGCGCGAGGGGGTGATGGAGTTTCTGCTCATCAACCACCCGCTCGACTGCCCGATCTGTGATCAGGGCGGCGAATGCGACCTGCAGGATCAGGCGATGGCGTATGGCGTTGATTTCTCACGCTTCCGCGAACCCAAGCGCGCGTCTGAAGATCTGGATCTTGGCCCCTTGGTCGAAACCCACATGACCCGCTGCATCTCCTGCACCCGCTGCGTGCGTTTCACCACCGAGGTGGCGGGCATCACCCAGATGGGCCAGACCGGGCGGGGCGAGGATGCCGAGATTACCAGCTATCTGAACCAGACGCTGCAATCGAACCTTCAGGGCAATATCATTGATCTGTGCCCGGTAGGCGCGCTGGTGTCGAAACCCTATGCCTTCACCGCCCGCCCGTGGGAGCTTACCAAGACCGAAAGCATCGATGTGATGGATGCGCTGGGGTCCAGCATCCGGGTGGACACAAAAGGCCGTGAAGTGATGCGCATTCTGCCGCGTAACCATGACGGCGTGAATGAGGAATGGATTTCAGACAAGACGCGCTTTGTCTGGGACGGTCTGCGCCGCCAGCGGCTGGATGTGCCGTATATCCGCGAAAACGGCAAGCTGCGCAAAGCCACATGGCCCGAGGCGCTGGCCGCTGCGGCCGCGGCGATAAAGGGCAAGAAGGTGACGGGGCTGGTGGGCGATCTGGTGCCGGTCGAGGCTGCCTATGCGCTGAAGATGCTGATCGAAGGGCAGGGCGGCAAGGTCGAATGCCGCACTGATGGCGCGCGGCTGCCTGCGGGCAATCGGTCCGCCTATGTCGGCACCGCCATGATCGAGGATATCGACAGCGCGAAGGCGATTTACCTGATCGGCACCAACCCGCGCGATGAGGCGCCAGTTCTGAATGCCCGCATCCGCAAGGCCTGGTTGAACGGGGCCGAGGTGCATCGCATCGGCGCGCCGGTTGATCTGACCTATGATGTGCACGAGCTTGGTGCGGACCGTGCGGCGCTGGTGAAGGCGGCGAAGGATGCCAAACCGGCGGAGGGCGCGCTGGTGATCGTCGGGCAGGGTGCCCTGTGCGAGGCTGACGGCGCGGCCGTTCTGGCCCATGCGATGAAGCTGGCGCAGGGGATGGGCGGGCGCTTCATGGTGCTGCACACTGCCGCCAGCCGCGTTGGCGCGATGGATGCGGGCTGCGTGACCGAAGGCGGTCTGGCAGCGGCCATTGATGGTGCCGAGGTGATCTACAATTTTGGCGCTGATGAGGTTGAAATCGACGCCGGGCCGCTGGTGATCTATCAAGGCAGCCACGGCGACCGGGGCGCGCACCGCGCTGACATCATCCTGCCGAGCGCGGCCTATACCGAGGAAAACGGCCTGTTCGTCAACACCGAGGGCCGCCCGCAACTGGCGCTCCGCGCCGGGTTCGCGCCGGGCGAGGCCAAAGAAAACTGGGCGATCCTGCGTGCGCTTTCGGGCGAGTTGGGTGCGGTTCTGCCGTTCGATTCGTTGCCGGCCCTGCGCCGGGCGCTGTGCGCGGCTGTGCCGCATCTGGAACTGATCGACAGCGTGCCGGAAAACGACTGGCAGGCGCTGCCGGTCGAAGCACCGGGCAAGGCTGATTTCCGCTATAGCGTGCGTGATTTCTATCTCACCAACCCGGTCGCGCGGGCCTCGACGCTGATGGCAGAGCTGTCGGCCACGGCCAAGGCGCGCGGCCAGACGCAACTGGCGGCGGAGTAAAGCATGCAAGCACCGGCCTCCCCTCTGGCGATGACAGTGCTGGCCCTTGGTGGGCTGGCGCTGGCGGGCTGCGGCAGCGCCGCCGCACCGAGCGCTGGCGAGGCGGCTTTGGGTGCACCTGAAAACGCCATTTATCGTGGCGTGCACACACGGTTACTGGATGATGAACTGGTAAATTTTCTGGTGACCATGGAAGGCGCGCGCGGGGCGGAGGACGTGATCACCTATGCCCGCTGCGCCGCTGCGCAATACGCGGTCATTCGCGGATACGGATTTGCGCGCCATGTGCGCACGAATGTGGCTGAACAGGGTGGCATATGGCAGGCAGATGCGGTTTATACCGTCTCGCCGGCCCTGCCCCGGGGTTTTCGGACGATCGACGCAGAAGTGACCGTCGCCGATTGCACCGAGCAGGGAATACCGACGGTCTGAAGGAAGACAGATGGGCGACTTCTTTACCAATACCTACTTCGGAATACTCCTGGTCATCGTCGGTCAGGTGTTTCTGATCATCGTGCCACTTCTGGTCGCGCTGGCGTTCCTGATGTATGCCGACCGCAAGGTCTGGGCAGCGGTGCAGTTGCGGCGCGGTCCCAACGTTGTGGGGCCATGGGGCCTTTTGCAAAGTTTCGCCGATCTTCTGAAATACGTCTTCAAAGAGGTGGTTATCCCCGCCGGAGTGGACCGCCCGGTCTATTTCCTTGCGCCGATGATCAGCCTGGTTCTGGCGCTGGTGGCCTGGGCAGTGATCCCGTTCAACGATGGCTGGGTTTTGTCCGACATCAACGTAGCAATCCTGTTTGTCTTCGCGGTTTCCTCGCTTGAGGTTTACGGCGTGATCATGGGCGGCTGGGCGTCAAACTCGAAATACGCCTTTCTGGGGTCGCTCCGCTCGGCGGCGCAGATGATCAGCTATGAAGTGTCGCTGGGCCTGATCATCGTCGGCATCATCATCGCCACGGGCAGCATGAACCTGTCGGCGATCGTGGCGGCGCAGGATACCGGTTGGGGAATATTCGGCTGGTACTGGCTGCCGCATTTCCCGATGGTTATCTTGTTCTTCGTCTCGGCGCTGGCTGAAACCAACCGCCCGCCCTTCGACCTGCCCGAGGCTGAATCCGAGCTGGTGGCGGGCTATCAGGTTGAATACTCCTCCACCCCGTTCCTGCTGTTCATGATTGGCGAGTTGGTGGCGGTGGTCTTGATGTGCGCGCTTCTCAGCCTGTTGTTCTTCGGCGGCTGGCTCAGCCCCATTCCGGGCCTGCCGGACGGGTTGCACTGGATGCTGTTGAAGATGTCGTTCTTCTTCTTCCTGTTCGCGATGGTGAAAGCCATCACCCCGCGCTACCGCTACGACCAGCTGATGCGCATCGGCTGGAAAGTCTTCCTGCCGCTGTCGCTGGGCTGGGTGGTTCTGGTGGCGTTTTTTGCGAAGTTCGAACTGTTCGGCGGTGCCTATGCCCGCTGGGCGATTGGAGGCTGAGATGGGGATCGACGTCACCCGCGCGGTCAAATATTTCCTGATGGTGGATTTCATCAAGGGCTTCGGGCTGGGCATGAAATACTTCTTCGCGCCCAAGGCCACCCTCAACTATCCGCATGAAAAGGGCCCGCTGTCGCCCCGTTTTCGCGGCGAGCATGTGTTGCGGCGCTACCCCAACGGCGAGGAACGCTGCATCGCCTGCAAACTGTGCGAGGCGATCTGCCCGGCGCAGGCCATTACCATCGATGCCGAACCGCGCGAAGACGGCTCACGCCGGACCACGCGCTATGACATCGACATGACCAAGTGCATTTATTGCGGGTTTTGTCAGGAGGCCTGCCCGGTTGATGCCATCGTCGAGGGGCCGAATTTTGAATTCGCGACCGAAACGCGCGAGGAGCTGTTCTATGACAAGGAGCGGCTTCTGGCCAATGGCGACCGCTGGGAATCCGAGATCGCCCGCAATCTTGAAATTGACGCGCCCTATCGCTAACCGCAGGTAACAGCATGTCCGACGCCTTCAGCAAGATGTTCCAGCAGATGATGGCCTCCAGCCAGGAGATGCTGCGTGCTTTCAACCCGGCGCTGGAAAAGGCGCAGATGCCCGGCTTTGATCAGGGGTTTCCGGCGGGCTTTCCGCCGGGTTTTCCGACAATGTCGGCTGACCTTATGGAAATGTGGTTTGGCCGCACCTTCAACCGCGAGGGGCTGGATGCCAAGACCCGGCTGATGCTGACGCTGGCGGCGCTCACAGTGCTGGGCGCACAGGCAGAGCCGCAGATCAAGCTGACAGTGCGCCATCTTCTGGAGGCCGGCGCAACCGAGCGCGAGATCGCCGAAGTGATCTGGCAGATGAGCATGTTCGGTGGCCTGCCTGCCATGCAGAAGGCGCTTGAGATCGCTCAGAGCACCATCGCCGAAACCAAGGAGAAAGACGCATGAGCATTGCCGATTTCGCTTTCTATCTCTTTGCCTTCGTGGTGGTGACCTCGGGCCTTCTGGTGGTCGTTGCCCGCAACCCGGTGCATTCGGTACTGTGGCTGATCCTGGCGTTCCTGTCCTCGGCGGGGCTGTTTGTGATGCTGGGCGCAGAGTTTCTGGCGATGCTTCTGATTATTGTCTATGTCGGCGCGGTGGCGGTGCTGTTTCTGTTTGTCGTTATGATGCTGGACATTGATTTCGCCGCACTCAAGGCCGAAATGGCGCGCTATTTTCCGCTCGCCAGTCTGGTGGGGCTGGTGATTTTGATGCAGCTGGCGCTGCTTTACGGCAGCTGGGTGCAGGCTGAGGGCGCGATGGGGCTGCGTCAGGCGGTGACGCCGGATATGGCGCAGGTTGAAAACACCCGCGCGCTGGGGCTGATCCTCTATGATCAGTATTTCATCCTGTTCCAGCTTTCAGGGCTGATTTTGCTGGTCGCCATGATCGGTGCAATCGTGCTGACCATGCGCCACCGCGTGAACGTCAAGCGCCAGGATGTGCTGCAGCAGATGTGGCGCGACCCGGCGAAGGCGATGGAACTGAAAGACGTCAAGCCGGGGCAGGGGCTGAACTGAGCCTGGCCACAAATTCACCGGCCAAGAAATAGGCCGGAACGATAAACGAGGGACCAAATGGTTGGACTTGAGCATTACCTGACGGTGGCGGCTGCGCTTTTCGTCATCGGGATCTTCGGGATCTTCCTCAACCGGAAGAATATCATCGTGATCCTGATGTCGATCGAGCTGATCTTGCTGTCGGTCAACATCAACCTGGTGGCATTTTCCAGCCATATGGGCGATCTGGTGGGCCAGGTCTTTGCCATGTTCATCCTGACCGTCGCCGCCGCCGAGGCCGCGATTGGTCTGGCGATCCTGGTCTGCTTCTTCCGGAACCGCGGCACGATCGACGTTGAAGACGTCAACGTGATGAAAGGCTGAATTCATGGCGACGACGCTTCTCTTTGCACCGCTCATCGGGGCGCTCATCTGTGGCTTTGGCTGGCGGCTGATCGGCGAACACGCAGGTCAGATCATCGCCACGGGGCTGTTGTTCCTGTCGGCCTTGCTGTCGTGGATCCTGTTTCTGAGCTATGACGGCGTCCCGCAGACCATCCAGATCCTGCGCTTCATCGACAGCGGCACGCTGGTGGGCGACTGGGCCTTCCGGCTGGACCGTCTGACCACGGTGATGCTGATCGTGGTGACCACGGTTTCGGCGCTCGTGCATCTCTACAGCTTCGGCTACATGGCGCATGACGAGAACTGGAAAGAGGGCGAGAACTACAAGGCGCGCTTCTTTGCGTACCTCTCGTTCTTCACCTTCGCCATGCTGATGCTGGTCACCGCCGACAACCTGGTGCAGATCTTCTTTGGCTGGGAAGGGGTGGGTGTGGCGTCATACCTGCTGATCGGGTTCTATTATCGCAAATCCAGCGCCAATGCCGCCGCGATCAAGGCGTTCGTGGTCAACCGGGTGGGCGATTTCGGCTTCATCATCGCCATCATGGCGATCTACCTGCTGACCGACTCGCTGCGCTTTGACGACATCTTCGCGCAGGCCGACACGCTGTCGCAAACCACCGTGCGCTTTCTGTGGACGGACTGGAACGCGGTGAACATGATCTGTTTCTTCCTGTTCGTCGGCGCGATGGGCAAATCGGCGCAGTTGTTTTTGCACACATGGTTGCCCGACGCGATGGAAGGTCCCACGCCCGTTTCGGCCCTGATCCACGCCGCCACCATGGTGACCGCAGGTGTCTTCCTTGTGGTGCGCTTCTCGCCGCTGATGGAGTACGCCGAGAACGCGCGCGATTTCATCGTTCTGATCGGAGCTTTCACCGCGCTCTTTGCCGCCACCGTCGGTCTGGTGCAGAACGACATCAAGCGCGTGATCGCCTATTCGACCTGTTCGCAGCTTGGCTTCATGTTCGTCGCCGCCGGTGTGGGCGTCTATTCGGTGGCGATGTTCCACCTGCTGACGCACGCTTTCTTCAAGGCGATGCTGTTCCTTGGGGCCGGTTCGGTCATTCATGGGATGCATCATGAACAGGACATGCGCAATTACGGCGGGCTGCGGCACAAGCTGCCATATACGTTCTGGGCGATGATGCTGGGCACGCTGGCCATTACCGGCGTGGGTATTCCGCTGACAACCATCGGTTTCGCCGGTTTCGTGTCCAAGGATGCGATCATCGAGAGCGTTTTCGCCTCGGGCAAGGGTTATGCGTTCTGGATACTGGTGGCGGGCGCGGCGATGACCTCGTTCTATAGCTGGCGGCTGATGTTCATGACATTTTACGGCAAGCCGCGCGGCGATCATCATACGCATGAACACGCGCATGAAAGCCCGGTTGTCATGCTGATCCCGCTGGGTGTGCTGGCGCTGGGTTCGGTCTTTGCCGGGATGATCTGGTATCAGCCGTTCTTCGGCTCTACTGGTTCTGTGACCGAATGGTTTGGCGCATCGATCTTCATGGCCGAGGGGAACAACCTGATCACCGAGGCGCATTATGTACCCAACTGGGTCAAGGTCTCACCCTTCGTTGCCATGATCCTGGGGCTTGGGCTGGCCTTTCTGTTCTACATCCGCCGCCCGGACCTGCCGCGCCGTCTGGCCGCAAACCAGCCGATCCTTTACCAGTTCCTGCTCAACAAATGGTATTTTGACGAGATTTACGATGCGATCTTCGTCAGACCCGCCATCTGGCTGGGCCGCTTTCTGTGGAAAAAGGGTGACGGTGCAACCATTGACGGTGGCATCAACGGGCTGACGATGGGTGTCATTCCCTTCATCAACCGGGTCTATGCGCGCGCTCAGTCCGGCTATGTGTTCCACTATGCCTTCGCGATGGTTATCGGCATCGCAATTCTGGTTACCTATGTCACGCTCACCGGAGGGGCGAATTGATGTTGAACCTTCTGTCCATCATCACCTTCACCCCGGCGGTTGCGGCGCTGATCCTGGCGCTGTTCTTGCGCGGCGAGGATGAGGCGGCACAGCGCAATGCCAAATGGCTGGCGCTGGTGGCGACCTCGGCCACCTTCCTGATCTCGCTGATCCTGCTGTTCACGTTCGATCCGCAGGATACCGGCTTTCAGCATGTCGAGGAACGCGAGTGGATCCTTGGCCTGAACTACAAACTGGGCGTTGACGGTATCTCGGTCCTGTTCGTAATGCTGACCACGTTTCTCATGCCGATCACCATCGGCGCGTGCTGGAACGTGAAGCACCGCGTCAAGGAATATATGATCGCCTTCCTGCTCTTGGAGACCCTGATGATCGGGGTGTTCGTGGCGTTGGATCTGGTGCTGTTTTATCTGTTCTTCGAGGCCGGTCTGATCCCGATGTTCCTGATCATCGGCATCTGGGGTGGCAAGGCACGCATCTACGCGGCGTTCAAGTTCTTCCTCTATACCTTTATCGGCTCGGTGCTGATGCTGGTGGCGATGATCGCCATGTTTGTGGATGCCGGAACCACCGATATCCCCACGCTGCTGACGCATCAGTTCTCAACCGGGCCGGTGTCGTTGATGGGCTGGCAGGTGGTGGGCGGGATGCAGACGCTGCTCTGGCTGGCGTTCTTTGCCTCTTTCGCGGTGAAGATGCCGATGTGGCCGGTGCACACATGGCTGCCTGATGCCCATGTTCAGGCGCCCACCGCGGGCTCGGTCATTCTGGCCGCCGTGCTGTTGAAAATGGGCGGCTACGGCTTTCTGCGCTTTTCGCTACCAATGTTCCCGGTGGCCAGCGACCTGCTGGCGCCACTGGTCCTGTGGATGTCGGCGATTGCCATTGTCTATGCCTCGCTCGTGGCGCTGGTGCAGGAGGATATGAAAAAGCTGGTGGCCTATTCCTCGGTCGCTCATATGGGCTTTGTCACCATGGGGATATTCGCGGCCACCCAGCAGGGGCTGGATGGGGCGATCTTCCAGATGATCAGCCACGGCTTTATCTCGGGCGCGTTGTTTCTGGCCGTCGGCGTGATCTATGATCGTATGCACACCCGCGAGATCGAGGCCTATGGCGGCCTTGTGAACCGGATGCCCGCCTTTGCACTGATCTTCATGCTGTTCACCATGGCCAATGTCGGCCTGCCCGGCACCTCGGGCTTTGTCGGCGAATTTCTGACCTTCATGGCAGTATTTCAGGTCAACACCTGGGTGGCGCTGTTCGCGGCCTCAGGCGTGATCTTGTCAGCGGGATATGCGCTGTGGCTTTACCGCCGCGTTGTGTTCGGGCCGCTGATCAAGGACAGCCTGAAGAACCTCAAGGACATGGATCGCCGTGAAAAGGCGCTCTTCGCGCCCCTGGTGGTGATGACCCTGCTGCTGGGTGTCTACCCCGCGCTGGTGCTTGATGTCATCGGCCCGTCGGTGGCGGCGCTTGTGTCCCAATATGATGCTGCACTGGCCGCCCATGAGACGGCCAGCATGCTGGCGCAGAACTGAAAGGCGCGTTGCGATGACCTCGGTTGATCTTACCATTGCCCTGCCGGAGATCCTGCTGGCGATCTACGCGATGGCCGCACTTCTGTTCGGCGTCTGGTTCGGAAAGGACCGCTCGACCGGCCTTCTGATCTGGGTTACGGCGGCAGTGTTCATTCTGCTGGCTGCCCTGATCGCGCTTGGCACGGTTGAAACGCGACCCGCGTTTGGCGGGCTGATGGTGGATGACGCTTTCGCCCGCTTTGCCCGGGTCGCCATCCTGTTGTCGGGGGCGGCGGTCTTGTTGATGGGGCAGGACTACATGCAGCGCCAGAATCTGATGCCGTTCGAATACCCGGTGCTGATCGCGCTGGCGACGGTGGGCATGATGGTCATGGTTTCGGCCGGCGATCTGATCACGCTCTACATGGGGCTGGAGCTGCAATCGCTCGCGCTCTATGTGCTGGCCGCGATCCGCCGCGACAGCCTGCGCTCGACCGAGGCGGGGCTGAAATACTTCATGTTGGGCGCGCTGGCCTCGGGCCTGCTGCTTTACGGCGCGTCGCTGGTCTACGGGTATGCGGGCACCACCCGGTTTGACGGCATCGCGTCCACCATTCAGGATGGCCAGTTGTCAGTCGGCGTGCTGATGGGTCTGGCCTTTCTGCTGGCCGGGCTAGCGTTCAAGGTCTCGGCGGTGCCGTTCCATATGTGGACGCCTGATGTCTATGAAGGCGCGCCCACCCCGGTGACCGCCTTCTTTTCAACCGCCCCCAAGGTTGCGGCGATGGCGCTGCTGGCGCGGTTGTTGCACGATGGCTTCGGCGGGGCACCGGGCGACTGGACGCAGATCCTTGCGTTCCTTGCCGTGGCATCGATGTTTGTGGGCGCGATCGGCGCGATCAGCCAGCGCAATATCAAGCGGCTGATGGCCTATTCCTCGATCTCGCATATGGGGTTTGCGCTGGTGGGGCTGGCGGCGGGCACGGCTGCGGGCGTGCAGGCAACGCTGCTTTACTTGGCGATCTATGTCACCATGAATATCGGCGTCTTCGCCTTCATCCTGTCGATGCGGCGCGAGGGCCGGGTGGTAACGCAGATCGATGATCTGCACATGCTGTCGAAAACCCAGCCCACTGCTGCGCTGGCACTTCTGATCCTGATGTTCTCGCTGGCCGGTGTGCCGCCGCTGGTGGGTTTCTGGGCGAAGTTTTCGGTGCTGACGGCGGCGGTGGGCTCAGGGCTGGTCTGGCTGGCGGTGGCCGGGGTGATCGCCTCGGTGATCGGGGCGTTTTACTACCTGCGCATCGTCTACTACATGTATTTCGGCGAGGAAGGGCAGCCGCTGGATACCGACATCAGCACCATCCAGCGCGGCCTGCTGATCGCCTCGGCGGCAGCGATGCTGCTGGGTGTGATCAACCTGTTCGGCGTCGATGGCGCAGCGGCGGTCGCGGCGCAGGCGCTGGTGCGGTGATCACTGCGGCGCGCAGCGCAGTCTTGCGCGGGCTGTCCTGTTCATCTTGCCGGAAATACGCCACGGGGGCGCGGGGGTGTGAAGCCCCCGCTCCTGCCGGTGCCAGCCAAACGTGTCGGCGGGGCAGGGGCCATGGCTGAGCGCGCCGCACCTGACTGGCCGCAGGGCTATGCGCGCGTCATCCTGCCCGAGGTTGACAGCACCAATGCCGAGGCTCTGCGCCGCCTGCCTGCGCTGTCCGGCCCCACATGGATACTGGCCCATCGCCAGACCGCCGGGCGCGGTCGCCGGGGGCGTGGCTGGTCTGATCCGGCGGGAAACTTCGCCGCATCTCTGGTCATGCGCCTTGAAGAACCGCCCGGCGCGCTGGCGCTGCGCTCTTTCGTGGCAGCCCTTGCGCTTCAGGATGCGCTGATGGCGGTGAGCGGTCTGTCGCAGGGGTTTGCGCTGAAATGGCCCAATGATGTGCTTTTGAACGGTGGCAAGCTGTCGGGTATCCTGCTGGAAAGCGGCGCAGATGGCGGGTTGGTGATTGGCATCGGGGTCAACCTGCGCACCGCCCCACCCGCCGATCCGGAGGCCGCCTTTGCCCCCGTTTCGCTGCGCGCCGAGACCGGGCTGAGTGTTGCGCCGGAAACCCTGCTTGACCATCTCGCCCCCGCCTTTGCCGCCTGGGAGGCGCAATACAAGGCCCTTGGGTTTCAACCCCTGCGCGCCGCCTTTCTGGCCAGCGCAGCCCGGCTGGGCACCCCCATCGTCGCCCGCACCATGACTGAGTGCCATGAGGGCCGGTTTGAGACCATTGACGACAGCGGTGCGTTGATCCTCGCCACGTCCGAGGGTCGCAGGTCTATCCCTGCGGCTGATATCTTCTTTCCCTGACCATTCCCGGCAACGGAGGGCGCCCATGCTTTTGTGCATCGACTGCGGCAATACCAACACCGTCTTTTCCATTTGGAACGGCGAACGCTTCATCGCCACATGGCGCACGGCGACCGAGCATCAGCGCACGGCTGATCAGTATTATGTCTGGCTGTCCACGCTGATGAACCTGCAAAAGGTCGAGGCTGATATCACCGAGGTGATCATCTCTTCAACCGTGCCGCGCGTGGTGTTCAACCTGCGTGTGTTGTGCAACCGCTATTTTGATTGCCGTCCGCTGGTGGTGGGCAAGCCTGAATGCCGCCTGCCGGTCGATGTGCGCGTCGATCCGGGCACAGCGGTGGGGCCGGACCGGCTGGTCAACACGGTGGCCGGGTTCGACCTTTTTGGCGGTGATCTGATCGTGGTCGATTTTGGCACAGCGACCACCTTTGACGTTGTGGCCAGCGATGGGGCCTATATCGGCGGGGTGATCGCGCCCGGTGTCAACCTGTCGCTGGAGGCGTTGCACATGGCCGCCGCCGCCCTGCCGCATGTCGACATCGCCCGCCCTGAGAACGTGATCGGCAAGAACACGGTCGCGTGCATGCAGGCGGGTGTATTCTGGGGTTATGTCGGGCTGGTGAATGGGATATGTGAGCGCATTAAAGCCGAGCGCGCGCGCCCGATGCAGGTGATCGGCACCGGCGGTCTGGCGTCCTTGTTCGCCACGGGCGATGCGCTTTTTGACACTATTCGCGATGACCTGACCATGCATGGTTTGCGCGTCATCCATGAGCATAACGGGAACGGGTGAATGAAGGCTGAACGACTGATCTATCTGCCATTGGGCGGCGCAGGCGAAGTGGGCATGAATGCCTATGTCTATGGCTATGGCCCCAAGGGCAAGGAGCGGCTGATCCTGGTCGATCTGGGCGTCACCTTCCCTGATATGGACGGCACCCCGGGCGTGGACCTTATCCTGCCGGATATCACCTGGCTGGAAGAGCGGCGCGATCGGCTGGAGGCGATTTTCATCACCCATGCCCATGAAGACCATGTCAGCGCCCTCAGCCATCTGTGGCAGCGGCTGAAAGCGCCGATCTATGCGCGTGATTTCACCGCGCGGATTGCCACCAAGAAGATGATCGAGGCCGGGCAATCCGCCGATCCGGTGCGCACTGTGGCCCCCATGCCCGAGGTGATCGAGGCCGGGCCGTTCTCGGTGCAGTTTGTCCCGGTTTCGCATTCGCTGCCTGAGGCTTCGGCGCTGTTGATCGACACGCCTGCCGGGCGGGTGGTGCATACCGGCGATTTCAAACTTGATACCGCGCCCGGCGTGGGTGCACCCTTTGATGAGGCGCTCTTTGCCAGTCTCGGGGCGGATGGTGTCAAGGCGCTGGTGTGCGATTCGACCAATGTTTTCTCGCTGCATCCCGGTCGCTCAGAAAGCTCGCTGCCCGATGCCATCGCTGATCTGGTGCGCGCCGCGCCCGGCATGGTGGTGGCCACTACCTTCGCCTCAAACGTGGCGCGGCTGCGCACGCTGGCTTTTGCTGCGCGTGATGCCGGGCGTTCGGTCTGCCTCTTGGGCCGGGCGATGCACAACATGGTGCGCACCGCGACCGAGGCGAAGCTACTGCAAGATTTCCCCGCCACGATCACGCCGGAAGAAGCCGCCGATCTGCCGCGTGCAAGCGTGATGCTGATTGTCACCGGCAGTCAGGGCGAGCGCCGCGCGGCCTCGGCGCAACTGGCGCGTGGCACCTATATGGGGCTGACGCTGAAAGAGGGTGACACCTTCCTGTTCTCGTCGATGACCATTCCCGGCAATGAGCGCGAGGTGTTGCGCGTCGTGAATGCGCTGTCGGAAAAAGGGGTGGATGTCGTCGACAATTCGGCGGGCCTCTATCACGTCTCGGGCCATGCCAACCGCCCTGATCTTGAGCGCATGCATGCGTTGCTCAAACCGCAGATCCTGGTGCCGATGCACGGCGAACACCGCCATCTGCGCCGCCATGCCAAGCTGGCGGCAGAGAACGGCATTGCCTCGGCCGTGGCGCCCAATGGCACCATGCTGGATCTGACCGGCGATGCGCCGGTGATTGTCGATCAGGTGCAGAACGGCCGGCTTTATCTCGATGGTTCAGCGGTTTACGGCGCGATGGACGGGGTTGTCCGTGAGCGTATGCGCATGGCGCTGAACGGCCTTGTGCTGGTGACACTGATTATCGACGAGGATGGCGCGCCCATGGGCGACGCCTGGGCCGATGCGCAGGGTCTGGCCCGTCAGGGCCGCTCGCGCCGCGCGCTCAACGAGGTGATCGAAGAGGAACTGGCCGAAGAGCTGGATCGCGCGAATCGCAAGTTGCTCGACAATGACGACAAGCTGATCGAGGTCCTCAAGCGCCGTGTGCGCGCCTGCTGTGTCGATGAAATTGGCAAGAAACCTGAGGTGACGGTGGTCATCAGCCGGTTGTCCGACAACTGATAGTCGGGCCCCGGTCAAGGGTTTCTTAATCTTCGCCTGCGAGAGTGCCGACTGTAGGCAGGATCGACAGGCAATGCTCGAAGGACATACCGACTCAGTTCTCAGGCGCAAACTCGTGCCGAAGGCAGAAGATATGCCGATGTTCGAGATTTCCGCCCCCCCGCCGGACGAGGATGTGGGCAGCAGGGTCCTGCCGCGTGCGTTCATCCGGGCGGCCAGCCGCGTGGCGGATATGGTGGCGTTGGCGACGCTGCGCGCCAGCCGCAGTGTCACCCTGGCCGAACTGGTGGACCTGCCCGAGGGTGAGGGATTCACGGCCCTGTTGCGCGCATCTGAGGGGCCGCCGGGGCTGGTCATCTTTGATCCGGTGGTCTTTTCCTCGGTGATCGAGGCGATGACGATTGGCGCGGTGACCACCAGGGGCCCGGCGCTGCGCCGCGCCACATTGACTGACGCGGCGCTGATGGGCGAACTGGTGGATGCCCTTCTGGCCGAGGTGGACGCCAACCCTGATCCCGCAGAGCCTTATTCCGCCGGTTTCCGCATGGGACGGCTGGCAGACGATTTGCGGCTGCTGGATGTGATGCTGGAAGACGTGCCCTTTGCCCTGACAGTGCTTGAGGTCGAGCTGTTGGCCGAAGGCGGCACGCGGCAGGGGCAGGTGATCATCGCCTTGCCCGCGCCGGTTCCCGAACTGCTCGCATTCGCCGACTTTGACATGGGCCTTGATGTCGGCCCGGTGCATGATGAGGCTTGGGAGCAGGCGCTGGAAGCATCGGTAATGGGCGCGCCGACGCAAATGAACGCTGTTCTGGGCCGGGTGCGTCTGCCGCTGGCTGAGGTGTTGGCGCTGGGGGTGGACAGCCGCCTGACCCTGCCGCTTTCGCAGCTTGAAGAGGTGCAGCTGGAAACGCTCGATCACAAGGCGATGGCGCTGGGGCGGCTGGGGCAATACCGGGGAATGCGCGCGCTGCGGCTGATGGTCATGCCTGACGGCAAAGACATTGATCCGCCCTATATCGCCCGGCATGAGACGGCGACAGATGCAGATGGCGGGGCGGCCCCGGCAGTGGTTTCCGAGGCGCCGGCCGGGCTCGGCTGGTCGC
Source organism: Pararhodobacter sp. (assembly GCA_020832545.1). GTDB lineage: Bacteria > Pseudomonadota > Alphaproteobacteria > Rhodobacterales > Rhodobacteraceae > Pararhodobacter. The sequence goes on along the minus strand of JAFIEK010000010.1, from coordinate 51,041 downwards.
AAGAGGGTGACGAGGGGGCGATCGATGTCTCGTGATCCGCCTGCAGCCCGTGTCGCACTCTGGCGTGTCAGCGCAGCGTGGGGATTGGCCCGGTGGTGCGCCCCTGGGTGAATTGCTGCAACACCGGGTCATCGGTGCTCAGCGCCTCGTCCGCCGTGCCCTGCCAGTAAAAGCGCCCCTCGTGCAGCATGGCCACGCGGTCCGCCACATCGCGCAATGTACGCATGTCATGTGTAATGGTGATCGCTGTCGCCCCCATTTCGGAAACGATCTCGCGGATCAGCGCGTTGATCACCGCTGCCATGATCGGGTCCAGCCCCGCCGTGGGCTCGTCAAAGAACAAAACCGGCGGATCGCCCGCAATCGCCCGCGCCAGACCCACGCGCTTTTGCATCCCGCCCGAAAGCTCGGCGGGGAACAGATCGCCCACTTCCGCCCCCAAGCCCACGCGCGCCAGCTTTTCGGTGGCCAGCGCGCGGGCCTGCGCCTTGTCCAGCCGCGCCGGGCCGCGCAACAGGCGAAAAGCCACGTTCTGCCAGACGGGCAGCGAATCAAACAACGCACCGCCTTGAAACAGCATGCCGACCTGAGCGGCCAGTTCATGCGGGCGCGGGCGGTTCAGCCCCGCGATCGTGATCGTGCCGCTATCGGCGTCTTCCAGCCCCAGCAGGCATTTCAGCAACACCGATTTACCGGTGCCTGAGCCACCGATCACCACCAGGCTCTCGCCCCGGTCCAGCCCAAAGCTGATGCCATCCAGCACCACCTTGCGGCCAAAGGCCTTTTTCAGATCGGTGATGCGGATCATGCCGAGAAAAACACCTCCGTCAGCATATAATTGGCCGACAGGATAAGCACCGAGGCCACCACGACCGCCGATTTCGTCGCCTCGCCCACGCCCTGCGCGCCGCGCCCGCTGTGCATGCCGAAGTAGCAGCCCGAAAGCGCCACCAGAAAGCCAAACACCGCGCCCTTTACCAGGCCTGAGGCGATGTCCCAGAACTCCAGAAACTCGACGGTGTTGCGCAGATAGGTCGGCCCGTCAAACCCCAGCCGGGTCACCCCCACGGCATAGCCGCCCAGAATGCCGATGGCATCGCCCACCGCCACCAGCACCGGCATCGCCAGCGTCGCGGCCAGAACGCGCGGCAGGGTCAGGTATTTCATGGGCTCGGTTGCCAGTGTGCGCAGCGCGTCGATCTGCTCGGACACTTTCATCGTGCCGATCTCGGCGGCAATGCTGGAGGCCACGCGCGCCGCCACCATCAACCCGCCCAGCACCGGCCCCAACTCGCGCACCATGCCGATCGCGGTGATCGAGGGCACGGCGAATTCTGCGGAAAAGCGTGCGCTTCCGGCATAGATCTGCAACGCCAGCGCGCCCCCAGTGAACAGCGCAGTCAACCCCACCACCGGCAGAGACAGCCAACCGATCTGCACCAGTTGCAGCGCGAATTCGCGGCCATACCACGGCGGACGGAACAGATGCGAGATGGTCACGGCGGCGAAAGCCAGAAACCGCCCGATCCCGCCCATCAGCCCCGAGGCCATGCGCCCGGTCGCGCCCAGCAGGTTGAGCGCCATGCCGATCACTGGCCGACGCCCCCCTCATAGCGGCGCCGATACCGGTGGCCGAGGCTGGTGAGAATTTCATAGCCGATGGTCCCGGCATTGCGCGCCAGATCATCGACACCCTGATGCGCGCCCAACAGCTCCAGAGTCTCCGGCACCTCGGCCAGATGCGTCACATCAACGGTGAGCAGGTCCATAGACACTCGGCCCACCACCGGGCAGGGCGCGTCGCCCGCCCAGAGCGTTGCGCGGTTTGACAGAGAGCGCAGGATGCCATCGGCATAGCCTGCGGCGACCGTGGCCAGCCGCGTGGGCCGCCCGGCAATCCAGGTGCCGTTGTAGCCGACGGCTTCGCCCGGCTCCACCTCGCGGGTCTGGATGACGGGCAGCGCCAGTTGCACCACCGGATAGGCATCCTGGAAGGGCGCGCCGCCATACAGGCCGATGCCGGGGCGCGTAAGATCAAAATGAAATGCCTGCCCCAGCAGAAGGCCGCCAGTCGCCGCCAGTGAACGCGGGGCCGCGCAACCCTCGGTCATGGCGCGGAATTCGTCAGCCTGCTGGGTGTTCATCAAGTGGTCAGGCTCGTCAGCGCTGGCCAGATGCGACATGATCAGCCGTGGCCCGGCCTGCAACGCAATCTCGCGCACCGCTGCCCATTCGCGCGGCTCCATCCCCAGCCGGTTCATGCCGCTGTCAAGCTGGATGCCAAAGGGATGGCCGGGCAGTGATTCCAGATGCCGCGCCAGCTGTTCGGCCGAGTTGATCAACGGGATCAGGCCAAGGTTGCGGATGGTCTGGGCATCATTCGGCATATGCCCGGAATAGACATAGATGTCCGGCCCGTTGCCCAGTGCCTGACGGATCGCCGCGCCCTCTTCAGCCAGCGCTACAAAGAATGCCCGCGCGCCGGTCTGCGCCAGTTTGCGCGCCACCTGGGCGGCGCCCAATCCGTAGCAGTCAGCCTTGACGGTCGCCCCGGTTTCGCAGCGCGAGAGCCGGTCGAGGCGCTGCCAGTTGGCGGCGATGGCATTGAGGTCGATGGTCAGGCGTGCGGTTCCCATGGTCAGCCTTTGGCCATTGCCGGCAAGGCAAGTCAAGCGTGAATGCGCAGGCGTTTCCGGGTGCTGCGGATTGGCAACAAATCGACGTAAATTGGCCGTATTGGATGGGCATTGTTCAGAGATCGGGCAGGTATTGCCCCGATATCGGGAGTTATCAGTGACTGGAGGAATGTGCGATGCCGATGAAAAAAGATGACAAGACACCCCCGCCGCAGCCTGCACTGCCCCGCCGTCAGGGGCGCTTTGCGGATTGGGCGATGATCTGACGCCACGGGCTGCGTCGTTTCCTTACAAGGCGCCGCTTCCGGGGTTGATCCGGGGGCCACCCTCGCCAAGCGACAGGGGCCATTGGGCCGGAGGCAGGGCGCGGCTGTGCAGCCGTTCCAGACGCCAGAGGCCGGGCCCGAGGTCAGGCTGGGCCTTTGTAGCGGGTTCCGGGTGGGGCAGCGGGTGCAGGGCCCAGCGGCTTTCCACCCCGGCCAGCCGGTAATCGGCGCTGTCATCAGCCAGCAGCAGGCCCAGCGGCGCCAGTGCCTGTTGCCCCTGTTCACGGTTACGCGCCACCCCTTCAGCGGCGGCCAGATGCAGCCGCCGCACCTGGCGCAGGTCTGGCGGGGTGGTGAATTCAGCGATGACCAGCGCCACGCAACCGGCGCGCAGCGCCTCTTCCATGCACCATAAAATATCGCCTGCACGCGGGCAGGCGAGTGTGATCAGCGCGCCCGGATCCGCCAGGCCCCGCACCCCCTGTGGGCAAAGGCGCTCATTCCGCCAGGCAGCGCGCAGCCACATCACCGGCCCCTCGGTCTGGGCCGCGCCCGCCAGAAGTGCTGCGAGCGTGCGCCGTGCGGGGCCGGTCAGTTCATGCACCCGCCCACGGGCGAAGGCGAGCGGCGGGGCAGGGCACAGGGGCGCGGGCGGCGCGTGTGCGGGCTGTTCCAGCCGCGCCAGAAGCGCTGTCGCCTGCTGAAGGGGGGGCGGAGCATCGTGTTGATCAAGCATGTCATCTTGTAGCATGTTCATTTTATGTTCTCAATCCCTCAACCCTTGCCTTTCCCCCCATTCCCGCTACTCTCCCGAAAAAAGCGGAGAACCATGACACATATACCCCTCGGAACCACCAGCCTGAGCGTCTCAAACCTTTGCCTTGGCACCATGACCTGGGGCAGCCAGACCCCCCAGACAGACGCGCATCGCCAACTTGATATGGCACTCGATCACGGGGTGAATTTCCTTGATACGGCTGAAATGTACCCGGCCAACCCGGTCAGCGCTGAGACGACGGGCGGCACCGAGGCCGTGATCGGCGCATGGCTGGCGGCGCGCGGCGGGCGCGAGAGGGTGGTGATTGCCACCAAGGTTACCGGCGCAGGCAGCGCGGCAATCGACGGCGGCTCGCCTGAGATCGGTCCGGCGCGGCTGCGTGCGGCGGTGGACGGGTCGCTTGCGCGGCTGAGGACCGATGTGATTGACCTCTATCAACTGCACTGGCCCAACCGCGGCTCATATCATTTCCGTCAGAACTGGACCTATGCGCCACCCGCCGCAGATGCGCGCGTGGCGATCCGTGCCAATATGCTGGATGTGTTGACCGAGGTTGACCGCCTGATCGCCGAGGGCAAGATCCGCCATTTCGCCCTGTCCAATGAAACCGCCTGGGGCATGGCAAACTGGATTGCCCTGGCCGAAGCGCATGGCCTGCCACGCCCGGCCACGATACAGAATGAGTATTCGTTGCTCTGCCGACAGTTCGACACCGATCTGGCCGAACTCAGCGCGTTGGAGAACGTGCCGCTACTGGCTTTTTCGCCACTGGCCGCAGGGCTGTTGACTGGGAAATATGCAGGTGACGTGATCCCCGAGGGCTCGCGCCGCGCCGGCCGGGCTGATCTGGGCGGGCGCATCAGCCCGCGTGTCTTCGAGGCGGTGGCGGGATATCTGGGCCTCGCGCGCGACTGGGATCTGGACCCGGTTCAGATGGCCATCGCCTGGTGCCGGAGCCGGCCATTCCCCAACATTCCGATCATCGGTGCCACCACCACCGAGCAGCTGAAACGCGAATTGCCCGCCGCCGATCTGACCCTGCCGCCAGAGTTGTTGCAGGCCATCGACGCGATGCACAAAGCCAAGCCGATGCCGTATTGAGGCCGGGCAGGGGGGCTGTCTGCCCCCCATGCCGCTGCGCGGCTCCCCCGAGGATATTTTCAAGTAGATGAAGGGGGGCGGGGCGCGCCCTTCAGACCGGGTTGGGCAGGGGGCGGCCGTCGCGCAGGGCCAGCGCGTTGTCGAGCGCCATGAGCCCCATCTCTACCCTGACCTCCAGCGCGGCGGTGCCAAGGTGGGGCAGCAAAACCACGTTGTCCAGCGCCCGAAGGGCCGCTGGCACCTCGGGCTCGTGTTCATAGACATCGAGGCCTGCGCCCGCGATCCGGCCTGCCTCCAGCGCCTTGATCAGCGCTGCCTCGTCAATGATATCACCGCGCGCGATATTGACCAGATGCGCATGGGGGCGCATCGCGGCGAGGGCGGCGGCGTCGATCATGTGGCGAGTTGCGGGGCTGGCGGGCGCCGCGATCACCACGATATCGGCGGCCTCCATGACCTCATGCAGCCCCGGCAGGGCGCGCGCCTGCGGCAGTCCTGGCAGGGCGCGCGGGGTGCGGGTGTGATAGACCACCTCCATGCTGAAGCCGAAATGCGCGCGTTTCGCAATTGCCTGCCCGATCCGGCCCATGCCCACGACGCCCAGCACCTTGCCGCTCATGTGCAGGCCCAGCATCTGCGTGGGGTGCCAGCCTTTCCATTGGCCCGCGCGCACCAGCCGTTCGCCCTCGCCCGCGCGGCGCGCGCTCATCAGCATCAGCGTGAGTGCGATATCGGCGGTGGCGTCGGTGACCGCGCCGGGGGTGTTGGTGACCGTGACACCAGCCGCGCGGGCGGCGGCTACGTCGATATGGTTGTAGCCCACGCCGAAATTGGCCAGCAGCCGGGCGCGCGGGGCGGGAACGGCGGCGAAGATATCGGCACTGAAGGCATCGCCCAGCGTGGGCAGGATGATATCCTGCGTGCTCAGCGCCTCGGTCATCTCGGTGCGGGTCATCGGCGCGGTGCTGTCGCGCACTGTCAGCTCAAACGCCTTGCGGGCGGGGGCCAGAACGGCGTCGGGCAGGGGGCGGGAAATCAGCAGTTTCATCAATGCATCCTTGCGCCATCGGGTACGCCGCGTTCGGGCGCCAACAAAACGACATGGCCTTGGTCATCGCTCAGCCCCAGCACCAGCACCTCGGACATGAATGGCCCGATCTGGCGCGGCGGGAAATTGACCACCGCCAGAACCTGCCGCCCCACCAGCGCTTCAGGCGTGTAAAGCGCGGCGATCTGGGCTGAGGATTTCTTCTCACCGATCCCGGGTCCGAAATCAATGCGCAGCTTGAACGCGGGCTTGCGCGCCTCGGGGAAGGGTTCGGCATGCACCACGGTGCCTGCGCGGATATCGACCTTGAGGAAATCGTCAAAGCTGATGGTCATTGGCCCAACTCCTTCGAGCGATTGGCGGCAGCGGCCACGGCGCGGGGCAGGAGGGCGGGAAAGCCGGTGCCCGCATCCATCAGCACCGCCAGCGCAGCGGCGGTGGTGCCGCCGGGGCTGGTGACGTTGATACGCAGTTGTGCCGGGTCCTCGCCTGACTGCTCGGCCAGCGCGCCCGCGCCCGCGACCGTGGCGCGCGCCAGTTGCAGTGCCATTTCAGGTGGCAATCCCTGTTCAACCCCGGCGGCTGCCAGCGTTTCGATCAGGTGGAACACATAGGCGGGGCCAGAGCCAGAAACAGCAGTCACCGCGTCCATCTGCCCTTCGTCCTGCAACACAACGGTCTGACCAACGGCGGCCAGAAGCGCCTGCACCAGCGACAGGGCGGCAGGCGGGACATGGGCATTGCCGATCAGCGCGGTGATTCCCCGGCCCACGGCGGCGGGTGTGTTGGGCATCGCGCGGATAACCGGGGTGGTCGCGCCCAAGGCATCTGCCAGCCGACCCAGCCCGATCCCGGCGGCGATGGAAACAAAGACCGTGGCTCCGCCCCCCATGGCCGCCAGTTGCGGCAGCGCATCGCCCATCATCTGCGGCTTGACCGCAATCATGACCAGCGCCGGATCAGACGGCAGCGGGGTATTCAGGTGAACACCTGTGCCGCGCAGCCAGTCTGACGGATGCGGCTCGATCACGTGCACCGATTGCGGCTGCACGGCGCCCTTCAGCCAGCCCTCCAGCAGCGCCAAACCCATCTTGCCACAGCCCAGCAACACTAGTCCCCGGGCATTCAGTTCCGACAAATCCATGATATCCCCCTTCTGGAGGGGGCAGATTAGGCGCGCCCGTATCCCTGTGCAATGGCCAGCTTGATCGCCTCATCCGGCGCGCGATCAGCCCAGGCCACCAGTTGAAAGGCCGGGTAGAAGCGTTCGCAACTGGCAATCGCCGTGCGGATCATCTGGTCAATCTGCTCTGGCGCCGCGACCTGTTCGCCGCTCAGCAGCAGGCCATAGCGCCAGACCATCAGCCGCTGCGCCCCCCAATAGGTGAAGCCCCCGGCCCAGCTGAGATCATTGGCGGCGTTGATCACCTCGTAGATTTCGGGCAGGCGCTGTTCAGGCGGTTCCATCTCGAAGGTGCAGATCAGGCGCAGGGTCTCGTCGATGGAGGACCATGCGAGCGTCAGCGAGTAGCTGCGCCACTGGCCTTCAACCGCCATGGCGATCTGATCATCGCCCACGCGGTCAAATTCCCAGGCGCGGTGTTCGGCCAGGGTTTCGACAATATCGATCGGATGGATGTCGTCAGTCAGGAAGTGTTCAACGGACAGGGGCATGGCCTGGCCTTTCTCCGGTCTAGCCGTTTGCGGGAACATGCCCACAACAGGCAGAGGCATTGGCAAGGTGCGGCGTTTGTATGGTGCCACCCTTACTAGATATGGTGTGGGAAAAGCAAAAGCCTGTAAAGGAAAAATATCTGTGGAAAACTGTCTGTGATGTGGGTGTAGCCTTTTCGCACGGCCTCCCTGCGCCCGTGCACCGAACGCCCCCTTTTCCCCGCTCTGTCCATGCGCTATCTGAGCGGGAACGCAGGAAAGGGATGGACCATGACCTTTGAGACCCCCGGCCCGGTCGAGGAAAACTGGCGCGACGCCATTTCGAGCACCGAAGAGATCATCAATGACGCCCGCAACGGGCGCATGTTCATCCTTGTCGATCATGAGGACCGTGAGAACGAGGGCGATCTGGTGATCCCTGCCCAGATGTGCACGCCTGAGGCGGTCAACTTCATGGCCACCTACGGGCGCGGCCTGATCTGCCTGTCGCTGCCCGGCAGCCGGATCGACGCGCTGGGTCTGCCGCTGATGTCCACCAACAACGCCTCGCGCCATGAAACGGCCTTCACTGTGTCGATCGAGGCGCGCGAGGGGGTCACGACAGGCATTTCGGCTCATGACCGCGCCCGCACAGTCGCTGTGGCCATTGATCCTTCGAAAACAGGGGCCGATATCGCCACCCCCGGCCACATCTTCCCGCTGCGTGCGCGCGACGGAGGGGTTCTGGTGCGCGCCGGGCATACCGAAGCTGCGGTGGATATTTCACGGCTGGCGGGGCTGAATGCGGCGGGCGTGATCTGCGAGATCATGAAGGATGACGGCGAGATGGCGCGCCTGCCTGATCTGATCGCCTTTGCCCAGAAGCACGGACTGAAGATCGGCACCATCAGCGACCTGATTGCCTATCGCCGCCGCCATGACAATCTGGTGCGTGAGACCGAAACTCGCACCGTGTCATCGCTCTATGGTGGCGAATGGCAGATGCGCGTCTTTACCGACCAGACACAGGGTGCTGAGCATGTGGTGCTCAGCAAAGGTGATCTGTCGGCGTCTGACCCCGTTCTGGTGCGTATGCACGCGCTCAACCCGCTGGAGGATGTGCTGGGCGTAGGGGCCGATCATGCGGGCGATCTGCAAGGGGCGATGCAGGTCATCGCAGCCGAGGGGCGCGGCGTGGTGGTGCTGTTGCGCGACACTTCGATGAAGCTGATGCTGGGCGAGGCGCATGCGCCGCAGACCCTTCGCCAGTATGGCCTTGGCGCGCAGATACTGGCTGCGCTGGGTCTGCATGATCTGCTTCTGGTGACCAATTCGCCGACACCGCGCGTGGTTGGTCTTGATGCCTATGGCCTGTCGATTGTCGGCACGCGCCCGATTCCGAAGGATTAAGCCATGGCCGGAGCCAGCCACTACACCCTGCCGCTGCCGCGTTTCGACAAGCCTGTGAAGCTGCTGGTCGTCGTCGCGCCCTATTACCGCGACATCGCTGACGATCTGATCAAGGGGGTGCGCGGCGTGCTGGACGAGGTCGGCGCCGCGCATGAGCTGATCGAGGTGCCCGGCGCGCTGGAAGTTCCCACCGCCATCGGTCAGGCTTTTCGCATGTCCAATTTCGATGGATATGTGGCGCTGGGCTGCGTCATTCGCGGCGAGACCACGCATTATGAGACCGTGTGCAACGACAGCTCGCGCGCGATCACGCTTCTGGGGCTGCAAGGCGCCTGCGTCGGCAACGGCATCCTGACGGTGGAAACCCACGAACAGGCCGCTGTGCGCGCCGATCCCAAGGCGCAGAACAAAGGGGGCGGGGCTGCGGCGGCGGCGCTGCATCTGATCGCGCTGGCCCGGCGTTGGGGCGGCGTTGCCCGCGATGTGGGTTTTCGGCCGCAGGGCGACGAGACACAATATGCGCAGGCTCAGGACCGGGGCATCCGGGCATGAGCGGCAAGGACAAGCGCGCCCTGCGCGCGGCGGCGCGTTTTTATGCGGTTCAGGCGCTGTTTCAGATGGAAAAGAGCGGCCAGACGGTCGAATCAGTGCGCCACGAGTTCGAGACCCATCGCATCGGCGCCGAGGGCGAGGATGCAGATTGGGTCGGGGCCGATCTGTCGCATTTCGGCAAGCTGGTCGATCTGGCGGTGGATTATCAGGCGAATATCGACCAGTTGACCGACCGCGCACTGGTGGTCAAATGGCCCATCGCCCGGATCGACCCCACGCTGCGCGCCCTGTTTCGCGTCGCCGGGGCCGAAATGACCCAGATGGACACGCCGCCGCGCGTGGTGATCACCGAGTTCGTGCAGATCACGCAGGCCTTCTTTCCTGAGGGGCGCGAGGCGAAATTCGTCAATGCCGTACTTGATCACATGGCTCGTGAAGCCCGGCCCGAGGCCTTCTGAGTGCGATCCCGCCTGATGGGCGGGGGCGCGACAGATTGGCTACTTTATCAAAGCGGGTGTGCGCCTATATCTTTGTCAGGAACGCAGGAGATGCCGCATGCCCGAGCTTGTCAAACTTTACATCCGTCAGGTGCTGATCGGCTTTGGCTTGGCCGCAGTTTTCGTCACGGCGCTTCTCTGGGCTGATGTCGCCCGGCTGCGCAGCCTGATCATGGCCACTCAGGGCGGATGGATGGCGCTGTTTCTGCTGTTCTTTTTCAATGGGTTGGTTTTTGCCGGCGTTCAGTTCGGCATCAGCGTGATGCGGATGGCAGAGCCCGAAAACACAGACAACGGCGACGACGGCGGGCTGCGCGAGGCGCTGTTGCCGCGTGACGGGCAGCTTATCCCGGTCAAGGTGGAGGCTGAAGTGGCGGGCCCGCAGCGACCGTGAGAGGTTTCGTTTTCCCGAGAGCCTGACTAATCAGGTGGGTGCCAGATACCAGGGCCAGGACCCTGGCAGAGCCAGCTCCCTCGGAAATGCTTATCGGCCACTGGAAAAAGGCCTCGCACGCGAAGAGCAGAACCCGCCGCTTTCAAATGTAGGTACATCACCGGCCTGCTGCAAGGGGCATCTACGGCCCGCTGATGCTGGACAGCCAGCCCCGTGCGCGCCATATCCTACCCGATGCAGCCTGATGACCCTGATACCCCCGGCCTTTCGGCCCCAGACCTTTCGACGCTTGCACCCGGCCAGCGGCTGGCGCGCGGTGTCTGCCGTTTGATGCGCTCGCTTGATTTCGCCGCGTTGGATGAGGTGGTGCCGCGCCCGGGTCTGCGCGTTGATGTGATGGCGCTGGGCCCCAAAGGCGAGATCTGGGTGATCGAGTGCAAATCCAGCCGCGCAGATTTCACCTCAGACCGCAAATGGCACGGCTATCTGGAATGGTGTGATCGCTTCTTCTGGGCGGTTCCGGCCGGATTTCCGGTGGATCTGTTGCCGGACGGGGCCGGGCAGATTCTGGCTGACGACTTTGGTGCCGAGATTGTGCACATGGCCCCGGCCCAGCCGCTGGCCGGGGCACGCCGAAAGGCCCTGACGCTGCGCTTTGCGCGGATGGCGGCCTGGCGACACATGGGGCTGCGTGATCCCCGACTGTAATGCGCTTTGCAATACGCTGATCAAACGCATAACGCTCCGCCGGGGCGGAGCGTTATGTCACACCGGTGAAGGGCCTGATATCAGGCCCGGTCACAGGTTTCAGTTGGCGATGCTTTCGAAATAGGCGAACATATCGTCCGCACCAGAGCGCATCTGGAAATTCATCGGCGAACGGGCCGAGGCATTACCGGTGAATTCACGGATGAAGCCGGTGGGATTTTCGACATAGGCGATGAAGCTTTCCTCATCCCAGACCAGCCCGGCATCCCCGGCGGCGACCAGATCGGCCCCATAACGAAACCCGTCGACAGTGCCCGCCTGACGCCCGACGATGCCATAAAGGTTGGGGCCAACGCGGCCACCATTCTGAATCGTCTCGCCCTCAGGGGACACGATCATGTGGCAGGCACGGCACTGGCGCCACTGGTTTTCACCGGCAGCCGGATCACCCGCAAAAGCGGCAGAACCCGTCAGGCCGAAAGCGGTGGCTGCGAGCGCGGAGATGGCAGTTCTGGCGTTCATGGCGTCCTCATCGATCATCCGGGCAAAGACCCCGTTCATTGCATTAGATGCACATGAATCCCGCAAAATACAAGCCTTCAAGGCATTTCGCGGCTGCTACAGTCTGTCACAGTTGAGCGATCTGCGGCTCATGGTTTCAGGCGAAAGCCGGTGCGGAACCAGTTCCATGCAAGCGCCGACAGCGCCGCCGTAGTCACGGTGATGACCGTCAGGCCCAGCACCGGATTGCTGTCAGAGACCCCCAGATAGCCGTAGCGCGCGCCGTCGATCAGATAGAACACCGGGTTGAGATGGCTGATGGTCTGCAACCAGCCCGGCAGGCTTTCGAGGGAATAGAAGGTGCCGGACAGAAATGACAATGGTGTGACCACGAAATTGGTGATCGCCGCGATCTGGTCGAACTTGTTCGACAAGATGCCGGCAACGATCCCCATCGCACCCAGCATGCAGGCGCCGATCAGAGAAACCGTCAGCAGCCACAACGGGTTGGCGGGCACCAGCCCCAGCGTCAGCCACAGCGCCAGCGCGATGATCATGGCCACAATCAGCCCGCGCGCCGCCCCTCCCGCCAGAAACCCGGCCACCAGTTCAGCCGAGGACAGCGGCGGCATCAATGTGTCGACGATATTGCCCTGCACCTTCGAAATCACGATCGACGATGAGGTGTTGGCAAATGCGTTCTGGATCACCGTCATCATCAGGATGCCGGGGGCAAGAAAGGCCACGAAATCAACCCCCATGACCGGTCCGCGCGACGGGCCGATCGCCAGTGTGAACACCGTCAGAAACAGCCCCGCCGTGATCAGCGGTGCGGCCAGTGTCTGGGTCCAGACCGCCAGGAACCGGCGCGTTTCACGCAGGGCCAGTGTTTGCAGGCCCATCCAGTTGACATGCCCGAAACGGCGTTCACCCATATTGCGCTGCATGTTCCACACTCTCCCCGGTGTTTTTCGTCTCGGCCATTGCCATTGATGCGGACGCCTTGTATCTCAACCCGTCCCCGATAGAATAGGGGCAAAACGAAATTTGCGGCACGCGCCCTGACAGGGCGTGGGGGCCGCGTTGCGGAGTCGAGAGCATGTCCTGGACCGACGAGCGCGTTGAACTGCTCAAGAAGATGTGGGCCGAAGGCAATTCGGCCTCGCAGATTGCCAAGGAACTGGGGTCAGTGACCCGCAATGCGGTGATCGGCAAGGTACACCGGCTGGGCCTGTCCAGCCGTGGCGGGGACAGCAGTGCCGCCGCCGCCGCCGAAACACCTGCGGCCGCGCCCGCCGCCGCCGCCCCGGCTGACGTGCCGCGTGCCAAGGCTCCGACGACCGAGCCACGCCGCCCGGCTGCCGAGGCCCCGGCCCAGCCCGCAAGCGCCACACCCGGCACCGAATCCGCCTCACCCGCGTCAAGCGGGCAGGTGGTGCCGATGCCCGGCCGCCGGCCCATTGTGCCCGCCGGCCAGCCGCTGCCGCCGCAGCCCTCGGCGCATGAAATCTCGCCCGAGGCACTGGCCAATGTGCGCGAGATCGAAAAGACCGCGCGCAAGCTCAGCCTGATGGAACTGACCGAGCGCACATGCAAATGGCCGATCGGCGACCCGGCGACCGAGGAGTTCTGGTTCTGCGGCCTGCCGACCGTGGCCGGCAAGCCCTATTGCGAGGCGCATGTGTCGGTTGCGTTTCAGCCCATGCAATCGCGCCGCGACCGCCGCCGCTGATCGGGGCGCACGCATCTGCCGGGACCGGTCACTCCCACCAGCGGTCGATTGTGGCGATATCCTCGTCCGACCAGCCCAGATGATGGGCCAGTTCATGCACAAAGACATGCGTGACCAACTGGTCCAGCGTCACATTTCCGCGCGCCAGCCATTCATCCAGAATGGCCGCGCGAAACAGCCAGATCACATCAGGCTGGGCGGGGCTGTCAAAGATCGATTTCTGGGTCAGGGGCACACCGTCGTAAAGCCCCGTCAGCTCGAACGGGTCTTCGATCCCCAGATCGGCCAGCATCTCGCTGCTGGCGAAATCAACCACCTGCACCGCTACGTCCTGAGCGGCGCGGGCGAAGGGTTCAGGGAGGCTGGCGCGGGCTTGATCGGCCAGCGCCTCGATATCTTCTAGGCTGGGCGCATGGCGCCCCGTCCAGTCGCTCATCGCGGCCCCTCCGTGCAGGTTATGGACAAAACCGCGTGCGTGTGAAAAAGAGCCGCGAGCAGGAGAGTTCTCATGACCATCACCCGTTTCGCCCCCTCACCCACCGGCTATCTGCATATCGGCAACCTGCGCACGGCGCTCTTCAACTACCTGATCGCGCGCAAGACCGGGGGGCAGTTCATCCTGCGCCTTGATGACACCGATCGCGAGCGTTCGAAAGAAGAATATGTCGATGGCATCAAGGCCGATCTGGATTGGCTGGGCCTGCACTGGGACCGGGTTGAGCGGCAGTCGGAACGGTTGGACCGCTACCGCGCCGAGGCTGAAAAGCTGCGCAATGAGGGACGGTTTTACGAGTGCTTCGAATCTCCGACAGAGCTGGATCTCAAGCGCAAGAAGCAGCTGAACATGGGCAAGCCGCCGGTTTATGACCGCGCTGCGATGGCGCTGGATGCAGGCGCGCGCGACAAGCTGCGCGCTGATGGGCGGCAGGGCTATTGGCGCTTCCGCCTTGATCACGAACGTATCGAATGGCCGGATGGTATTCTGGGCGATCTGTCGATTGACGCCGCCAGCGTCTCGGACCCAGTGCTGATCCGTGCTGACGGACAGGTTTTGTATACGTTTGCGTCATCAGTTGACGATATGGATATGGGGGTGACGCATATTGTGCGCGGGGCCGACCATGTGACGAATACCGCAACCCAGATCCAGATCATCAAGGCAATGGGCGGCACGCCCCCCGCCTTTGCCCATCACAGCCTTCTGACCGGCGCGCAGGGCGAGGCGCTGTCAAAACGGCTGGGCACGCTGTCCTTGCGCGATCTGCGCGCACAGGGGGTGGAGCGGATGGCGCTGTTGTCGCTGATGGCGCGGCTGGGTTCCAGCCAGCCGGTTGAGCTACGCGCCGATCTGGATGCCATTGCCGAAGGGTTCGATCTGTCGCATTTCGGCTCGGCCCCCACCAAATTCGATGTCGAGGATCTGTGGCCACTGACCCGCGCGCATGTGCAGGCGCTGCCCCTGTCTGCCGTGGCCGATAAGCTGGCCGCACTGGGCGTGCCCGACGCGCAGGCCGAGCAGTTCTGGTCGGTCGCGCGCGAAAACATCACCCGGCTGGATGATCTCGATGGCTGGTGGGCGCTGTGCCGTGACGGTGCCGAGCCCGATATCGCGCCCGAGGATGCCGATTTCGTGGCCGAGGCGTTGAAACTGCTGCCGCCGCCGCCATATGGCCCTGACGCATGGGCTAACTGGACTGCCGCCGTCAAGGAGGCGACAGGGCGCAAGGGCAAGGGCCTCTTCATGCCGCTGCGCAAGGCGCTGACCGGGCAGGCGCATGGGCCGGACATGGCCACACTGATGCCGCTCTTGCAAAAGGTGCCCGCAAAAGCGTGAACGAGGCAAAACCGCGCTACACACCAAAAAGGCCCCGGCGTAATTGCGGGGCCTTTTTTTTATCCGTGCTGTGTGTCGGTCAGCCGATCCGGCGAAACACCGGCGCGGTGCCGGAATTGTCGAAAAAGGGCACGCTTTCGGGCGTGCCGTCATGCAACACCGCCTCGGCCTCGGCCAGAACGACCTCGGTGATAAAGGGCAGGTCCAGCCGCCGCGCCTCGCTCAGTTCGATCCAGTGCAGATGGCTTAGTTCCTCGCAGGCATGCGAGAAATCATCCGGGTCGCCGGCCAGCGCGCGGGCATCGGCCAGAAAGAACCGTGCATCGAAACGACGAGTGCGACCCGGCGGCGTGATGGCGCGGAAGATGTAGTGCAGCGTTTCGGGGGCCGGGCGCATCCCGGCTTCGGCGAAGCGGCGCCAGTCCTCGGGAAGGGGACCTTCCCAGGGGCCGGGGCTGGCCAGCATCAAGCCTGCCTCCTCCCACAATTCGCGGATGGCGGCGGCCAGCATCGCCTCGGGCGCGGGGGCCATCGGGGTGACGGGTTCCGCCAGCAGCCGCTGACGGCTCAGGGCGTCGATCGGACGGGGGAATGTGATCACGCTGTCGTCAGGGTCGATCGCCCCGCCGGGAAAGACGAACTTGTTGGGCATGAAGGCCGCCCCCGCCCCGCGCTGGCCCATCAGCACCCTAGGGGCGGGGCCATCGGTATCGCGCACCAAAACGATTGTGGCGGCATCGCGGATGGCGGTCTTGTCAGGCGTGGCGATTTCAAGCGTGGTCATTCGTTGCGCCGTGTATCTGAGAAACCATGCATCCGTTTCGACCATTGCAACCCCACGAAGACCCCCTTCAGGCGCGGCAACAAGAACAACGCCATCCCCAAGGCCAGTGACCAGCACAGGGTGATCATGATCCACGGATCCGGCTGAAAGGCCAAGAAAACCGAAATATACACCGCCATCACCACCTTGCCGACGATCAGGATGGTCAGAAAAGCCGGGCCATCGTCGGCGCGTTGGTGGTGCAGTTCCTCGCCGCAAGACGGGCATTCTGGCCGGACCTTCAGATATCCTGTCATCATATGCCCTTCGCCGCACGCCGGGCAGCGCCGCTGCCAGCCGCGCAAAAGCGCCGGACGCACCGGGCGCTCGCTGCCGGTCTGCGCATCGGTGGCAATGATCTGAGGGGTGGCAAGGGTCATGTCAGCGTCGCTTTCTGTCGGGCGCGAAAAAGATGTGCAGCAAACAGACAATAGGTATCACGGTGTCAGGGTCAACGCGTGGCGCGATTTTTTCCGACAATTGCGACGGAATGTCATTCCACTGCCGTATCACTTCCTGTCAACGCGCTGAACCAATGACCGGATTCAGCCCTGCACACTGGAAGGATAACCGAATGAAACTTGCAACCGCGACCGCGATCATTGTCATGCTGGGGGTCGCTCCGGCGCTGGCGGATACCGGGCAACGCCGGGCCATGCCAATGATGCCCTCGCTTGAGTTCGAGGCCGCCGATGCCGATGGCGACGGCAGCATCACCCGTGAGGAATGGGGCAGCTATATCGAGGATCAGATGCAGACGCGCCGCGCTGCGATGTTCGAGCGCCGTGCGGCACAGATGATCGAGGCGGGCGACAGCGATGGCGATGGTCTTCTGAGCCAGGACGAACTGGCCAGCGTGCTTGAGGAGCGCCATATGAACCTCCGCGAACGTATGGCCGAGCGTCATGAACAGCGTATGGAGCAGCGCAGCGAGCGCCGCGCTGAGCGCGGCGAGCGCGGAGACCGGCCTCGGCATGGTCGCGCGCACGGTCGCCGCGCTATGGCCCCCGGCGACTTCGCCGAACGCAGTTTCCAGCGGCTGGATGCAAACTCTGACGGTGTGATCAGCCCCGAGGAATTTGCCGCCGCGATGGAGCGTTGGGAAGATCGTGCCGGCCGCCGCCGCGCGGGCCAGAGCGACTGACCGGCTTGCATGGGGGCGCAGCTGACGCTACCGCTGAAGCGGGTGGGGCCCGAACGTGCCGCCGCGCGCCTCCTGCAATGCCATATTCCCGGGGAAACTGTCGCCCGCATGCCACCAACCGAGGACCACAGCGACGAAGAGTTGCTCAACCGCTATGCGGGTGGCGATGCGGCGGCAGCCCGGGTCTTGCTGGCGCGGCTGTCGCCGTCGGTGTTGCGGCTGGCGCGGCGGTTGCTGGACGATCCGGCAGAAGCCGAGGATGTCACGCAAGAAGCCATGTTGCGCCTGTGGCAGATCGCGCCCGAATGGCAGGCCGGGGCAGCCCGGCCCTCGACCTGGTTGTATCGGGTGGCGTTCAATCTGGCGACCGACCGGCTGCGCCGCCGCCGCAGTGTGGCCCTGGATGCCGAGGGCGAACCCGAGCATCCGGCCCCGGCGGTGCTGGACGCACTGATCGCCGCCGAACGTGCCCGGGCGCTGGATCAGGCGCTGGCAACATTGCCCGAGCGCCAGCGCGTTGCGGTGGTGTTGCGCCATATCGAGGGGCTCGCCAACCCCGAGATTGCCGAAGTGCTGGGCGTGGGGGTGGAGGCAGTGGAAAGCCTGACCGCCCGTGGCAAGCGACGGTTGGCAGATCTATTGTCCGGCCGTCGCGCAGAACTGGGGTTTGAATGATGAGTGAGCGATCGAAAGACAGACAGCCGCAGGACGAGGATGCCATCCTCGCCCCGTTTTTCGCGGCGACCCGGGCGCAGATGGATGAAGGCATTCCTGACACGCTGAATGCGCGGTTGCTGGGGGATGCGCTGAAACATCTGCCCGCTACGACTGCAAAGCAGCCCGCCAAACCATCTGCGGCACGCCAGAAACCCGGCCATAACCGACCCCGAATGCGCCCGGTAGGCTGGGCTGCCGACCGGCTGGGTGCCTTTGGCCGCATGCTGGGCGGTGCGCCGGGGCTGGCGGTGGTCGGATGTGCCGGTGTTGCCGGAGTCTGGATCGGGGTTGCGCTGCCGGATGTCTCGCCTGATCTTGTAGGTGTGATCTGGCCGGACGTCGGTCTGGGCGGTGACGGCTGGGCCGAAGCCGCGCAGGAGCTGGGCGAATATGATGCGCTTCTGGCCTTTCTAGACAGTTTCTGAGGGATCGACATGGCCCAACCTGACAATAGCTCCCCCCATCCCGCCCGCAGGGGCCGGTTGATGCGGATCGTTCTGGTCGCGTCTCTGGCGCTCAACCTGCTGGTGCTGGGGGTTCTGGCGGGGGGAATGTGGAAAGCGGGGCAGATGCAGCGCGCGGGCAGCCCCTCGGACCTGCGCGCGCTTTGGCAGGCGCTGCCTGAAGCTTCGCGGCGCGACATGCGGCCTGCCGATGCGCAGGGGCCCGAGGGCCGCGCCGCGCAGCGCGAAGAACGGCGTGCGCAGGCTGCGGCGCGTCAGGCCGAGATGCTGTCACTGCTGCGCGCGCCTGAGTTTGATGCCGATGCCTTTGGCACCTTGCTTGAAACCGAACATTCCGAGCGCAGCGAGCGGATCGCGCGCGCTTCGCAGGCTTTTGTTGCGCGGGTGGCTGAACTGGACGCCGCTGAACGCGCCACCGTGGCCGACCGGCTGGAGGAGGGGCGCGGGCGGCGTTCCCCTCGGCGTTAGGGTGCAGCCGTCATGCGGCTGTGCCCCAGATCGTGACCTGATTGCGCCCCTCGGCCTTGGCCTCCAGAAGGGCGCTGTCGGCACGGTTCATCACATGCGCCGCCGCACTGCCCGGCCCAGCCATTGCCAACCCGACCGAGACCGTTACCTGTACCGTGCCCAGGCCATCGGGTAGGGGTATGGCGGTGTCGGCGAGGGTCTGGCACAGCCGCTCTGCAACCCGCCGGGCGTCTTCCAGCGGGGTGTCGGGCAGGGCGACGAGAAATTCCTCACCGCCGATCCGCGCTAACAGATCGCTCGCCCGCAGGCTCTCGCGCAGCCGGTTGGCCACGCTCTCCAGCACCGCATCCCCCGCCGCATGGCCAAAACGGTCGTTGATGGATTTGAACCGGTCCAGATCCAGCGCCAGTACCGCGAAGGGGGCTGCGGTGCCGGCTGCGCGGCTTGCCAGCCACTCCAGATGGGCCATTGCGTAGCGGCGGTTGTAAAGGCCGGTCAGCGGGTCGGTCACGGCCAGCTTCAGCCCGTCATTCACCTGTCGCCGCAACAGTTCAGCGCGCCGTTTGCGCTGGATGTGCAGCCGCAGCCGCAGCGCGGTTTCCTGCAGGTCAAACGGTAGCATGATCAGATCACTGGCCCCCAGATCCAGTGCCATGGCGGCAGTGTCCGGTTCGGCTGCGGGCAGCAGCAGGCTGATGGCAGCATCCCGGCTGACCAGTCGCGAGCGCAGATCCGCCACCAGCCGCAACCCCGATCCATGCGCCCCCAGATCCGAGGCCACCACATAAAGATCAGGCCCGGGGCAGCCCTTGGCATCGCGTAGCGCAGCAGTCGGGGTCAGAATGTCCATCCGGTCCGGCATCAGCGGCGCGAGGGCCGCACGCCACCCCAGCGCCGTCGCCGGTTCCGCCGCAATCAGCCCGATGTGCCCGGGACCGTCCAGCGGCACCACGCTGTCAGAGAACCCCAGCCCCTGACAGGTGGCGGCGCGCAGGCGCAGCTCGGCCTCGGTCTCGCGCGCGCGCAGCAGGCTGCGGATGCGTGCCAGCAGGATCACTTCACTGAGCGGCTTGGTCAGAAACTCATCCGCACCCGCCTCCAGCGCCTCAAGCCGTCGCGCGCGGTCAGACGAGGCGGTGATGATCACCACCGGGATGTCGCGGGTCTGCGGATCGGAGCGCAACTGGCGGCAAACCTCGATCCCCGAGATATCCGGCAGCATCATGTCCAGCAAGATCAGCTTTGGTTTTTCAGCGCGGGCTGCGGCCAGTGCGCTTGTGCCATCGCTTGCCTGCACACTGTCGTGGCAGGCTGAGGCCAGCTTGACCTTGAGGATGATCCGGTTGATGGCCAGATCATCCACGATAAGAATTTTGCCTGTCATACACGTCTACCTTGTTGCCCTTTGCCATGGGCGTCCTATGCTGGGCCGGTTGACCTGATCTTGTGGCTTCACGAAGTGTTAAGGCGAAAAGGTTAACGAAACCTTTCCAAGCGTGGCGCCGGGCAGGAACCGGCGCGAAAAGGGCAGAAGGAACAGGCAGTCATGGCAATGACACAAGCGGGGGCCGAGCATCTGGCGGTGCAGGTGTTGGGGTGGCTTGCGCAGGACCATGCGCGAATCGCGGCCTTTCTGGCGGCTTCGGGCACGGCACCCGGCAGTCTGCGCGAACGGGCGAATGAGCCGGATTTCCTGCTGGCGGTGATCGAATTTCTGATGGCGGACGAGGCCCTGCTGCTGGACTGCTGCGCCGCGCTCGACCTCTCGCCCCAAACCCCCGCCGATGCCCGCGCGGCCTTGCCGGGCGGTGTGCCGGTGCACTGGACCTGACGATGCAGAGCATGCGCCATATCCGCGCCATTCTGTTCGACAAGGACGGCACCCTGTTCGACTTTCAGGCCACCTGGGGGGTCTGGGCCGGGCAGATGATTGCGGAACTGGCCGGGCCGGATGCGGGGCTGGCCCGCGCGCTGGCCGAGGTGATGGCCTATGATCAGCACAGCCAGCGCTTTCTGCCCCAAAGCCCGGTGATCGCAGGCACCAGCGCAGAGGTGGCGGCGCTGATCGCCCCGCTTCTGCCGGGGCAGGGCGGCGGCGTGCACGCGCTTGAGGCGCGGATGGCCGAGGCTGCGGCGCGCGCGCCGGTGGTTGAGGCGGTTGCGCTGCGCCCGCTGCTGGCGCGGCTGCGCGCGGCAGATTACCGGCTGGGCGTGGCGACCAATGACAACGAGGCCGTGGCGCGCAGTCATGTGGCTGATCATGCGGATCAGTTTGATTTCATTGTGGGGTTTGATTCGGGCTATGGCGGCAAGCCCGCGCCGGGGATGCTGCTGGCCTTTGCCCGCCATTGTGACCTGCCCCCCGCCTCGGTGCTGATGGTGGGCGACAGCAACCACGATCTGCTTGCCGGACGGGCTGCTGGAATGGCCACGCTCGCGGTTCTGACCGGTGTCGCCACCGCGGATGATCTGGCGCCGCTGGCAGATGTCGTGCGACCTGATATCGGGCATCTGCCGGCGCTGCTGGGGCTTGAGAACTGAGGTATCCCGCAGCTGTTGGGATTTTGTTAAGTTCCTTGCCCTAGCCTGAGTCGCACCGAATGTTTGCGGGGCGCGCGCTGATGCACGGATTGATCGGCAAGGCAATTCAGTCTTTCCTGAGCGATTCTCACGGCGATCTGCTGTGGGCGGAGGTCGCGCTGCGGTCAGACCTGGCCCACCAGCTTGGCCCTGACGGGTTCGAGGCCATGCAACTCTACGATCCCGCGCTGGTAGAGGCGGTTCTGGACGCCGCCACGCAGCTGCTGGGCGCGCCGCGCGGCTCGTTGCTGGAAGATCTGGGTACGTATCTGATCTCTAACGAACGGCTGGACCCGCTGCGCCGTCTGCTGCGTTTCGGCGGCGTGACCTTCACAGATTTCCTGTATTCGCTGGATGATCTTCAGGGGCGCACGCGATTGGCGGTGCCCGAACTGGCGCTGCCGGACCTCACGATCACCGAGGACGGTCCGGGACATTTTCTGGTGATCTGTCACCAGTGCCCGCCTGGGTTTGGCCATGTCATGCTGGGTATTCTGCGGGCGATGGCTGATGACTATGGCGCGCTGGCGGTGCTGGAGCATTGCGGCAGCCAGCAGGCAGGGCCATCGCAATCGCGGCGCGATGATCCGGCGCTTGACGAACTGATTGCCATCGAACTCTACGATCCGGCGTTTCACGCCGGGCGCCGGTTTGAACTGGCTGTGCCGGAGGCGTCCTGATGGATGGCGACCTGCCTTTGCCGGGATTCGCGCTGGGCCCTGGCCCACTTGGCCGACTGATGCCGATGTATCTGCGCCTGGACGGGCAATGCCGGATTCGGTCCGCCGGTCCCACCCTGCAGAAGCTGATGGGGCCTGAGGCCTGTGGCGCGGACCTTCAGACGGTCTTCAGTCTGCGCGGCCCTCGGATGGTCCGGCAGGCGCTTGATCTGGCGCAGGCGATGCGGTTGCGCATGGATCTGCGCCAGCCGCCGGGGACCAGTTTCAAGGGTGTGGCGGTGCCTCTGCGCGGCTCTGACGATGTGCTGCTCAACCTGTCCTTCGGCTATGCAGTGCGCGACGCAGTGCGCGACCATGGCCTCAGCGATACCGATTTCGCGCCGACGGATCTGGCCATCGAACTGCTCTACTTGGCCGAGGCCAAGGCCGCTGTCATGGGCGAGCTGGCCGGGCTGAACCTGCGACTGCGGGGGGCCATGCACCAGGCAGAAGAGCAGGCACGGACCGATGCCCTGACCGGGCTGCACAACCGCCGCGCGATGGAGCAGCAATTGACCCTGCTACTTGCCGCGCGCAAGGATTTTGCATTGCTCCACTTGGATCTGGATTACTTCAAGGCGGTGAATGACACGCTGGGGCATGCTGCGGGCGACCATGTGCTGATCGAGGTTGGGCGGATCCTGACGCGGGTCACGCGCGCCGGCGATCTGGTCACACGCGTCGGCGGGGATGAGTTCATCATCATTCTGCCCGGGGTGAGCGAGGTCGCACTTGTTGAACAACTGGGCGCGCGGGTGCTTGAATGCGTCAGGCGCCCAATTCCATTTGGTGGGCGCAGTTGCAAGATCGCAGCGTCCATCGGCGCCGTGTTGTCGCGCGACTATCTGGAGCCAGAGGCTGATCGCCTGCTCTGCGATGTCGACCGCGCGCTCTATGTCTCCAAGCGGTCCGGGCGCGGGCGGATGGCGTTGTTGCGGCCAGGTGATCCGGCGCTGGAAGAGAGGGTGGACGAGGCAGTGGATGAGGCGGTGGACGCGGCGGTGAACGATGCGATCGCCGCCAGCGCCCCGGCGGCAGCGCGATGACCGCTCAACGGCCTCATGTTCCCGGCCCGGTCGTGGCCGTGGGGCACCCGCGATGCGGCAAGACTTGTGGCGCGGTCACGGCCCCGGGCAAAGCGCGGCGACCTTGGCAACGACGAGAGCGGTGCCAGCCCCGTGGCAACGCCCTCCGGGGCATCCGGACGGGGCGGCAATCACCGTTGAGCCTGCTCAGGAACAGGCGCAGCGATGCCAGAACCCGGCCGCACCACGGTCCGGCAAATCGTCAGCCCTTGACGGTTATGGCCCCGTCAAGCGTGCACAGGGTTTCAGGCCCGGTGTCGGTGATGGCGATGCTTTCGGTGATTTCCAACCCGCCGTCATCAAGCCACAGCGCGGGCATGAAATGAAATACCATCCCCGGCACCAGAACTGTCCGGTCGCCGCGGCGCAGCGACATTGTGCGCTCGCCCCAGTCTGGCGGATAGCTCAACCCGATCGAATAGCCGCAGCGGCTGTCTTTCTCGAATCCCAGCGCATTCAGCCGGGCGTTGAAGGCATTGGCAATGTCCTCGCAATGATTGCCGGGCCGGGCCTGTTCCAGCGCGACTGCGGTGGCCTCCTGCACCGCCGCTTCAGCGCGGCGATACTTCACCGGCGGCTCGCCAAAAAACAGCGTGCGCGACAAGGGGCAGTGATAGCGGCGGTAGACCCCGGCAATTTCAAAGAAATGCGGCTCTCCGGCCAGCATGGGCCGGTCATCCCACGTCAGATGCGGGGCGGTGGCATCCATCCCCGAGGGTGCCATGGGCACAATCGCCGGATAGTCGCCCCAATGCCCCCCGGCACCCAGCGTGCCGGTGCGCAGGATCTCGGCCACCAGCACATTCTTGGGCAAGCCTGGTTCGGCCACCTCGACAATGCGGCGGTGCATCGCCTCGACAATGCGCGCCGCGCGGCGGATGCGTTCCAGCTCGGTCGTGGATTTGACGGCGCGCTGCCAGTTCACCAGCCCACCCGCATCAGCCAGCGTGCCGTTCAGCCGCGCGCTCAGCACGGCATGGGCCTTGGCGGAATAGTAATAATTGTCCAGCTCCACCCCGATACGGCCGCGATGCCAGCCCCGGTCAGCCAGAAGCGTGGCGAGATCCTCCATCGGGTGCTTGTCAGGGTTCTGGACATAGCTGTCGGCATAGGAATGGATGCAGTCATCGGGCATCACGACCGTGCGGCGCGCGCCAGCGGCATCCATCCCGCGCCCCCACCAGAGCGGCGGGCCATCCGGGCCGATCACCACTGCCTGATGAACATAGAACGACCAACCATCATAGCCCGTGGCCCATGCCATATTCGACGGGTCGGTGATGATCAGCACCTCAAACCCGGCCCCGGCCATCGCGGTGCGGATCCGTGTGAGGCGGTCGGCATATTCGGTTGCGGAGAAATCGGCAGAGGTGTCGGTGCCAGAGAGGTCAGGGGCGTTCATCGGGGTCCTTTCTTTCGGAGAGAAGGGGGGCGCGCTGCCCCCCCTTTCCTCCGAGGGTATTTTCAAACACATGAAGAGAAAACAGAGTCAGGTTTCAAGCCAGATTGTCACCGGCCCGTCATTGACCAGCGCGACCTTCATGTCGGCGCCGAAAACCCCGCGGGCGGTGGGGATGCCAGTGGCGGCAAGGTGATCAGTGAAATGCTCATAGAGCGCGCGGCCCATATCCGGCGCGGCGGCGGTGGAAAAGCCGGGGCGGTTGCCGCGCGAGGTATCGGCTGCCAGGGTGAACTGGCTGATCACCAACGCACCGCCGCCCATATCCGTCAGACTGAGGTTCATCTTGCCTGCCGCGTCCGGGAAGATGCGCAACCGGGCGATCTTGTTGGCCAGCGCCTCGGCGCGGGGCGCGTCATCGCCCTGCATGGCACAGACCAGAATCAGCAAACCCGGCCCGGTCTGCCCCACCACCGCACCATCGACGCGTACCGCTGCTTCGCTGACCCTCTGGACCAGCGCCCGCATTACTGCATCTCGCCGAAATAGAGGAACAGCCCTGCGAGGACCAGCGCCAGCGCCACCGCGCCTGCGATCTTCCATTTTGACCACGGCCGTTCGCCCTGCACCTTGCCGGTCTGGGCGTTGACGACGAAGCGGTAGCTTTTTCCGTGATAGCGGTAGGCGGCCATCCAGATCGGCAACAGAAGGTGTTTGAACTTCTCGTCGGAATGATCAGTGCTCAGGCTGTGGATGCGCTGCTCATCGCCGCCGATATCGCGGCGCACATCCTGACGGATCATTTCTTCCATGCGTTCAATGGCGATCTTGTGGCCATCGGGCAGATCGACCGTATAGCCCTCGGCGCGGAAGCCAGCCAGAAACTGCGGGCTGTAAGGGGCCAGATCGGCCAGCATCCAGGGTTCCAGCGCGCGCACATATTTGCGCGGCAGGCTTTGCGCGGCCATCACCAGCACATCATGGAACTGACGCTGGACATTGCCGCTGACACGACGCCAGCGGATCTTGCGCACCCGCTGGGTGGTGCGCTTGCCGTTGCGGGTGACGGAGCGGGTCTGGTAATAGGCATCGCCCCGCTCACCCGAATAGCGCGAGCGGGCGAAGGCATCGAAGGCCCAGTAGGGCACATACAACCCATCGAGCGTGCGATCAGAACGGGCGTAAGACTTCAGCCCGTTCGGCGCGAACCACAGCCCCTTGAGCCAGCGGTTCATCGATTCATGCGCCTCTTTCTCGGTCAGGCGGAAGGGCAGGACGGCGGCGGGTTTGATATGGCGGTGCGTGCCGGTGTCGGTGACGACGGGCGAGGCACAGAAAGGGCATTGCTTGGAATGGGTGTCAGGGTCGAATTCCACCTGCGCGCCACAGTTTGAGCAATTCAGCACCCGGGTTTCTTCCATCGCCTCCGGGGGCAGATGGTTATCCAATGCCGTGCGCAAGTCATGCGCGGTCAGCGCGGTGCTGCGGTCTTCATCGGTGGCGGGTATGTCCTGCTCATGCCCGCAATACTGACAGGTCAGGCGGCGTTGGCCGGGGGCGAAACGCAACTGCGCGCCGCATTGCGCGCAGGGGAACTGGTGGCGGTCAGTGGGGGCCGCGGCGTCGGTGTCGGCCATGGGTCACCCCGCAGGCGGCGGCGGGGGCGGCGAGACCGAGAAAAGTTGCGCCAGTTCAGGCACATCGCCCGCTTTCTGCCAGCCGTCCTGCCCCGCAGTCCAGACCAGCGTTTCGCGGGTAAACCCGCCCTGGCTGATCATCTGGGCCAGCTGCGCGGCCCCGAACGGCCCTTTGGTCTGCCCGTTTTCGGCCAGATGCCACGCGGTTTCGGCCGGTGGCGGCGGTGGTGGCGGCGGGGCGGCAGCGCCGGTTTGCGCGGGCTGTTGTTGCTGGTTCATCCCGCCCATCGCCTGGGCCATCGACTGGGCCATGCCCATGCCCATGCCCATGCCCAGCCCCGCGCCCATGGCGTTGTCACCGCTGGCGCTGGCGGCATTCTGCATGGCCTGCGCGGCGGAAAACTGGGTGAATTTGTTCAGATCGCCGACAATCCCCATCGAGGTGCGCTGATCGAGCACCTTCTCAACCTCAGGCGGCAGCGAGATATTCTCGATATAAAGCTCCACCACATCGAGCCCGTATTCATCCATCGTCGGGTCGATCCCCTGACGGACAATATCGGACAACTCCTTGGTATTGGCCGCCATATCCAGCGCGGGCACGCCCGAGCCGGCCAGCACCCGGCTGACCTTTTGCACGATGATGTTGCGGATCTGGCCTGAGACCTTGTCTTGCGTGAAATCGCCATCCGTGCCGACGATTTCTTTCATGAAGGTGCCCGGATCAGACACGCGGATCGCATACGAGCCAAAGGCGCGCAGTCTGAGCGCCCCGAATTCGGGGTCGCGCAGCATGATCGGGTTCTGCGTGCCCCATTTCAACCCGCTGAACCGGCGGGTGTTGACGAAATAGACCTCGGATTTGAACGGCGAGTTGAAGCCGTGCGACCAGTGCTGCAGTGCCGTCATCAGCGGCATGTTGTTGGTTTGCAGCTCATACAGGCCTGGGCCGAAGATATCGGCCAGTTGCCCTTCATGGATGAAAACCGCCGCCTGACCTTCGCGCACGGTCAGTTTGGCACCCATCATGATGTTGTTGCCATACCGCTCAAAACGCCAGACCAGCGTGTCGCGCGAGTCATCGAGCCATTCGATAACATCGATGAACTGGCCCTTTAGAAAATTGAAGACCATGACACGCCTCCCTTCTTTAACTGAATTTCCGACGCCACTATGGCGTCAACTTTCGCCCGCAACAAGTTCTGACGCAATGCGAAAGACGATCGGTCGCGCTTCAGCTTCAGTCATGCCGGGGCGCAGGCGTGCATCATGGTGCAGGCGCAGGAGCAGGCGGTCATGTTCGGTCAGCAGTGCAAACTCCTGATCGTCGTTGAAAATGGACGGACGCGCGCGCGGGCTGTCATTGGCCAGTCCCAGCCCCTGCGCCAGCTCCTCATGGTAGCACGCCAGCCGCGTCAGATCAGGGTGTTCGGCGCGGATGATGGCGACCGCCTCGCTATAGGTGGCGGTGCCATCGCGCGAAAAGGCCATCGCCAGGCAAAAGGTTTCGCGCGGCATTTCGGTGACCAGCCGGATTGCGGCCTGATCGATGCCCGGGATCAGCGCCTGAAGCCGCGGGCCGATGGCACGGCGCTCATCCTCGTCCAGCACGAGGACGTGGAAATTGCCGCGCTGGGCCGAGCCGAGCGGCAACAGCCGGATCGAATGACCGGTGGCCCCGGCCAGATCGTTCACAAGCGCCGCGACATCCGCGCGATCACGCGCGCGCACATCCGCCGGGACCGAGGCGCCGAACTCCAACCGGTAGGCCACCGGGGTTTCCCATCGGCGCAGCACGCTGGCGCTGGTGCGCGCGGCAAAACGCTCGCCGGTGCGCAGATATTCATCATGCAGCGCGATATCGATGTAATTGCGCGCCAGTATGCTGGCGCTGAACGGTGCATCCGCGCTGCCGTCATCGCGGCGCATCAACCCGGCTGCGCTGCGCTCGTCCTCGATGCGCTTGTAATAGTTCACCAGTTCCGACGACGGCGGGACGATCCGTGGCAAAGTGGCAGGACGCGCGGGGGCGGGAGCGCTGGCACGGGTTTGCGGCGGCTCCAGCGCCGCACAGCCAGACAGCAGGCCTGCGCTCAGCAGGCCCGCGCCAATCATGCCGCGCGCGCGCCCTATGGTGCGCGCTGGCAGCGAGGTGTCAATCGTCAGCACGGGCCTTGGCCGAGGCCAGTGATGAACGCAACTCAGCTTCCATTTTTTGCAGCTCCTCTTCGGCGGAGGCACGCTTGGCCTTGCCCGCATCGGCAATTTCCAGACTGTCCTGAATGGTGGCGATCAGCTGCTCGTTGGCATGTTTGATTGCTTCGATGTCAAATACCCCGCGTTCGATCTCTTCGCGGACCTCGCGATTGGCCGAGCGCAGGTTGTCAGCGTTCTGGGTCAGCAGCTCGTTGGTCAGGTCATTGGCCGCGCGCACCGCCTGTGCCGCCTCCCGCGAGCGCTGGATTGTCAGCGCCTGCGCCAGCTGGGTTTCCCAAAGCGGCACGGTATTGACCAGTGTCGAATTGATCTTGGTCACCAGCGACTTGTCGTTCTCCTGCACCAGCCGGATCGAGGGCAGCGATTGCATAGTCACCTGGCGCGTCAGCTTCAGATCATGCACCCGGCGTTCCAGATCATCGCGTGCGGCGCGCAGGTCGCGCAGTTCCTGCGCTTTCAGAATCTGGTCATTCTCATCGGCGGCGTCCAGTTCGGTCTGTTTGGCGGGGATGTCGGTGTCATCCACTTCTTGCAGCCGGGCCTCGCCCGCCGCGATGTAGAGCGCCAGTTCGTTGTAGAACTCCAGCGTCTTTTCATAGAGCAGATCGAGCGACTTGATATCCTTCAGAAGCACGGTCTCATGGCCGAGAAGGCTTTCGGTGATCCGGTCGATCTGGGCCTGCACGGTCTCATAGCGGGCCATGAAGTTGGACATCGGCGCGGCCTTGCCGGTCAGGCGCTCCCACCAGCTGCGATCGCGCCGTGTGTCCAGTTCGCTGACCGAAAATCCACGGATCGTGGTGACCATCTGGCGCAGGGAGTCACCGGCGGGGCCGACATCCTTGTTCTTGACATCGGCCAGCATCGACTGGCTGATCTGCTGCAATTCCAGCTGTGCGCGCGCGCCGAAACCGATCACCGTGCCGGTCGAGTGCAGGTCGATTTCGCTCATACGCTGGCGGATTGCCCCGGCCTCGGACTTCTTGGCCTTGTCCAGCGACACCATGTCGGCGGCGGGTTCCGGCAGGGTGACCTGGGTCGCCTGCTGGATCTCGGATGTGAGTTGCAAGGCTTGTTGGCGCACGTCTTCAGACATTAGGGGTTCCTTTCTCGGAGGTATTCCGGGCGGATGCGGGCGCGGGTTCGGGCACATCATCCAGAATGTCGAGCGGCAGCACCGGGCGCAGCCCCTCGCGTTCCAGTCGCTCGCGCAGCACATCCATTTCGATATCCAGCGCCTGACGGTCGCTGTCGAGCAGGGTTTCGGTGCGCAGGGCGAAGTTCTTTTGCAGGTCATCCAGCAGCGCCAGATAATCGGCCCGCGCCTGTGCATCGCGGTTGCGGGTATACAGATCGGCGAACTTGACCGTCGCATCACGCGCGCCCAGCAGATAGACGCCCATGTAGCGCCGCGCCGCGCTCAGGCGGCGGGGGTCATTCTCGACGGTGCGCAGCAGGGCGCGGACATGGGTCTGAAACTCGCGCACCCGGTCTTCGATCTGGCGCTCGCGGCAGCGCTTGATCGCATCGCTCATCGCCGTCAGATGCTGTTCTGCCTCACCCACGGCGCGTGCCACGCGGTCGGTCTGGAAGGTGTCGATGCCCTCCATCCCCTTGTCTTTAAGCGGGTCCGGGCCGAAGGCCGTGAAATGCAGCCCGGCACCCAAGGCCGCGAAGATCGCTGCGGGCACGATCCCGCCGCTCAGCCCTGCCAGCCCCAGCCCCAGCCCCATCGCCACCGCGCCGAAGATCTTGCGCGGGATGGCGGGGCGGCGGGCGACGCGGCGGGTGTCATAGGCATCCTGCGCGATCACACCTTCGCGTGTCAGCCAGGCAGCCAGCATCAAAAGCGCAAAGACCACCAGATTGATGGCCAACCCCGTCGGGTCTTTGAAAAAGGCGCTGGCGGCAAAGGGGAAGGGCAGCACGAACAGCAGATGCACCCGTGCGCCGACCGGATGCGGGCGCTTGCCCCGCACCGGGCCACCCGCAGGGGGCGCGGGAGCGCTCTTGGCGCGCGGGTCACCGCCGGGGCTATGGGTGCCGCCAAAACGTCTGGCCATGGCTTAGCCCCCCACCAGCCAGACGTAGAACACCAGCCCCATCAAGAGAGCATAGGCGGTTTTCTGAATGCCTTGGGTTGTCAATGCGTTGGTCCTGTTCGTCGGTGCGCACCGCGTCGGGGTGTATCTGAGGCGTTATCGTCAGGGTTGTGCTGCGGCGCCTGAATTCGTGTCTTGTGGCCGACTATACGCCATGCTGGCAGGCTTTGGAAAGCCACCGATTGCACGCACTGGCCCCGGTTTTTCAGCGCTTTGGGCCCGCAGGTTTGCGCGGCGGGCGGGCGGGCGTGGTGCCGGGTGAGGCGTGTTTGCTGCCCCACGATCGTGGCTTGCCCGCACCGCTTGCATCGCCAGGTTTGCCCCCCGCTTTGCCGCCAAAGGATTTGCTGCCCCAGGACCGGCGCGCGGGTTTCTCTGCCGCTTCCGCGCCGGCTTCGGCCCGGGTGGCCGATGGCCGGGGCCTGCCCTTCGGGGCCGGTGCGGCATCGGCTTTTCCCTTCGGCGCGGGCCTTTGGCCCGGTTTCGCACCCGGCCTTGTGCCCGGCTTTGTGCCCGGTTTCGGGGCCAGCGCAGGCGCGGCCTCCATCCCCAGTTGATCGCGCAGCACCTTGGCGCGCACCTCTTCCACCGCCCCGGCAGCCAGTTCGCCCAGCTGGAACGGGCCATAGCTGATGCGGATCAGCCGGTTCACCACCAGCCCCACGGCCTCCATCGCGCGGCGCACTTCGCGGTTGCGGCCCTCGCGGATGCCCACGGTCAGCCAGGCATTTGCGCCCTGCTGGCGGTCCAGCGAGACGATCATCGGCTGAAAGCGCTCACCCTCGATGGTGATCCCCTTGCGCAGCGGTTCCAGCAGGGCTTCCTGCGGGGCACCCTTGACGCGCACCCGATACTTGCGCAGCCACCCCGTCGAGGGCAGTTCAAGCCGCCGCTTCAGATCGCCGTCATTGGTCAGCAGCAACAGCCCTTCGGACGTGATATCCAAGCGCCCCACCGACATCACGCGTGGCATGTCCTCAGGCAAAGTGTCGAATACAGTCTGGCGGCCCTTTTCATCGCGCTCGGTCGTCACCAGCCCCAGCGGCTTGTGATAGAGCCACAACCGCGCAGGTTCCGGCGCGGCCAGCGGTTTGCCGTCTACCAGCACGCGGTCCTTTGGCCTTACATTCAGCGCCGGGCTGTCGATGCGCGTGCCGTTCACCTGTACACGGCCTTCAAGGATCATCGCTTCGGCCTCACGGCGTGAGGCGACGCCAGAGCGCGCCAGCACCTTGGCGATGCGGTCGCCCGCAGGGGTGCTGTCAGCGCCGGCTGGGCGGGCGGGTGGCCGGGTCTGGGGGCGAGGGGGCTTTGTCATTGGTCCTGCGGGCTGGGGCGTGCTGGGGGCGGGAAGGGGGGCCATGCGCCCTTGCGCGGGGCGCGTCAAGCGGGCATTCAGGCCCCATGAACCGCTTTCCGGCCCATATGTCAATCGCACTGGAAGAGGCCCGCGCCGCCGCTGCGCGCGGCGAGGTGCCGGTGGGCGCGGTGATTGTTGACCCCTCGGGGCAGGTGGTGTCGCGCGCAGGCAACCGCACACGCGAACTGGCCGACCCTTCGGCCCATGCCGAGATGCTGGCGATCCGGGCCGCCTGTGCCGCTGCCGGGTCCGAGCGGCTGCCTGGTCACGCGCTTTACGTCACGCTGGAGCCTTGCCCGATGTGCGCCACTGTTATCAGTTTTGCCCGCATTGCGCGGCTATATTACGGCGCGTCGGACCCGAAATCAGGCGGCGTGGCGCAGGGTCCTCGCATATTCAGCCACCCGCAATGCCACCACAGCCCAGAAATTTATGATGGAATTGGCGCCTCTGAGTCAGCCGCGCTGCTCAGGAATTTCTTCGCGCAGCGCCGCGACTGAAACCCGAAAACCCTGCGTTTGGCGGCAAATGTGGCGCTACGAAGGCAATGGGGTACATTTTCAGGCATTCCTTGGCCCAGATGTTGGGGCCGTTGCCTGTCAGGAAACAATCCGCAGCCGGACTGGGGCTTATTTGTGACATTTTGAACGATCTGCCGCTGAAAGCAAGGAATGGGATTGCGCGATTCCGGTATTTTTTCTAAACTCCCCTCAATAAAAAAAGAAACAGGCACGAGCAGTAAGAGTGTCTCCAGTCAAGGCAAGTGCGATCCGCTTCGGCGGCCAATTCGCATGTGCAAGCGTGGAGTAGCCCCCTGTCCGGTGCCGTCAGCAGCAGTGACCGAGCAACCGCAATGGCAATCGACGCAAGCACCCCGTCTCGCAACCGACCGGCGCCAAACTGGCGTGCCGTTCTAACAAGGCACCCGGCGCACCGGTTGCGGTGGCTCTTTATGCTGGGACTGGCGGGGGCGCTTGTTGCGGCCTGCGGGCAGGGTGACGGTGATCGCCTTGCCTCGGGTATCTTCCGCGTTGCGGGCAGCCAGCGCGCGCCGTCAATGGAGATGCGCGAACATACGGTGGAGTATTCTGTCATTCCCGCTACGCGCGGGATGGTACATGCCCCCGATGCGCTGGTGGTGTTCGAGCGCAATCTGGGCCCGGCTTTGGAGCAGCGCATCGTGTTGCCCAACACCACGGCGTTGCGCGGCGACAATGTCATCCAGATCCGCGCGCAAACCAATGCCAGCGCACGCCTGGGCGAGTTCAACTTTGCCGAACTGACAGCGCGCTTCGGCGGGCTGCCCGCCCCGTTCGAGCGGCTGACCGACAGCGCGCTGATGAGCGGCGAGGACAGCCTTGGCAGCTATGTCTATGCCCGCGAGATGATCGGCAACAGCACGCAATGCGTTCTGGTGCTGCGGCGGCTGACGGTGGGCGCGCGCCCGCTGCCTTCGGGCACCCAGGCGCTTGATGTGATGATGAGAAACTGCGTGGACGGTTCGCTTGAAGCGGCGCTGGCCCCGGTGGGCGAGCGTTCTCTGGGCGTAGGCGGCAATGTGGCCGGGGCGAACTACACGCTCTCGCCGCATGCTGCGCCGCGAAGATAAGGTTTGAAAACGGTGTTCGAGTATCAGTCGGGGCAGGGGTGAATGGCAAAGATCATCGGTACAAGGCCCTTGCGGGGGATCGAGGTTCTGAACCTTCTGGTCTGGTTGTTCCTTCTGGCCGCAATCGGCGTTCTTGTCAGCGTGCCGACCTCGATCGCTGTGCAGGCCATGCTAGGGCTGTCGGCGCTGGTGGTGGTCATCGTGCTCAAGCCCTTCGTGGCCGACAACATGGTGGCGCGGTTTGCCATGATGGCCGTCGCATCCACACTGGTGATGCGCTACTGGGCCTGGCGCGCGACCGAGACCCTGCCGCCCATGTCCGACACAATGTCGTTCATCCCGGCACTGTTTCTGTTTATCGTTGAAACCTATGCCATCGGCGTCTTTTTCCTGTCGGCCTTTCTGACGGCAGACCCGATCAAGCGCGGCCTTCCGCCCCGGGTGGCGGCGGCGGATTTGCCGACGGTCGATATTCTGGTGCCGTCCTACAACGAGCCGACCGAGATGCTGGCGGTCACGCTGTCGGCGGCCAAGAACATGCACTACCCGCCACACAAGCGCACCGTGGTGTTGTGCGATGACGGCGGCACCGATCAGCGCTGCAACAGCGACGACCCCGAGCTGGCTGAAAAATCACGCCAGCGGCGGCGTGATCTGATCCAGCTTTGCAACGAACTGGGCGTCATCTATTCAACCCGCCCGCGCAATGAACACGCCAAGGCGGGCAACATGTCGGCGGCGCTGGAAAAGCTGGATGGTGATCTGGTGGTGGTCTTTGATGCCGATCACGTACCCAGCCGAGATTTTCTGGCCCGCACCGTCGGCTACTTTGTCGAGGACCCCAAGCTGTTCCTCGTCCAGACCCCGCATTTCTTCCTTAACCCGGACCCGATCGACCGCAATGTCGGCCTGCGCGAGGATTGTCCGCCGGAAAACGAGATGTTCTATCACCTCAGCCACCGCGGGCTGGACCGCTGGGGCGGGGCGTTCTTTTGCGGCTCGGCTGCCGTGCTGCGTCGCGCCGCGCTGGATGAGGCGGGCGGATTTGCGGGTGACACCATCACCGAGGACGCTGAAACCGCGCTGGGCATCCACCGGCGTGGCTGGAAAAGCCTTTATGTCGATCACGCCATGATCGCCGGGTTGCAGCCTGAAACCTTCGTCAGTTTCGTGCAGCAGCGTGGGCGCTGGGCGACGGGGATGATGCAGCTTCTGATCCTGAAAAACCCGCTGCGGGGCAAGGGTCTCAGCCTGTCGCAGCGGCTGTGCTACCTCAATTCGATGACCTTCTGGTTGTTCCCGCTGGTGCGCATGACATTTTTGCTGGCCCCGCTGGCCTATCTGTTCTTCGGCCTTCAGATCTTTGTGGCGACGATCGAGGAAGTGGCGGTTTACATGACCAGCTACATGGCCGTCAGCTTTCTGGTGCAGAATGCGCTTTATGCCCGGGTGCGCTGGCCGCTGATCTCGGAAGTCTATGAGGTGGCGCAGGCACCCTACCTGTCCAGCGCGATCTTCAAGACCATCTGGAACCCGCGCGGTGCCAAGTTCAACGTGACGGCCAAGGACGAGGTGCTTGAAGAAGACTTCATCTCGCCGATCTTCAAGCCATTGATCCTGATTTTTGCACTATGTGCGCTGGGTGTTGTCGCCGCAGGGGTGCGCTGGGTGCTGTATCCGGGCGATCACAACATCATTATGGTGGTCGGTGGTTGGGCGGTGTTCAACCTGTTGCTGATCGGTGCCGCCATCCGCGCCGTGGCCGAGCGCCAGCAGCGCCGGGCGGTGCCGCGCGTGCCGGTGAACGTGCCCGCGATCGTGGCGTTGGGGCAGGACAACCCGGTGTTTGCCCCGGCCACCGTGCTTGATGCTTCTACCACCGGCGCGCGGCTGTCGATCCGCCCGCAGCCGCTGTCCGAGGCCGTCGAGATGCCAGCGCTGCAAAAGGGGGACACCTTTTTCTTTACCCCCGAATTCCCCAAATCCCCCCATCTGGAAAACGCGGTGCGGGTGCAGGTGATGTCCGTCAAGCCCGAGGGCGGGGCGCTGGCTGTGGGGGTCAAGTTTGACCCGTCACAGCCAATGATCGTGCGCGAAACCGTGGCACATCTGATCTTCGGCGATTCCGCTTCATGGGAGGCCGTGCGCGCCTCGCGCAACAAGAAAATGGGGCTGTTGCGCGGTATGTCCTATGTTCTGGGGCTGTCGCTGGCGGGGATCTATTTCACCCTGCGTGCGCTTGCCCTTGAGCCTGCGCGCCTTGCGCGCCAGCGCAAACGCTCGATTGAAGATGAGCGTTCTGCGGGCCAGCCCGTGCATCTGCTGGCCTTTGGCGAGGCATTTGACCCGCCTGCGGCCCGGCCCGTCAACCTGATGCAACCCGCCGTCAATCCCGTGCCCGGTGCACCGCAGCGCATGGGGCCGGGCGCGAAACCGGTGGAAGGGGCGCTGTGATGTTGCCGCGCTCCACCTGTTCCCGCGCGGCCCGTCTGCGCGCAGCCATGGCCGCGCTTGCTGCGGCGCTTGCGTTCATATGGTTGGCGTGGCCGGTGGCGGCACAGGCACAGCAGGGGGGTGGGCTGATCATGGTGCCGCTGGACTCTGGTGCAGAGGCGATGGATGCAGCAGGCGAAGAGGAGATGGCGCGCGACCGCTACGCCCCTGATCGCACGCGCGGTACACAGGTCAGCGCGCCAGATGCGGCGGGGCGGCGGATCAGCCCGCTGCGCCCAGTTGCCGCGCGTGGCCAGCCGCAGGGCAGCGCCATCCGCTTTGACGGCGAAAGCCGCGATCTGGATTTCGCGCTCTTTGTGCCGGACCCGGACACGGTGCGCAGTCTGCGCCTGTCCACATTGTCATCGATCAACGT
The DNA here is from genome assembly GCA_020832545.1 of Pararhodobacter sp. Taxonomy (GTDB): domain Bacteria; phylum Pseudomonadota; class Alphaproteobacteria; order Rhodobacterales; family Rhodobacteraceae; genus Pararhodobacter. The sequence goes on along the minus strand of JAFIEK010000010.1, from coordinate 14,738 downwards.
GCTGCCCGAACGCTCGCAGTTCCGGGTTTATGTGAACAATCAGTTCGTGGGCGAGGGACGGCTGGCGCATTTCACGCAATACGGTAACACCGATCTGCCGGTCCCGCCGGGCGTTCTGAACCGCGGGCACAACCGCGTGCAGATCCGGCTGAGCCAGTATCACCGCATCTTCTGCGGCCCTGATGCCGCCTTTGCGCTCTGGACTGATATCGACCTTGCCAGCAGCGGCGCGGTGATTGAAGGCACGTCAGAGGCAAGCGGCGAAGAGGGGTTTCTGATGGGCGTGGCGCTGGCTGCCGCGACCGGCGCGGGGATCGAAATTCGCGGCTCGGCGGCACTGGGCGATGAGCGCAGCGCATGGACCGGGCTGGTCACGCAGCGGCTGACGGCGGCGCTGGGTGGCGATCCGGTGCCCTTTCGCTTTACCGATTTCTGGACCGTTCAGGGCGATCTTCCCGCCGGTGCGCGGATCACCTTTCTGCCGGGTGAAGAAGCAGGCGTGAGCTACCGGACAGGCGGGGACGGCGCGCAGGTGATGGTGATCACTTATGTGCCCGGCGTAGCTCCGCGCGATCTGCCGGGCTTCGACCTGTCGCTGCCCGCCCTTGCCGCCCATGCCTCCCCCACCCTGATCCGCACGGATGAGCCGGTGCCGTTTTCCGATTTCGGCTTTCGCCCGGTCGAGGTGCAGGACCGCTACGCGCTGATCGAACAGCGTTTCCGCCTGCCTGATGATTATGTGGTGCTGACCAATGCCAAGGCCGAAATCCGGCTGGATTACATCTATGCCGACGATCTGCCGCGCGGCGCGATGCTGCTGCTTCATATCAACGGCCACAACCTGCGCCTTCTGCCTCTGCGCGGCGACGCCGAGCGGCTGATCGAGCAGTTCCCCGTGCGGTTTGAGGCGCGGCATCTGCGCTCAGGCATCAATACCCTTGGGTTCGAGGTGATGATCCCCGGCGATCCGGCTGATCTGCCCTGCCCGGTATGGGACCGGCCGGTGCTTGCCATCGGTGCGGATTCTGTCCTGAGCGTGCCATACAGCCCGTCGATGTATCTGCCAGATATGGATTTTGCTTTCCGTGCGCTGCGCGCCGAGGGTGTTCAGCCACAGACCCACGCCGCCCGCGCCTTTTCCGAGGATGATGTGCTGACCCTGCGTGCCGCGCTGGCGGGCAGTGCCATCGGCGGACAGACCGATCTGTCTGCGCGCCTGAACCTGCTGTCGTTCGACGATCTCGCGGCGCTGCCGCTGGGGGGCTATCATATCAGCCGTCGCGCTATTGAAAACGTGTTGCTTGAGGGGGGCGCGGCGCGTTCCCTTGCGGGCGCTGGCCCGGATGCGCCGGGCGGCGACGGCATGGGTAGCCGGTTGCTGCGCCTGACCGGCGATGGGAATGCCAGCCGCCAGCCTTCGGCCGCCTTTGCAGGCGGGTGGGACTGGGCGGTGGGTGTGTTCAACACCACGCTGCAATGGCTGCACCCGCGCTCGGGCCTGTTGCTGGACGAATGGCTGAGCCAGCAGCGCGGGCAGGCGGTGTTCCTGCAACTGGACCCGATGCGCCCGGAACACATCTGGCTGATGCGCGCGCCGGGCACCGACATCACCGGGCTGGCCTCAGCCATCGTCGCAGCGCGCACGGTGAGCGACGGGCCGCGCGGGCAGGTCTCGGTTCTGGATGTGGACGGGCGCTGGCACAACTGGGTCGCCCCTGATCGCCAGCCGATCCTGCTGGAACCGATCAGCCCCGGAAACCTTCGCCACGTACTGGGCAATCTGGTTTCGGCCATGCCCATCCGCTATGTTACAGTTCTTTTTTTCCTGGCCCTCATTGCGGCGCTGGTGGCGCTGCGACTGGTGATTTCCACGCGGGAGCATAACACATGAACAGACGCAACTTCCTGACAACGCTGGGCGCGGTGCCGTTTCTGGCCGCAGCGTCCGGCGCGGCCCGCGGGCAGGGAATACTGCTGCCGGGGGCCGATCTTGCGCTCACCGCCGGGGGGGTGTGGGACGCATGGAAGCGCGGCTACCTTCGACCCGATGGCCGGGTGATCGACCGGTTGCAGTCAAACGCCAGCCATTCCGAGGGGCAGGGCTATGGCATGGTTCTGGCCACCGAATTTGGCGATCAGGATGCGTTTCGCCGCATGCTCGACTGGACCGAAATGCACCTGGCGATCCGGGGCGACGGGCTTCTGGCCTGGCGGTATCTGCCTGACGAGGCCGACCGCGTGCCGGACCGCAACAACGCCGCCGACGGCGATCTGTTCTATGCATGGGCGCTGGTGCGTGCCGCGCGCAAGTTCTCTGACAACAGCTACCTGACCCGCGCTACCGAGATTGCCTCGGCCCTGGCCGAGAAATGCATCCTGCCCAACCCGGCGGAACCGGGCGAACTGGTGTTCATTCCGGCGGTGCATGGCTTCGTGCATGATGACAGTGTGGTGGTTAACCCCAGCTATCTGATGCCGCTGGCCATGCGTGATCTGGCGACAGCCACCGGCGTGCGCGAACTGGAGCAGGCCGCCCAGCATGGCGAGGCCTTCTGCACGCGGCTGGCGCTCGATGGGCTGGTGCCGGACTGGGTCCGGATCACGCCAGACGGCCTTGCCCCGGCCGAGGGCTTCAGCCCGCATGCCGGATACGAGGCAATGCGCGTGCCGCTGTTTCTGGTCTGGTCGGGGCTCCACCGGCACCCGGCAGTGCAGCAGATGATGCGGGTTTATGACCGAACGGTGCGGCCCGGCACGCCGGTGCCCACGCTGATCGAACCGGCCTCGGGCGTGGTGCTTGAGGCCTCGAATGATCCGGGTTACCGCGCGCTGGCCGGGCTGGTATCCTGTGCCGGGCGCTTTGGCCAGATCGGTGCCAGCACACCGCCGTTCGACCCCGCGCAGCCCTATTATCCGGCAACGCTGCAATTGTTCGCCATGATCGCCGCCAACGAGGTTTCTCCCGAATGCGTGCCTGTGTGACCCTTCGCCATCTCATCCCCGCCGCCCGTTGCGACAGACGCGGCGCGCGCGCTCACAAGCGCGCGTTCCCCGCCCTTGCCCTGGCGCTTGGCCTTGCCTGTTCGTTTGGTGCGCCGCTGCCCGCCTCGGCGCAGGTGCCCGGTGCCGAAGATCTGCGCGCGCTCGTCTATTACCTTGATCACGACGATCAGCGCTCGGTCCAGGCCGAGATGCGCCGCCTGCGCGCTCAGTATCCGGGCTGGACCCCGCCCGGAGATCTGGACGAGCTGCGCGCCCAGGGCCAGCCAGCTTCAGCAAACGCCGATGTCTCGGGCATCTGGGAGCGGATCGAACGCGGCGATCATGCGGGCGCGCGCAGGCTGATTGACCAGACCCGGCAGAACGCCCCCGGCTGGTCGCCGGATGCTGAAATGTTGCGGGTACTGGATCTCAATGAAGGTCAGCAGGCGTTCGATGCGGCGGTGGCGCGGGGCGATCACGCCGCAGCCATTGCCGCCGCCCGCCGCAGCCCGGCCCTGATGCGCTGTGACCGCATCAACAACGCCTGGCAACTGGCGGAAATGTATCACGCTGCCGGCCAGACCGACACCGCGGTCGCCACCTATCGCGGGGTCTTGGGGACCTGTACGCGCTCGGCCGACGCGGTGGCGACGCTGGAAAAGGCCAACGAGGTCGCCTCGGCCACCCAGTTGAGTGCGCTGTTCGAAACCGGGCGCAGCGCTGCGCCGGGCAACGCCCGGGTGCTGAATGAACTTGAGGCGCGGTTGCGCGCGGGCCGTGGCCTGCCTGTGGCAGCGGGCAGTTCAACGGCGCGGTCCACACCCCCGGCACCATCTGCGCCCGCCAGTGCCCCGGCTACGGCATCGCCTGCGGCAGTGGCCAGCGCGCCGGCCCCCTCTGCACCCACCAGTGCGCCCGCCACCCCGCAGGCCAATCTTGCCCTGCGCGGCGATACGCGGCTGTCGCAGGTGCGTGCACTGAAAGAGGCCGGTGACTGGGCCCGCTGTCTGGCGCAATCGTCCAGCCCACGCTCGCTGGAACTGCTTTATGAGCGCGCCTGGTGTGCCTATAATCTTGACCGCGCGGGCGAGGCGCTGGCCGGGTTCGCGGCGGTTTCGCGCAATGGTGGGGGGCTCGGTGGCTCGGTCACCCGTGATTCAAACTTCGGCCTGACACTGGCGTATCTGGCCTTCAACATGACCGAAGAGGCCGCGCGCGTGGCCGCTGCCACGAACCTGGAGCGCGGGCAGCGGGTTGAGGTGGAGACGATCATCCTCGACCAGCGGGGCGTGCGGGCCTATCACTTGCGTGAATATGAACAGTCGATCGCCTATTTTGACGCGCTGGAGGCCCTCAACGGCACACTGCGCCGGGATCTGGCCATGCTGCGTGGGTATGCGCATATGAACCTTCGCAACCTCGATACGGCGCGCGAGCAGTTCACCCGTCTGCATGCCCAGCTTGCGACGCCGGAGACGCGCGATGTGCTGCAAACTCTGGCCGGGATGACGAACGTTGAATGAGCACCCCACCTCCACGCCGCCCGGATCAGGACAGGCGCCGGTGGATCTGGTTCTCCATCTGGGGGCGCATGCCACCGATGACGGGCGGATAGCGGGCTGGCTGGCGCAAAACGCCGACCGGCTGGAAGCGCAGGGGCTGGCACTGCCCGCGCCGCGCCGGTTTCTGGCGCTTATTTCGCAGGGGTTGGCGGAACATGCGCAGGAAGGGCCGGTTGCGCAGGGGCATGAGGCGGCTTTGCTGGCCAGTATGGGCGTCACCCGCGAACGTCGGCGGCTGGTGGTCAGCGCGCCGGGGCTGCTGGGCGCTGCAGGGCAGGTGATCGCGCCTGAGGGGTTTTATATCAAGGACGTGGCGCGGCGGATTTACGGGTTGCGGGTGCTGTTTCCGCGCACGCGGCTGCACTTCAACCTGGCGGTGCGCGCGGCTGACGGCTTTTTGCCTGCGCTGCTGGCGCAACTGCCCGAGGATGCCGCCGAAGCCCAGTTGCCCCATCTAGATGATGATGTTCTGCCCTGGTCGCTTCTGGTGTCCACCCTGCGCCGCCATGCGCCGGCCGCCACACTCACGGTCTGGCGGCATGAGGATCTGCCGCGGGTCTGGCCGCAGGTGCTGGCCACGCTGGCTGGCCCGGGGCGGCGGGTGCCGATGGCGGGCATGATGGAGTTTGCCACGTTGGGCCTGTCGGCCGAGGGGCGGCTGCGCGCCAGCCGCTATCTGACCACCAACCCGCCGCAGGACGCCGCGGCGCTGCAACGGGTCATTGATCTGTTCGGCGCGCGGTTCGGCCAGGAAACACATACGCCTGACGATAGTGCCGTCCCCAACTGGGCGCGGGGCCATGTCGCCCGGCTGACCCGCAGCTATGAGACCGAATGGGCCGATATCGCCAGCATCGAGGGCGTTCGCGCATTGGGGTAAGTGTCTCAGCCGGGCCGCGCCGCTGAACCCGGCTGTGGTCTTGCCGTTTGCCCGGGCGTCTATGGGGGGCGTTGCGCAGGCCCCGGTGAAAACGGTCCGCGCTGTTTTGCGAACAGGTTCGCCGTTCCTGACTTTGATCCAGAAGCACCGCGTGACAGACCCTGTGCCCGATGTTGCGCCACCTGTCCTTGGATCAGAAGGGTGCGCTGGTGGCGACCCGCTGGCGCAGAAGTGCAACCAGCGGCGCGGCTTCGCCGCTGGCACGCACCCTTTCGGCCATCGCCAGAAGCGGCTGGTCATCAAGGCTGTGGGCAATGCCTGCCAGAAACTGCGCCGCATAGCCGATCCGCGCCGGGCCGGGATCATGCGCGAGAAGGTCATGCGCGCGTGCCAGATCATCGCGCAGCGCCAAAGGATCGGCGCCCATGTTTCGCGTGCCCGGGCGCGGCGGATGGGCGGTATTGTCCGCATACGTAGTCTGGGCCGCGCCGGTCTGCGGCGGTTCCCGTTCCAGACCCAGCGCCTGATTGATATGTTCGAGCGTGTCGCCCAGATCGACCGGGACGCCCAGCAGACGTGTCAGATGCAGCGACAGCGACAGCGGCTTTTCCACGAAATCATCGGCCCCTGCCCGGCGCGCGGCCTGTTCCAGCACCGAATCCCCGGTGATGGCGATGATCCGGCCTATGCGTGGCATGGTGCGGTTCAGCGCATCAATCAGTTCCAACCCCGAGCCGTCAGGCAGGCCAAGATCGATCAGCGCGATGTCCGGGCGATAGACGCGCAGGTGTTGCCAGGCGGCGGTCAGGGTATCAGCCCGGCGCAGCCTGAGGCCGGTGCGGCGGCACATGAGGCGCACCGCTTCGGCGGCAAATCGACTGTCCTCAACCAGAAGCACGGTTTGCGGACGTGTATGGCCCGGTTGCGCCAGCAGGCCAGCGGGCGGTGCCGGTGGTGAATTTGTCGCGGTAGCGTGGCCGGTCGGCGGCATGGCAAATCCCCCTTTTCAGACATCAAGCCTGCGCGATAAACCCTAACGGGCGGTTAAAATCGTTCACATCCGCTTGCAATTTCGGCCTCCTTGCGTATGACCCCGGGGCGCGCCTGCGCAACCAAAGGGAGCATGCCATGATCGGTCGCCTGAACCATGTCGCCATTGCCGTGCCGGATCTTGAGGCAGCGGCGGCGCAGTATCGAAATGTTCTGGGCGCCGATGTAGGCGCGCCGCAGGATGAGCCGGATCACGGGGTGACTGTTGTGTTCATCACCTTGCCCAATACCAAGATCGAGCTACTTTATCCGCTGGGAGCGGACAGCCCGATCAAGGGTTTCCTGGACAAGAACCCAGCCGGGGGCATCCATCATATCTGCTATGAGGTGGAGGATATTCTGGCAGCCCGCGACCGGATGAAGGCCTCAGGCGCGCGGGTTCTGGGGTCAGGCGAGCCCAAGATCGGGGCGCATGGCAAGCCGGTGCTGTTCCTTCACCCCAAGGATTTCAACGGCTGCCTTGTCGAACTGGAGCAGGTGTAATGACGATATTTTCAGGTTTTGTCTTGTTCGCGGTGGTCTGGTTCATGACGCTCTTTGTAGTGCTGCCCCTGCGGCTTACCACGCAGGGTGAGGCGGGCGCGGTGGTGCCGGGCACGCCGGAATCGGCGCCCGCGAACCCGCAGATCCGCCGCCGTATGCTGATCACCTCGGCTGTGGCGGTGGTGATCTGGGCGGTGCTGGCGACCATCATTCTGACCGAGATGATCGGGGTTGATGATATCGATTTCCTGTTTCGTATGACCTATAGCTGATCTGCCGCCTGCGGCGCGGGCGTTGATGCATTGAGCTGGTGAAACAGATGGGTGAACGCGGCCGCGCCCAGCACCGGCACAAAGAGATTGACCAGCGGAATGCTGAGCGGGATCGCCATCAGCACCCCCGTCGCCCAGATCCGCGGCTGGTGCCGGCTGCGCATCGCGCGCGCGTCCTCAGGGCTCAGGCGGCGCAGGGCGATCATGGTGAAATACTCGCGCGCCAGCAAAAAGCCGTTGAGCAGCCACAGCCCGACGATGCCCAGCCCGCCTGAAAGGGCAAAGACCAGTATTCCAAGAAGGTTAAGGCCGATCAGCAGCGCGAAATAGCGCCCACTGTCGGTGAGTGTGACCCACAGCGAGGCGCGCGGCGCACGCGACAATTGCGGGTAATGCCGCGCCTCTACCGCGTCGGCGACATCATCCAGAAACAGCCCTGTAAATGCCGAGGCCACCGGCACCATCAGAAAGATCGACAGCACCAGCATGAAAAACAACGAGCCCACGGACAACAGCGTGCCCAACCCCCGGACCTCGCCGGCGATGGGGATGGTCAGGGTGTCTGCGGTGAATATCTGGATGACCAGCAACAGGGCTGCATACATGGCAAAGAGAAGCGCCACTGCCAGCGCCAGCCCCAGCCAGATCACCCGGCGAAACACCGGGTCGCCGGTCTGCCCCAGCGCGTGGCGCAGTGCTGCGAAGATCATGCGCGCAACCGGGTGACGAGGGTGGCGACATCCGGGCGTGGGCGTTCGGGGGGGCTGGCATCGCTGCTGCCCAGATGCACAAAGCCCGCGATCTGTTCGCCTTCGCCCAGCCCCAGACCGTCGGACAGAAACACCCGGTCAAAAGCGGGCCAGCCGGTCAGCCAGCACGCGCCGAGGCCCTGCGCGAGGGCGGCGTTGACCAGACTCAGGCAGACGGCCCCGGCGGAAAGGAGTTGTTCGATCGCCGGGATCTTGTCCGAGGGCTTTTCAACGGCAACCACGGCAACCACCATGGGGGACTCGCGGAAAGTCTGCGCGGCTTTCGCAGCTTTCTCGGCATCCATCTCCAGCGCCTGACCACGCGCGGTGATCAGCGCCGAAAGCCGCTCCAGCGCCGCCGGTTCCAGCACGATAAAGCGCCAGGGCTCCAGCTTGCCGTGATCAGGCACGCGGGTAGCGGCGGTCAGCAGGGCGGTGAGCGTGGCTTCATCCGGGGCGGGGGCGCGCAGCAGCTTGGCCGGGCGCGAGCGGCGGCTGAGCAGGAAATTCATCACTTCGGGCCGGGCAGGGGGGGTGGCGTGTGTCATTGTGTTACCTCCGGCGTCAGAGATGGCAATTTCAGGGCCTGAAGGCAATGGCTTGAACACCTTGCTCAGGGCAGGAAATCAGGTAATTCTGCGCAGCGCCGCAACGCGCGGCCGGTCGAAACAGGGGGAGGGCTGACATGCAGGTGGCCGATCTGGGCGATATCTGTCTTCACTACCGTATCGATGGCGACCCGAAGGGCGCGCCGGTGGTCTTTGCCAATTCACTGGGCACCGATCTGCGGCTTTGGGACAAGGTGGTGCCCCTGCTGCGCCCCGGGCTGAAGATCATTCGCTACGACATGCGCGGCCACGGGCTGTCAGACGCGCCCGCCGCGCCCTATACAATGGGCGCGCTGGTGCGCGATCTGGAGCGGTTGCTGGACCATCTGGAGGTGCGCGAGGCGGTGCTGGTGGGGCTGTCGATTGGTGGCATGGTGGCGCAGGGGCTGGCGGTCAAGCGGCTGGACCAGATCCGCGCTGTGGTGCTGTCGAACACCGCGGCCAAGATCGGAACTGCCGAGATGTGGCAAGAACGGGTAGACATGGTGATGCAGCACGGGGTCGAAGGGCTGGCCGGGGCGGTGATGGAGCGCTGGTTCCCGGCGGAATTTCGCGCCACATCCGAGGGGCGGGCCTGGCGCCATATGCTGGAGCGGACGCCGGTTGCAGGATATGCGGGCTGTTCGGCGGCGATTGCGGGGACGGATTTCTACAGCACAACGGCAACGCTGCGGCTGCCCGCCATGGCGATCGCAGGCAGCGAGGACGGGTCAACCCCGCCCGATCTGGTGCGCGAAATGGCCAATCTGATCCCGGGCAGCCGGTTCGAGCTGATCCGCGGCTCGGGCCATCTGCCCTGTGTCGATCAGCCCGAGGTCTATGCCGCGCTGCTGAATGATTTTCTAGCTTCGCTGGGGCACGGGGCGGGCGCTTGAGCAGTGCGCCATTGCTGCTGGTGCATGGCTCATGCCACGGCGCGTGGTGCTGGCGCGACGTGATTGCGGCGCTGGCAGCGCGGGGGGTGACGGCACGCGCCATCGACCTGCCGGGCCATGGCGCTGACACCACGCCGCTGGATGCCGTCACGCTGGAGGGTTATGCGCAGGCCATTGTGGCGGCGGCGCGGGACATGCACGACGGGCCGGTGCCGGTTGTCGGGCATTCCATGGCCGGATATGCGATTGCCGCAGCTGCGGTCGCCGCGCCGGAACGGGTGGAGAAGCTGATATTCCTCTGCGCCTATGTCCCGCAGGACGGGTGCTCGATGGTCGATCTGCGCAAGGCCGGGCCGCGCCAGCCGCTGTTGCCTGCGATCCGTCAACATGCGGACGGAATCAGCTATTCATTCGCCGAAGAATACCACAAGCCGTTGTTCTATCAGGATTGCTCGGATGCTGATGTGTCCTTTGCGCGCGCGAACCTGACACCGCAGGCGATCTTGCCACAGGCCACACCGCTGGCGCTGACGCCTGCGTATCACGCGGTGGAAAAGCACTATATCCGCTGCACCGAGGACAATGTGATTCCCACCGAGTATCAGGCACATATGGCGCGGGATTTCGCGCCGGGGCACCTGAGCACGCTGCCCTCTTCGCATTCGCCGTTCTTTTCGATGCCCGGGCGGCTGGCGGAGTGTCTGGTGGCGATACTGGGGCGGTAGGGGCCGGGCCTCGGGGGCATCGAGCCCCCTCGGCCCGCCTTTTGCCCACTATCAGGCGGGGGTGCAGCCCCCGCCGCCCGTTCCGGGCGCCCCCGGCGTATTTTTGGCAAGATGAAGGGGCAGCGGCGGGCGCTGTCTCAAAGGGGTTCGCCCGGCACTGAACCGGGCGGGTGCAGGGCACGGACATCTGTGCTGTGAAGTGCTTGCCGGGGCGGGAGCGGGAGATTAATCTTTCAGCCATGACGCCCTTTTGCTGATGCCGGGCAAGGCGGGCGGGAGAACGCGCTTGAGTTTTTGATCATGTTTTTGCAAGCTGATTGAAAGCGTGCCGGTAAGGCAGCAGACCAGAGTACCGCCCGGCCCGGTAAGGGTGGGCATCAACAGAGAGAGACCGAGAATGCAAAACCGCTTTGTCGCCGCCACCGTGGCCGCTGTTCTGGCCTCGGCCGGGGCGGTTCAGGCCCAGACTGTGAATGTCTTCAACTGGTCTGACTACATCGCCCCCGATACGCTGGAGCGTTTCACCGCCGAGACCGGCATCACCGTCAATTACGATGTGTTCGATTCCAACGACACACTGGAAGCGCGGATGCTGGCCGGGTCATCCGGGTTTGATGTGGTGGTGCCGACCAGCGATTTCATGCAGCGCCAGATCGCGGCGGGGGTCTACCAGCCGCTCAACAAGGATCTGTTGCCGAACCTTGTGCATATGGACCCGCAGCTGATGGAACTGGCTGCGGCCTTTGACCCGGGCAACGAGCATTCGGTGATCTATCTGTGGGGCACCACCGGGCTGGGCTATAATGCCACGGCCGTGGCCGAGCGGATGGGGGACGACTACGAGGTGGACAGCTGGGCGCTGATCTTTGACCCCGAGCTGGCCGCGCAGTTTCAGGATTGCGGCATCGCCTGGCTGGACGCCCCGACCGAGATGTTCCCGGCGGCGATGAACTACCTCGGCCTTGACCCGACCTCGACCGATCAGGCCGATTTTGACGCTGCCGCCGAACTGCTTAATGGTGTGCGCTCAACCGTGCGGTATTTCCATTCGTCGCAATATATCAGTGACCTGGCCAATGGTGAAATCTGTCTGGCTGTGGGCTGGTCGGGCGATGTGCTTCAGGCCGCCGAACGCGCCGAAGAGGCGGGTGCGGGCGTGGAGGTGGGGTATGCCATCCCTGATGAGGGTGCGCATCTGTGGTTCGACATGCTGGTTATCCCGTCCGACGCCCCCAACCCTGAGGCCGCGCATGCCTTCATCAATTTCCTGATGGACCCGGAGGTTTCGGCCGATATCGTCAATTATGTGATGTTCCCGGATGCCAACGCGGCATCGAACGAATTTATTGACCCGGACATCCTGAATGACCCCACGATCTACCCTACCGAAGACGCGCAGGCCGGGTTCTGGACCCTTCAACCCTATGACAGCCGCACCGACCGCACCGTGACACGCCTCTGGACGCGGGTGCGCACCGGTCAGTAACCCCCTCCTTGCACCCCGCCCGGACACAACCGGGCGGGGTTTTTTCCAGGCGGATACCTTCATGAGTGACACGGCACTGGCGGCTGACACGAAGCCTTGGCGCGACACCACCGCCAGGCCGTTTATCTCGATCCGCAATATCACCAAGCGCTTTGGCGATTTCACGGCGGTGAACGACATCAGCCTTGATATCTATCAAGGCGAACTGTTTTGCCTGCTGGGCGGCTCTGGCTGCGGGAAATCGACGCTCTTGCGGATGCTGGCGGGGTTCGAGGTGCCAACCGCGGGGCAGATCCTGATTGACGGGCAGGACATGGCGGGCGTGCCCGCCGACAAGCGGCCCACCAATATGATGTTCCAGTCCTATGCGCTGTTTCCACATATGAGCGTGGAAAAGAATGTGGCGTACGGACTGCTGCGCGAGGGGAAATCACGCGCTGAGGCCTATGCCCGCGTCGCCGAGATGCTGAAACTGGTCAAGCTGGAGGCGCTGGCGAAGCGCAAGCCGCACCAGCTTTCGGGTGGCCAGCGCCAGCGCGTGGCGCTGGCACGCTCACTGATCAAGCAACCCAAGCTGTTGTTGCTGGATGAGCCGTTGGGCGCGCTGGACAAGAAGCTGCGCGAGGAAACCCAGTTCGAGCTGATCCGCATTCAGGAAACACTGGGCGTGACCTTCATCGTCGTGACCCATGATCAGGACGAGGCCATGACACTGGCCACCCGGATCGGCGTGATGAACGAGGGGGTGATCACGCAGGTAGGTGAGCCGCGCGCGATCTATGAGCACCCGAAATCGCGCTTTGTTGCCGATTTCATCGGCTCGGTGAACCTGTTCGAGGGGCAGGTGCGGGACCCCGGTGCGCCGGTCGTGGTGGAAACCCCGGAACTGGGCACGATGAAGGCGCTGGCGCGCGAGGGGCTGTCAGCGGGCCAGCAGGTCTGGCTGGCGCTGCGCCCTGAGCGGGTCTCGCTGACACGCACCGAGCCGGCGGCCAGTGACAGTGTCAACACCCTGCCCGGCGTGGTCGAGGATGTGGCCTATATGGGCCATATGTCGCATTTTCGCGTGCGGCTGGCCAACGGGCGGATGCTGCGGGTGACCTTGTCAAACCGGTTGCATGACGAAGACCCGATCAGCTGGGACGAGGCGGTTTTTGCCAGCTGGAACGCCAGTGCGATGCGGGTGCTGACCGAATGAGCGCGCTCACCGATAATGCGCTCTGGCGCGGGACTGCGCGGGTTATGGGCAGGCTGGGGATAAGCGGGCGCACGCTGGTCATTGCCATCCCCATGCTGTGGCTGCTGGCGTTCTTTCTGGTGCCGTTTCTGGTGCTGGGCCGGATATCACTCGCCGAGGCGATCATCGCCCGCCCGCCCTATACGCCCTTGTGGGAGCGGGGGCCGGATGGGACGCTGCATATTATCGCCACGCTGGAGAACTACCGCTTTTTGCTAGAGGATGCGCTCTATCGCAACGCCTACCTGTCCTCGATCCGCATTGCCGTGATCTCGACAGTGTTCGCGCTCTTGATCGGCTATCCGATCGCCTACTACATCGCCCGCTCGCCCGAGCCGCGCCGCTCGGTCCTGCTGCTGCTGGTGATCTTGCCGTTCTGGACCTCGTTTCTGCTGCGCGTCTATGCCTGGATGGGGTTTCTGCGCCGCGAAGGGGTGATCAATAACACGCTGATGTCGCTGGGAATTATCGACCAGCCACTGGTGATGATGCAGACCGACTTCGCAGTCTATATCGGCATCGTCTACACCTACCTGCCGTTCATGATCCTGCCGCTCTACGCCAATCTGGTGAAGCTGGATGATGCGCTCCTGGAAGCAGCGGGTGATCTGGGGGCCTCTCCCACGGTAACCTTTTTCACCGTCACGCTGCCCCTGTCGCTGCCCGGCATTGTGGCGGGGTCGATGCTGGTCTTCATCCCGGCGATCGGCGAATACGTGATCCCGGCGCTCTTGGGTGGGCCGGATACGCTGATGATCGGGCGGGTCTTGTGGGATGAGTTCTTCTCAAGCCGCGACTGGCCGGTGGCCTCGGCGGTGGCGATTGTCATGCTGTTTCTGGTTGTCGCGCCGATCATGTGGCTGCAATCGGTGCAAAACCGGCGGGAGCTGCAGTGATGGCGCGCGGCTGGTTCCTTCCTCTGGCGGTGGTCCTGGGGCTGATCTTCCTCTATTCGCCGATTGTGTCACTGATCATTTTTTCCTTTAACGACAGCCGATTGGTAACAGTCTGGGGCGGGTTTTCGACGCGCTGGTACGGCGAACTGATGCGTGATGCGCAGATCCTTGGCGCGGCCTGGGTCAGCCTGAAGGTGGCGTTTTTCAGCGCCTGCCTGGCCACGGTTTTCGGCACGCTGGGGGCGTTCGTTCTGGTGCGCTTTGACCGGTTCTGGGGCAGGCTTCTGCTGATGGCGATGCTGACCGCGCCGCTGGTGATGCCCGAGGTGATCACCGGGCTGTCGCTTCTTCTGATGTTCGTGGCGACGGAGAACCTGTTCAACAGTTTTGCTCTGACCAGCGGGCTGTTTCCAAGCCGCGGGGTGATCACGGTGGTGATCGCGCATACCACCTTCTGCGCGGCGTTTGTGGCGGTGATCGCCCAGTCGCGGTTGCGCGATATGGACGAAAGCCTGGAGGAAGCGGCACGCGATCTGGGGGCGGGGCCGGTGCGGGTGTTCTTTGACATCACCATCCCGGTGATCACGCCGGCACTGGTCTCGGGCTGGTTGCTGGCTTTTACCCTGTCGCTCGATGATCTGGTAATCGCCAGCTTTGTGTCAGGGCCGGGGGCCTCGACGCTGCCGATGGTGATTTTCTCGAAGGTGCGGCTGGGTGTCAGCCCGGACGTGAACGCGCTGGCAACGATCATCATCGCCATCGTCTCGCTCGCGGTGATCACCGCAGGCCTGCTGATGCGCCGCGCATCGCGTCAGCGGCTGGACTGAATTATTGACCTGAGAGGAAAAAGGTTCGGGGGCTCTGCCCCCCCCCCCCCGTACCGGGGCCACCCCCCCGGGATTTTTAAAAAAAAAAATAAAATGGGGTGGGGCC
>JAFIEK010000088.1 GCA_020832545.1 Pararhodobacter sp. | reverse complement strand
TGCGGTGTGGCCTAGACCCCGCACTGCCCTTGATCGACTTGCCCGCAGTGTTGAGATGCCGTAATGGGGCCCGTTGCGAATCGCCATGGTCACGGCTTGTAGCTGAGGCTGGAGAGTGGTGTCGTTGCCCTTGGCACGCGTGGCGTGTCGACGGGATCGTGCCGTACGGCGCGTCCCAATTCCCTGTCAGGAAAAAGGACAACGACATGAACATGTTTATCGGCCTCGACGTCTCGCTGGCAAGCACAGCGGTCTGTGTTCTCGACGAACGCGGCAAGGTCATGAAGGAAACCAAGGTAGAGAGCGAGCCGGCCGCGTTGATCGCCTTCCTGCGCGGCCTATCCGGCTCGGCAATCTCCACAGGTCTCGAAGCCGGTCCGCTGTCGCAATGGTTGCATAGGCACCTTACGGATGCCGGCTTCGAAGTTGTTCTGATGGAAACGCGTCAGGTGAAGGGCGCACTCCAGGCCATGCCGATCAAGACCGACCGCCGGGACGCGGAGGGGATCGCCAGGCTTTTGCAGATGGGCTGGTTCCGCCCGGTCCACTGCAAGTCGGTGTCGGCCCAGGAGATGCGGGCGGTTCTGACAGCGCGCAAGGCAGTGCAGAAGGCGGCCCTCGACATCGAGCTGTCGCTGCGCGGTGTCCTGCGCAATTTCGGCCTGAAAATGGGGAAGGTTTCGAAGGGGCGTTACGAGGCGCGCGTGCGCGACCTCGCGGTCGGCAACACCATGCTGGAGACGATGTCGGAGGCGCTGCTGCGCGTCCGCGCCGGGCTGCGTGCGGAACTGGCCGGGCTCGAGCGTCTGCTGCGCGAACTCGCAAAGGAGGATCCCGCCTGTCGGCTCATGATGACCATGCCCGGAGTGGGGCCGGTGGTGGCTCTGACGGTGAAGTCCGCCATTGATGATCCCGGGCGGTTCCGGTCGTCGAAAGATGTCGGTCCGTGGGCGGGCCTGACGCCCGGACGCTACCAGTCCGGGGAAGTAGACGTCGTGGGTGCTATCACACGCGCTGGTGATGTCGGCTTGCGCACTGCGCTCTACCAGGCGGCAACGGTGATGATGCATCTGGGCAAGCCGTCCTGGTTGAAGGCGTGGGGAATACAAGTCGCGAGACGACGTGGAACGAAACGGGCGGTGGTCGCAATGGCGCGCCGCATCGGAGTGGTTTTGCATCGGATGTGGATGAATGGCACTGAATTCCGCTTTACACGCTCCGATGCCTCGGGTTGCCCACCGAACTGCGCCGCCGCGTGATCGATAGCTCTCTCACAGGTGGTCCAACTTGATCTCACTTTAACAACAGGAGGTTTCGGCCGCGCTCGACGCGCTGGTCGTCCGAAGTCCCACCGGGACGCGGTCCTCGATGACGCCGTGGTTGTCGCAGTTGTCGGCGCACATGTCCGAACACGCTGTTGAGATAGGCGCTCGGGAACCGCACTGGACTTGGCATGATGTTGGCAGCCTCTGCGCTGACCACGGACCGAAGCATGAACCCGGGAGGATCAAAGGCGCACCATGAGCGGACAGAAAACGCCTTGAAACCGTCGCCAGAAGATATTTGCGCCTCTCGCTCGGCGCTCGCGCAAGCTTCTGCCCGGTGCGAGCGTGATGACGTGCGCGATTATGGGCTTGACGGTCAAGGCCCCATTACCGAAGCGACAACCGACTTGGCCGGTGCCGACAGCCACCTTGGCCGGTGGGGCTGATCGATTTCGGGGATACGTGCTGGTCGCTGCGGGTTGGTAAGCCGGGTTCTTCTGCCGTCAAAGGGAAGAACCGGGTTGACCTACAAACCCATCACCGACCAGCAATTGAGATTGTATATGACCGACATCCCAAGCCACAGTCAGCGCACATCGGCCGCCCCAGCGCACACGGACCGCAGAATCCGCTGTCTGATCCTCAGTGCTCGGGCAGACAACGAGCGACATGGGCAAGCCTCTCTGGGTCTGGTCCGAGGAAGCCGTAGCTTTATTGCATCTGGGCCGGGTTCCGGCAATATTTACCGCCGCCTCGCCGCTTCACTTTTCAGGTTCCGCGCTCCCGCCTGGGTGTCGAGATCGAGATGAATGTGATGGAAGGGCGGCGTATCCCAGAAGTAATAATCGCGCTCTGCGCAGAGCAAGAGCATCCGTTCATGGATGTACTTGCTTTCCAGGACCTCCCCCGGCGCGACCAAGGCCCCACGGCAGAACGCGCCGAGGCTGTATCTGGGCGGACGTAACAAGCCTTTCAGTTGTTCCCGTCGCGTACGGTCGATGCGCACCGAGAATGTTGCGGGTTCCAACGCAGACCCGACTTCGGGCTCATCATCAAGATCCTCGTTCACGACCGGGCGCGGCAAAGCAAAGGGGTGCCTGCTCCGATAACCCGGTTCGGTCACAAACCGGTCAGCCGCCAGGCGAATGATCTGGGATGGGGCCAGATGGAGGCGCACGTATCCGGGTTGCAGAAAGCGATAATCATCACGATCCATCTGAACGACGATATGTACTTCGTGCGCGTTGGACATTTCAGACCTCGGGCTTACTTTACTATACGATGTATAGCTATACTTACTGACTATACTTTGTATAGTGCTATACAGAACATATACAATGTATAGTAATATTGACAATACTATACAAGGTATAAAACTCCATAGTTCAATCGCCGTCCCGCAAATCCCTGGCCGCGCGGTCTGCCGCATCCGGATTCCGGATCCGCTCGCCATTGGCTGTAAGCAGCCCGGTCAACAGTCCCCTGTGATCGAGCGGCTGGAAGCCGGGATATCGACTTGCAAAAACCCGAAAGCTTCCTTCATGTTGAGGCCCTCAGCCAGATCGGCTTCGAGCCCGGAGAATGGCTGAGCAAGACGATACCATCGTGACACAGTCCGGGCCCAGATATTTTGGCCATCGAGCGCGACCAGCTGCGAGGTTGTGATGTGGTCATTATCGCGCAGACTTGGGTGGCCACTGCCGATGCCCCAGAGGATTGGTGTACCTTGGGCAGAAGAGAAGGGCCCGCCTCGGCTGCATTGAGGGCCGCAAGCACCTTGTCGATCCAGTGGCGCGCGCTGGGTTGAACTGGCTGTCAGATCCCTCAAAAGAGCATCTTCAGCCTGGACGCGCGCCATCCCGGACGACGGATTGATCTCAGTATTTCAGCCCATGCAGCAGCGCTTTCGCGTAGCGCTCCGCATCCGGACCCGCGCGATGTGGTGCGGGTAGACGGGCCAGCTTCTCATAAGCTTGATCCATGCCCATGCCGCTCAGGACGTGCTCAAACGCGCTGCAGATGTCGAAAATCCGCAACGACACGGGCTGCGCCCCTTCAAGGAAAAGCCTCCTGGCCCAGATTTCATCGTATTTGGGGGCATCACTACAGACCGTTTTACCGGATATGAGCTTTGCCGCCTCGGCTGCGACCATGCCCGCAGCTGGCGCCTTCGCAAGTTCATCGAGCGGTATCCCGTGCACGCGCGCCGATACCGGGTCCCAGGCCTCAATGTCCCAGCTGGGCCCGGGACATATCAGGCTTGACCAGGTGTTCACCGCCGCACCCTCGATCCACGACAGCCCTACTTCAACAGGCCACGATTGAGGACCAAGCCCGGAAGCTTCGAAATCGATGAAGACGAATTGTTCAGCGTCCTCCCGGTACATCACAGCCTCCACTGTCGCTCGCAGGAACCGGCCCGCCGGCCTCTGGCATCTGACCAAAACAAGGGATCGCGATCATCATGTCGCCCTCGATGACATTGTTCATGTCTTTTGCCCCCGAGGCTTGCGGCGCCGCGCATAATGTTTCCGGATAGCGCTCATAAGCTCATTCCGGACAAGGTTGCGGGTGGTGATCATCACCTCGCCATGGACGCCCTCAATGCCACCGAAGACGAGCGAGAGCAGATGCATGTGAAGGATGAAACGGTCCATGTATCCGGGCGCTTCTCCCTCGGCAGCCGGCGGCCAGACCAGGGGTGTGACGTAGGGGTGCGTTTCGGGAGTATGCTCTTCGTCCACAATGATTTGCTGCATGATCACTTCGAACATATGCTGGATCAGCGCATCTTCGGAGCCATAAATCCGCAGTTTACCTTTGAGGCTGCCCTCTCCCAGGATGGACAGCATGCCCGGCTCATGCGCCGCCTCGGCGGCATATTTCAGGAAATGGGACAGCCCCCGTATGGCCCGCTCGGCAATTGGCGGTCGCGGACCTTCAGGTGGGCTCGACAGGTCGTACAGATACTCAATTACCGCTAGTTTTTCGGCGCTCAGTTGGTCAAGCTTTTTCGGGTACATTGGTCACCTCAGGTTGTTGGTGACCAGTGGCTACCGGGCTCGGGAAATCCCCGGAGCCCGCAAAATGCATTTCGGTTAGAACTGCGGTACAAAAGCACCGGGTCGACCCACCGCATGCCGCCCGCTGCCGGGCGGCAACGATCACCACCTCGCTCCCCTCAGCAGGGTGCACCCTTCCGGAGAACGCGGAAACATTACTGAGTAGCCATTCCGCGGTATGGGGCCCTACCAGCGTTGTGCCTTGCAAGTGGCCTGCAACTTTTTCCTGACAAGCAAGCTGTCAGGAGAAGGCCATGAGTTACCGTATTGTGTTAAGGCTGAAAGGGCTCTTTCCCAACCAGTTGGGCCGTGTGCAGATGCATGCGAAGCGGGCAGGCGGCGACCTCGATCATATCGATCACAGCAAAACCAGCCTCAATGAAATCCTCATAGGACCCCAGGACTGGGTTGATCAGCTGCGCACCAGAATTGCCAGGGCATCTGAGGCCAATCTTGAGGAGGAAGTTGCGGCCTGCCTGATCCGGAAGCGGCCAAAAGATGCCAGGATGGCAACAACACGCGGGTTGAAGGAGCCATGGAAATTCACCCGGCATGGGCCGCTACGCGAGGGGATCCTGACGGTGCACCATGAATGGTTTGGTGGTGCAGGGGCCGCGCGCTGGGACCCGGAGAAGGTCGCAAAGTTTCAGAATCGTGCGGTGGCCTTTTTGCAGGAATGCTATGGCGACATCTGCGTGCATGCGCGCATCGATATGGATGAGGAAGCTCCGCATGTGCATTTCGTACTCGCCCCCTGGCATGAAAAGATCTCAGCGAGCCGTGGCAGGCAACAGCTGTTGCAGCCGTCCAGCCACCCATTGATCGCCAGTTATGAGCTCGCCCAGGACGTCGTGGCCGATTTCTTTGCAGATCTCGGCATCCTGCGCGGCGAACGCCGCGCGGAAGCAATCCGGCAGGCGAGAGCGGATGCCCTTCCTCTGCCCAGTCAGCCTGTGCACATTCCGCCTGCAGACTGGCGCCGCCAACAGGCACTGAATCTCGCCAAAGCGCGCAAGGCGGTTGAGGCGGAGAAAGCAACAGTTTCTGAGCGGGAAACCCGGATCGCGGGACTGGAACGCGGGCTGGAAAGTATCGCGAAATGCGAGATCATCTATGTCGCGCCAACAAGAGAGCACCCGGAAAGGCTGGAGCGAGGCGTGGCCTTTCCCAAAGACCGGGCAATCAGGGATGAACTCAAACAGGCGCTGCACACAAGCCATACAGATGTGATGAAATACGCGCGGGCGCTGAGCGGCGCGGCGCAATCCCTCCTGGCAGAAAAGCAAACGGCGCTGCAACGGGACAGAGAGGCGCTAAATCAGGCGCAACAGAACTTTCTGGATCAGAAAGAACAAATCCTCGTAGCCCGGCAGAAGGTGACGCGACGTGCCCAAGGGATTGCCGCCGATCTCCGGCGCATTGCGGAAATGCGGCAAACGCTCGGCCTGGAGGGTCATCCAGAGTTTGATGCTCTGATGGCGCGCTACGCGCAGACCCGCCCCACAGGAGGCCGCAAGATCGCTGCGCCGTAAGCTTTACACTTCCGCAATCGCCACGAGATGGCGAACAGCCGCAGCCGTGAAGTCAGGCTCCGCGATTTCCAGCACGCGTGCCAGGCGTCGCAAGGCATCAACATCCGGGGGAGCGCTTTCTCCGGCGACGAGCGCAGCCAGCCATGCCTGAGCCAGCTTGTCCTGGTTGACCAGCTGCTCCGTCCGAATCTCGCGCAGATTCAGAAGGCGGCTGAGCAGGTCGGCGAAGTTGGCCGCTTTGTCTGTCAGAAGCTGCGTGGTTACTGGTTGCACCGAAATGCCGGGCAACACTGTCAACGGCAGAGTAAAAGTGGGCCAAGGGCAGCGCAAGATGTTGCCACTTTTGGGCGAGCGAGATTGCCGCATGAGCGTGCGCCAGCATCCGG
>JAFIEK010000035.1 GCA_020832545.1 Pararhodobacter sp. | reverse complement strand
GGCCTGCGGCCCATTCACCCCCGCGTATTTCAGGCAAGATGAAAGGGGCGCGCCCCCGCCCCTCCGCCCTCCGCGCCGCCGGGCTCTGACGGAAAAGCAGCGGCAGCAGGCGCTTTCACTTTCTGTCCGAAAATATACCAGGGGAGGCCAGCCTGCAAAGCAGACCGGACGGGGGCAGCGCGCCCTACGCCGCGAAGCGGCAAACAAACGGGCATCTGCGAAGCAGGCAACTGGTTCATCGACCAAAGAGACTTGTGAGCCGGTTGCGCTTACTCGGCGGCCTCGGTGTTGCGGTCGGTGCTGTGGGCGGCGGTGTGGTGCAGATGCGATCCGGGCGAGAACTGCTCACCCGGGTCAATCTCAGGCAGGCCCTCGCGCGACAACAGGATCGCCACGGCCCGCGCCGCCGGAATATGCGAGCAGATGATCATTGCCGCCACCATGATCGGCACCGCCAGGAACATGCCCGGCACGCCCCAGACCGCCCCCCAGAAGGCCATGGCAATGATGATCCCGAACGACGACACACGCAGCGTCCGGCCCATCAGCATTGGGTCGATCACCGAGCCGAGCACGAACTGCAGCATCCCCACGATCACGAAGATCAGGAGCGCGAAGGCCGGTTCCGTGACTTGCAGATAGGCCACCAGTGCGATCAGGAAGGTGGCGATGATGGAACCCACCGAGGGCAAGTAGTTCAGCACGAACGTCACGATGCCCATCGCCGCTGCAAATTCGAGCCCGAAGAACATCATCACCAGATACACCGATACCCCCGTCACCGCGCTGACCCCGGTTTTCACCAGCAGATAGTGGTTCACGCGGCGGATGATCGAGCGGATGATCAGGCTGACCTGACGCGCGCGCGACTTGTCCTGCATCAGGTTCTCCAGCTTGGTATCGAACCAGATGCGTTCAGCAAACAGGAAACCCACGAACAGGATCACCAGCGTGGTGGCCGACAGCACGTTGCCTGCCTGTCCAGCGGCGGTGCGGATATAGCCCGACAGTTCGATCGAGCGGATCGAGGACGCCACGGCGGCCTCGGTATCCGGACCCATCCAGGCAAAGAGTGCGGCAATCGCGCTGACCGCCTGATCGGTATAGGCGATTGTGGTGGTCACAACCGTGTTGACCTGCACCAGCACGATCCCCGACAGTGCCAGCAGCACCGAGGAAATCAGAACGAAGGCCGCCATCGATGCCAGCCAGTTGGTGATCCGCCAGCCGCCGATGCGCAAGCGCGAGATGGAGCCGATCGCATCGGTGGTCAGTGAAAAGAGGATGATCGCAATCACCAGCGAGATCAGGATGAAGCGCGCCTGCACCAGCAGAAACAGGATAACGGCAAAGGCGATGATGCCCAGAAACCAGGCCTGCAGCCGCGAGCGTTCGACCGAGGACATACGATTCGGGTTGCGGTGATCTGCGGGCGGCGGGGGGGGAGCGTGCGGTGTGCTCATCTCAGACTTCTGGCTGCAGGGGCGGGTGAAGGCTACCCTAGGCCGGGTGCCACGGCGAGACAATGGCCAAGCGCCTGTTGCGAGGCGAAAACGCCGTCCTGTCAGCGTGCGGCGTGTTTCAGCGCAGTGCCGAGGTCGCCGTAACCGGTTGAGCGGCGTTCATAGGCCAGCCCCAGCCGTTCGGCGGCCGCCTGCGCGCGCGCATCAAGCGCGGGGTCATCAGTTTGCGCCAGATAGACCAGTTTCTCATAATTTGCAAACATCATTGCGATAAGCCCGGGGTGGCGGTCAAAGCCCATCGGCTTCCAGACAAAGGCATCAAACTGGCGCACCAGAAAATCGGTCAGATAAAAGGCCGTGATTTCGCTTTCGTCATGGGCGGCAAAGGCATCGTTGCCTTCAAAAAAGGCATAGCAATGCGGGCCCGCGACCATCTCGACCCCCAGCTTTTCGCAGCGCGCCTGCAACAGTCCTCCGGTGCCGCAATCGGCATAGACGACGAAGATACGCGCATATTCATCGCGAAACCGCTCGACAGCCGCTTCGACCGCATCGGGGATCCGGTCTGGCCAGAGGTGCAGATTGGCGGGCAGGCAATGCAGGTCCAGATGCGTCCAGCCATTGGCCGCACGCAGCGCCAGGATTTCACGCGCCAGCGCCCCGCAGGCGAGAAGCAGCACGCGGCCCGTGCCCGCCGCTGCCAGCCCCGTCTCGGTCAGCGTGGCGTCGTCAGGCATGTCAGGCATGTGGGGCATGGCATTGGCGCGCTTTTCAGTTGGCGGCCGCGCGCTCCATTGCCGGGCGGATGCGCGAGGCCACGATTTCATCGGTGATCGGCCCGGCATAGCGCAGAATGATCTGGCCTGACCCGTCAAGAACGAAGGTTTCGGGCAGGCCAACGACACCCCAGTCCAGGCCCATACGCGCGCGCGGATCGGCGCCGATGGCTGCGAACGGATCGCCCAGTTCGACCAGAAAATCCTCGGCCCGGTCGGATTGATCGCGATAATTCACCCCCAGAACAGTCACGCCGGAAGCCGCGAGGTCTTCCAGCACCGGGTGCTCGGCGCGGCATGGCGGGCACCAGGAGGCCCAGAAATTGACCAGCGTCACCTCACCGTTCCGGATCAGATCATCGGTGAAAGGCGTGCGCCCCGGCATCTCTTCCAGCGCAACCGTGGGCGCGGTCTGCCCCGCGCGGGCAGAAGGCAGGGCGTCACGGTCCTCACGCAGATTGCCGACAGCAACGAAGGCCACGAAACCGGCAAGCATCAGCGGTGGCAGAACCAGCAGGGGATTGATCTTCGGCATCAGTGCTTCCTATTTCTTTTGTCTTGCACGGGCTTCAACCGCATTCAACTCGCGGCGCACGCGTTGTCCGCGCAACCAGACCCAGCCCACCAACCCCGCCAGCAGGGCCAGCGAGACCGCATAGGCCAGCGTGACCTCGACAACATAGCGCCCAAGATCGGGGATCATGCCTGCATCCTTTCGCGTGTCATCAGCGCGCTCATCCGCCGGGCGCGGATCTCGGTGCGGGTTCCGGCCAGAACCAGCGCCAGAAACAGAAGGCCAAAGCCGGTCATTGCCACATAAAGCGGCGCCTTGTAGGCCCAGTCCATCCGCGTGCCCGGCGCGACCGAGAGCGAGGCGCCCTGATGCAGCCCCTGATTCCAGAAGATCGCCGCATAGCGCGACAGAACCGCAAAGACCGATCCGACAATACACAGAACGGCGGTCAGATCGGCGGCGGTGTCAGGGTCCTCAATGGCTGACCAAAGAGCGATATAGCCGAGGTAGAACAGGAACAGGATTAGAAACGAGGTCAGGCGCGGGTCCCAGGCCCACCATGTGCCCCACATCGGCTGGCCCCAGACCGCGCCGGTAAATAGTGCGATCAGCGTCATCACCGCACCCACCGGCCCGGCCGCGCGCGCCGCCAGCGCGCTGACATGGTGACGCCGGATCAGCCAGACCAGCGAGGCGGCCAGCATCATGATCCAGGCATTGATCGCCATCAGGGCTGACGGGACGTGAAGAAAGATGATTTTTACGGTTGAGCCCTGCCTGAAATCATCGGGTGTGAAGAAAAATCCCCAGACCAGCCCCACCAGGACCAGCGCCGCCGCCGCCCAGCCGACAAGCGGCAAAAGCCAGTCGGTGAGGCGCATGAACTTCACCGGGTTGGCGTATTCCCAAAGCGAGGGGCGGGTTGTTGTCGTCATGGCGGCAATACCTAGTCGTTGCAGGGAGCTGGCTCAAGCCACGAGCCTGTGAAGGCGGCGTTTCATCGCAGGTTGATGCGCAGGGCATGCGCGGCGGCAAAAGGCAGAAGGGCGGCGGAGCCGGCGGTGATACCGGCCAGAAGCAGAAGTGGTGTGGCAGCGGGCAGACCCTGTGCGCCGCGGCTGACGGCTTCGGCACCAAAGACCAGTGTGGGGACGTAGAGCGGCAGCACAAGAAGGGACATCAACAGCCCGCCGCGCTTCAGCCCGACTGTGAGCGCGGCGCCAAAGGCGCCGATCACGCTCAGCGCCGGGGTGCCCAGCAGCAGAGACAGCACCAGCCAGCCATAGGCCGGGCCGGGCAGGTTCAGCAGAATGCCCAGAACCGGGGCTGCCAGCACCAGCGGAAGACCGGTCGTCAGCCAGTGCGCAAGGGCTTTGATCGCCACCACGCCTTCCAGCGGGATAGGGGCGGTGGCCAGCAGGTCCAGCGAGCCATCCTCAAAATCCAGCGCGAACATCCGGTCCAGCGACAACAGACAGGCCAGAAGCGCGCCGACCCACAGGATACCGGGCGCTATCAGGGCCAGCACCCGGCCTTCAGGCCCCACACCCAGCGGCACCAGAACCGCAAGGATCAGGAAAAACGCCAGACCCAGCCCAAAGCCGCCGCCCGCGCGGATCGCGAGCCGCAGATCGCGGGTCAGAAGCGCGATCACAGGAAAGCCTCGTCAAAGCCATCCGGCGCATGCGCGCGGGCGCGGTATGGGGTCAGGTCCAGCAGTTGCGCCTCATTCAGGCCCAGATCGATATGCGTGGCCATCAGTGCCGCCCCGCCGCCCGCCAGATGCGCGCGCACCACGCTGCCGAACAGTGCAACCGATGCCGCATCAAGCGATACCGTCGGCTCGTCCAGCACCCATAGCCAGCGCCCCGTCACCATCAGCCGTGCCAGCCCCAGCCGCCGCTTCTGCCCGGCAGACAGATGCTGCGCCTGCCGATCGGCCAGATCAGTCAGGTTCATGGCGGCAATCGCCTCCGGCACGCCCGTCTGGCCGTGAATGGCAGCCCAGAAATGCAGGTTCTCGGCCACACTCAGAACCGCCTTCAACCCGTCTGCATGCCCGGCATAGGCCATGGCGTCGGGGGGGCAGGAAATGGTGCCACCGAGCGCGGGTTGCAGACCCGCAAGCGTGCGCAACAGGGTGGTCTTGCCGCAACCGTTGGGGCCGCGTAACACCAGCGCCGCGCCCGCATCCAGCCGCAGGCTCACCCCTTCCAGAAGGGGTATGCCGCCGCGCGCGCAGGCCAGATCGCTCACCACCAGTTCCATGAATGCCGGTTTACCCTATCGCCTGATCCGCGCAAGCCTTAGCGCAGCCTCCCGCCAGCGCCTTGATCTGCATCACGAAAGCCGCTGTGCATTTTGTGTCTGAAAGTATCCCGGGGGTGAATGGCCGCAGGCCAGAGGGGGCTGGCCCCCTCAACCGGTCTGAACCGGCAGCAACGCCACGGCTACCCGCCGCCCCTCGGACAAGAGCACATTATAGGTGCGACAGGCGGCCGGGCTGGCCATGATCTCCACCCCCAGCCCGGCGGCCTCCAACTGCGCGCGCAGCGGCGCGGGTATCGGGGCAATTTCCGCACCGGTGCCGATGAACAGCACGTCAAGCTGACCTGCCAGCGCCAGAAGCGGCGCGGGATCGTCATAGCCCTGCCAGGGTGTGGTATGGCCCGGGGCGATCAGCACCGGGGCCTCCAGCTTCTCGCCGCCCAGCCGGTAGAACCCCGGCCCGTAGCCCTCGATCGGTTTTGCCGCGCCGAAATCGATCTCGTTCAGCCGCATAGCGCCTTACTCGCCCGTGGCGAACTGCGTGCCGCCACGCTTGCCTGACCCGTCGTCGTTGTTTTTTGACCAGTCACGCTTGACGCCCAGCCGTTTGACCACCACCGAGGCCACAAAGACCGATGACCATGTCCCCACGACCACCCCCCAGATCATCGCAAAGACAAAGCCGCGGATCACGTCACCGCCCAGTACAAAAAGCGAGCCCAGTGCCAGAAGCGTGGTCAACGAGGTCACGACCGTGCGCGACAGCGTCTCGTTCAGCGACAGGTTCATCACATCCATGATCTCGCGTTTCTTGTACTTGATCAGGTTCTCGCGCATCCGGTCGAACACCACCACGGTATCGTTGAGCGAATAGCCCACGATGGTCAGCAGCGCGGCAATGATCGCCAGATCAAAGCGGATCTGCAGCACCGAGAACAGCCCGATGGTCAGCACCACATCATGCACAATCGCTGCGACCGCCCCCAGCGCGAACTGCCACTCAAAGCGCAGCCAGATGTAGAACAGCACCGCAGCCAGTGCCGCCACAACCGCCAGAATGGCCGATTGCACCAACTCACCCGAGACCTTAGGCCCCACCGATTCCACCGCAGTGAACTGCAACGTGGGGTCATGCCCGCGCAGCGCCTCTTCGACCTCGGCCAGAACGGCGGGTGAAATGGACTCGCCTCCCTCCTGGGTTTGGATGCGCACCATGGCGACATTGCGGTCCGGCCCATAGGTGGGGTCAAAGACCTCCGAGATCGCCACATCGCCCACACCAAGCGGCACGATCGCCGCGCGGTAAGCGCCGATATCGACCGGCTGAGTGGCCTCGGTCCGGATCGAGGTGCCGCCGCGGAAGTCGATGCCGAAATTCAGCCCGAAGGTGAAGAAGGCGATGATGGACAGCACCACCAGAACCATCGAAAAGCTGAACGTGAACCGCCAGCTTCCAAGGAAGTTGATGGCGGTCTCATCGGGGACGAGTTTCAGGCGCATCGTTCGCTCCTCAGATCGCTATGGTTTTCGGGCGGCGGCGTTCATACCAGAACACGACCATCAGGCGCGTGACGAAAAGCGCGGTGAAGACCGAGGTGATGATTCCCAGTCCCAGCGTGACGGCAAAACCCCGCACCGGCCCCGACCCCAGCGCAAACAGGATCGCAGCGGTAATGAAGGTGGTGATATTGGCGTCCAGAATGGCTGACAGCGCCTTCTCGTAACCCAGCTCGATCGCCCGCGCCGCACCCCTTGCGGTCTTCATCTCTTCGCGTATCCGCTCAAACACCAGCACATTGGCATCCACCGCCATGCCGATGGTCAGGACGATCCCGGCAATCCCCGGCAAGGTAAGTGTTGCGCCGATCAGCGACAAAAGCGCAAAGATCATCGCGATATTGAGCAAAAGCGCGATATTGGCGATGATCCCGAAGAAGCCATATGTGGCAATCATGAAGATCAGCACCGCCGCCATGGCAACGATCGCCGCCGTGGACCCGGCATCGATACTGTCCTGGCCCAGTTCAGGGCCGATGGTGCGCTCTTCAAGGAAGGTCATTTCGGCGGGCAGGGCACCTGCACGCAACAGGATTGCCAGCTGGGTGGTTTCCTCGACCGTGAAACGACCTGTGATGATCCCCGAGCCGCCCGAGATATGGCTTTGGATTACCGGGGCCGAGATCACCTCGCCGTCAAGCACGATGGCGAAGGGGTTACCAATGTTTTCAGCCGTGTAGACGCCAAAGGCGCGCCCGCCCGTGGGGTTGAACCGGAAGCTGACGGCCGGGCGGCCGTTCTGGTCGAAATCCGGCTGGGCATCGACCAGTTGTTCGCCGCTGACCACCGGGGACTGTTCCAGCAGGTAATATACCCCGCTCTCATCCATGGACGGATAAATCACCTCGCGCGGGCCGGGCACTGTGTCCGGGTCCGAGGTCTGGCGGATGACCGGGTGGAAGGTCAGCCGTGCGGTTGTGCCGATCAGTTCCTTCAGCTCGGCCGCCGAGCCGATACCAGGCACCTGGATCAGAATACGGTCGGTGCCCTGCCGCATGATTGTGGGTTCACGTGTGCCGACCTCATCCACACGGCGGCGGATGATTTCAAGCGACTGGCGCATGGTGCGGTCATCGGTGGCGGCGCGCTCTGCTTCTGACAGGGTGACAACGATCTCATCGCCCTCGCGGCGCACTTCCAGATCATTTGCGCCCATACCGGTCAGGGTCTGCATCGGGCGCGCCAGTTCGCGCACAACCGCAAGCGCGTGGTCCATACCGTCTGCGTTTGACACCGCCACCCGCAACACCGCCTCATCGTCCGAAGGCAGGCGGCGGACATTGCCAACCACCGCACGCTCGTCGCGCAGCCGGTCGCGCACCTCGGGCCAGAGGCCGTCCACGCGGTCGGCATAGACATCCGAGACGTGAACCTCGGCCAGAAGATGCGCACCACCGCGCAGGTCCAGCCCCAGATGCACCAGATAGGATGGCACCCATTCCGGCCAGAGTCCGCGCTCGGCGCGCAATTCAGGCGTGTCCTGCCCCTGATCCATCATGGCAATGGCGTCATTGTGCCGCTCAACCCGGTCATAAAACAGGTTGGGCATCGAAAACGCCAGCGCGCCCAGACAGATTGTCAGGACCAGCAGGCGTTTCCAGAGAGAGATTTGCAGCATCGCATAGCCTTGCGTTCGGGGCGGACTGGGGGCGCGGGATCGGAGAGGAGAGCTTACTCCTTGCTCTTTTCCTTGGCCGGTTCCTTGGCAGGCTCCCGGGCCGGCTCGGTTTTGGACAGAACAGTGGTGATCGTCTGGCGCACCACACGGACCTTCACACCATCGGCGATCTCCACTTCGACCTCGCCATCTTCCTTGACCTTGGAAACCTTGCCGATGACCCCACCTGCGGTCACTACCTGATCACCACGCCGCAGAGATTCAACCATGGCGCGGTGCTCTTTCATCTTCTTTTGCTGCGGCCGGATCAGCAGGAGCCACATGATCGCAAAGATCAGGATGAAGGGGATCATCGTTTGCAGAATGCTGGCCCCGTCACCGGCGGACTGGGCGTAGGCAGGCGAGATGAACATGCGAGGTCCTCGTTCAACGTTGTGGGCCGAGGCACAAGCCTCGGCCGGATTGGCGCGCACACTATAGCCGGGCCGGGGCGAGTTCAAGCGCGTCCGGGCGGCTGGCTATGAGTTGATCGCCGGTGAACATAAAGGAACAGCCCGGGGCGCGCCGGGGGGCGGGGGGGGGGGGGGGGGCCCGCCCCCCCCCCCCGCCCGGTCAGGGCGCGCGGGGGCGCGCCCCTCCGGCTTCTGGTGATGCAGGGTACTGGGACAGGGCGGCTGGATGGTGGGCAGTGATTTGGGGTGCTGCCCCCTTCGTCTTGCAGACGACTCCTCCGGGATACTCCCGACAGAAAATGAAAAGCGCCGAGATCAACTTATTTTCTGTCTGAAAATATCCTGGGGAGTGATCGGCGTCTCGGGGGCCTTCCAGTGGAAGGCCCCAGCTTTGAGCGCCGAGCCCGTGGCGAGGCCGGGGAATTGGCCCGTAGGCCCAGAGGGCGCAAAGCCCCCTGACGCCGCGTGGCGAAGCCGTGATGCGAAGACGGGCGGGAGCCGCTTCTGGTCCCGCCCGTCTGTCAGTGGTTCATGATCGCTTCTGTCAGGCCGATTTGGCGAGTTGGCGCAGCACGTAGTGCAGCACGCCGCCGTGCTTGACGTACTCGACCTCGATCTCGGTATCGATCCGGCATTTCAGGTCGATCGTCTTCGAAGTGCCATCGGCATAAGTGATGGTGCAGGGTACGATCGCCATGGGTTTCAGCGTGTCGCTCAGCCCCTCGATGCTTACCGTTTCATCGCCGGTCAGCTGCAGCGATTTGCGCGTGTCGCCGTTTGTGAATTCAAACGGGATCACCCCCATGCCGACCAGGTTCGAGCGGTGAATACGCTCAAAACTTTCGGCGATTACCGCCTTGACGCCCAAGAGGTTCGTGCCCTTCGCCGCCCAGTCGCGCGACGAGCCTGCGCCGTATTCCTTGCCGCCGAAGATCACCAGCGGTGTACCCGCGTCAACATGGGCCATGGCCGCGTCGTAGATCGCGGTCTGTTCGCCGTCCGGGCCCTTGGTATAGCCGCCCTCAACGCCATCGAGCATCTCGTTGCGGATTCGGATATTGGCAAACGTGCCGCGCATCATCACTTCGTGGTTGCCGCGCCGCGAGCCGTAGCTGTTGAACTCGGACACCGGCACCTGGTGTTCGCTCAGGTATTTCCCGGCGGGGGTGGAGGGTTTGAACGACCCTGCGGGCGAGATGTGGTCGGTGGTGATCATGTCGCCCAAGAGCGCCAGCACCCGCGCGCCGGTGATTGGCTTGATCTCGCCCTTTTCGGGCGACATCCCCTGAAAATACGGCGGGTTCTGGATATAAGTCGATGTCGGTGGCCAGTCGTAGGTTTCGGCCTCGGTCACCTCGACCGCCTGCCATTTCTCATCGCCCTTGAACACATCCGCGTATTTCGACTGGAACATCTCACGCGTGACGACGGTATCGACCATATCGGCGATTTCCTTCGTCGTTGGCCAGATATCCTTCAGATACACCGGCTTGCCGTCTTTGGAGGTGCCGATCGGATCGCGGGTGATGTCGATATTCATGTCGCCCGCGATGGCATAGGCGACCACCAGCGGCGGCGAGGCAAGGTAGTTGGCGCGCACATCGGGTGAGATGCGGCCCTCGAAGTTGCGGTTGCCCGACAGGACCGAGACGGCCACGAGGTCGTTGTCGTTGATTGCCTTGGAAATCTCGGGCTGGAGGGGGCCGGAGTTGCCGATGCAGGTGGTGCAGCCGTAGCCGACCAGATTGAAGCCGAGCGCATCAAGGTCTTCCTGCAGGTTGGCGGCTTCAAGATATTCCGACACCACCTGACTGCCCGGTGCGAGCGAGGTTTTCACCCATGGTTTGCGCGTCAGCCCCAAAGCGCGGGCCTTGCGGGCCACCAGCCCCGCGCCGATCATCACATAGGGGTTGGAGGTGTTGGTGCAGGATGTGATCGAAGCGATCACCACCGAGCCGTCGTGCAGTTTGTAGTCCTCGCCATCCACAGAAGCCGAGGCGAAGCCATGCAGATCGCCCGGCAGGTGGGCCGGGGCGGGGGGGCCGCCTTCTTCCACCATATCCGATTTTTCCGAGGCCGGGGCCGACGGGATCTTGCGCAACCCGCGGATGAACTCGCCAAAGGTGGTGGCGGCGACATCGAGCGCGACATGGTCCTGCGGGCGTTTGGGGCCGGAGATCGAGGGCACCACTTCGTCGAGGTCCAGTTGCAGGGTCGAGGTATAGACCGGCGCATAGCTGGCATCGCGCCAGAAGCCGTTTTCCTTGGCATAGGCCTCAACCAGCGCGATACGGTCTTCATCACGGCCGGTCTGACGCAGGTAGCGCAGCGTTTCGCCATCGATGGGGAAGAAGCCGCAGGTGGCGCCGTATTCGGGGGCCATGTTGGCGATGGTGGCGCGGTCAGCCAGCGGCATGTGGTCAAGCCCGTCGCCGTAGAACTCGACGAATTTGCCCACGACGCCATGGGCGCGCAGCATCTGCACGACCTTGAGCACGAGGTCAGTGGCCGTCACCCCTTCGCGCAGCGCGCCGGTGACCTGAAAGCCCACCACTTCGGGGATAAGCATGGAGATGGGCTGGCCCAGCATCGCCGCTTCAGCCTCGATCCCGCCGACGCCCCAGCCCAGCACCGAGAGGCCATTGACCATGGTGGTATGGCTGTCGGTGCCGACAAGCGTATCAGGGTAGGCGACGGTCTTGCCGGACTGGTCGGTATCGGTCCAGACGGTTTGCGCCAGATATTCCAGGTTCACCTGATGGCAGATGCCGGTGCCCGGCGGCACCACGCGGAAGTTGTTGAACGCCTTCTGCCCCCATTTCAGGAAGGTGTAGCGCTCCATGTTGCGCTCGTATTCGCGGTCAACGTTGAACTGGAACGCGCGCGGGTTGCCGAACTGGTCGATCATCACCGAATGGTCGATGACCAGATCAACCGGGTTCAGCGGGTTGATCTTCTGCGCGTCGCCGCCCAGTGCCTTGATTCCGTCGCGCATGGCGGCAAGGTCGACCACCGCCGGAACGCCGGTGAAATCCTGCATCAGGACGCGGGCCGGGCGATAGGCGATCTCGCGGCTGGACGTGCCGCCCTGACCTGCCCAGTCGCCGAAGGCGCGGATGTCATCGGTGGTGACGGTCAGACCGTCTTCGAACCGGAGCATGTTTTCCAGCACGACCTTGAGCGCGGCGGGCAGTTGGGTGAAATCCCCCAGACCTGCGGCCTGCGCGGCCGGGATGGAGTAATAATCGACGGATTGACCGCCAACGGTGAGGGTCTTGCGCGCCTTGGCGCTGTCTTGTCCGACATTGATGGGCATGGGCTGTGGCTCCCTTCTGGCAAACAGGGTTCTCGCTGGTCCTGCTCATGCCTTATCTGCCTCTGTCGATCAAGGGGGGCGTGACGTTTTTGTATACTATTGTGCACAATTCATCGAAGGGCAGTGCTCTCGCTGCGGTGCGCTGGGGTCACAAGCCGGTGTAGGCGGTGGTTTTGACCCTTGCGATGGCTTGCCAGCGGGTTCATTTGCCTGTCATTAAAGGCACGACGACAAGAGAGGCGACAATGGACCCGAGCGCGACAGCGCCCCCGCTGCGACAGATCTGGCACCGAATGCGGTCTGCGATGGCGCGTGCGACCGTGCTGGTCACGCTGGCCGCCGCCATGGTGCC
Organism: Pararhodobacter sp.; assembly: GCA_020832545.1. GTDB lineage: Bacteria > Pseudomonadota > Alphaproteobacteria > Rhodobacterales > Rhodobacteraceae > Pararhodobacter. The sequence goes on along the minus strand of JAFIEK010000035.1, from coordinate 30,057 downwards.
GGGGGTGGCGCGGGCACAATTGTCGATGCCGGATGAAAGTTTCAACAGCCAGGTTGTGCTGGAACTTTACACGTCCCAGGGCTGCGCATCCTGTCCGCCCGCCGATGCGATGATGGCGGATCTGGCGATGCGCGAAGACGTGATCGCGCTGGCGCTGCATGTCGATTACTGGGACTATATCGGCTGGACTGATGTCTTTGCCCTGCCTGATCACGCGGAACGCCAGAAGCGCTACGCCCGCCGCCACGGCCATTCCACGATCTACACGCCGCAAGTGGTGATCAACGGGCTGGAGATTGTCGAGGGCTTTCGCGTGATGCAGGTCATGGACCTGATCGCCGCGCAGCGCATGCGCGCTGCGCACATTAATCTGGCGTTGGAGCGCAATGGCGGCGATGTGCTGGAAATCAGCGCCAGCACCCGCACCAACGTTGACGCGCCGCTCCTTTTGTCCTCACGCGGGATAGGGCCTGCAGCTCCGGCGATGCTGGGTGCGCTGGCGGCTGATGCCGAAACCGGGCAGCTGGCAACATTGCAGCCCCTCAGCCTGCAACTGGTGCGCTACCTGCCTTCGGCGCATGTCGAGATTGAGGCGGGCGAGAATGCCGGGCGTCAGGCGCAGTATTACAACATCGTCACCAGTTGGGAAGCGATCGGCACATGGGACATGCGCGCGCCGCTTCACCTGTCCGTCGAGATCGAGGGCGAAGATCCGGCAGTAGTGATCTTGCAAGAGCCGGGTCAGGGCGAGATCGTGGCGGCTGCCCGGCTGCGCTGAGCCTGCAGGTGCTGAATCTGCAAGGGCTGGTCAGGGGCTTCAGTGCCTGATCCAGCGCCGGTGCAGCCAGAACCACTGATCCATATGCTGGCGCACCTTCTCTGACAGGCTGTCATTGAGTGCCTGGGTCATGGTCACCGGGTCTGAATGCGGCACCGGATCTTCCATATGGATGCGAAAGCTCAGCCCGTCAGGCTGGCGGATCACATAGCCGGGCACCAGAAGCGCTTGATACTTCAGCGCCATTTCAGCAGCCGACAGCGCGGTGGGGGCAGGCTTGCCCAGAAAATCCAGCGGTTCGCCGTGTTTCATGTACTGATCAATGACCACGCCCAGCATGCCGCCTGAACGCAGAAAGCGCAGCATACCCGCCATCCCTTCGCGCCCGCGCGGGAACAGCGGTTTCGCGATGCTTTCGATCGCCGCGACATAATGGCGGTTGACCAGCGGGTTGGTCATTGGCGCATAAAGCCCGGCCACGCGGTAGCCGCGCGCGCTCATCACCGCGCGCGCCACATCATAATTTCCCAGATGCCCGGTGACCAGCACCACCGGGCGGCCCTGTTCATGCGCCGCATCCAGCGCGGCCACGCCCGGCCCCTCCATCGGGGTTCCGGCAATATGGCGGGCGAATTCTGCGCCTGACAGCATCTCGATAAAGGCGCGGGCGGCATTGTTGACCACTGCACCGCACAGGCGCTCGACTTCTGGCTTGGGCAGGTCAGGAAAGACATGGGCCAGATTGGCGCGGATGCGTTTCCTGACCCCGGACACTGGCGCGAGAGCGTATTGCGCCAGTGCGCCGAAGAACCGGATGCGGGTGGCATAAGGCAACCACAGTACCGGCCTGACAAAAAGCCGGAACGCGAAGAGTTCCAGCCAGTGCTTCAGCCGTCGACGTCTGGTTGCGGGCGCTGTCATGCCTTCAGCCTTCCGGTGCGTCGGCATCTTTGGGGTGGCCCTTTTTCCAGCGGTGGTGCCACCAGAGCCACTGATCCTTGTGGTGCGTCACCATCTGCCCCAGACTGTCATTGATGGCCTGGGTCATCGTGTGTGGGTCGCTATGGGCAATGGGCGCATCGATGAACACATCGAAATCAACCCCGCTGGGACGGCGGATACCATAGACCGGTACCAGCAGCGCCTCATATTTCAGTGCCATTTCAGCCATCGACAGCACGGTGCGTGCGGGTTTGCCCAGAAACTCCAGCATCACCCCGTGCGGGCGGTCCAGATCAAAGCTGATCGACAGCATGCCGCCACGGCGCAGGTGGCGGATCATGCCGGCAACCCCTTCGCGCCCGGTGGGAAAGAGCGGGCTGGTCACGGCCTCGACGGCGGCGGTGTAAAAGCGGTTGGTTGCCGGGTCAGGCATTGGCTTGAAAAAGGTGCCGATCTGAAAGCCGCGCGATTTGAGCGCCGCACCCACCGCCGCCGCGTTGCCGAAATGCGCGGTCAGCAGAATTGCCGGGCGGCCTGCTTGCCGGGCCTCTTGCAATGCGTCCCAGCCGGGGCCAGAGACCGGCGAGGCGGCGGTATGGTGATAGAAATCTGCGCCCGAGATGATCTCGACGGCGGTGCGGGCCATGTTTTCGGGCACGCGCGCGCAGATCTGCGCCACCTCGGGCTCAGGCAGATCCGGAAAGAGATGCGTCACCGCCGCGCGGATTTTGGGCTGGATGCGGGAGGTTCGCGCAATCACATTGCGACCGGTCCAACCGGCCAGACGCAAACGCCAGAGATAGGGCAACGCCAACAGTAACCGCACACCGGCCATTGTCGCGCGGTCCTTGAACCGGGGCGACCGGGCAGGCGGCGGCACGGCCAGACTGTCAGGCGCGGTCGGGCGGTGAGGAGGTTTCGGGGGAGGGGTGGTCATATCGGGGTCATCGGCGCTGCGGGATGCGGTGTGGCAAAGGCCCTCCGGTCCGGCGAAGCGCGTCTGAGGCGGCTTGGGGCGGCACCTGAGCGCCGCCCGAAAAGCGCCAAGCGCCGCGCCGCATGCGCCCACAGGGGCGGTGCGGCGCGGTGCCGGAGGTCAATCAGGCGGCTTCGGTGATGAACTTGACCGCATCGCCGAAGGTCTGGATGTTCTCGGCTGCGTCATCGGGGATTTCGATGCCGAACTCTTCTTCGAACGCCATGACCAGTTCCACGGTGTCCAGGCTGTCGGCGCCCAGATCGTCGATGAACGAGGCGTTCTCGGTGATCTTGTCCTCTTCGACGCCGAGATGTTCGACGACAATTTTCTTAACGCGATCTGCGATGTCGCTCATGGTCTTCCCTCGTTTATCTTCGGCGGTACCCGCCCTGGTGATCCTGGTCGCTTTTGCAAGCAATGAAGGCCGTTCGCCGCCGTGGCGCAAGGCCTGACAAGCGCGGGCAGGTCCCGCCTCAATCAGCGCCGCCTATAGCACAGTCACGCGCCTTGGCAAACGCTTTCGCAGTTCCCGTCCCCGCTCAGATCATGGCCATTCCGCCGTTCACATGCAAGGTCGATCCTGTGACATAGGCAGCTTCCGGCGAGGCCAGATACAGCACCGCCGCTGCAATTTCTTCTGGCGTGCCCATGCGTTGGGCGGGAATTTGCGTGTTGATGCGGGCCTTCTGCTCATCGCTCAGCTTGTCGGTCATGGCGGTGGCAATGAAGCCGGGGGCCACCGCATTGGCCGTAATCCCGCGCGAGGCCACTTCGGCGGCGAGCGACTTGGTGAGGCCGATCACCCCGGCCTTTGACGCGGCGTAATTTGTCTGCCCCGGATTGCCTGTGGTGCCGACGATCGAGGAAATATTCACGATCCGCCCCCAGCGGGCCTTCATCATCGGCCGCATGACGCCCCGGCACAGCCGCATGGTAGCGGTCAGGTTGACATCGAGCACCGACTGCCATTCGTCGTCAGACATTCGCATGAACAGGTTGTCGCGGGTGATACCGGCGTTATTCACCAGAATGTCCAGCGCCCCCATGGCGTTGATCGCAGCCTTTGGCAGGGCTTCTACCGCCTGAGGGTCCGAGAGGTTGCAGGGCAGGACATGGGCGCGTTCGCCCAGTTCCGTGGCAAGTTCGCGCAGCGGATCTTCGCGCGTGCCCGAAAGCCCCACAGTGGCCCCCGCGCCATGCAGCGTGCGCGCGATTGCCGCGCCAATTCCGCCTGACGCGCCGGTAATCAGGGCGCATTTGCCGGTCAGATCGAACATGGTTTTCTATCCTTCTTGCTGTCGCCGCCGATGGCTGCGGAAATCCGTCGGTTGCGCCGTTCCCTTGCCCGGCGTCTGGCTGGGCAGGGGGGCTTGCCAGCCCCCCTCTGGCCTGCGGCCATTCACCCCCGGCGCGTATTTCCGGCAAGATGAGGGGGCCGGTGCGGCGCTTCTTACCGGCGTTCTAGCAGTGGCCGGGGAATTGTGCCAGAGATTGACGCCTGAAGCGGGCGGGGGCTTTCATGATTGATTCCATGCGGGACGAGGCGCGGGCGCTGTTCGATGTAGCGGTGGCGGCGGCTGATCCGGCAGCGGCGGTACAGCGTGCGCTGGCTGAAGTTCCGTTGGATGAAGGGCGGATCTGGCTGATTGCCGTGGGCAAGGCTGCACGAGCAATGGCGGGGGCGGCGCTGGAGGGTCTGGGCGCACGGGTGGCCGGGGCGCTGGTGGTGACGAATGCCGAGAACGCCAAGCCGCTGGCCGGTGCAGAGGTCTATGTGGCCGGACATCCGGTGCCGGATGCGGGCGGGTTGCGCGCGGGCGCAGCGGTCGAGGCAATGCTGGCCGGGGCGGGCGCGGGGGATGTGGTGCTGGCGCTGATATCGGGCGGGGGCTCAGCCCTGTTGCCCGCGCCGGTGGATGGCGTGACGTTGGAGGACAAGGCCGAGGCCAGCCGGGTCATGCTGGGCGCGGGGCTGGATATCACTGAGATGAACAGCGTTCGCCAGCATCTGTCACGGCTCAAGGGCGGCGGTTTTCTGCGGGCGGCGGCTCCGGCGCGGGTGGTGGCGCTGATTCTGTCGGATGTAATCGGCGATGATCTGCGGGTCATTGCCTCAGGCCCGACAGTGGCGCCGATCGCCCGGCGTGCCGAGGTGCGCGCGATGCTGGAGGCGCGCGGAGTGTGGTCCCGGATGCCGGAGGCGGTGCGCGCGGCGCTGTCGCGCCCGGAGCAGGGGTTGGCGCTGCCCGTGGCGGAGAACCGCCTGATCGGCTCGAACGCGATGTCGGTGGCGGCGATGGTGCGGGCCGCACGCGGGGTGGTTTGGGAAGAGGCGCTGGTGGGCGATGTGGCCAAGGCCTCTGACATGCTGGTGGCGCGGATGCGCGGGGCCGGGCCGGGGCGGGTGCTGGCCTTTTGTGGCGGCGAAACCACGGTAGTGTTGCGCGGTGACGGTGCGGGCGGGCGCAATCAGGAGCTGGCCTTGCGGGTGGCCGCCGGGATGGACGGTGTAAGCCGCCCCTGGGTGTTCCTGTCCGGCGGCACCGATGGACGCGACGGGCCGACCGAGGCGGCGGGTGGCCTGGTCGATGGCGGCACGTTGGCGCGCATTGCGGCGGCGGGTGGCGACTGGGCAGCGCTACTGAACAACAACGATTCGAACCGGGCGCTGAGCCTTGCGGGTGATCTGCTGGTGAGCGGGGGTACCGGCACCAATGTGGCGGATGTTCAGATCATCATCATGGGCTGAGCACGGCGCGCGCCCGCGCATGGGAATGCAACCGGGCTTTCCCAGCCGCGCTGGCTTGTGTATCAGGCAGGAAACGCGATCTTCGGAGGGAACATGATGCGCCGAGTTGTGGTGACGGGACTGGGGATGGTCACGCCTTTGGCCTGCGGGGTCGAGGCGACATGGTCGCGGCTGGTCGCTGGGCAGTCAGGAGCGGGGCCGATCACCCGATTCGACGCCTCGAATCTGGTAACAATCTATGCCTGCGAAGTCCCGACGGGCGATGGCAGTGACGGCACCTTCAACCCTGACCAGTGGATGGAGCCGAAGGAACAACGCAAGGTCGATGATTTCATCCTATATGGTATGGCCGCCGCGCAGCAGGCGGTCGAGGATTCAGGCTGGATGCCGCAAGACGAAGAGGACCGCTATCGCACCGGCGTGATGATCGGTTCGGGCATCGGCGGGCTGTCGACGATTGCCGAAACGGCGGTGCTGATCAAGGAACGCGGGCCCAAGCGGGTGTCGCCGTTCTTCATCCCCGGCGCGCTGATCAACCTGATTTCCGGCCAGGTGAGCATCCGCTACGGGTTCAAAGGGCCGAACCACGCGGTGGTGACAGCCTGTTCGACCGGCGCACATGCAATCGGCGATGCCGCGCGGCTGATTGCCTTTGGCGATGCGGATGTGATGGTCGCGGGTGGGGCGGAAAGCCCGATTTCGGAGATTGGCATCGCCGGGTTCAACGCCTGCAAGGCGCTGTCAACGAAACGCGCCGATGACCCTGCCAAGGCCAGCCGCCCGTATGACACTGATCGCGACGGGTTTGTGATGGGCGAGGGCGCAGGCGTCGTGGTGCTGGAGGAATATGAGCACGCGCGCGCGCGCGGGGCGAAGATCTACGCCGAGGTGCTGGGCTACGGGATGTCAGGCGACGCCTATCACATCACCGCGCCGTCGGAGGATGGCGACGGGGCCTACCGTTCGATGGCGGCCGCGCTGAAGCGGGCAGGGATCACGCCGGATCAGGTGGACTACATCAACGCTCACGGCACCTCGACCATGGCTGACACGATTGAGCTGGGCGCGGTGGAGCGGCTGTTGGGCGATGCCGCCGACACGGCCACCATGTCCTCGACCAAATCCGCCATCGGCCACCTGCTGGGGGCAGCGGGCGCGGTGGAGGCGATCTTCTGTGTGCTGGCGATTCGCGATCAGGTAGCGCCACCGACAATCAATCTAGATAACCCTGCCGTCACGCCCCGGCTTGATCTGGCGCCCAACACCGCGCGCCACCGGAAGATCGATGTGGCGTTGTCGAATTCATTTGGCTTTGGCGGCACCAATGCCAGCCTGATCATCGGCAAGGTGCGCGACTGATGTTTCGACATGTCGCCGCCAATGCGATGACGCTCTTGATCGTCGGCCTGGTGGTTCTGGCCGGGGTCATGGCGATGGGGCAGCGCTCATTCTTTGCCGAAGGCCCGCTGGAACAGGCGATCTGCCTGCGGGTGGACCCGGGGTCAACCTTGCGGGTGGTCACGCGTTCACTGGAAGAACAAGGCGCGGTGACCAGCGGCATGGTGTTCCGGATGGGCGCGCAATACACCGAGCGTGACGGCCAGTTGCGGTTCGGCTCGTATCTGGTGGGGCCGGGGGCGTCTATGGACGAGATACTGGATATCGTCACACGCGGCGGCGCCTCGACCTGCGGAACCGAGGTGCAGTTGCGCATCGGCGTGACGCGCGCCGATTATCTGGTGCGTGAGCTGGACCCGGCGACAAACCGGTTTACCGAAGTTGTCTCGCTGCCCATCGACACCGAAGACTTCCCTGAGGAATATACCCGCATCGCCGCAGAGGCCGACACCCGGTTCCGGATTACCGTGGCCGAGGGGGTGACAAGCTGGCAGGTATGGAACGCACTGAACCGCGCCGAGTTTCTGGACGGTGATTTGCCTGACCAACCTGCCGAGGGTGCGCTGGCCACGGAAAGCTATGAGGTGCGTCGCGGTGCGCAGCGGGCGGGGTTGGTGTCAGAGATGGAGCAGCGCCAAGCGGCCATTCTGGCCGCGGCCTGGGACAACCGCGCCGAAGGGCTGCCGATTGAAACCCCGGAAGAGGCGATGATTCTGGCCTCGATCGTGGAAAAGGAAACCGGTGTGGCTGACGAGCGGCGGCAGGTGGCGAGCGTTTTCGTCAACCGGTTGCGTGTGCCGATGCGGCTGCAGACCGATCCGACGGTGATTTACGGGATCACCATGGGGCAAGGCACGCTGGGGCGGGGTTTGCGGCGCTCGGAGCTGGATGCGACGACGCCTTACAACACCTATCGCATCGATGGCCTGCCGCCTACGCCGATTGCCAATCCGGGGCGGGCGAGCATCGAGGCTGCGCTGAACCCGGACGACACGCCGTATCTGTATTTTGTGGCCGATGGCACGGGCGGGCACGCCTTTGCCACCAATCTTGCCGATCATAACCGCAACGTTGCGCGGTGGCGACAGATAGAAGCGCAGCAAAGTCAATGAGCTGCGCGTCGATCTTGATCTTGCCTGTGCAATTTTAGGATTTTTCCCGACACATCCTTAAGGCGAGCGAATTGACTTTGCGCACGCTCTGGTGTATCACTTCCGGCATGCTGGAAGAATTGGGCAAGCGGCACGGGGCAACCCGGTGCCGCTTTTCCTTTTTGCTCGTGCGGAGCGGCAGGGCAGCAGGCTGACTACATGACAAAAGACAATCCCCGTCAGGGGGAGGCAGAGTCACCGGACATCGTTTCGGTGGCGCAATGGCATCTGGGCGAAACGTCCCGGGTGTTGCGGACAGTGATCACAGAGATCGAGGCAGGCAAGTTTGGTGCAGCAAAAGAGCTGGGCGGGACGGTGGCCTCGTTGCGCAAGGCATTGGAGGCGGTGTTCAGTGAACGGGCTAAATTACAGCGGATTGATACGGCAGGCGCCAGCGGTGCCGGAGCGTTTGACCTCGGGGCTGCCAGGGCCGAAATCAGACGCCGAATGGATCGCCTGCGCGCCAGCGCAGATCCGGGAGGCATTTCTGGAAAGCTTGAGTGACGACACGCTTCTGGCGTTGCCGTGGCTCTTTGAATTCTGGGCGATGCCGCATCAACTTCCGCCTGAAAGTAGCGGAAAAAAATGGAAAACATGGGTCTGCATGGGCGGGCGCGGCGCGGGCAAGACCCGCGCCGGTGCCGAATGGGTGCGCGCCATGGTCGAGGGCGATGGCCTGCGCGAGCCGGGCCGGGCGCAGCGGGTGGCACTGCTGGGCGAAACCTATGATCAGGTGCGCGAGGTGATGATATTTGGTGACAGCGGGATCATGGCCTGCGCGCCGCCCGACCGCCGCCCGAAATGGGAGGCCACACGGCGGCGGCTGGTCTGGCCCAATGGTGCGGTGGCCCATGCCATTTCAGCCCATGAGCCTGAGGCGCTGCGCGGTCCGCAGTTCGATCTGGCCTGGGCGGATGAACTGGGCAAGTGGAAGAAGGCAGACGAAGTCTGGGATATGCTGCAATTCGCACTCAGGCTGGGGGATCATCCGCAGCAACTGGTCACCACAACGCCGCGCGCGCAGGCCACGCTGAAGGCGATCCTGGCCCGACCTTCGACGGTGGTCACCCAGGCACCGACGCGCGCCAACCGGGCGTGGCTGGCGGCGTCGTTTCTGGAAGAGATCGAAGCGCGCTACGGCGGCACACGGCTGGGCCGCCAGGAGCTGGAGGGGGTGTTGCTGGAAGATGCTGAGGGCACGCTCTTCCCTGCGGCGCTGATCGAGGCGGCACGGGTGGACAGGCCGCCAGCTTTCAGTCGCGTGGTGGTGGCGGTGGACCCTGCGGTGACTGGCCATGCCGGGTCAGACCTGTGCGGAATTGTGGTGGTGGGCGCGATGACCGAGGGCCCGGTTCAGGACTGGCGGGCCTGCGTGCTGGAAGATGCCTCGATCCGCGCGCCAAGCCCGACAGACTGGGCCCGCGCCGCGCTGGATGCCATGGCACGGCACGGGGCCGAGCAACTGGTGGCCGAGGTCAATCAGGGCGGCGATCTGGTGGCGAGTGTTCTGCGTCAGGTCGATCCATTGGTGCCGGTCAAGGCGGTGCGGGCATCACGCGGCAAGGTGGCGCGCGCCGAGCCGGTGGCAGCGCTTTACGAGCAGGGGCGAGTGACGCATCTGCCGGGACTGGGCGCGCTGGAAGAGCAGATGGCCCAGATGACCGCGCAGGGTTATCGCGGAATGGGCAGCCCTGACCGGGTGGATGCACTGGTCTGGGCGTTGCATGAGACGATGATTGAACCCGCCGCGCGCTGGCGTCGCCCCGGCATTCGGGCGTTGTAGCGTGGTGTTGCGCGCGGGCTGGGGGCAGCGCACGGCGGGCTGGCGGGATGTCAATCATTGTACCGGATAACCCCTCTCAAGCGCCGGGAGCCCGCAACAATAGCCGGGGACCGTGTTAAGGAGGCGATGCAGATGTTTGATTTTCTACGCAAAACCGTTGGTGCTGTCGAAGAGAAGGCCTCGGCAGTCGGTCCGTTGATGGCCGGGCCGGTCACAGGCCGGGGGGTGGCCGTTCAGGCGGTAAACCGGGTGAGCTGGACCGCGCGCAACCCAGTCTCACTGACCCGGGCCGGGTTCTTGGGCAACCCGGTGGGGTTTCGCGTGGTGCGGTTGATATCAGAAGCAGCAGCCGCCCTTCCGCTGGTTTTGCAGGATAGCGAGCGCCGGTTCGAACAGCACCCGGTGCTGGGGCTGATCCGACGGCCAAACCCGGTGCAGGGCAAGGCCGAGTTTCTGGAAGCGGTTTATGCCCAGCTGTTGTTGTCAGGCAATGCCTACATTGAGGCGGTGGCGGCCCCGGACAGCGCGTCAATGCCGGTGGAGTTGCATGTGCTGCGCGCGGACCGGATCAGCGTGGTGCCAGGTGCCGATGGCTGGCCTGCGGCCTATGATTATGCGGTAGGCGGGCGCAAACATCGGTTCAGCATGGGCAATGAGGCCCAGGCCACGCCGATTTGCCATATCCGCGCCTATCATCCGGCGGATGACCATTACGGCCTGTCACCGCTGGAGGCTGCTGCCACCGCCATCGATGTGCATGGTGCTGCCAGTCGATGGTCAAAGGCGCTTCTGGACAATGCCGCGCGTCCCTCGGGGGCGATTGTGTTCCGGGGGGCGGATGGGCAGTCGCGGTTGACCACTGACCAGTTCGAGCGGTTGCAGGCCGAGATGGAGAACCATCATCAAGGTGCGCGCAATGCCGGGCGACCGATGCTGCTGGAGGGCGGGCTGGACTGGAAGCCGATGGGTTTTTCGCCGTCGGACATGGAGTTTCACAAGACCAAGGAAGCCGCCGCGCGCGAGATCGCTATAGCCTTTGGTGTGCCGCCGATGTTGCTGGGTATTCCGGGTGACGCGACCTATGCCAACTATCAGGAGGCCAACCGCGCCTTCTACCGGCTGACCGTGTTGCCGCTGGCGGCCAAGGTTACAGCGGCGCTGGGGCATTGGCTGGCCGGGCATGCTGGTGAGGCGCTGGATCTGAAGCCGGATCTGGATCAGGTGCCTGCGTTGGCCGCAGAGCGGGACCAGCAATGGCGCCGGGTCGCCGAGGCCGGATTTCTGACCGACACCGAGAAGCGCGTGCTGCTGGGCCTGCCGCGGTTGACGGAGGAGGAATGAGCACGGCGCGGCGCGCGGTTGGCGGCTCGCGCTTTCTCTATGACAGTTTCGATCTGGCGCAAGCGCGGATCGAGGCGCAGGAGCGGCTGGATCAGGAACGGCGCGCAGGCCTTGAGTACCGTCTGGGCAAGATCGAGGCGACGTTGGAGCGGCTGGAAAAGCGTTTGTGGCTGGCGGTTTACGGGATCGCAGCCGGGGTATTGGCGCATGGCGCGCTGGCGCTGGTTGCGGCGCAGAACGGGGGCTGAGGGGATGACGGGTTTGGAAACCAAAGACTATCGGCCCGGGGTTGTGGTCAGCGAGGGGGCGGTTGTGTCGGGCTATGCCTCGGTCTTCGAGTTGCGTGATCAAGGGGGCGATATCGTCATGCCGGGCGCCTACAAGGCCGCGTTGGCACGGTTGGCTGCCAGTGGCGGGCGGGTGCGGATGCTGTGGCAGCATGACCCCGCGCAGCCCATCGGCTTGTGGGATGAGGTGCGCGAGGATGGTCACGGGCTGTTCGTCAAGGGCCGGTTGCTGACCGAGGTTGCCAGGGGCCGTGAGGCGGCCGCGCTGATGGCGGCGGGTGCGGTGGATGGTCTGTCGATCGGCTATCGCACCCTTCGGGCAGAGAAGCTGGCTGGGGGCGGGCGCAGGCTGTTGGAGCTGGAGTTGTGGGAAGTTTCGCTGGTGACGTTTCCCATGCTGCCCGCCGCGCGGGTGGCGGCGAAAAGCGCTGCACCGGGTCTGATGGCCGAGCTGGCGCAGGGGCTTGAGGCCGCACGGACCGCACTAAGGGGCTGAACTTCGCCGCATAACTCTCTGTAAATCAATATAAACCACGTGCCGTCAATGATGGCGCGGCGGGAAGCGGCTTGCCGGGAGGGCGCGCCGCGCGACGCGTGCAACTATGTGAGGATGGAGCGATGACAAAGGAGCTTCCCGGCTGCGGCCAGGAGATGGGGGTGGCGCAGGAGCCGGTTGGCGAGGCGCGGCACCTGAAGGTAGCGATTGAAGGCTTTGTGAGTGAGATCAAGAACTTTCGCGCCGATGTTACAAGTAATCTGAAGCAACAGGATGAACGTCTTACCATGCTGGACCGCAAATTTTCAACCAAGACCACCCGTCCCACGCTGTCGACCGGCGAGGCCACCGAAGGGCTGCACCTGAAAGCCTTTGATGCCTATCTGCGCACGGGCGACGATGACGCCCTGCGCGGGCTGGTGCTGGAGGGCAAGGGCCTGAACACCGCTGTCAATTCGGAAGGCGGTTATCTGGTCGATCCGCAGACCAGCGAGCGCATTCGTGGTGTGCTGCATTCCGCGGCCTCGATCCGGGCGATTGCCAGCGTTGTGCAGGTTGAGGCCAGCAGCTTTGACGTGCTGGTGGATCACGGCGAGATAGGCTCGGGCTGGGCGGATGAGAGCACCGAGACCACAGGCACGCTGGCGCCGGTGATCGACCGGATCTCGATCAAGCTGCATGAGCTGTCGGCCATGCCGAAGGCCAGCCAGCGTCTGCTGGAAGACAGCGCCTTTGATGTCGAAGGTTGGCTGGCCGAGCGGATCGCGCAGAAATTCGCCCGCGCCGAGGCCTCGGCCTTCATCGCTGGCGATGGCGACGACAAGCCGCGCGGTTTTCTGGACCACGACATCGAACCGGATGCCGACGCAACCTGGGGCGAACTGGGCTATATCGCCACCGGCGGGGCGGGCGATTTTGCAACGACACATCCGGCTGATGCGATTGTCGATCTGGTCTATGCACTGGAGGCGGGCTACCGCGCGAATGCGGTTTTCGTGATGAACTCGAAAACCGCAGGGGCCGTGCGTAAGATGAAGGACATCGATGGCCGTTTCCTTTGGTCGGATGGTCTGGCGGCGGGCGAGCCTGCGCGGCTGATGGGCTACCCGGTGCTGATCGCAGAGGACATGCCCGACATCGCCGCTGATGCCTATGCCATCGCCTTCGGTGATTTCCGCGCCGGTTACACCGTCGCCGAACGCCCCGATCTGCGCGTGCTGCGCGATCCGTTCAGCGCCAAGCCGAATGTCCTTTTCTACGCCACCAAGCGCGTGGGCGGCGATGTCACCGATTTCAAGGCGATCAAGCTTCTGAAGTTCGCGGCGAGCTGAGGGATCGGGCCGGTGCCCGGGTGGCATCGGCCCGAGGGCGGCGCAGGCGTGTGGGGCATGCCCCGCCCCGTCTCGTCCGGCTGCTCCTTGCTCCTTGCGAGCGATACGGGGGGCGCCTGCGCCGGTTTGCGGCGGTTGAGGAGGAATGTGTATGGATGTGACCGAAACCACCGGGGTGCCGGATGCCGCGCTGCCGATCGCGGGCTTTCGCGCCCATTTGCGGTTGGGCACCGGTTTTGCGGATGAGGCCAGCAGCGATGGCGCGTTGGCGGCCTATCTGCGCGCCGCGATCGCGGTGATCGAGGGGCGGACTGGAAAGGCACTACTGGCGCGCGGTTTTCGTCTGGTTCTGGCGGGCTGGCGCTGGCCGGATACACAGGCGCTGCCGGTGGCACCCGTGAGCGCGGTGGAAGGCATGGCGATGCGGTCGCGCACGGGCGCACGGGCGCGGTGGCGCCGGGGCGCTGGCGGCTGGTGGTGGATCGGCACCGCCCGCGCATTGCCGCGACCGGCGCGGTTCTGCCCGCCATCCCGCTGGACGGGCAGGTTGAGATCGATTTCACCGCGGGCTTTGGCGCGAACTGGGATGCGGTGCCGGATGATCTGGCGCAGGCGGTGTTCCTGCTGGCCGCGCATTACTATGAGGGGCGCACCGGGGCGGGTGAAGAACTGCCGGTCTCGGTGGCGGCGCTGACCGCGCGCTGGTGCGCGCTGCGGGTCACGGCCGGGGGATACCGGGCATGAGCCGCTATCAACTGAACCGGCCGATGGTGCTGGAGGAGGCCGTTGTGCAGCCCGACGGCGCGGGCGGTCATACGCTGGACTGGCAGGCACTGGGCACCTTGTGGGCTGAGCTGCGCCCCGGTGCCGGGCGTGAGCGGCGCGGCGAGATTGCGCCCGAGGGCACCATGCTGTTTCGCATCTTTTTGCGTGCCGCCCCCCAGGGCAGCCCGCAGCGCCCGCGGCCTGATCAGCGCCTGCGCGAGGGTGCGCGGGTATTCCGCATTCTGACTGTCAGCGAAGCCGATGCGGCGGGGGGCTTTCTGATCTGCCACGCACGCGAGGAGGTTCCGGCATGAGCTATATGAGCGGTGCCGCGTTGCAGGCGGCGGTTTACCAGCATCTTGTGGCCGATGCGCCGCTGGTGGCGCTTGTCGATGGTGGCATCCATGACGCGCCCGCGCCCGGCACCCCTTCGGGCAGCTATGTGGTGCTGGGCGCTGAAGACGTGATCGACCGCTCGGATGTGTCAGGGCCGGGGGCGGAGCATCGGTTTATGGTCTCGATCCTCAGCGATGCGCCGGGCTTTCAGCTTGCCAAGGAAATTGCCGGGCGGATCGGGCTCATACTGCCCGGTGCCGATCTGGTGCTGTCCGAGGGGCGGCTGGTGGATCTGTGGTTTCATCAGGCGCAGGCACGGCGGGTCGAGGGGGGCGCGGTGCGCCGGATCGACCTGCGGTTTCGCGCCCGTATTGAGGGCTAGGCCCGGACGGGCCAGGATTTCAAACAACAGGAGTGGCAGCATGGCTGTGCAGAGCGGCAAGGATCTTCTGATCAAGATGGACATGACCGGCGATGGTCAGTTTGAAACCATTGCGGGGCTGCGCGCCACGCGGATCAGTTTCAACGCGGAAACGGTGGATGTGACGAGCCTGAGCAGTCAGGGCGGCTGGCGGGAGTTGCTGGCTGGCGCGGGGGTGAAGTCGGCAGCGATTTCGGGCTCGGGCGTGTTTCGCGATGCGGCGACGGATGAGCGGGCGCGGGCGGTGTTCTTCAATGGTGAGGTGCCGCAGTTTCAGGTGATCATCCCGCATTTCGGCACCGTTGAGGGACCGTTTCAGATTACCTCGGTCGAATATTCGGGCTCGCATAACGGCGAGGCAACGTATGAGCTGTCGCTGGCATCGGCGGGGGCCTTGATGTTCATGGCGATGGCTGAGCCGGGTGAGGAACCTGAGGATTATGAGGGCGATGGCGGCGATCAGCCGGGTGAGCTTGATCCTGACCTGGAGCTGACCGACCCCGAGGCAGGCGAATGATGGCCAACCCCTATGCGGGCGAGGTGGCGCTGGTGATTGATGGCGAGCGCCACGCGCTGAAACTGACGCTGGGCGCGTTGGCGGAGCTGGAAACTGCGCTGGGGGCAGACAGCCTTGTGGCGCTGGTGGAGCGGTTCGAGGCCGGGCGTTTTTCGACCCGCGACGTGCTGGCGCTGATTTTGGCCGGGCTGCGGGGGGGCGGCTGGCAGGGCGGAGCCGACGCGCTGCTGACCGCCGAGATTGAGGGCGGGACGGTGGCTGCGGCGCGGGCTGCGGCGCAGCTTCTCGCGCGGGCATTCGCCGTGCCGGCGGGCGTTGCATGAAACGGGCGCCGGGGTCAGAAGGGCGCGGTCTGGACTGGCCGGGGCTGATGCGGGCCGGGTTGCACGGGCTGCGGCTGACGCCCGCGCAGTTCTGGGCGCTGACCCCGGTTGAGCTGATGATCATGCTGGGGCGCGAGAATACCGCGCCGGCATTCACCCGGGCGCGACTGGAAAGCCTGCTGGCGCGGTTTCCGGACCGTCCGGGGAAACAGGGACAGGGGATGAGCGATGGCAAATCTGGACGATCTGAGCGCGCAGCTGGCACAGCTGGAAGCGCGGCTGGGCATGACGACCGACATGGTCTCGGCCTTCGACTCTGAGCTGGGCGCAATGGGGCGCAACCTGATCTTCACCAGCCGCGAGGTTGACGGGCTGTCGCGCTCGCTCGGGTCAGGTTTGCGCCGGGCGTTTGACGGGGTGGTGTTTGACGGGCTGCGCCTGTCAGATGCGATGCGCCAGATCGGCAAGTCGATCAGCGATGCGGTTTATGCCACCGCCATGCGCCCGGTGCAGGGCGCAGTGGGCGGCGCGCTGGCCTCGATGATCGGTGGTGCGATGTCCGGCCTGTTGCCATTCGCGAATGGTGCCAGTTTCGCGCAGGGGCGAGTGATGCCGTTTGCGCAGGGTGGCGTGGTCTCCGGCCCGGTGGCCTTTCCCATGCGCGGCGGTACCGGGTTGATGGGCGAGGCCGGGCCAGAGGCGATCATGCCGCTGGCGCGCGGTGCGGATGGCCGCCTGGGCGTGCGAACTGCGGGAGGGGGCCGGGCGGTGAATGTGGTGTTCAACATCACCACGCCGGATGTCGCCGGGTTCCAGCGCAGCCAGAGTCAGATTGCCGCACAGATGAGCCGCCTGCTGGCGCAGGGACAGAGGAACGGGTGAGAAGATGGCCTTTCACGAGATACGATTTCCCGCCAATCTGAGCTTTGGCTCGCTTGGTGGGCCGGAACGGCGCACCGAGATTGTGACGTTGGCCAATGGCCATGAAGAGCGCAACACACCGTGGTCGCAATCGCGCAGGCGCTATGATGCGGGGCTGGGGTTGCGCTCGCTTGATGATGTCGAGGCGCTGATCGCGTTCTTTGAGGCGCGGCAGGGGATGCTGCATGGTTTCCGCTGGAAGGACTGGGCGGATTACAAATCCTGTCCGGCGTCGCGGGCGGTGTCGGCGCTGGATCAGTCGCTGGGCTATGGCGATGGCGTGGGGCGGGTGTTTGCGTTGGCCAAAACCTATCGCTCGGGCGAGCAGGGCACGCGGCGGGTGATCGGCAAGCCAGTAGCCGGGTCGGTGCGCGTGGCGGTGGGCGGGACGGAGCAGCCTGAGGGGCTGGCCTGGGCGGTTGATCTGGCGAGCGGGCTGATCACCTTGGCCGATGTGCCTGCAGTCGCGGCCGAAGTGACCGCCGGGTTCGAATTCGATGTGCCGGTGCGGTTTGACACCGACCTCATTCAGGTCTCGGTCGCCAGTTTTCAGGCCGGTGACGTACCCAAGGTTCCGGTGATCGAGGTGCGGCAATGAGCGATCTGACAACCACCCGTGCCCGGGCGTGGGCGCTGAAACGCGCAGATGGCGTGGTGCTGGGCTTTACCGATCATGACCGGGATCTGGCCTTTGACGGCGTTGATTTCCATGCTCGCACCGGGATGACCGCACGCGCGCTGGTGCAGGCGACCGGCCTGTCGGTGGACAACACCGAGGCCGCGGGTGCGCTGAGTGATGCGGGGCTGACCGAGGGCGACATTCTGGCCGGGCGCTATGACGGTGCGCAGCTGACGATCTGGGAGGTGGACTGGGCCGCGCCCGAGAACCGCCGGATGCTGTTCCGCGGTTCACTGGGCGAGATCACGCGGGCGGGCGGAGCATTCAGGGCCGAGTTGCGCGGGCTGTCTGAGGCGCTTTCGCATGGTGGCGGGCGGGTGTTTGGTGCGGTGTGTCCGGCGGTACTGGGGGATGGCGCTTGCGGGTTCGATCTGGCGTTGCCGGGGTTCTCGGTTGAGGCGGGTTTGCTGGCCGTGGATGAGGGCGGCGCGGTTCTGGATGTGCCATCGCTGGAGGATTTCGAACTTGGGTGGTTCGCGCAGGGGCGGGTGGTGGTTCTGGACGGGCCTGCCGAGGGGATGACCGGTTTTGTGCGGCGTGAGGAGCGGGCGGGCAATGCGCGGCGGCTGGTCCTGTGGGCCGCGCCGGGCATTGAACCGCGCGCCGGTGACCGGCTGCGGCTGGAGGCAGGGTGCGACAAGCGGTTTGAGACCTGCCGGTTGAAATTTGCCAATCAGGCGAATTTTCGTGGCTTTCCGCATGTGCCGGGCGATGACTGGCTGTTGGCCGTTCCCAAGGGCGATGGCCGCGACGATGGTGGGAGTCGACAGTGAGCGGGCAAGCACTGATCGCACTGGCGCGCGGCTGGATCGGCACGCCCTACCGGCATCAGGCATCGCGCAAGGGGGCGGGGTGCGATTGTCTGGGGTTGATCCGGGGGCTGTGGTTTGAGTGGCATGGCAGCGCGCCGGAAACCCCGCCCCCCTATGGCCCCGACTGGTCCGAGATCGAGCGCGAGGAGCGGCTGTGGCAGGCGCTGGCGCGGCATATGCGCGAAGTCCGTGATACCCCGCTGGCCGAGGGGCAGGTGCTGCTGTTTCGCATGCGCGAGGGGCGGGTGGCGAAGCATCTGGGCATCCTGTCGCGCGGGCCGGAAAGCGGGGCTGCGTTCATTCACGCCTATGAACGCCATGGCGTGGTGGAAAGCCCGCTGGCGGCGCCATGGGCGCGCCGCATCGTGGCGCGTTTCGAGATGATCTGAACAAAGGAGCCGTGACATGGCGACGCTGGTTTTATCTGCGGTGGGTGCGGCGGTTGGCGCGAATGCCGGTGGTGCCGTCCTGGGCCTGTCGGGCATGGTGATCGGTCGCGCGGTGGGGGCGACGCTGGGCCGGGTGATTGACCAGCGGGTGCTGGGCTTGGGCTCGGGCGCGGTGGATCATGGGCGGATCGAGCGGCTGCGTGTGACCGGCGCGGGCGAGGGCGTGGCGCTGCCGCGTGTCTGGGGCCGGATGCGGGTGGCAGGCCATGTGATCTGGGCCTCGAACTTCGAGGAGATGCCGGGGCGCTCGCGCCGCACCAAGGGCGGGCTGGGGCCGCGTGTGACCGAGGAGACGCGCTATACGATCAGCGTGGCGATTGCGCTTTGCGAGGGCGAGATCACGGGTCTGGGCCGGATCTGGGCGTATGGCGAGGAGATCAGCCGCGAGGATCTGAATCTGCGGCTGTACCGGGGCACTGACGATCAGGCGGTTGACCCGAAGATCGAGGCGGTTGAAGGCGTTGGCAATGCGCCTGCCTATCGTGGCACGGCCTATGTGGTGATCGAGGATCTGGACCTTGGCCCCTACGGCAACCGCTTGCCCAGTTTCGCGTTCGAGGTGCTGCGCGCGGCGCAGGCCCCCGATGCACTGACCCTTCAGGATGCGGTGCGCGCTGTGGCATGGATGCCTGGCTCGGGCGAATATGCCTTGGCGACCGAGCCGGTTTTGCTGCAGGACACCCCCGCACTGGGCGATGAGGAATGGGCCGCGCCGATGAATAGCCTGCCTGCCTTTGACGTGGCCGGGAATGCACGGCAGGCCAATGTCAACTCGCCCTCTGGCCTGACCGATTTCGAGACCGCGCTGAACATGCTGGGCGAGGAATTGCCGCGCGTGCAGTCGGGGTTGCTGATTGTCTCATGGTTTGGCGACGATCTGCGCTGCGGGAACTGCGCGATCCGGCCCAAGGTGGAGTACTCGGGCCGCGAAGGGACCAACCAGCCGTGGATGGTGAACGGTCTGTCACGCTCTGACGCGCAGGAGCTGGCGCGGCTGGGGGATGATCCGGTTTATGGCGGCACGCCCTCGGATACCTCAGTAATGCAGTCGATTGTGGCGATGCAGGCGGCGGGGCAGAGGGTGGTTTATTATCCCTTCATTCTGATGGAACAGCTCGAAGGAAATGGCCTGCCGGACCCCTGGACCGGCGCGGATGACCAGCCGCCCTTGCCCTGGCGCGGGCGTATCACGCTGTCGGTAGCACCGGGCCGCGACGGCTCGGCTGACCGCAGCGCGGCGGCTGAGGCCGAGGTGGCGGCGTTTTTCGGCAACGTGGGGCCGGGAGATTTCAGCATTGGTGAGGGCACGGTTGACTATACCGGCCCGGATGAGTGGTGCTATCGTCGCTTCATCCTGCATCAGGCCGCGCTGTGTGCGGCAGCGGGGGGCGTGGATGCGTTCTGTATCGGCTCGGAGATGGTGGCGCTGACCCAGATCCGTGGCGAAGGCGACAGCTTTCCGGCGGTCGAACAGATGATCGCGCTGCTGCATGACGTGCGCGCAATCCTTGGCCCCGATGTGAAGCTGACCTATGCCGCCGACTGGAGCGAGTATTTCGGCTATTCTGATGGCGCCGGGAACCGGTATTTCCATCTTGATCCGCTATGGGCCGATGAGGAGATCGATTTCATCGGCATCGACAATTACATGCCGCTCTCGGATTGGCGCGATGGCGAGGATCATCTGGATACCGCTGCGGATGGCTGGCGCTCGATCCATGATCTGGCCTACCTGAAGGCTAATGTCGCGGGCGGCGAGGGGTTTGACTGGTTCTATGCCAGCGATCACGCCCGCAACGTGCAGGACCGCACGCCCATTGCCGATGGTCTGATCGGCGAGGACTGGATCTGGCGCTACAAGGATCTGCGCGCCTGGTGGGAGAACCCGCATTTCGACCGCATTGACGGCGTGCGCGCATTGGAGGCCACTGATTGGGAGCCGCGCTCAAAGCCCATATGGTTTACCGAACTGGGCTGTGCGGCGATCGACAAGGGCACCAACCAGCCCAACAAGTTCCTTGACCCCAAATCATCGGAATCGGCGATACCCTATTTCTCGAACGGGTTTCGCGATGATCTGATTCAGATGCAGTATCTTCGCGCCATGGCGGCCTACTGGACCGACCCGGCCAACAACCCGCACTCAAACGTCTATGACGGCCCAATGCTGGACTGGGACCGTGCGCATGTCTGGGCCTGGGATGCGCGGCCGTTTCCGTGGTTTCCGGCCAACCGGGCGCTGTGGAACGATGGCGAGAACTGGGCGCGCGGCCACTGGATCACCGGGCGGGCGATGCACCAACCACTGGGTGCGGTGGTGGTTGAGATCTGTGAGAACGCCGGGCTGCGCGACTATGATGTGAGCGGACTATATGGGGTGGTGCGGGGCTATGCAGTGGCCTCGACCGACACCGGGCGCGCGGCGCTGCAGCCCCTGATGCTGGCGCATGGGTTCGAGGCGCTGGAGCGGGACGGGCGGCTGATATTTCGCATGCGGGACGGGTTGGCAAGCGGGACACTGGCGCGGGATGCGCTAGTGGTGCGTGACGGCGGCGATCTGGAAACCGCACGCGCTGCGCAGCCCGAGGTGGTGGGGCGCGTACGACTGAACTACCTTGAGGCTGAGGGCGATTTCGAGGTTCGTTCGGCTGAGGCGGTGTTCCCGGATGAGCGCACGGGCGAGGTGTCGCAAAGCGAGCTGCCCTTGCTCCTGACCGGTGGTGAGGCGCGCAGCACGATTAAACGCTGGATGGCCGAGGCGCGCATCGGGCGGGATGTGGCGCGGTTCAGCCTTCCGCCGTCGTCGCCTTATGGGGTGGGCGATGTGGTGACGCTGCCGCATGACGGCGGCTTGCGGCATTACCGCATCGACCGGATGGAGCTGACCGGCGCGCGCGAGATTGAGGCCGTGCGCATCGAGCCCGGGGTTTACCGCGGCGGCGATCCGTCTGGCGACACGCTGGCGATGCGTCGCCATGAGGCGCTGGTGCCGGTGACGCCGCTGTTTATGGACCTGCCCTTGATGCGTGGAGACGAGGTGCCGCATGCGCCCCGTCTGGCAGTTTCGGCGCGGCCCTGGCCCGGCGCGGTGGCAGTTTACGATGCGCCGTTCGAGGGCGGGGATTTCGCGCTGAACACCACGATTGCCGCGCGTGCGGCAATTGGCCGGGCGGTCACGCCGTTGCATCGTGTGCGCCCGGCTCTCTGGTCGCGCGATAGCGGGCTGGAAGTGGCCTTGCCGCAATGGGTCAGTCTGGCCTCGGCCTCGGAGGCGGCGGTGCTGAACGGGGCCAATCTGATGGCGATTGGCACGGGCGCGGACTGGGAGCTGTTTCAGTTCACCGATGCGGAATTGCTCGCGCCCGGGCGCTGGCAACTGTCACGGCTTCTGCGGGGCCAGTTCGGAACCGAGGCTCTGATGCCGGCGGCCTGGGCACCGGGCGCGGTGGTGGTGCGGATCGACCCGGCATTGGTACAGATCGACCTGCCACTGGCTCTGCGCGGTTTGGCGCGCCGATATCGCATCGGCCCGGCAACACGGGCGCTGGATGATCCGATACACGCCGAGCGGGTGGAGGCGTTCCGGGGCGTGGGGTTGCGGCCCTATGCGCCGACGCTTCTGCACGCTGATTGGGTGACACCGCAGGATGATCTGGCGTTGCGCTGGGTGCGGCGCACCCGGATCGGGGGCGACGACTGGGCGGCGCTGGATGTGCCGCTGGGCGAAGAGAGCGAGCGCTACCTGCTGCGGATTAGCGCGCAGGGCACGGTGTTGCGCGAGGAGGTGCTGAGCACGCCAGATTGGCTGTACCCACAAGCGCAGCGTGTGGCGGATGGGGCGGGCGCGGTTTTCGAAGTGGCCGTGGCGCAGGTTTCGGCGGTTTTCGGGGCCGGGCTGTTTGCACGACAGACGGTGATGGTGTGAGGGGGCGATGAGGGCGGTCACGCTGGGCGATGTCGCGGCAGCTGCACGGACCCTGATGGCAGTAGCCGAGCCGGAGCGCGCGGCACTGATCCGGCAGCTGCTGGATGAGGCGGCCTGCGCCGACCGCTACCGGCGCTGGTGGGGGCAAGAGCATCCGCGGCTGGGCAACGGCACCTTGATGGCGCGCGCCATGGCCCGGCCACAGGCGGACGTGGCGGGGCCGGGCGACCCGGCGTATCTGGCGGCGCTGGCGCAGGTGATCGAGGCGGCGCTGGACTGGCGCTGCGGCGATGCGTCCGGGTGATTTTCCGGGGTGGAAAAGCGCGGTGTTTTGATTATCTTCGGGTTTCCAGTTCAAGAGGTGTGCCATGCCGGAACGCAAACCGAAAGTTGCCTCACTCGATCCCGTCTGGGCGCGGATCTGTGATGAGGCTCGACAGGCTGTCAAGGATGAGCCGCTGCTGGGCGGTGTTTTGCACAACAGCCTGCTGCACCACCCGACAATGGCGCGGGCGCTGGGGTTTCGATTTGCTGTCAAACTGGCATCGGCCGAGATCAGTGAGCAAATTCTGCGCGAGATCGCCGACGAGGCCTATGCCGCCGACCCTTGGTTGGGCGCAGCGGCGCGCGCCGATCTGGTGGCTGTGCATGAGCGTGACCCGGCCTGCCACCGGTTTCTGCAACCGGTCTTGTACTTCAAGGGTTATCAGGCGGTTCAGGCCTACCGCGTCGGTCATTGGCTGTGGAACAACGGGCGAATTGACATGGCCTCGTTTATCCAGATGCGGGTGTCGGAAGTGTTCGGGGTCGATATCCACCCGGCAGCGCGGATCGGCAAGGGCATCATGATCGATCATGCGCATTCCATCGTCATCGGTGAAACGGCGGTGGTTGGCGATAATGTCTCGATGTTGCACTCGGTGACGCTGGGCGGGACCGGCAAGGAAGACGGTGACCGCCACCCGAAGATCAGTGACGGGGTGCTGATCGGTGCCGGGGCCAAGGTGCTGGGCAATATCCGCATCGGCCGCTGCACGCGCATCGCCGCAGGGTCGGTGGTGCTGGAGGATGTGCCGGCCTGCAAGACGGTGGCCGGGGTGCCGGCGCGTATTGTCGGAGAGGCCGGGTGCGACCAGCCTGCACTGTCGATGGATCACCGGCTGGGCGAATAGGGAGCGGGGGGGGGGGGGGGGGGGGGGGGGGGGGGGGGGGGGGGGGGGGGGGGGCGGGGGGTTTTTGGGGGTGGGGCGGGGGCCCCCCCGCGGCAGGTGTGGGGGGGGCGGGGGGGGGGTTTGTGGGGGGGGGGGGGGGGGCGCGCCCCCCCTCGCCCGTGCCGGGCTCACCCCCCGGCGTATTTCCGGCAAGATGAGGGGGCGTGCGCCGCTTTATGCCAGCATGGCCAGCGGGTTTTCCAGATTGTCGATGATCGCGGCCAGGAACTCGGCCCCCAGCGCGCCGTCGATCACGCGGTGATCGACAGAGAGAGTCATGGACATGACGGTCGCAACCGTCAGCGCGCCATCGGCCCCCACAACCGGCTGTTTCGCCCCGGCGCCGACGGCCAGGATGGAGCCATGCGGCGGATTGATCACGGCGTCGAAATTCTCGATCCCGAACATGCCGAGGTTGGAGATGGCAAACGAGCCGCCGGTATATTCATGCGGTGCAAGCTTGCGGTTGCGGGCGCGGGTGGCGAGGTCTTTCATCTCGGCGGAAAGCGCCGAGAGGGTTTTCAGATGCGAGTCCCTGATCACCGGGGTGAAAAGCCCGCCTCCTTCGAGGGCAACCGCCACCGCGACATCGGAGGGTTTCAGCCGCAGGATACGGTCACCGGCCCAGACGGCATTGGCGTCGGGCACCTTTTGCAGCGCCAGCGCGCAGGCCTTGATGATGAAGTCATTGACCGAGAGCTTGACGCCGCGCGCCTCCAGCTGGGCGTTGAGCTGGGCGCGGAATTTCATCAGCGCGTCCAGCTGGACCGAGCGGCGCAGGTAGAAATGCGGGATGGTTTGCTTGGCCTCGGTGAGGCGGGCGGCAACGGTTTTGCGCATGCCGTCGAGCTTGACTTCATCGAACTCGCGGCCCTCAAACATCTTGATGACCGCCTCAGACGATGCGCCGGTGGCCAGTGCCGGTTTGGCGGCGGGCGCGGTTGACGGCGCGGCCGCGGTTGATCTGGGCGCGGCGGTGGCGGCTTCGACATCGGCCTTGACGATCCGGCCATGCGGGCCGGAGCCTTTGATCGCAATCAGATCGAGCCCCTTTTCTGCGGCGATCCGGCGGGCGAGCGGCGAGGAAAAGATGCGTTTGCCATCGACAGTGGGGGCCGGGGTCTGCGTGTGGGGAGGAGCGGTTGCCTCGGAGGCCCCGTTCGCCTGCGGCTCAGGGGCCGCCTCGGCGCCCGCGTCGGCACTTGCGGCCTCCGGTTGCGCCTTTTTGGCAGCCTTGCCGATGTCATCGGCGCTTTCGCCCTCTTCCAGCAGGACGGCGATGGGGGTGTTGACCTTCACGCCCTCGGTGCCTTCAGCGACCAGCAGCTTGCCGACCGTGCCTTCGTCGACAGCCTCAAACTCCATCGTCGCCTTGTCGGTTTCGATCTCGGCGAGAATGTCACCGGCGCTGACCGTATCGCCTTCCTTGACCAGCCATTTCGCCAGCGTGCCCTCTTCCATCGTGGGCGACAGCGCGGGCATCAGGATTTCCACGGGCATCGCGCGCCTCCTCAGCGGTAGGTGACTTTTTTGACGGCCTCGATCACCTCGGCGGTGGTCACCAGCGCGAGCTTTTCGAGATTGGCAGCATAGGGCATCGGCACGTCCTTGCCGCACAGGTTGATCACCGGCGCATCAAGGTAATCGAAGGCCTGTTCCATCACCACCGAGGTGATGAAATTGCCGACCGAGCTTTGCGGAAAGCCCTCTTCAATGGTGACCAGCCGGTTGGTCTTGCGTACCGAGTTCAGGATGGTTTCGGTATCCATGGGGCGGATGGTGCGCAGGTCGATCACCTCGGCCTCAATTCCGTTTTCGGCCAGCTTTTCAGCGGCTTCCAGCGCATAGGTCATGCCGATGCCGAAGCTGACGAGGGTCACGTCGGTGCCCGTCCGTGCGATGCGGGCCTTGCCGATGGGCACAGTGAAATCCTCAAGCTGCGGCACATCGAAGGAGCGGCCGTAGAGGATTTCATTTTCCAGAAAGACCACCGGATTGGGATCACGGATCGCGGATTTCAGGAGGCCCTTTGCGTCGGCGGCCGAATAAGGCATGACCACTTTCAGCCCCGGAATATGGCTGTACCAGGCGGCATAGCACTGGCTGTGCTGGGCGGCCACGCGGGCTGCCGCGCCGTTGGGGCCACGGAAGACGATGGGGCAGGGCATCTGGCCGCCGGACATGTAGAGCGTCTTGGCGGCGGAATTGATGAGGTGGTCGATGGCCTGCATGGAGAAGTTGAAGGTCATGAATTCGACGATCGGCCTGAGCCCGCCCCAAGCCGCGCCGACACCGATTCCTGTGAACCCGGCCTCGGTAATCGGCGTGTCCACGACGCGGCGGGCGCCGAATTCATCGAGCAACCCCTGGCTGATCTTGTAGGCGCCCTGATACTCGCCCACTTCCTCGCCCATCAGAAAGACGGTGTCATCGGCGCGCATTTCCTCGGCCATGGCCTCGCGCAGGGCCTCGCGCACGGTCATGGATTTCATCGGCGTTCCCTCAGGCCAGTCGGGCTTTGGCGGCTCGGCGGCGCGGATTGCGGCTACGGCGGGAGCGGTTGCCTCGGAGGCCCCGTTCGCCTGCGGCTCAGGGGCCGCCTCGGCGCCCGCGTCGGCACTTGCGGCCTCCGGTTGCGCCTTTTTGGCAGCCTTGCCGATGTCATCGGCGCTTTCGCCCTCTTCCAGCAGGACGGCGATGGGGGTGTTGACCTTCACGCCCTCGGTGCCTTCAGCGACCAGCAGCTTGCCGACCGTGCCTTCGTCGACAGCCTCAAACTCCATCGTCGCCTTGTCGGTTTCGATCTCGGCGAGAATGTCACCGGCGCTGACCGTATCGCCTTCCTTGACCAGCCATTTCGCCAGCGTGCCCTCTTCCATCGTGGGCGACAGCGCGGGCATCAGGATTTCGGTTGCCATGGCGTATCCCCCCTCACGTATATACATCGGTCCAGAGCTCGGACACATCCGGCTCCGGGCTGTCTTTGGAGAATTCGGCCGCCTCGTTGACGATGGCCTTGATCTCCTTGTCGATGGCCTTGAGGTCATCGTCGCTGGCATGCCCGCCGGTCGTGAGCAATTCGCGCACCCGGTCGATCGGATCGCGCTCTTCGCGCATTTTCTGCACCTCTTCGCGCGTTCGGTATTTCGCCGGGTCGGACATGGAATGGCCCCGATAGCGATAGGTCATCATTTCCAGAATATACGGCCCGTCGCCTGCCCGGCAGGCGGCCACGGCCTTTTCGCCGGCGGCCTTCACGGCCAGCACATCCATGCCATCGACCATCTCGCCCTTGATCCCGTAGGCCGCGCCGCGCTCCCACAGATTGGGGGATTTCGACGAGCGCTTTGTCGAGGTGCCCATCGCATATTGATTGTTCTCAATGACAAACACCACCGGCAGGTTCCAGAGCTGGGCCATGTTATAGGCCTCATACACCTGGCCCTGATTGGCCGCGCCATCGCCGAAATAGGTGAAAGTGACGCTGTCATTGCCCTTGTATTTGTCGGCGAATGCCAGCCCCGCGCCCAGCGGCACCTGCGCGCCGACAATACCGTGACCACCGTAGAAGTGCTTTTCGCGGCTGAACATATGCATGCTGCCGCCCTTGCCCTTGGAATAGCCGCCCTCGCGGCCCGTCAACTCGGCCATCACGCCCTTGGGGTCCATGCCGGTGGCCAGCATATGGCCGTGATCGCGGTAGCTGGTGATTTGCTTGTCGCCGTCCTTGGAGGCGGCGGCGAGGCCGACGACAACGGCCTCCTGTCCGATATAGAGATGGCAGAACCCGCCGATCAGGCCCATGCCGTAAAGCTGGCCCGCCTTTTCCTCGAAGCGTCGGATGAGCAGCATTTCCCGATAATACTTGCGCAAATCATCGCCCGAGATATTCGGTTTTCCGGCTGGTTTCCTTGCGGCCATCGCTATCTCCCCCGATCTTGCTGCCGTGGCAGGGCAGCGCATTGGGAATAGTTTAGCATTAAACAATCCGCCACATCAAGCGGCGTGAAATGCGCTGCGTGTATTTTTTCCTGCCCCTTTGCCCGTTTCATCTTGCCACAAAACGCAGCCCGGGCGCAAAATGCGCTACCGCAGAATGATCTCGTCGGCGCGGACATAGCCCAGCATGCTGCGCGCCTGCTGGTCCAGCAGATCCAGGTCCAGATAGGCATCCGAAAGGCGGCGCGTGCGGTTTTCGATCTCGGCCAGCTCCAGCGCCAGACGGTCCCGCTCTACGCGCAAGGTGGCTGCGTCGGCGTCAATCTGGATGCGGTTGAACAGGCCATATTCGCCCTGCACGGCGGCAAAGGTCAGATAGGTGCCGAAGGTGCCTGCGAGGGCATAGAACATCACCGGGCCAAAGTTGGGGCGTTTGTGCTGCATCTCTCCTGGGTCCTGCCATACCCGCCCCATGGCGGGGCATAAGCCCAACATGCCACAGCCGGGTGCTGAAAGGAATCCCCTGTTTCGCCGCAGGGCTGCGACGCGGGGTCAGACTTGCCAGCGCCCGCGCGCGGCGTCACCCTTGGCAAAACGAGGAGGACCCGTCATGACCACCGCCGCCCCCCGCAGCCTTCTTGACACGCATGAGGTGTTCAACCAGCCGGCCCCCGCGCCACATGACCTTTGGGCCAGCGATACGCCCCTGCGCGCGCTGATGGGGGGCGATGACACGCTTGAACGGCTGGGCGCTGCGCTGGGGTCCGCGCAGGCACGCGAAGACGCGCGCGACGCCCAGACCCGGCTACCCGAACTGCGTACATTCGACCGGAATGGACGGCGCATCGACGAGGTGCATTTCCACCCCGGCTATCACCGGCTGATGGCGCTGGGGATGGAGAGCGGCTATGCCGCCATCGCCTGGGACGAAGGGGGCAGCCACGCGCGCCACGCGGCCTTCATGTATATGTTCAGCCAGATCGAACCCGGGGTGTGCTGCCCCATGACCATGACCTATGCCGCCGTGCCCGCGCTGGAGGCCGACCCCGCACTGGCGGCGGTCTGGCGGCCCAAACTGCTGGCGCGCGCCTATGACCCGTCGCGCCGCGCGGTCGGTGAGAAAGCGGGCGTGACCATGGGCATGGCGATGACCGAGAAACAGGGCGGCTCGGATGTGCGCGCCAATTCCACCCGCGCCGTGGCCGATCCGGGCGCGGGTGCGGGGGCCTACCGGTTGACGGGGCACAAATGGTTCTGCTCGGCGCCCATGTGCGACGCCTTCCTGACGCTGGCGCAGACCGATGCCGGGCTGACCTGCTTTCTGGTGCCGCGCTGGCTGCCCGATGGCACGCGCAACGCCTTCAACATCCTGCGGCTGAAGGACAAGCTGGGCAACAAGGCCAACGCCTCGGCCGAGATAGAATATGCCAACACCTTCGCCCATCGGCTGGGCGACGAGGGGCGCGGGGTGCAGACGATCATCGAGATGGTGCATCACACACGGCTCGATACCGCGATGGCCCCGGCCGGGCTGATGCGCGGCGCGCTGGCCGAGGCGGTGCATTGGGCGCGCGGACGCACGGTGTTTCAAAAGCGCCTGATCGACCAGCCGCTGATGCGCGCGGTGCTGGCCGATCTGGCGATCGAGGTGGAGGCGGCACTGATGCTGGGCATGGAGGTGGCGCGCGCCTTTGATGACCCTTCGCGCAGACCCTATGCGCGCCTCAGCGTGGCGCTGGCCAAGTTTGTGTCGAACAAACGCGCGCCGGGGATGATCTATGAAGCGATGGAGTGCTTGGGCGGTATGGGCTATGTCGAGGATACGCCGTTGCCGATGCTTTACCGCGAGGCCCCGCTCAATTCGATCTGGGAAGGCTCGGGCAATGTGATCTGCCTCGATATCCTGCGCACATTGATACGCGAGCCCGAGGCGGGGGAACAACTGAACGCCCGGCTTGACGGCGCGCGCGGACAGGATGCGCGCTTTGATACGGCACTTGCTGAACACCGTTCGCGTTGGCCTGCGCTGCCACCCGAGGCCGAGGCGCGCTGGTTCACCGAGAGCCTTGCACAACTGCTGACCGCCGTGGTGCTGATGGAATTAAGCCCGGTCGCAGGCAGCTACCTGACCAGCCGCCTCGACGGCCCGCGCGGCCAGATCGCAGGTGCCGTGCGGGGCCTTGATACCGAGGCGGTTCTGGCGCGGGTCTGACGGGGGCAGGCCAACCGGGGGCGGCTCCCGCCCCTCTTCCAGCGCGCGCTGTCGCGCGCACTCTCCTCGCGTTGGGCCGGGGGGGGGGGGGGGGGGGGGGGGCGTCAGGGGGCTTCGCCCCCTCTGGGCCTCCCGGCCCATTCCCCGGCCTCGCCACGGCTCGGCGTTCGCGGCTGGGGCCTTCCACTGGAAGCCCCCCGAGACGCCGCTCTCCCCCCAGGATATTTTTCGACACAGAATGGGGGGGCGGAAAAACAATCATTTTGTGTCTGAAAATATCCCGGGGGAGTCGCCCGGAACGGGCGGCGGGGG
>JAFIEK010000034.1 GCA_020832545.1 Pararhodobacter sp. | reverse complement strand
CCCCCCCCCCGCCCGCGCCCCCCCCCCCCCCCCCCCCCCCCCCCCCCCCCCCCCCCACCCCCCCACATTCACCGCAAACGCAAAACGCCGCCCGGAAGGGGCGGCGTTTGCCAGTGGCCGATTGTACTCTAGCTCAGCGTGTTTCGACTTCGCTATAGTCCCGGCGCGGTTTGCCGGTGTAAAGCTGGCGCGGGCGCCCGATCTTCTGTTCGGGATCGCCGTGCATTTCCTTCCACTGCGAGATCCAGCCGACGGTGCGCGACAGCGCAAAGATCGGCGTGAACATCGATGTTGGAAAGCCCATGGCCTCAAGGATAATGCCCGAATAGAAATCGACATTCGGGTAGAGCTTCTTTTCGACGAAGTAATCGTCCTCCAGTGCGATGCGCTCCAGTTCCTTGGCGACCTTGAGCGTTTCGTTGTCCTTGATGCCCAGAAGACCCAGCACCTCGTCGGCTGATTCCTTCATCACCTTCGCGCGCGGATCGAAGTTCTTGTAGACCCGGTGGCCGAAGCCCATCAGACGGAAGGAATCGTCCTTGTCCTTGGCGCGCTTGATGTATTCGGGGATACGCTCGACCGTGCCGATCTGGCGCAGCATCTCCAGACAGGCCTGGTTGGCACCGCCATGCGCCGGGCCCCAGAGGCAGGCGATACCCGCAGCAATACAGGCAAACGGGTTGGCGCCCGAAGACCCGGCCAGCCGCACCGTCGATGTCGAGGCGTTCTGCTCATGATCGGCATGAAGCATCATAATCCGGTCCATCGCCTTGGCGAGGATCGGGTCCACGACATAGTCTTCAGCTGGCACGGCAAAGCACATGTGCAGGAAATTGCCGGCGTAATCGAGGCTGTTCTTGGGGTAAACGAAAGGCTGACCGATCGAGTATTTGTAGGCCATGGCCGCGATCGTCGGCAGTTTGGCGATCATGCGGATCGCCGCAACCTCACGCTGCCAGGGATCGTTGATATCGGTCGAATCATGGTAAAAGGCCGACATGGCACCCACCACACCAACCATGGTCGCCATCGGATGGGCATCGCGGCGGAATCCGCGGAAGAAATACTGCATCTGCTCATGCACCATCGTGTGGCGCGTGACGCGGGTTTCAAAATCGATCATCTGCTGTGCGTTGGGCAGTTCGCCGTAAAGCAGCAGATAGCAAACCTCCAGATGGTGTGACTTGTCGGCCAGCTGTTCGATCGGATACCCGCGATAGAGCAGTTCGCCCTTGTCTCCGTCGATATAGGTGATGGTCGAAGAGCACGCCGCCGTGGAGGTGAATCCAGGATCATAGGTGAAAATATCGCCCTGTGCGTAAAGCTTGCGGATGTCGATCACATCGGGTCCGACGGTGGGCGACAGCATCGGCAGTTCCAGCGTCTTGTTGCCAATCGCCAGTGTTGCAGTTCCTTTTGTTTCAGCCATCGCTTTCCTCGTTTTGTTGTCGGCAGCCGCAGCCCCGGTGCTTGCATCAACCGCTGTTGCGGTCACAGGCATCGGCCAGGCGCGCCAAGGTCTCGTCTCGTCCCAGAATCAGCATCATGTCAAACACGCTTGGAGAAACCATGCGCCCGGCAAGCGCCGCCCGCAAGGGCTGAGCAATCTTGCCGAGGCCCAGTCCATGCGTGGCGGCAATGTCGCCCACAATCGCTTCAAGTCTCTCGCGATCCCAGCTAGCATTTCGCAACTGCGGCGTCAATTCGCTCAGTATACCGCGGGATACATCACCCATCGCGGCCGCTGCCTTGTCATCCGGCGTTATGGGCCGGGAGGTGAGAATAAAATGAGCTTTTTCAATTATTTGAGAAAAGCTCTTTGCCTTGTCCTTGACCAGGCCCATGGCTTGGGTCAACCCCATGCGCTGGCTGTCCGTCAAGGGTTCGGCACCGGTGACAGCCAGATATTGTTCCAGTTCGTGCAGCGATGCGGCATTGCTCATCGCTGTGAAATGCTGGCCTGTGAGGTGATCAAGTTTCTTCAGGTCCAGCCGGGCAGGGGCGCGGTTGATTCCCGTCAGGTCGAACCATTCCCGCGCCTGATCATCGGTGAAGAATTCATCATTTCCGTGGCTCCAGCCCAGCCGCGCCAGATAGTTGCGCAAGGCCGCCGCCGGGTAGCCCATGCGCTGATAGTCTTCCACACCCAGCGCGCCATGGCGTTTGGACAGCTTCTTGCCATCTTCGCCGTGGATCAGCGGAATATGGGCAAAGACCGGCACATCCCAGCCCATCGCCTGATAGACCTGGGCTTGCCGGGCGGCATTGTTGAGATGGTCATCGCCCCGGATGATATGCGTCACTCCCATGTCATGGTCGTCCACGACGACGGCCAGCATATAGGTGGGCGTACCATCTGATCGTAAACAAACCATGTCGTCCAGCTGGTCGTTGCGAAACACCACCCGGCCCTGCACCGCATCCTCGATCACAGTCTCGCCCTCGCGCGGAGCTTTCAGGCGGATCACAAAGGGGGTGTCGGGGTGCGACGCAGGGTCAGCATCGCGCCAGGGGCTCTGAAACAGGGTCGAGCGGCCTTCTGCGCGGGCCGATTCGCGGAAGGCTTCGATCTCATCTTGAGTGGCAAAGCATTTATACGCATGGCCGCGCGCCAGCATGTCGTGTGCAACCGCCGCATGGCGGTCGGCGCGGGCAAACTGGCTGACCGCCTCGCCATCCCAGTCCAGCCCCAGCCATGTGAGGCCTTTCAGAATTGCCTCGGTCGCCTCCGGGGTTGAGCGCGCGCGGTCGGTATCCTCGATGCGCAACAGGAACTTGCCGCCCCGTCCCCGGGCATAGAGCCAATTGAACAGTGCAGTGCGCGCGCCGCCGATATGCAGAAAGCCGGTTGGCGAGGGGGCAAAGCGGGTGACAACGGGCGGGGCTGCTGGCTTGGACATGACGCGTTAACCTTTCGGAAACCATTCGGCAGGTAGGCTCGCGCATGCTCTAGGCAATGACGCAGGCAAGAACAAGTGCGCAGCCCCGCCCCAATCCGGGCGCCGACAGTGCCGCGATGGCCGTGGCGCGCGGCGTTGATGTGGCCCCTTGCGGCGCTGGGGGCGGCGCGTGGCCATTTGTTTCCCTTTGTTCCGGTGCTTCTGGCGCTGGGGATCGGGATTTACTTTTCCTTGCCGCAAGAACCGCTTCTGCGGCTTTGGGCGGGGGCGGCCATTGCCAGCACGGCTTTAGGCCTGCTGGGGCTGACCGGGCCAGAGCCGGTGCGCCTGCCCGCGATGGCCATGGCGCTGGTGCTGGCGGGGCTTCTGGTCGCGGGCTGGCGCGCGCATTCGGTCGCAGCCCCGGTGCTGGGCTGGCGCTACTACGGGCCGATCGAGGGCCGGATCGTGGGGGTGGACCGCTCTGCCTCAGATGCGCTGCGGCTGACGCTGGATCAGGTGGTGTTACATGATGTCTCCGTCGCGCGCTTGCCGCACAGGGTGCGGATATCAATTCACGGTGCCGCGCCCGATGTTGATCCGGTGCCGGGCACCCGCGTGGTTCTGACCGGCCATCTGGGTCCACCCGGCGGGCCGGTGGAGCCCGGAGGGTTTGATTTTCGCCGCATGGCCTGGTTTCTGGGGCTGGGTGCGGTGGGCTATACGCGCAGTCCGGTTCTGGCGATCGAGGCCCCGGCACCGGGGGCGGCGCTGGCGATCACCCGGTTGCGGATGGGCATGAGCGCGGGCATCCGTGCTGCCATGCCGGGCGAGCCGGGCGGCTTTGTTGCCGCGATTCTGACAGGCGACCGTTCAGGCGTGGGGCAGTCCACGACCGAGGCACTGCGACGCTCGAACCTGGCGCATCTGCTGGCCATCTCGGGGCTGCATATGGGTCTGTTGACCGGCGTAGTCTACGGGGCGCTGCGGGCGGGTCTGGCGCTGGTGCCCGTGCTGGCCTTGCGCTGGCCGATCCGCAAATGGGCGGCGCTGGGGGCGCTTGCGGCGGCCATCTTCTACCTGCTCTTGTCCGGCGGCAATGTGGCGACGCAACGGGCTTTTGTCATGGCGGCGGTGATGCTGGGGGCGGTGCTGTTCGATCGCCGCGCATTGTCGCTTCGCTCGGTGGCGCTGGCAGCGGTGCTGATTCTGGTATGGCGGCCTGAGGCGCTGCTGTCGGCAGGTTTCCAGATGTCCTTTGCCGCAACCGTGGCGCTGGTGGCGGTCTTCGGCTGGTTGCGCCGCCGCCGCGCCTTGGCCCCGCGCCGAAGCAGGCGCGCGCCGCGCTGGCTGCAGGGGATGATCGGGGTGGCGTTGTGTTCGGTCGTGGCTGGGCTGGCCACAGCGCCGGTGGCCGCCGCCCATTTTCACCGCATTGCCGAATACGGGCTGATCGCCAACTTGCTGAGCATGCCGCTGATGGGCACGCTGGTCATGCCTTCGGCGGTGCTGGCGGCGGTGCTCTGGCCGGTAGGGCTGGACTGGATTGGCCTGGCACTGATGGAGGCCGGTACACGCTGGATCCTGGCTGTTGCGCACGTGGTCGGCGGGATGGAAGGGGCGGTGCGTATGGTCACCACACCGCCCGTGATGGCGCTGCCATTGCTGGCGCTGGGGCTGTTGTGGTTGATCCTGTGGCCCGGTCGCGCGCGGTTGGCGGGGGTCGTGGTCGCAATAACGGCGATAGGCGGCTGGGGGCTGACGGAGCGCCCGGCGCTTCTGATCGCCGAATCCGGCAAGCTGGTAGGGCTGAACACACCGCAGGGACGGGCGCTGACGCGCCCGCGCGGCGAGGGGTTCGTGGCACGCAACTGGCTTGAGGCCGATGGGGATGCCGCCGATCAGGCCGGGGCCGCGTTGCGGCTGGGTGCCGACGCGGGTTCGCCGCCCCGGTTCATGTTCGCGGGGACAGAGTGGGTGCATCTGACCGGTCGCCGCGCCCCTGAACAGTTGGACGCGTTTTGCCATGACGGCGTGGTGGCGGTGGTCGATTTCCGGCTGCGCGGCTCGCCGCCGGGGGCATGTCAGGTGATTGACGCCCGCGCATTGGCGCAATCCGGCGCGCGGGCAGCGCACTTGCGCGGTGACGCGCTGCACTGGCGGTTCGCGCGCGAGGTTGCCGGTGCGCGGCCCTGGACGCGTATGCGGTGATTGTCCACGCGCGCCATGACCGCTGCGTCAATGCGCGCCTGACAAACTGATCTTGAGCCGCAGGAAACCCGCGCCGCTAAGCCCGCGCTCTTCAGGCGCGAAGGCGGCAATTTCGTCGAGATGCGCGCGCGCAGCGGGGGAGGTTTCAAAGATGGCATAGGCGGCGGGGACCGGCGCGAAACGCAAGCTGCCGCTTGCCTTGAAGTCAATCGTGCCTTGCCGGGCAATATGCTGGCGCAGGATATCACGAATAAGGCGTTCGTCCCGGAACACCAGATTCTCGTAGTCCGCCGAAGCAAAACCGCCCGCGCCGCTGGCGCGGTAGCTGTTGGTGCAAAGGATGAACTCATCCCCGGGCGCAACGGGCTGCCCTTCAAACAGCGCCGACACGACGCGCCGCGCCGTGGCGCTGATCAGTGTGCCCCGTGAATCATAACGGGCAGGTTGTGACAGGTCATAGGTGACATCGATCGCGTCGATCAGTTCAAAATTGTAGCCCGGTATCTCCGGGTTGCGCAGCGGTGTGTCGCGAGCGCCCGGTTGGATCCGGTTATAGGCGGCCGCGCTGCGCTCAAGCCATTCCAGAACCTCTGCACCGGTGACACGCAGCGCGGCGATGGCATTGGGGAAGGCATAGAGATCGGCGATATGGCGCAGCGCCAGCGGGCCGGCCGGTGCATCCGTATACCCCATGGGGCCGCTGCGCCCGCCAGCCTTGAAAGGGGCCGTCGCGGACAGAATGGGCAGCGCGCGCAGACCGGGGTCGCTCAGCCGCTCGGCAACATAGGCACGCTGGGCCTCTGTCACCAGCGCAAGCGCGGCGCTGCACCCCAGATGCGCGAAGAAGCTGTGCAGGGGTCGGGCGCTATGGCCGACAGGGCGACGGATGGCGGTGAGCGTGGCCTGATGCGCATCCTCGACCGCAGCCGCCACGCGGGCGGGGCCGGGGCCGCGCAGCTTCCTGGGTGCGGGTGGCACGATATGAGGGGCAGGGGCCAGCGCGCGGGTTTCAGACCGGCTGCCCAGCACCCGCCAGCGCCCGCCCTCGCGCTGCATAAGCAGGTCGATCAACCCGATATGTGCCCCCCAGCAACCACCCATTACCGCCGGTTTTCCTGCCAGTGTCCCGGCGGGGACATCAACCTCGGGCAAGGCGGCGAAGAGGGGAGAAGGGAACAGCAGATGGTTGTGCCCGGTCAAAAGCGCATCGATCCCGTCAAGGCGGGCCAGCGGCAGGGCTGCGTTCTCCATCCCGTCTGTGTGCCGGGCGGGGCCGATGCCGGTATGTGCCAGCGCCACGATCACATCGGCCCCTGCCTCGCGCATTTCCGGCAGCCAGGTGCGCGCTGCCGCGACAATGTCACGGGCCCAAAGCTGCCCCTCCAGCATGTGGCGATCCCAGTCCACCACCTGTGGTGGCGCAAAACCGATGACCCCCAGCCGCAGCGGGTGGCTTTCACCGCGCGCATCCTGCACCATCCGGTCCAGCAGCGCATAGGGTTTGACAAGCGTCGCCTGATCGCCCGGGCCCTTTAGCAGATTGGCTGAAACCACCGGAAAGGCCGCCCGGGCGAGCGTTTTCTTCAAGAAATCCAGCCCGTAGTTGAATTCGTGGTTGCCCAGGGTGATGGCGTCGAAACTGAGCGCGTTCATGGCCGCGATCACCGGATGCAGATCGCCCTCGCGCATGCCACCTTCAAGGGCAATGAAGTCGCCCATCGGCGTGCCTTGCAAGAAATCTCCGTTGTCGAACAAAAGCGCATTGGGGGCTTCGGCGCGGGCCTCGGCGATCAGCCGGGCGGCGCTGGCCAACCCTATATCGGGCATGGGGCGGTCGGCGTAATAATCGTAGGGCAGAAGGTGCAGGTGCAGATCAGTCGTCTCGATCAGCCGCAGGTGTACGGCCCGATCATCGGCCATCTGCATTCCGGGGGACGCTGGGGTAAACAGGGCGTTGCCTCGAACGATCACGGTAAACCACATCTGCGGGACGCCACAGTCCACTCCTCAATATCGGGGGTGGTGCGTGAAAAGCAAGGTGGAATGGGTAAGCTGGGCCTTGGTGCAGGTTTTTGTTTCAAGTGCGGCAAAGCTGCGCAACGCGACGCGCTTCGCCCCGCACCGCACTAAGGCTGGCGCGGGGCTGGCGTTGCGGCTGTGATCCGTGCCATAAACCGTGCGCTTTGATCGAGAGGGCATTTTGGACAACGGGGTGGTTTTTGCAGGCGGTTGGGATGACCGGGCAGCGGCCCTGCGCGACGATGCGTCGGCGTTGGTGGATCTGGCTGCGCGCGCCGATGCGCGGGTGCTGCCCATTTGGCGCGGCAAGCCGCTGATCGCGGGCGAAGCGCGGGACCGGCTGGGCTGGCTGGCACCAGGCGGCACTGTGCTGGCGCATGCGCGCGACGGGTGGTTGTTTTTGGGGTTTCATGACGACGTGCCGCATTTCGCCGCAGATGTCTCAAGCTGGGAGCCGGACGGGGTGGACCGCGCGGCGCTGGCCATGTTTTTTGACCCGACAGAGCATCACCACCCGGCGATGCCGGGCGATCACAGGTTTGCGGAACTGCGCGGGTCCATGGCCCTGCTGTTACCAGTCGATGCCGCCATGGCCGCCACGGCGCGGGCGCTTTTCAACTGGCACCGCACGCATCGCTTCTGTTCAAGCTGCGGCGCGCGCAGCAACTGGGCGATGGCTGGCTGGCAACGACAATGCCCGGCCTGCAACGCCCAGCATTTCCCGCGCACCGATCCGGTGGTGATCATGCTGGTACAGCGCGGCAATCGGCTGCTTCTGGGCCGCTCACCGGGCTGGCCCGAGGGGATGTATTCAGCCCTAGCGGGATTTGTAGAGCCGGGCGAATCGCTGGAGGCCGCGGTGCGGCGCGAGATCATGGAAGAGACCGGCATTCACACCGGTGCCGTGCGCTACATTGCTTCGCAGCCTTGGCCCTGGCCAAATTCACTGATGCTGGGCTTTGTGGCCGACGCCCTGTCAGAGGCGATCACACTTGATCATGAACTGGACGATGCGCGCTGGCTGACCCGTGAAGACCTGGTAGATGTGCTGGCCGGGCTGCACCCGCAGGTGCGCCAGCCGCGCGCCGGGGCGATTGCTCATCACCTGATGTCCGGCTGGCTGGCCGGGCGGATCGAATGATGCCGGGCACGGTCTTGTACGACTGGCCCGCTACGATGATTGAACGGCTGTTGGAAAGGACCCCAGCATGAAGATCGACGCGACCAAGGACTTCAAACGCCCCCGAGGCAAGGTTTTCGCCAGTTTCTCCGACCCGGCAAGGGTGGATGCGGTTCTGGGCAGTGTTGGGACGCAACTGCGCCGCGAGGGCGCAGGGGATGTGGGGTCTGTCTGGCATATGGTTGTCAGTGTCGGCGGCAAGGAGCGCCCGGTGAGCGTGACGCTGGCCGAACGTATCGCCGCTGATACGATACGTTTGGCCGCCACGTCCGACATGGTCGATGTCGATATGGTCTTCAGCTTTGCTGACATGCCCGATGAGGGCTGCAAGGTCACCTCCGAGGCCACGCTGACCCCCCGCACCCTGGCTGCGCGGGTCGGGCTGCAGACATTGCGCCTTGCGAAGGGCAAGATTGAGCAGCGCCTCGTACGGGCCATGACGGCGCTGGGCAAGCCGGGCTAAGCGCACACCAGTCCGGCTGGCGCCGGTTCACCGGCGCGCAGCGTCGGCCGGATAGGTGCCGAGGATTTTCAGCATCGTGGTGAAATAGCGCAGCTCATCCAGCGCCAACCGCACATTGGGGTCGTCCGGGTGCCCCTCGATATCGGCATAGAACTGTGTGGCAGTGAACGAGCCGCCGACCATGTAGCTTTCCAGCTTGGTCATGTTCACACCATTCGTGGCAAACCCGCCCATCGCCTTGTAAAGCGCCGCCGGAATGTTGCGCACCTGAAAGACAAAGGTGGTGATCATGCCATGGTCGCCGCGGCGCGTGAAATCCGGTTCCAGCCCCATGACCAGAAAGCGCGTGGTGTTGTTGCCCTGATCCTCGATATGGCGGGCCAGCACGTCCAGCCCATAGATCTCGCCCGCCAGATCGCCCGCCAGCGCCGCCAGTTTCGTATCCCCCAGTTCCGCCACATGGCGCGCCGAACCAGCGGTATCGGCCCCGGTCACGCGCTGAATGCCGTGCAGCTTGAGGAATTCGCGGCACTGGCCCAGCAGTACCGGGTGGCTCATGGCCGAGACAACGTTGCCAAGTTTCGCACCGCGCACGCCCAGAAGGTTGATATGCACCCGCACGAAGGCTTCATCGATAATATGCAGCCCCGATTGCGGCAAAAGATTGTGGTTGTCGGGCACGCGGCCAAAGGTGGTGTTCTCGACCGGCAGCATCGCCAGTTCGGCCACACCCTCATGCACGGCGGCGATGACATCCTCGAATGTGCGGCAGGGAAGAGCCTCCAGCTGCGGGTGGGCATTGACGCAGGCCTGGTGCGAATATGCCCCCGGCTCTCCCTGAAAGGCGATGCGTGCGGTCATGTTTTCCTCGTCTGGTGGGCAAAATCGGGGATCTGGTCAATTCGTCGCGCTAAGTATCGCTTGAATTCGCCGAGGGGAAGCGGGTAGATAGCCCCCAAACAGGTTAGGCATCAACGGGACGCGACATGTTCGACACAATGGTTATCACCAAAGCCGTGGCTGGGATCTGCATGGCACTCCTTTTTTTCCTCGTTGGGAAATGGGTGGCCGATGAAATTTACATGCCCTATGGCCCGGCGCCGCAGGCCTATGTGATCGACCTTGGTGAAGAGGAAGACGAGGTTGACGCGGGCCCGGCCGAAGAAGTCGATGTCATGGCACTTTTTGCCGAAGCCGATGCCTCAGCGGGTGAAGGATTGTGGCGTAACTGTCGTGCCTGCCACGCACTGGAAGAAGGCCGTCACGGCACGGGCCCCTCGCTCTACGGCATTGTCGGGCGCGAAATCGACGCCATCGCCGGGTTCAACTATTCCGGTGCGTTGGAGCAACTGGGCGAAATCTGGACAGTCGAGGTACTGAATACCTTTATCGAAAACCCGCGCGCCACTGCCCCCGGCACCACCATGGGCTATGCTGGCATGCGCAATCTTCAGGACCGTCTGAACCTGATCGCCTATATGGAAACCCACGGCAGCTGAGCGCGACAGCGTTTGCTGAATGAATGCAAAGGCCGCCGGTTCTTGGCGGCCTTTTGCTTTGAATGCCCCGCAAGATGCGTGGAATCTGCTATCCTCACGCAATCGCCACTTGAACCGCGGGTCTGGCTGGATTTAGCTGGCACCGCGCTATCTGTTCAGTCAGACCAGCCCGGTATCAGGAGAAACGTATGAATCGCCCCACCGCTGCCCGTGTCCAAACCCGCGCCCCCCTACTGCGCACAATCGCGGCGGGTATGGTTCTGGCCCTGGCGGGCATGGCCGTCGCACAGCAGGCATGGGGGCAGGATGCGGACGAGGAAACGATTG
This sequence comes from Pararhodobacter sp., assembly GCA_020832545.1. Classification (GTDB taxonomy): domain Bacteria; phylum Pseudomonadota; class Alphaproteobacteria; order Rhodobacterales; family Rhodobacteraceae; genus Pararhodobacter. The sequence continues at coordinate 32,204 of JAFIEK010000034.1, read as the reverse complement.
TCGCGCATGGCTATTCCTTCTACGGCGATCTCAGCTATCCGGCTGATTTCGAGCGGTTCAGCTATGTGAACCCGGACGCTCCGCGCGGCGGCGAGATTTCGATGTGGGCACCGGGCACCTTTGATTCGATGAACCCCTACAGCCGCCGGGGCCGGGCCGGGCGTTTCTCGACATCGATGTATGAAAGCCTGCTGGAAACCTCGGCCCCTTTTGGTGACGCCGTCCCTGCTGACGTCTATGGCGAATATTACGGCCTTCTGGCCCACAGCATCGAATATCCGCCATCAAAGGACTGGGTGATCTTTCACATGCGCCCTGAAGCGCAGTTTTCCGATGGCACACCGCTTACAGCGCATGACGTGGTTTTCAGTCACGAACTGATGATGGAACAGGCGCTGCCGTCGTATTCGCAAGGCGTGTCCTTTCGGGTTCTTGGGGTTGAGGCGATCGACGACCATACCGTGCGCTTTGAATTCCGCCCCGGTATTTCGCGGCGCAGCCTGATTGATCAGGTCGGCTCGCAGCCGGTGTTCTCACAGGCCTGGTATGAGGAAACAGGCGCGCGGCTGGACGAGAGCCGCCTGGAAACCTCGCCCGGCTCGGGGCCGTACATGCTGGCGGGCTATGAGATCAATCGCCGCATTACCTATCGCCGCAATCCTGATTACTGGGGCTGGGATCTGCCCAACAATGTGGGGCGGCATAATTTTGATGTGATCCGGGTGGAATATTTCGCCGATGACTCGGCAGCGTTCGAGGCGTTCAAGACCGGCGAATACACCTTCCGCCAAGAGGGGAATTCACGGCAATGGGCGGTGGGGTATGATTTTCCAGCTGTCAGCCGGGGCCATGTGATCCGTGACGAAATCCCGGATGGCACGCCGCCCACGCCCACCGGATTTGTCTTCAACCTTGACCGCCCGCAGCTTCAGGACCGCCGGGTGCGCGAGGCTCTGTCGCTGGCCTACAATTTTGAATGGACCAACCAGCAGTTGCAGTACGGGCTGATGAGTCAGCGGCAATCCTTCAGTCAGGGCACGCGGCTGGAAGCGCAGGGCGTGCCCGAGGGCGAGGAACTGGCACTTCTTGAGGCACTGGGCGATCTGGTGCCACCCGAGATGCTGAGCGAGCCGGTGGTGATTGCGCATACCTCGTCTGCCGACCGGTTGCAGGACCGGCGCAACCTGCGCCGCGCCAATGCACTTCTGGAAGAGGCCGGCTGGGTTGTTGGAACAGACGGCGTGCGGCGCAATGAACAGGGCCAGGTGCTGCGGATCGAAATGCCGTTCGCCAGCTCGTCCTCGGCCACGCTGGAATCGGTGATCGAGACCTTTGTGCAGAACCTTCAGGCGATGGGTGTGCAGGCGCGCGCTCAGAAGATTGACCCGGCACAATACACCGCCCGCTCGCGCGATCGCGACTATGACATCGTGTTTGATCAGTATCTGGCGTTCATGGACACCGGCACCGGACTGCACCAGCGGTTCGGGTCCGAGGCTGCCGATGATGTGTTCAACCCCGCCGGGCTGCGCAGCCCGCTGGTGGATGCCGTGATTGACCTGTCGTTGAACGCTCCCACACCGGAAGAACGCGATGTCGCGCTGCGCGTGCTGGACCGTGCGCTGCGCTGGGAGAGGTTCATGATCCCTGTCTGGTACAACCCCGACAGCTGGGTGGCCTATTGGAACATGTATCGTCACCCCGAAGAGCTGCCTCTCTATTCCGAAGGGGTCCTGGATTTCTGGTGGTATGATGCCGAGGCAGCGGCCGCATTGCGCGCGGCCGGGGCGTTGCGGTAAGGCCCGATGACCGCCTATATCCTTCGCAGACTGCTTCTGGTGATCCCCACACTGCTGGGCGTGATGATTATCAATTTCACGCTGGTTCAGTTTGTGCCTGGCGGCCCCATTGAACAGATCATTGCCCAGATGGAGGGGCAGGGTGATGTGTTCGGCGGGTTTGCGGGCGGCGGCGACGATGTCGCCCGCAGCGGTGGTGGGGATGATCGCTATATCGGCGCACGCGGATTGCCGCCAGAGTTCATCGCCCAGCTTGAGCGCGAGTTCGGCTTTGACAAGCCGCCGGTTGAGCGTTTCTTCAACATGCTTTGGAACTATATGCGGTTTGATTTCGGAACCAGCTACTTCCGTTCGATCTCGGTGATCGATCTGGTGATCGAGAAGATGCCGGTGTCGATCTCACTGGGGCTCTGGTCAACGCTGATTGCCTATGTCATCTCGATCCCGCTGGGCATTCGCAAGGCAGTGCGCGACGGTGCGCCGTTCGATACCTGGACCTCGGGCGTGATCATCGTGGGTTACGCGATCCCGGGGTTCCTGTTCGCCATCTTGCTTCTGGTGCTGTTCGCGGGTGGGTCCTACTGGCAGATTTTCCCGGCGCGGGGGCTGACATCGGAAACCGAGGTATGGGAGCAGCTGTCGGTCTGGGGCAAGATCCTTGACTACTTCTGGCACATTGCCCTGCCGGTGACTGCGCTGACGATTTCCAGCTTTGCCACGCTCACACTGTTGACCAAGAACAGTTTTCTCGATGAATTGCGCAAGCAATACGTGATGACGGCGCGGGCCAAGGGGCTGATGGAGCGGAAGGTGCTTTACGGGCATGTGTTCCGCAATGCGATGCTGATCGTGGTCGCGGGCTTTCCGGCGGTGTTCATCGGCGCGTTCTTTGGTGGCTCGCTGATCATCGAGACGATCTTCTCGCTGGATGGGTTGGGGCGGCTGTTCTTTGAAGCGGCTGTGGCGCGGGACTACCCGGTGATCTTTGGCACGCTTTTCATCTTCACGCTGCTGGGGCTGATCGTGGGGATCATCTCGGACCTGATGTATGTCTGGATTGACCCGCGCATCGATTTTGAGACGCGGGAGGGTTAGGCATGAAGGCGATGCATGTCACCTTGCGCACAAGGCGCTTTGAAGCGCTTCTTTTTGCGCCCCTTGCGTTTGTTGCACCACGCCCGGGAAATGCGGGGAGGGTGGTATGAGCCGGCTTTCCCCGCTCAACCAACGTCGCTGGCGCAATTTCCGTGCGAACCGTCGCGCCTTCTGGTCGCTGATCATCTTCGCAGTGCTCTATTGCCTGTCGCTCTTTGCCGAGTTCATCGCCAATGACCGCCCCGTCCTGATCCAGTATCAGGGGGCTTATTACTTCCCCACCTTCGCCTTCTACCCCGAGACAGAATTCGGCGGCGAGTTCCGCACACAGGCTGTTTACCGCGCGGATGAGGTGCGCTGTCTGATTTTTACCGGTGGCGCTGAATTGTGTCTGGACGATCCCGATGAGGCGATGGCCGAGGCTCAGGCGCAGGGCACTGTCGAAGGCGAGCCCATCGTGCAGGGCTGGATGATCTGGCCGCCCATCCCCTACAGCTACAACACAGTTAACGATCTTGGCGGCCCTGCCCCCTCGGCCCCCGACAGCCGCCACCTGCTGGGCACCGATGACACCGCGCGAGACGTGTTGGCGCGTGTTATTTACGGCTTTCGGTTGTCGGTGAGTTTTGCACTTGTGGTCGTGGCCATCTCGTCACTGATTGGCATTGCCGCAGGCGCGGTTCAGGGGTTCTTCGGCGGGCTGATCGATCTGTTTTTCCAGCGTATGATCGAACTATGGGGCTCGATACCGTCGCTCTATGTCATCATCATCGTGGCTGCGATCATTCCGATGAACTTCTGGCTACTGGTCTTTCTGATGGTTCTGTTCAGTTGGACCGCCCTTGTCGGCGTGGTGCGCGCCGAGTTCCTGCGCGCGCGCAATTTCGAATATGTCCGCGCCGCGCGGGCGCTGGGTGTGTCCAACGCACGTATCATGTTCCGCCATGTGTTGCCCAACGCCATGGTGGCCACCATCACGCTGTTGCCCTTCATCGTCACCGGTGCCATTGCCGGGCTTGCCACGCTGGATTTTCTGGGCTTTGGCCTGCCTTCGTCGGCACCCTCGTTGGGTGAACTGACCTTGCAGGCCAAGACCCATCTGCAGGCCACCTGGCTGGGGTTCAGTGCCTTTTTCACCTTCGCCATCATGCTCAGTCTGCTGGTGTTCATCTTCGAGGGTGTGCGCGACGCCTTTGACCCGCGAAAGACCTTTCGATGACCCTGCTGGATGTTTCCAACCTGTCTGTCAGCTTTCGGCAGGACGGCCGGGTGATTCAGGCTGTGCGCAACGTCTCGTTTTCAGTGGCGGCGGGGGAAACCGTGGCGCTGGTCGGCGAATCCGGTTCGGGCAAGTCGGTTACGGCGCTGTCTACGGTGGGGTTGCTGCCCGATTCGGCGGATATTGAGGGGTCGGTCACCTTTGAGGGCGCGCAGATGATCGGCGCGCGCGATACCGAATTGCGCCGGGTGCGCGGCAACGACATCAGCTTCATCTTTCAGGAGCCGATGACCAGTCTGAACCCGCTGCATACGGTGGAAAAGCAAGTCACCGAGGCCCTGACGCTGCATCAGGGCCTGAGTGGCGCACCCGCGCGGGCGCGTGTGCTGGAGTTGTTGCACAAGGTCGGTATCCGCGAGGCTGAAAGCCGCCTCAACGCCTATCCTCACCAGCTTTCAGGCGGGCAGCGGCAGCGCGTGATGATCGCCATGGCGCTGGCCAACGGCCCCAAACTGCTGGTGGCGGATGAGCCGACGACGGCGCTGGATGTCACCATTCAGGCGCAGATTCTGGAATTGCTCGCCGGTCTCAAGCGCGAAGAAGGCATGGCGATGCTGTTCATCACCCATGATCTGGGGATCGTGCGGCGGGTGGCGGACCGGGTTTGCGTTATGCAGCAGGGCGAGATTGTCGAACAGGGGCCGACGGATGAGGTTTTTGCCAATCCGCGCCATCCCTACACCCAAAAGCTCCTGGCCGCCGAACCGCAGGGTGTGCCAGATCCCGTCGCCATAAACGCCGCCCCGCTTCTGGAGACCGAGGCATTGCGCGTCTGGTTCCCCATCCATCGCGGCTTTCTGCGGCGCACGGTGGGGCATGTCAAGGCGGTCAACGAGGCCACGATCCGGCTGCATGCGGGCGAAACGCTGGGGATCGTTGGGGAATCTGGCTCTGGCAAGAGCACCCTGGCAATGGCGATCATGCGGCTTATCACCTCGGACGGGGTGATCCGGTTCAAGGGGCGCGATATCGCGGGCTGGCAGGCAAAACAGCTCAGACCTCTCAGGCGTGAGATGCAGATCGTCTTTCAGGACCCGTTCGGCAGCCTCAGCCCCCGCATGACCATCGAGGAGATCATTGCCGAAGGCTTTGGCGTTCACGGCATCCCCACCGGCAAGGATCAACGCGCGCTGGTCGCCGAAGTTATGGAGGAGGTCGGGCTGGACCCGGTCATGATGCACCGCTACCCGCATGAGTTTTCCGGCGGGCAGCGCCAGCGCATCGCCATCGCCAGGGCCATGATTCTGCGGCCCAGCCTGCTGGTGCTGGATGAACCCACCTCTGCGCTGGACATGACGGTACAGGTGCAGATTGTGGATCTGTTGCGCGCGCTTCAACACAAGCACGGGCTGGCCTATCTGTTCATCAGCCACGATCTGCGGGTGGTGCGCGCTATGGCGCATCAGGTGGTTGTCATGAAAGAAGGTGATGTGGTGGAATACGGGGCGTCGAAGGCGGTGTTTGACGCGCCAAAGACCGAATACACCCGCGCGCTGATGGCAGCAGCCTTTGATCTGCGCACCATTGGCAAGACGAAAACCGGCGGCAGAACGGAGAGCGCCGTGTGAAGATCCTTCTGGTGCACCAGAACTTCCCCGGCCAGTTTCTGCATCTGGCCCCGGCGCTGGTGGCGCGCGGGCATGAAGTGGTGGCACTGACCGATGAGGGGAACGAGCGGCCCTCGCCCATCACCACATTTCGCTATCGCGCGCCCGAACCGCGCCCGGACCCAGCGGTGGCGCGTTTCGCCACGACCTATGCCGAGATGACCAACCGCGCCCACCGTGCCGCGCGCGCCGCGCTGGTGCTGCGCGATAAGCATGGCTTCTATCCCGACCTGATCTTTGGCCATGGCGGCTGGGGCGAAACCCTTTTTCTGCAGGAAGTCTGGCCCGATGCACGGCTGACGGTCTATTCTGAACTCTATTACGCCACCCGCGGTCTGGATGTGGGGTTTGACCCGGAATTTGTCAGCGGAGAGCCCGAAAAGGCCTTTTCAGTCATCGCCCGGCAGGGCCATCAGGCGTTGATGATGGCCCAGGCCGATGCCGCGCTGTCGCCGACCGAGTTTCAGGCCGATACCTTCCCGCCCTGCTTTCGCGACAAGATCACCATCGTGCATGACGGGATCGACACTGAGCGGCTGGTGCCAAACCCGGGCGCGGAGGTGGCGCTGCCCTCGGGCGCGGTGCTCCGTGCGGGCGATGAGGTGCTGACCTTCGTCAACCGCAATCTGGAACCCTATCGCGGCTATCACAGCTTCATGCGCGCGCTGCCTGAAGTGCTGCGCGCCCGGCCACAGGCGCAGGTGGTGATCGTTGGCGGCGACGATGTCAGCTATGGCGCGCGGCCGGGTGGGGGGCGTTCATGGAAGGATATCTTTCTGAACGAGGTGCATGACCGGCTGGACCTGTCGCGCGTGCACTTCACCGGCCGCGTGCCCTATTCCGTGTTCGTGGCACTGATGCAGGCCACACGGGTGCATTGCTACCTGACGGTGCCTTTCGTGCTGTCATGGTCGATGCTGGAGGCGATGAGCGCCGGTGCGCTGGTCGTGGGTTCTCGCACTGCGCCGGTGGAGGAACTGATCACCGACGGGGTGAACGGGCGGCTGGTTGATTTTTTTGATACCGGTGAGATCGCCGAGGTTCTGATCGACGCCCTGGCACGGCCGATGATGTATCGCCACCTGCGCGAGGCGGCGCGGGCGCATATCGTCGAGAACTATGACCTGCATAGCATTTGCCTGCCGCGGCTGATCGATTTTGTCGAGGGGAACTTGTGACTGGCGGGTTGGCTCGGCTTGGGTTCAGTCCCACGGCTGAAGCAATCGCACCAGATTAGCCGGGCAGGTAAGGAAACCGAAAGGGATGGTGCCGAACCGATTGATATTTTCTAAGGCCTGAGGCACCCTTCAAGCATCGCAAGCGCGCTGTGGCATTGCGGCAAACAGGCTGGTTCCAGGATTACGGGAGAACACCATGGATTTAATGACGGCGGTCAAGACCTGCTTCAGCAAATACGCCGATTTCAATGGCCGTGCGCAGCGCTCGGAGCTGTGGTGGTTCGTGCTGTTCAACTTCATCGTTTCGCTGCTCTTGACCGCCGTTCTCGGCGAGTGGCTGGGCTCTGTCTATTCGCTGGCGGTTTTCCTGCCATCGATCGCAGTTGGCGCGCGCAGGCTTCATGATATTGGCCGGTCAGGCTGGTGGCAGTTGATTGCGCTGATCCCGGTTATTGGTCTGATTGTGCTGATCTACTGGTTTGTCCAGCCCGGACGGCCCGGGACCAATGAACACGGGCCAAACCCATTGCCAGCCTGATCGCATTTACTGCGCCGGGCGCTGAGGCCCGGTTCAGATTGCTGAGGAATGGCCGCTCTTGGCCATTGCGTAGCCATCGAAAGTTGCAGCAATCATCCGTGTCAGGGGGCGGCCCTCAGGGGGGATGGTGAGGCCTTGCGCGTCATGGCGCAGGAAGGCGCCGAATTTGGCCGCGACAGGGGCAAAGAGGCTGTGCAGCGCCGCAGGTGTCGCGCCGAAATCCCGGATCAGCTCGGCATTGTTGACTGCAAAGTTGCACATCAGCGACTCGATGATCCGTCCACGCAAAAGGTCGTCGCCCTTGAAGGCATGACCGCGGGTGATCGCAAATGTGCCGGACTGCACCGCTTTGGCCCATCCGGAGGTGGAGGGGTTCATCTGCGCGTAGCCCTGCGGAAACCGTGAGATCGACGATGCTCCCAACCCTACCAAAACCGTCGCGGTATCATCCGTATAGCCCTGAAAGTTGCGCCGCAGCGTGCCGTTTTGTGCGGCAATCGCCAGTCCATCATCCGGGCGCGAGAAATGGTCGATGCCAATCTCGTGGTATCCATCCCAGACGAAAAGCCGCCGCGCTGTTTCATAGAGCTCCAGCCGCTCTTCAGGCCGGGGCAGGGCGTCTGACGGAATCAACTGTTGTCGCCGTGCCATCCACGGCACATGGGCATAGCCGTAGAGCGCCACCCGGTCAGGTGCGAGCGAGAGCAACTTTTGCACCGATTCGGCGGCCCGGGCTTTGGTCTGGTGGGGCAGCCCGTAGAGGATATCCGCGTTGAGGCTGTGCACCCCGCGCGCGCGAATCGCCTCGACCGCAGCGCGGGTTATTTCATAGCTTTGGTCGCGCCCAATGGTCTTTTGAATCTCGGCGTCGAAGTCCTGCACGCCGATTGAGGCGCGGTTCATGCCAGCCTCGGTCAATGCATCAAGGCGTGCATCGTCAATCTCGTTGGGGTCGATCTCGACCGAGAATTCAGCGCCTTCGCCCAGCGGAACCGCATCAAAGATTGCCGCCGCAAGGTCGCGCATCTGCGCCACCGGCAAAAGCGTGGGCGTGCCGCCACCCCAGTGCAGACGCGACAGCGTCACCCCCTCGGGAAGAGCTTTCTTCAGTAGTTTCAGCTCTGCTTTAAGGTTTTCAACGTATGCGATAACCGGGGTGTCAGTGCTCGTCCCTTGCGTGCGGCACGCGCAAAACCAGCAAAGCCTGCGGCAGAAGGGCACATGGATATACAGCGAAATCCGGCTACTTGGTTCAATGGCGTGCAGCCAGCCTGCAAAATCAGCACCGTCAACGCCACCCGCGAACTGCGGAGCGGTGGGGTAGCTTGTGTAGCGCGGCACGCGCGCGTCGAATAGGCCCAGCCGGGCGAGTTGCGATTCAGTGTTCATTAGGATACGCTTACGGTGTCCATTTCTTCAGGCATTGACTTAGATCAAACATATGCAGAAAACCTCCATCGCGACCCCGAAAACGGTGCACGTGAACTGTAGCGATTGCCCGATCCGGCATCGCGCGGTCTGTGCCCGCTGTGACGATGACGAGCTGGAGCGGCTGGAGGAAATCAAGTATTACCGCAGCTTCGAGGCCGGGCAAACCGTGGTCTGGTCAGGTGACCGGATGGACTTTGTGGCCTCAGTGGTGTCCGGCATTGCCACGCTTACCCAGACGATGGAGGACGGGCGGCGCCAGATGGTGGGCCTGCTGCTGCCGTCGGATTTTGTGGGGCGGCCCGGGCGCGAGACGGCGGCTTATGACGTGACCGCCACTACTGACCTGGTTATGTGCTGTTTTCGCAAGAAACCCTTCGAGGATGTCATGATGGCCACGCCGCACGTGGGTCAGCGGCTTCTGGAAATGACCCTTGATGAACTGGATGCTGCGCGCGAATGGATGCTGCTTCTGGGGCGCAAGACGGCACGTGAAAAGATTGCCAGCCTGATCACCATCATTGCCCGGCGCGATGCCTCGCTTGCGGCGCGCAAGAATGGTGGCCCCGTGGTTGTCGATCTGCCCCTGACACGTGAGGCGATGTCGGAATATCTGGGCCTGACGCTGGAAACCGTCAGCCGCCAGATCTCGGCGCTGCGCCGCGATGGTGTCATCGAGATCGAGGGCAAGCGCCACATCACTATCCCGGATTTCGACCGGCTGATCGAGGAAGCGGGCGACGATGCCGATGGCGGCTTTCTGGTCTGACGCGGATCACGCGTTCAGGTAATACGCCAGCCACACCAGTGTCGGTGAGGCTGCCTTGAAATCCGGTGAGCGCCGGTCCGGGGTCAGCCAGCCGACAGGGGCCATCAGCCAGCCCAACCACCAACGCCTGCGCGCCCAGGCGCGTGCCGCGGAAAAGACTTCTGCATGTCCACCCTGTCCGTAGGCGCGCACAAAAGCGCGCAGTTCTGCCGACAGATCGCGTCCGGTCTGAAACGCGACGAAGTGGCAGTGGTAGACAAAGTTCACCAATTCATCCCGACCTGTGGTGCCGGGACAGAAAGGCGCGGGATCGGTCTCCAGGTCGATGAAGCGGATCTGCGTGCCGTCCCAGCAGAAATCCTTCATCTTGCCGCGTCCGTGCGTCAATCCTGCCGAATGAAGCGCCGCCAGCGCCTGACCGGCCGCCTCGAAGGCGGGTAGTCCCTCAGCGTGGTCGTAGTCTTCATTGCGGATCATGTCTTCCAGCGTGGGGCCACAATCTGTCAGAACGATCCAGTCAGGCCCATGTGCAACGATCTCGGGCACCGGCACGCCCAGCACCGCCATCTTGCGCAAGGCATCTTGCTCGCGCCCGAAAGCCTGATGAGAGTCGCCCTTGGTGTGCCGCTTCCTCCAGGATTCGTGATGTTCCACTTGCTTTAGCCAGAACCGCTGCCCCGCCACGATGAAAGATGCCACACGCATCCCGGCGCTGCGTGCGCGGGTTTCAGTCAGTTCCCGATCGAATTCAGAATGTGCGCTGATGGGGGAGGCGATCATGGAAGGGAACTTTCGGCTGGGTGAGCGCGTTGGCACGGCTATCGGGTACTCGCTTTTCAGACATATGACAACGCTAGCACCATGTCACACAACTGTCATCATCCCGAGGATGTGATTGGTGTTTTGGCACCGAATTCAACACCAGAGCGTATTCGCTCGAAGAAGGTTCACACCGCATGACTACGCTACACTCGGGATCGCCGCTTTACAGATTGCGCGTGAAGTGGACGCGACTACGCTGGCACCTGCGCAAGGTAATTCAGCGATCTCCCCCAAAGGGCGATGTCTATTATGGCGACATGGCCACCCTCTACGAGGCCGAGCGTACGAATTCGCCGCGCTGGCAGTGTGAGCAACAGGCTGTCACGACTATATTTGAGCGGCTGCCCGAAGGGTTGAGCGTCCTGGACGTGCCGGTGGGCACAGGGCGTTTTCTGCCAGTCATGCTGGAGAGGGGGCATCACGTTACCGGGTTCGATGCCTCGGATGAGATGATCGCGATCACCCGCCGCCGAGCGGGTGAACTGGGCGGCACGGTTGAGACCGTGTTGGGCGATGCCACTCACCTGCCTTTTGACGACGGGGCCTTTGACGTGGTCTTGAGCAGCCGTTTTCTGCGGCATATCCTGCCCTATGGCTTGGCGCGCCAGTCGCTGGCCGAGATGGCGCGGGTCTGCAAGACTTATGCGATCATTGAACTGGGCTGCCGTGACCGGCGCAGCAATCCACCGGGCGAAGACAAGCCGATGCGTGACCGCCTGTCGCACGCCGATACCCTGGCGCTGTTGCGCGCGCATGGCTTTGAGGTGATTGAGGAATTTCACACCACACGGCGGTTCTACCGCGAGATGCGGATCGTCTTTTTCCTGCGCAAGACCGGCACCTGACGCGGTGCGGAAGCACAGTGCCGGGGCATGGCGCGGTCAGTGTGCCAGAAACACTGGCGTCTGCGCGTTTTCCAGAACGTTGCGGGTTGCGCCGCCGAGGATCGCCTCGCGCAGACGCGAATGACCATAGGCACCCATCACCAGAAGGCTGGCGCTGGTATCCTCGATGTGGCGCATCAGAACATCCGAGACGCGCGGCAGGGTTTTGGCCAGAACCGACACCTCGGCGCGCACCCCGTGACGGGCAAGCATCTGCGTCAGCAAGCCGCCGGGGTCAGAGCGTTCAGGGCTGTGGACCGGCGGGTTGACCACGACGATATTCACCAGATCGGCCTGGATCAGCATGGGCAGGGCGCGGCGCACGGCGTTGAGTGCCTCGTTCGACTGGTTCCATGCGACAACGATGCGCTTGCCAAAGTCTGTCCCCAGCCCGGTTTCAGGCACCACAAGGCAGGCTGCCTGTCCCTCGAACAAGGCGGCTTCGACCACCGCCTCCTGCGTCGGCAGCGCATCGCGGCCATAGGGCCGCATCTGGATGACCAGATCGCTGAAGCGGGCGCGCAGGCCTACCATTCCGGGTAGTCCGCCGAACTGCACCACCGCAGATTCAGTGCCCCAGCGCAGCCCGGTTCCGTCAAGCCGCTTGCGTGCCCGCGCTTCCAGCGTTTCGGCATCGGTCTGAGCGCGCTCCAGCGTTTCTTGCAAAAGCAGCGGCGACGCACCCATGTAAAACCCGCCTGCCGGGGTCATGTCGACACCCAGCAAACAGGCGCCGAGATGGGCATCTTGTCGCATAGCGAAGTCGATCGCCGACGGAAGCGTGGCATCCAGTTCGACTGCGCTGCTCAGGAAGGTCGTTATGGATTTGTAAGACATAGTTTTTCCTCGTTTTTTCTCAGAGACTTGCGCCGAGATTTCCGCCGGGCGGACAGGGTAACGCACCATTGGTTTCATGGCCTGATCTTGCGTCGCTACATTCTGCACGTCCTTGATTTCAATCAAGCCCGGTAATTGCGCAAATTGACTTGAATCAATGTATGCTGTGGGGGGTGCGTTGATAAGGAACTCGGCGCAGCAGGTCTGGCGATCCGGTTAAGGATGGTCATAGAGTCGCTGATAACGGAACAAAGGGACGCAAGTAATGTGGGATTACGTCAAGCTGATCGTGCTTGCCGCGGTCGCGGTCGCAGCCGCGATCATTGCGAGCTACGCGCGCGATCTCGCCCATCTGGTTCACATGATCATCATCATGCTGACCGCGGGAGGGCTTTTCCTGTGGCAGATCCGCCGCGTGGGTGAGCGGGTGGTGCACAATCAATCTGAGTACATGGATGGGGTGATACGCTATGGCGTGATCGCCACTGCATTTTGGGGCGTGGTCGGCTTTCTGGTTGGTGTGGTCATCGCCTTTCAACTGGCTTGGCCGGAACTCAACCTCGAATTTGCCCAAGGCTACACCAATTTCGGTCGCCTGAGGCCGTTGCACACCTCGGCGGTGATCTTTGCCTTTGGTGGCAACGCGCTGATCGCCTCGGCGTTTTATGTAGTGCAGCGCACCTCGGCGGCGCGGCTTTGGGGCGGAAACCTCGCATGGTTTGTGTTCTGGGGCTATCAGCTGTTCATCGTCATGGCCGCGACAGGCTATGTGCTGGGCTCTACACAGGGCCAGGAATATGCCGAGCCTGAGTGGCTGACCGATCTGTGGCTGACCATTGTCTGGGTTGCGTTCCTTGCGATCTATCTGGGCACGCTGATCAAGCGCCGCGAGCCGCATATCTACGTGGCGAACTGGTTCTACCTGTCCTTCATTGTCACCGTGGCGATGCTGCATCTGGTCAACAATCTGCAAATTCCGGTTTCGATCTTCGGTTCGATGTCGGTGCCGGTGTTTTCAGGCGTGCAATCGGCGATGGTGCAGTGGTGGTATGGCCACAACGCCGTGGGCTTCTTCCTGACTGCCGGTTTCCTGGGGATGATGTATTACTTCATCCCCAAACAGGCCGAGCGCCCGGTCTACAGCTACAAGCTGTCGATCATTCACTTCTGGGCGCTGATCTTCCTCTACATCTGGGCCGGTCCGCACCACCTGCATTACACCGCGCTGCCTGACTGGGCACAGACGCTGGGCATGACCTTTTCGATCATGCTGTGGATGCCGTCCTGGGGTGGCATGATCAACGGCCTGATGACGCTTTCGGGCGCCTGGGACAAGCTGCGCACCGATCCGGTGATCCGCATGATGGTGGTTGCCGTGGGTTTTTATGGCATGGCCACCTTTGAAGGGCCGATGATGTCGATCCGTGCGGTCAACAGCCTGTCGCACTATACCGACTGGACCATCGGCCATGTGCATTCCGGCGCGCTGGGCTGGAACGGCATGATCACCTTTGGCATGCTCTACTATCTGGTGCCGCGACTGTGGAAGCGCGAACGCCTCTACAGCTTGTCGCTGGTAAGCTGGCATTTCTGGCTGGCGACCATCGGGATCGTGCTTTACGCGGCCTCGATGTGGGTGACCGGTATCATGGAAGGGCTGATGTGGCGGCAGGTTGATGCGCAGGGTTTCCTGGTCAACAGCTTCGCCGATACCGTGGCCGCCAAATTCCCGATGTATGTGGTGCGTGGTCTGGGCGGGGTTATGTTCCTCGTGGGCGCGCTCATCATGTGCTACAACCTGTGGAAGACCGTGACGAGCGTGGGCGAGAAAAAGCCCGCGGCCGCTGCGGTGCCCGCTGAATAACCGGAGGGCGTCATGAGTATTCTCAAACATCACAAAAAGATCGAGACGCACGCGACGCTGCTTCTGGTTCTCAGCTTTCTGGTGGTGACCATCGGTGGTCTGGTTCAGATTGTCCCGCTGTTCTATCTGGAAAACACCATCGAGGAAGTGGAAGGCGTGCGGCCATATTCGCCGCTGGAGCTGGCCGGGCGCGAAATCTATGTGCGCGAAGGCTGCTATACCTGCCACAGCCAAATGATCCGCCCGATGCGCGACGAGGTCGAGCGGTATGGCCATTACAGCCTGGCGGCGGAATCGATGTATGATCATCCGTTCCAATGGGGTTCCAAGCGCACCGGACCGGACCTGGCGCGCATTGGCGGGCGCTATTCGGATGACTGGCATGTGCAGCACATGATCGACCCGCGCGCAGTGGTGCCGGAATCGATCATGCCCAGCTACGCATTTCTGATGAACCGGGTGATCGACGGGCGCTACATCGAGGATCTGATCCGCACCTATCGGCTGGTGGGCGTGCCCTATACCGATGAGATGGTCGAAAACGCCCGCGCCGACTTCCTGGCGCAGGCCAACCCGGATGCCGATCACTCGGGCCTGCTGGAGCGCTATCACTCGGCGCAGACCCGCAACTTTGACGGCCAGCCCGAACTGACCGAAATGGATGCGATCATCGCCTATATGCAGATGCTAGGGACGCTGGTTGATTTCAGCACCTTCGTGCCTGACGCAAGCCGCTGAGAAAGGAGAAAAAGCATGGAAACCTATACACTTCTGCGCACTTTCGCCGACAGCTGGCATCTGCTGTTCATGACGCTGTTCTTTTTGGGTGTCATCGGCTGGGCCTTCCGGCCCGGCGCAAAGAAGGTGCACGAAGAAACCTCGTCGATGATCTTTCGCAATGACGACAGCCCGGCGGGCGATGACGATGCCCCGGCACCACCTTCCGGCAACCGCGAACCCAAAGAGGCACGCTGATGGTTGATCCAACGAACAAGACCCCCGACAACAAGGTCAGCCCGCCCGAGCGGCAATACCCCGACCCGAAAGCAAAGCTGAAAAAGGATCCGCCCACCACGGGACATTCCTGGGACGGGATCGAGGAATACGACAACCCGATGCCGCGCTGGTGGTTGTGGACCTTCTATCTGACCATCATCTGGGCCGTGATCTACATGATCCTCTATCCGGCCTGGCCAATGGTCACGCGCGCCACCTCGGGCATTCTGGGCTATTCCACGCGCGGCGAAGTTGCTGCCGAGATCGCCCGGTTTGACCAGCAGAACCAGGTCTGGTTCGACCGGCTGGTGGAAACCGATCTGGATGACATCCGCGCTGACGGCGAGTTGCAGAGCTTTGCGGTCAATGCCGGTGCGGCTGTGTTCCGCGCGCAGTGCTCGCAATGCCACGGCACGGGCGGCGCAGGGGTTCAGGCCTCGGGCTTTCCAAACCTGCTGGATGACGAATGGATATGGGGCGGCACGATGGAGGATATCCACGAAACCGTGCGCTATGGCATCCGCAACGAAGACCATGTCGATGCGCGCTGGTCGGCCATGCCTGCCTTCGGCCAAGACGGTATTCTGGAAGAGGATGAAATCGATCAGGTGGTGCATTATGTCTTGCGGCTTTCGGGCCAGCAGGCAGATGCGACACTGGCCTCGGCGGGCGAGGAAATCTATCTGGCGAACTGTGCCTCGTGCCACGGTGACAGTGGCGAAGGTGACAGCTTTGTCGGCGCACCGGCGCTCAACTCGGCCATCTGGCTTTATGGCGGCACTTACGAGGACATCCGCTATTCCGTGGTGAATTCGCGCTTTGGCATCATGCCTGGTTTTGCGGGCCGTTTGCGCGACGCCGAAATCCGCGCTGTCGCGTCCTATGTTCACCAGCTGGGTGGCGGGCAGTAGGCGCGCTACTGATCCGGTGCTCCGGGATAGCCGGGGCAGCGGGGCTGCACCAGACCTCGTTCCTGTTCGCGCGTTTTCAGGGGATGGTGCAGCCGAAACTTGATAAGGGCGCGCGCGGCGTGAACACCCGTGTGCGCCTTTGTCGCAGCATAAGATGTGTTCGTTACCTGCCTTTTGACCCAGGTCATGGCAAGAATGAACCCGCCAGGCGATCTAGTCGCTGAGCGAAACACGGAGAAGGGCAATGAGCGCTTCCGAAGAGACCCCGCAACTGTACCAAGCCCGCGAGCCAATCTTCCCCCGGCGCGTGTCAGGGGCATTTCGAAACCTGAAATGGTGGCTGCTGGCCCTCATGCTGGGCATCTATTACGTCACGCCATGGTTCCGCTGGGACCGTGGCCCCGAATTGCCCGATCAGGCGGTGTTGCTGGACCTGGCCAACCGTCGCTTCTTTTTCTTCATGGTCGAGATCTGGCCGCACGAATTCTATTTCGTGGCGGGCCTTTTGATCATGGCCGGGATCGGCCTTTTTCTGTTTACCTCGGCACTCGGCCGGGTCTGGTGCGGCTATGCCTGCCCGCAAACCGTCTGGACTGACCTGTTCATCCAGGTCGAACGTTGGATAGAGGGCGATCGCAACGCCCGCCTGCGTCTGCACCGGCAGAAATGGAACGTCGACAAGGTTCGCAAATATTCGCTGAAATGGCTGGTCTGGCTGTTGATTGCCATGGCCACCGGCGGCGCCTGGGTGTTCTATTTCACCGACGCGCCCACCCTCCTGCAGGACCTGCTGGCCTTCAGCGCGCATCCCATCGCCTACACCACGATTGCCGTTCTGACCGCCACCACCTTTCTTTTTGGCGGGTTCTTCCGTGAGCAGGTCTGCATCTACGCATGCCCGTGGCCGCGCATTCAGGCCGCAATGATGGATGAGGACACGATCACCATCTCCTACCGCGACTGGCGCGGCGAGCCGCGTGGCAAGCTGAAAAAGGGCCAGGCCGCGCCCGAGGGGGGGCAGGGTGACTGCATCGACTGCATGGCCTGCGTCAATGTCTGCCCGATGGGGATTGATATCCGCGATGGTCAGCAGATGGCCTGCATCACCTGTGGCTTGTGTATCGACGCCTGCAACGACGTGATGGACAAGATCGGCAAGCCGCGCGGGCTGGTCGGCTATCTGGCGCTGTCTGATGAGATCAGCGAGCGCGCGGGCAAACCGGCGCTGTCGGCATGGAAACATGTGTTCCGGCCCCGGACAATGGTGTACACGGTGATTTGGGCCGGTGTTGGTATCGGGCTGATCGTGGCGCTGTTTCTGCGCACAGACATCGATATCTCCATCTCACCAATCCGAAACCCCACCTTTGTGGTGCTGTCGGACGGGGCGGTGCGCAATGCCTATGACATCAGGCTGCGCAATATGCATAATGATCCGCGCCAGTTCTTCCTGACGGTAGCCGACAACCCATCGATCCGGCTGACCATAGAGGGCGTGCCGGGGCAACTGGTGACGGTGGGGGCGGATGCGCAGTTGAACCAGCGCATCTATCTGACCGCCCCAGCCGGGACCGATCCATCGCGCGCGGCACAGACGCCGGTGCGGATCTGGGCTTCGGTTGCTGGCGATACTTCACGGATCTTTGGCGAAACAGTCTTTAACGGGAGAGGGCAATGACACAGGCCACACCGCAAAACGAAACCCCGCAGAGCACACGCGGCAAGATGACGGGCGGCAAGGTGCTGGGCATCTTCTTGGGCGCGTTCGGCATCATCTTGTCGGTCAATCTGCTGATGGCCTATAGCGCCGTCAGCACTTTTCCGGGGTTGGAGGTGCAAAACAGCTTTGTGTCCAGCCAGGGGTTCAACGACCGGCTGACGGCACAGCGGTCGCTGGGATGGGATGTGCATGTCAGCGTCACAGATGGCGAATTGAATGTAGTTTTCACCGACCCCGATGGCAGCCCCTCCGAAGTTGCCGCCATGGAGGCCACGCTGGGCCGCGCCACCCACACCCGCGACGATCTGCACCCTGATTTTGCCTACGAGGCTGGCATCTTTACTGCGCCGGTTTCGCTTTCTCCCGGCAACTGGAACCTGCGTCTGGTCGCTACTGCGCCTGACGGCACCGAATTCCGGCAGCGGGTATCCTTCCGGCACCGGGGCTAAATCTCTATGACCGACGCGTCCAGCAGCCTTTCGGCTTGTCCAGCCTGTGTTGCCGCCCCGGCGGCGGAGGCCAGTGCGCGACAGGCCGAAGCCCGGGCGCGCGCGCTTGACGGCGCGCGGATCATCCTGTCGGTGCCCGGCGCGCATTGTGCGGCCTGTATCGGCACCATTGAGCGTGATCTGGAGGCGATGCCGGGCGTCCGCTCGGTGCGGCTGAACCTGACGCTCAAACGCCTGTCGGTTCATGCCGATGAGGGGATAGAGGCGGCAACCGTGGCCACCCGGCTGGAGAAGCTGGGATATGACGCCCATGAACTGGACCCCGGTACCCTGAGCATGACCGAAACCGACCGGCAGGGCCGCGACCTGCTGATGCGGATGGCCGTGGCCGGGTTTTCGATGATGAACGTGATGCTGCTGTCGGTCGCCGTCTGGGCGGGCGCGACCGACGCCACCCGCGACCTGTTCCATCTGGTCTCGGCGCTGATCGCGGTTCCCACTGTCGCGTTTTCCGGCCAGCCCTTTTTCCGCTCGGCCTTCCGCGCGCTCAGGGCGGGGCGGCTGAACATGGATGGTCCCATTGCGCTGGCGCTGATTCTGACCGTCGCCATCTCGCTTTATGAGACATTGCATTCAGGTCATCACGCCTATTTCGAAGCGGTGGTGATGCTGACCTTCTTCCTGCTGATCGGTCGCTATCTGGACTACCGTGCCCGCGCGCTTGCCCGGTCCGCCGCACAGGAACTGGCAGCACTTGAGGTGCCGCGCGCAACCCGGCTGCGGGACGGCATCGAGACCACGGTGCCGGTGGCCGAGCTGGCGGTGGGCGATCTGGTGCTGGTCCGCCCCGGCGGGCGGGTGCCGGTGGACGGGGTGGTCATGTCGGGCCAGTCCGAGATTGACCGCTCGCTGCTGACCGGTGAGACGCTGCCCGCCTTTGCCGGCGAGGGCGCGGTGTTGTGCGCAGGCGAGGTCAACCTGACCGGCCCGCTGAGCGTTCGCGTGACAGCGGCAGGCAAGGACAGCTCGCTGCATCGCATGGCCGATCTGGTCGCCATGGCCGAGGCGTCGCGCAACAAATACACCACGCTTGCCGACAAGGCCGCGCGCGCCTACGCCCCCACGATCCCGCTGTTGTCGCTGGGCGCCTTTCTGGCGTGGCTGTGGATATCGGGCGGCGATCTGCGTCTGGCGGTGAATATCGCTGTGGCCACGCTGATCATCACCTGCCCCTGCGCGCTGGGTCTGGCAGTTCCGGCAGTGGTGACGGCGGCCTCGGGGAGGTTGTTTCGCAAGGGGCTGCTGATCAAGGATGGCACCGCGCTGGAACGGCTGGCCGAAGTGGATACCGTGGTGTTCGACAAGACCGGCACCCTGACGCTGGGCACCCCTGATCCCACCAATCTGGACGATCACCCTGAAGCCGCGGCCTGCATCGCACTGGCCCTCGCGCAGGGCTCGGGCCACCCGCTGGCACAGGCGCTGGCGAAGGGCCTGAGCGGACGCGGTCTGCGCCCGGCGCGGCTGGAGGCGATGCAGGAGGTGCCGGGCTATGGCATCGAGGCGCAGTGGCAAGGGCATAAGGTGCGGCTGGGCCGTGCCGCTTGGGTCGGGGCCGAGGCGCTTGACAGCACCGCCGCCTATCTGGCCATCGGTAACGAGCGGCGGGCATTCACCTTCGCCGACCGGCTGCGCCCCGGGGCCGAAGAACTGGTCGCAGCGTTGCACAAGCAGGGTAAACAGGTGATCCTGATCTCGGGCGACGTGCCTGCGGCGGTGCGCGACATGGCTGACCGGCTGGGCATTGCTGACTGGCAGGCCGAGGCCTTGCCGCAGGAAAAGGCCGCCCGGATCGAGGCCCTGCACGCGGCCGGGCACAAGGTGCTGATGGTCGGCGACGGGCTGAATGATACGGTCGCGCTGGCAGCAGCGCATGTCTCCATCTCGCCCGCATCGGCGCTTGATGCGGCGCGCGCGGCGTCCGACGTCGTGCTACTGGGCCGCGATATCGCGCCGGTCGCCTATGCGCTTACGATGTCACGCACCGCCACGCGCCGGATACGTGAGAACTTCTGGCAATCGGGGATCTACAACGCGGTATTCGTGCCGATCGCGCTTTTCGGCCTTGTCACCCCTTTGATTGCGGCGGCGGTCATGTCACTGTCGTCGATCACCGTGGCGCTGAACGCGCTGCGCCTGAAATGAAAGGGGTATAAAGGGTGGAGGTTCTGGGAATTCTGATTCCGATTTCGTTGTTTCTGGGTGGCGTTGGCCTTGCGGGGTTCTACTGGACCCTGAAAAAGGGCATGTACGAGGACCCCGAAGGCGACAGCCGACGCATCTTGCGCGGCGACTACGACGACGCGCCAAAATCCTGACAACTGCGCCCCTGGTTCAGGGGTTGGCCAGCTTTCGCAGCGCGTTGGGCAAGGTGATGCCATGGTCGAACACACCATGTTGCAGGAATTCCAGCACCTCGGCAATCACCAGCGGGTTCATCATCATCAGCGTATGCGTGGCCGGCAGGACAATATGATCCGCCATACCCTCGACCCGGGTGCTCTCGACCGAGACTGTGCCATCATTTACACCCTCGATCATGATCGGACCCAGCGGGCTGAGCGCCCGGTTCCCCGCAATCACGCCCAGTTCATAGTCGACCGGCGGCAGGCTGTTGGGGATTGAGGCCGAATCGGTGCCCAACTCGCTCGCCGCAGGCCCGTGCAGAAACAGCAAGATGTCCGACATCAGATCAGGCAGCAGGTCGGTCAGCAGCTCCATCTCGCTCAGATTGTCGACGATTTCGGTGCCATGGTTTGGCGGGGCCAGCATCACCACCCGGCCCATCAGCGCCGGGCGATTGTCACGCAGCCAGGCGCGTACCAGAATTCCGCCCATCGAATGCGTGACAAAATGGGTCTGGACCGGACCACACTGCTCGACCGCCGAGCCGACATGGCCCACCAGATCGGCGATCGGCGCCTGGGTCGAGGGGTAGCCCTTGTTCACGACCGTGTAGCCGTGAAACTCCAGCACTTCCTCGATCATCCACATCGAGGACTCGCTGCGCGACAGCCCATGCAACAGCACCACACAATCGGCGGTGGCCGGGGTGGCGGTCAGGAAAAAGAGGGTCGCAAGCCAGCGCATTCCCTATGTATATGGTCTGTGACAGCCGGAATGAAGCAGGAGTTGAGCGTGATGCGAACACAAGCCCTTGCAAGTCGATCACGATGACGCGCGCCGCACCTTCGCCCCGGCTGGCGGCCCGGGCCATAATTGTCGAACAGGGGCGGCTTTTGATCGTCAACGCCTATCCTGGAGATCAGAGCGATCTGTGGTGCGCCCCAGGCGGCGGGGTCGAGCGTGGGGCCTCGCTGCATGACAATCTGACGCGTGAGATCCATGAGGAACTGGGGTTGCACATCGCGGTGGGAGAGCCCTGCCTGGTTAACGAATTCCATGATCCGTCGAGCGGGTTTCATCAGGTCGATCTTTACTTTCGTGCCCACATTACCGGCGGCATGGTTGATGCCGCGTGGCAGGACCCGGCAGGCGTGGTCAACCGCCACCGCTTTGTGACCGAGGCCGCGCTGCATGCGCTGCGTTTCAAGCCCGACAGCCTGCCCGATGTTGCCTTTGGCCCGGCGGGCCGGGTGCTTTATGATCCGTTGGAAGTGATCGTGATATAGGTCCGGCCCATCACTGTCTCACCGCGCTGGCGTCACCGCCTGTGCTGCGACACCGGGCACCAGCTCACCCTCGCTACCTGCGCGGATCCCGGCGGCATTGGCCTCATCCGTGTCGATATGCATCTCGGTGAAGGCGCCGGGCTGCACACGGATCAGTGTGCGGGTAAAGGTCAGCCCGCGTTCCGGGCCGGTGATGCGCACATCCACGAAATCACCATCTGCCAGCCCGCGTGCCTGTGCATCGGCGGGGCTGATATGGATATGACGCGCGGCCACGATCAGCCCGTCGGTGTCATAGCTGCCCGCAGGCCCGTGCAGGCGCACGCGCGGCGTGCCCGCCAACTGACCGGAATCGCGCACTGGCGCGTCGATGCCGAGTGCGAAACTGTCGGTGCGCGACACTTCGATCTGGGTCTGCCCCCGCATTGGGCCAAGGATGGCGACACGCTCCAACCGCCCTTTCGGTCCCTCAACAGTGACCCGCTCTTGCGCCGCCCAGTTTCCCGGCTGGCGCAGGGGTTTGCCGGGGGTCAGCTCATATCCGGGGCCGAACAGCGCCGCGACTGCCTCGGGCGACAAATGCACATGCCGGGCCGAAACGGCAACCGGGATCGGCTCTGGCAGCGTTGTGGGCCGTGCCAGCGCGGTCGCCACTTCGCGCGCGATCTGCAACTGCTCGGCGGTCTCAGTCACGATCACGCGCACCTTTGCGCCATAGGCCTGGATCTGCGGCGCGGCGCGGTTATCAAGCTGCACGGCCTGGTTCAGGTCATGGTCCAGCCGCAGGCCCATGAACTCAAGCCCGTCGCAGATGCGACGCCGCATCGAGGCCGAATTCTCACCAATCCCGCCCGTGAACACCACCGCATCCAGCCCGCCCATCGCCGCCGCATAAGCGCCGATATATTTGCGCACCCGATAGGCATAAAGGTTGATCGCCAGTTGCGCGTCGCTCTCACCCGCTGCCGCGCGGTCCTCGACATCGCGCATGTCGGATGAACCCGCCAGCGCCTTGAGTCCGCTGTCGTTATAAAGCGCGGCTTCGATTTCAGTAACCGACAGCCCCAGTTGGCGCGACAGGAAGCCGAAGGCACCGGGGTCCACATCGCCTGAGCGCGTGCCCATCACCAGCCCCTCAAGCGGCGTGAGGCCCATGGAACTGTCCATGCTTAGCCCCAGATTGACTGCACAGACGCTGGCACCATTGCCCAGATGAACCGAAATGATCCTGAGCGCGCTCACCGGCTGGCCAATTTCTTGCGCGGCCCGTTCGGCGACGTATTTGTGCGATGTGCCGTGAAAACCATAGCGCCTGAGCCCGGCCTGCCGCCACGCCTTTGGTACGGCATAAGTGGTCGCGCGGGCCGGGTTGGTCAGGTGGTAAGAGGTGTCGAACACGCCGATCTGCGGCAACTCCGGCCAGACGGACATCGCGATGTGGACCGCTTCAAGATTGGCAGGATTGTGCAGAGGCGCGAGGGGGGTCAGCCCGTCGATCATGGCGAGTGTCGCACTGTCAAGCCGTGCGGGCGCGGCAAACTCGGCCCCGCCATGGGCAATCCGGTGGCCGATGGCCCTTAACCCGTCGATGCCCCAATCGGCCAGAACCCCCGGCACTGCGGCAATCGCGGCGGACAAATCGGAATGCGGGGCCTCGCCCGCCTCGTCGCGTGTATCGGTGCAGAAGCGAAAGTTGCACTGCCCGTCGCGAAAGCGTTCAAAACTGCCCTTGAAAAGCTGCACATTGTCGGTGCCGGTATCAAACACGCCGAATTTCAGGCTGGAACTGCCCGCGTTGAACACCAGAACCCGCATTAAATTCCCCTTTTTGCTGCAGTGCAGCCTATGCATCCAGGACCGGCAAAGGCAAGCACCCCCTTGGCGTATCGGTCCGGGGCTGGCATGGTCTCGACACAGAACACAGGACACCCGCCATGCGCAGCTACGATCCGCCTGTCGAAATGATTGCCGGAAAGCGTGTCGTCTTTGTGATGGCGGTCGAGGCTGAATATGGCTCCCATCTGCGCGCCCGGTTCCGCCCACTGTTCACCGGCGTGGGGCCGGTTGAGGCGGCGGTGGGCGTGGCCGGGGCGCTGGCGTCGCTGGAAGGGGCAGGGGCGGCGGCGGATCTGGTGGTCTCGCTGGGTTCGGCTGGCTCGGCGCGGCTGGAGCAATGCGGCATCTATCAGGCCCAAAGCGTGGCCTACCGTGACATGGATGCCAGCGCGCTGGGCTTTGCGCGTGGGCAAACCCCGTTTTTGGACCTGCCGCCAGTTGTGGAACTGGCGCACCGCATTGAGGGGTTGGCGCAGGCCAGCCTGTCAACCGGGGCCAATATCGTGTCGGGCGCGGGCTATGAGGGTATACGCGAGGATATGGTGGACATGGAAACCTACGCGGTGCTGCGCGCCTGTCAGAAGGCAGATGTGCCGCTGGTTGCCTTGCGCGGCATTTCAGATGGTGTGCATGAGATCAGGCAAGTTTCGGATTGGACGGAGTATCTGCATATCATCGACGAGAAGCTGGCGCTGGCCGTGGACCGGCTGGAAAGCGCGGTTGAGCGTGGATTTCTGACCTAAAGAGCGCCTGATTATTGTGCAAAGGAACGGAAATCACGCAGAAATGACCGGGAAAGCTGCTTTTTCAGACGACGGACTTTTTCTTTCTGCGCAAATCGGGTGAAGTTGGGGTGAAGTCAGCAGGGTGGGTGAATGTCGAAGTTCTTCAACGAGATGTTTCAATCTGATGCGGTGCGCCCGCCCTATGCGCGGCTGGAAGACTGGGTCGCCACCATGCCGACCGAGCTGCGCAGCCTCAAACAGGCCGAGGCCGAAGAGCTGTTTCGCCGGATAGGCATTACATTCGCTGTGTACGGCGAGGGGGGTGACCCTGACCGGCTGATCCCCTTTGACATGTTCCCGCGTGTTTTTTCGGCGTTGGAATGGCACCGGCTGGAGCGCGGGATCAAGCAGCGCGCACGCGCGCTCAACGCCTTTCTGGCCGATGTCTATGGCCGCGCCGAGATCATCAAGGCCGGTCGCATTCCCGGGCATCTGGTCTGGCGCAATGACGCTTTTGAGAAAGCGGTTGTCGGCATCACACCGCCGAAAGGGGTCTACAGTCATATCGTGGGGATCGATCTGGTGCGTACCGGGCCCGATGATTTCTTCGTGCTTGAAGACAATTGCCGCACACCGTCCGGGGTCAGCTATATGCTGGAGAACCGTGAGATCATGATGCGGATGTTCCCGGAACTGTTTCACAGAAACCGGATCGAGCCGGTGGAAAATTACCCTGCGCTGCTGCGCCGGACACTGGCTTCGGTCGCGCCGGCGAAATGCGACCGCGAGCCCTGTGTGGTGATCCTGACGCCGGGGCATTTCAACTCGGCTTATTATGAGCATTCGTTTTTGGCCGATCTGATGGGGGTGGAACTGGTTGAAGGGCAGGATCTGTTTGTTGAAGGTGAATTCGTCTGGATGCGCACCACCGAGGGGCCAAGGCGGGTGGATGTGATCTATCGCCGGGTCGATGATGCTTATCTGGACCCGCTGTGCTTTCGGCCCGACAGCATGCTGGGCGTTCCGGGGTTGATGGATATCTACCGCGCGGGTGGGGTCAGCATCTGCTCGGCACCGGGGGCGGGCGTGGCCGATGACAAGGCGGTCTATACCTATGTGCCGGATATGGTACGGTTCTATCTGGGCGAGGAGCCGATCTTGAAGAACGTGCCCACCTGGCAATGCGCAAGGCCGGATGAATTGAAGTATGTGCAGGAAAATCTGGGCGAACTGGTGGTGAAAGAGGTTCACGGCTCGGGCGGCTACGGGATGCTGGTGGGGCCGATGGCCACAAAAGAGCAGATCGCAGCGTTCCGGGCAAAGATCACGGCGGACCCTGACAACTACATCGCCCAACCCACACTGGCGCTGTCGACTGTGCCCACCTTTGTTGATCAGGGGGTCGCGCCACGCCATGTGGACCTGAGGCCCTATTGCCTTGTGGGCGAGCGGATCGAACTGGTGCCGGGCGGGCTGACGCGGGTGGCACTGACCGAGGGCTCGCTGGTGGTGAACTCGTCACAGGGCGGGGGGGTAAAGGATACCTGGGTGTTGGCAGAATGAAGAAGGCAAGCGGCATAGGGGTGTTGCGGGCGTACCAGCACGGGCCTTTGAGGGCCCTTCTCGCGGGGCGCCCTGAAGCGAGGGTTTGCCCATGTTGAGCCGCACCGCAGACAACCTCTACTGGCTCGCCCGCTATATGGAGCGGGCCGAGACTGCCGCGCGGTTCCTTGAGGTGGGCGGGCGGATCGCGCTTTTGCCCAATGTGGGGCAGGGAAACCGCAACGAGTGGGACGCCCTGTTGCTGGCCGCCGGCACCGCCGATGCCTTCAAGCGTCGATATGGCGATGCCGTCCAGCGCAATCTGGAGAGCCATCTGTTCTTCGACCACGACAACCCCTTTTCGGTCGCTAACTGCATCACGCGCGCACGTGAAAACGGGCGTATCGTGCGCACCGCGCTGACCACGCAGGTCTGGGATGCGCTCAACACCAGCTTTCAGGAATTGCGCGCGCTCGAACGCCTGCCGCGCAGCGAACTGACGCTTACCCGTCTGACCGACTGGACCATGCGCGCAACCGCGCTGGTGCGTGGCGCGATCGACGCAACGCAGTTGCGCAATGACGGCTATGATTTCCTCAACATCGGCTATCATCTGGAGCGCGCCGACAACACCGCGCGGCTTCTGGATGTGAAATACTACGTCCTGCTGCCGAGGATCGACCTTGTGGGCTCGGGCCTTGACAACTATCAGTGGACCACGCTTTTACGCGCGCTCTCGGTGCACCGCGCCTTTCACTGGGCCTATGGCGGCGAGGTGACGGCCGCAAAGATCGCGCATTTCCTGACCCTCAATCGTCAGTGCCCGCGCGCGCTTATCAGTTGTATTGAGGGGGCGAACCACCATCTGGACCGGCTCGCGCGCGGGTACGGGCGCTCGACCCCGGCGCAGGGTGCAGTGCGATCCCTGCTTGCCGAACTGGCGGAGACCAACACCGAGTTGATATTCGACGAAGGCCTTCATGAATTTCTCACCCGTTTTATCCGCGATGTCTCAACATTGGGAATGCGGATCGGGGACAGTTACCTGAGCGGGGATCAGAGATGAGGCTGACGGTTCAGCATGAAAGCATCTACCGCTATGATAAACCGGTTCGCGGCGTGGTTCAGAGCCACCGCCTGACACCTGCGCGTTTTGACGGGCAGCAGGTGGAAACCTGGGAGGTTCGGGTCAGCGGCGGGCAGCAGGGCGGTGAGTTCCGCGATGGCGCAGGCGACTGGGTTCAGGGCTGGACCATCCCGGGCCCTATTTCGAAGATTACAGTTACGGTCAGTGGCACTATCCAGACCTCCGATCTGGCGGGCGTGCTGCGCGGGCACCGCGAGCTGGTAGCCCCCGCCGTCTATCTGCGCGACACGTTGCCGACCGTGCCCGATATCGCGCTGAGCGATCTGGCGGCCAGTGCCTCGGGCGCAGATGGTTTGGCGCTTGCCCATGCGCTGGCTGCGGCCGTGGGCGAGGCCATCGCCTATCGTCCTGGCGTCACCCATGCTCATACCACCGCCGCCGAGGCGCTGGCGCTGGGCGAAGGGGTTTGCCAGGACCATGCCCATGCCCTGATCGCCTGTGCGCGGCTGCGCGGCATGCCGGCGCGGTATGTGTCCGGCTATCTGCACAGCGATTCCGATGGGCAGGGGCACGAGGCGGCGCACGCCTGGGCTGAGGTGCATGTCGAGGGTCTGGGATGGGTGGGCTTTGACCCTGCCAACCGCTGCTGCCCGGACGAGCGCTACATCCGCCTTGGATCGGGGCTGGATGCCCGCGACGCAGCCCCAATTCGCGGCATTGCGCGCGGGAATGGTGCTGAACATCTTGATGTCATGGTTGCGGTGGTCGCGCAGCAGCAATAACGTGCGCGGAGTATGGCATTGCGAGTCCCTTCATGACCTATTGTGTGGGCCTGCTTCTGAAAGCAGGCATCGTGCTTCTGTCCGATACCCGCACCAATGCCGGGATCGACAACATTTCCATCTATCGCAAGATGGTTTTGTTCGAAGAACCGGGCGAGCGGGTTATTGCGATTCTGACGGCGGGCAGCCTGTCGGTCACGCAGACCACAATCGCCCGCCTGCGCGAAGCGATCGAGATCGGCGACGAGGGCCGGTCGATCATGCATGCCCATACCATGTTGCAGGTGGCGCAGATCGTGGGCAACACCTTGGCTGAAGTGCGCGGCGACATTGATGACAAGCTTGCGGTGATGAAGCAGGGCGCTTCGGCCAGCATGATCGTGGCCGGGCAGCGACGCGACGGCGAAATGCGGCTCTTTCTGATCTATCAGGAGGGCAATTTCATCGAAGCCACTGAGGACACGCCCTTCCTGCAGATCGGCGAACACAAATACGGCAAGCCCATACTGGACCGCGTGGTGCGGCCTGATACGTCCCTGGCCGATGCGCAAAAGGCGGTCCTGCTGTCTATGGATTCCACCTTGCGCTCCAACCTGTCGGTCGGCATGCCGCTGGATCTGTGCGTGATCGAGCGCGATGCCTGCCGGATCAACCTGCATCGCCGGATCGAGGCGGGCGACCCGGCTTTCCGCGCCATGTCTGACGCATGGTCAAACGCGCTGCGCGATGCGTTCCAGAAAATCGAGATCTGACCCCCGGTCTGACCTCTGCCGTGCGCAGAGGTTTACCTTTGGCCAACGAGAGCTATTATTGGTCGTTGGTGGAAACGCAAGGGGCGGAATTCTTGGCACTTTTTCGACTACTGCTTGTCTGGCTCGTGCTTGCGTTGCCCGCGCAGGCGCAATCGCTTTTCCCCGCCGCGCCTGAGAACGCCAGCGCTGCCAGTGATCAGGGCGCTGCTGCCACGTTGGTGGACATCCTGCGCGACGATATCGCCCGCGAGGCGCTGATCCGGCAGCTCGAATCCGCTGCCGCTGAAGCCACCACAGAAACCACCACCGCGACGACGGCCCCAACTGATGCCGCCGCGCCCCCGTCCGAGATGTCTTTGGCGCGCACCATCGCCGAATACACCCGTGGCACCGCCGAGGGGATCACCTCGATCGGCTTCGAACTGATCGGCGCCACGCAACTTCTGTTTGGTGCCTTCGCAGGTGGCCCCGCTGTTAACTGGACCGAAATCGGCGATGCCTTCATGTCGCTGGTTCTGGTCGGCGCGGTGACGATTGTCCTGTTTTGGGTGCTGCGCGCCATTGGTACACGGGTGTTTGACCGTATGGGCCGGCGCGCGCATGGCGCAGGCTGGCCGATGGTTCTGGCGCAGATCACCGGGGCCAGCCTGATTGATACGGCGATCATTTTGCTGGCATGGCAGGGCGGCTATGCCTTCGCCTTGATCATGGGTGAGGCGGGCAGCATGGATTTCCGCCAGAGCCTGTTTCTGAACGCCTTCCTTCTGGTAGAAATCGGCAAGGTGGTGTTGCGCGCCGCGCTGTCGCCGCGGTTTGCGTCCCTCCGTCTGGTGCCAATGAGCAGTGAAACGGCTGCCTACTGGTACTTCTGGTCCTCGCGCCTGATCAGTCTGTTGGGCTATGGCCTGCTGCTGGTAGTTCCGATTGTGAACGCCGCAGTCAGTTTTGGGGTCGGCCACAGTCTTGGTGTGCTGATCGCGCTCACCGCTCTTTTGATCGCCATCCTGATCGTCCTGCAAAACCGCGCCCCCGTCGCCCGGGCGCTGCGTGCACGCCATGAACGCATGCCTAATGATCTGATTGGCCGGGTGGAGGCGTTTTTCGCAGGCTTCTGGCACTGGCTGGCGATAGCCTATCTGGTGGCGCTTTTCACCGTCTGGACCACCCGCCCGGCCGAAGCGCTGCCGTTCATGTTGCGCTCCACCCTGCATTCGGTGATCGCCGTGGTGGTCGGCATTGCCATCATGGCCTTGATTTCGCGCGCGATCGTCGGCGGCATGCGTTTGCCGGAGGATGTGCGCCGCAACTTGCCATTGCTGGAAGAGCGCCTTAACGCCTTCGTGCCTACGATACTGAAGGTGGTGCGTATCATCGTCGCGGTTGCGGTTGTCATCGCCATTGCGCAGGCCTGGCAGGTGATGGATTTCCTGGGCTGGGTGGCCACCGAATTCGGCCGCAATCTTCTGGGGCGGCTGATCTCGGCGGCGTTGGTGATACTGATCGCGATGGCGATCTGGCTGGCGGTGTCCAGCTTCATCGAGTATCGGCTGAACCCGGTCGTCGGCTCCATCCCCACGGTGCGCGAGCGTACGCTGCTGGCGCTGTTTCGCAATGCCTTCACTGTTGCGCTGATCATAATCGCCACCATGCTGACGCTGTCGGAACTTGGGGTGAATATCGCTCCCTTGCTGGCCGGTGCCGGGGTGCTGGGCCTGGCCATCGGCTTTGGTGCACAGAAGCTGGTACAGGACATCATCACCGGCGCCTTCATCCAGTTTGAAAACGCCATGAACGAGGGCGATGTGGTCACAGCAGGCGGCACAACCGGCGTGGTCGAAAAACTGACGATCCGCTCGGTCGGGCTGCGCGATTTGTCGGGAACCTATCACCTGATACCCTTCTCGTCGGTCGATATGGTATCGAACTTCATGAAAGGCTTTGCCTATCATGTGGCGGAAGTGGGCGTGGCCTACCGCGAGAATGTCACCGAGGTGAAGGCCCTCATGATGAAGGCGTCCGACATCCTCATGGCGGGCGAGTTGGGCGATGAAGTCCTTGAGCCGCTGGATATTCAGGGGGTTACGGCACTGGGGGATTCTGCAGTGATGGTGCGGGGCCGGATCAAGACCAGACCGGGTATGCAATGGGCTGTGGGCCGCGCCTTCAACGAGATCATCAAGGAGGTTCTGGACGAGGCTGGTGTGGAAATCCCCTTCCCGCACATGACCGTCTACATGGGACAGGACAAGGACGGAAGTGCCCCACCCCTGAACCTGCGGCGAAGCGGGCCTGCTGACCACAGACCCGCAATTACCGGTGCCGTCGCAGGTGAGGCGGCTGCGACCGCCGGTGCTGCAACCGAGGGTGCCGCGCAGGATGGCGTGCAAGCGCCCTCCGCCGATACTGAATCCCCACGTGACCGCGCTGCCGCAATCGAACGCCAGTTGCCCACAAACAGCGAGGCTGAGGATGAATAAACAGCAGCGGGCATCACATTCGCGCAACTCGCCAATCCGGGAAAACCCTGAATTGCTGAAAGCCTGACTGACTCAAGGGCGTTTTCTGCCTCTCAAGGCGGGTGCACTGCTGCTTTTTGCCGTAAGCGGCCTTTGCGCAGCCCCTGTTGCGCACTATTTTATTGCAAAGCATCTGTCTGGCGATGCCGACAGGGGCACAAGATCGGAGGGCATATGCGACTTTCACGGCGGCGGACCTTGACCCTGGGGATGGCGGGCGCGGCGATTGCCATGCTCCCGGTGCCGGGCGGTGCAGACGCGGCACAAGACGACGATTTGATCGCGCGTTTCACCGGCGGGGCCGAAACTGTGAGCGGGCCTCTGACGATGGATGCGCCGTCGGTCGCCGAAAACGGAGCCTCGGTGACCATCAGTGTTGAATGCCCCGGGGCGGTCAGTATCCGTGTGCTGGCGCTCGCCAATCCCACACCGGTGATCTGCACCTTCACCTTTGGCCCGCTGTCGGGCAGCCACCGGGTCAGCACGCGGATACGGCTGGCTGAGAGCCAGGAGGTGATCGCGCTGGCGCGGATGGAGGACGGCAGTTTTGCCGAGGCCCGCGCGCACGTCAGTGTCACGCTCGGTGGCTGCACCTGAATCGCGAAAGGACGAAGCCATGAACGAAATTGACGCCCGCCCCCGCCTTCGCGTTCCGTCACAGGCCGCCCGGGACGAAGTTGTGCAGATCCGCGCGCTGATCACCCATCCGATGGAGAACGGCTCACGGGTCGGGCCGGATGGCGCGGTGGTGCCGCGCCACATCATCCACCGCTTCCTGTGTACCTTCAACGATCAGAAGGTGCTGGATATGGATATCGGCCCCAGTATCAGCGCCAATCCCTATCTGGAATTCGATGCCCGCGTTCCGGCATCGGGCCGGTTTTACTTTGAATGGTATGACGACAATGGCGCGATCTACCGCGAAAGCGCCAGCATCGAGGTCACTTAGAGCAACATTTTCAAGGCGCGCAACCGGCTTCCGGCTCCGATCCATGCTCCAGCCCGCCCTGGCCGCCCGCTCAGTCCATTCGCCTCTCATGACCATTCATCTACTCAGAAATATCCAGGGGGGTGAATTGGCCGCCAGGCCAAGAGG
>JAFIEK010000087.1 GCA_020832545.1 Pararhodobacter sp. | reverse complement strand
CAGAATGGCCGGATCAAGTCAGAAATGGCAGGAGGGGATCGGCGTCGCGCTTACGGACTTCACGCACTCGGCCAAAGCTTCCATGTCGCGCCGTGTCGCCATCGCGATCCTGTCGGCTGAATGCCTGATGGCAATCGCGGTTTTGTTGGAGTGCTCGGTTAACTGATTGACGGACTTCAGCAATTCGCGCTCCAGAGGGGTCAAGTCCATGATTCAGTTCTCCATTCTTGGTGTTCTCACGCATAGGCGATCCGTTGGCGTCATCAGCGGGCATGGCTGTTGTGTCACCCCTTCCGGCAGAACCAGTACCGTCCCCGCGCCGCCGAGCGCCATCACCCTCACTGACCGTTCCAGCCCGTTCCGGGGCGGCTGAATTTCGATCCTTTTCTCGATCTGTCGTGGGGCTATCGTGAATGCCGCGAACGCCCCAATGATCACCGCCAACGCCCCAATCCCAAGAGGCGTCAGGATTAACTTCCATCGCTTCTGCCGACCCCAGAGATGATGCTGTTCCAGCATCTCTTCCGTGGTCCGCTCCACGTGTTTCACCCGTTTCACGATGTCCTTCTCTATCGTGTCCAAAAAGTGACGCGTGCGATCTACGACACTCTTCATATCTTTTTCGGTTAACTTTCGCGCGCCGATCAACTGCCACCTCAAGCTTTCTTCGAAGTCTCTCAGCTCTTCTGAGATCAGGCTCTCGGACGCTGCGAGCTCCTGTTCTGTTCTCTCTCTGATTTTCTGAGTGAAAGTATTCATCTGCGGTCCATTCTTCATGAAAAATTCGGTCCTCCAAGCGATAGGTTTCTTGCGTTCCAACAGTCCCAACGCGTTTTACGACGACCTTGGTTGTCGGTTTTTTGGGGATCTTCTTCGATGGGCGGGGCGGTTTGACCTCAAGGCCCACGTCATTCAAATCAGCCAAAGCGGCGAGAACATCCTGATGGTTCCGAACTTTGCCAGTTTCGATTTTTGCGACAATATACTCACGAATGGCGGCTCGAATTTCTGCACGGTCCTTGCTCTCAAAGACGGGTTTTAGCATCCGTCGCCGATCTGGATCATTTGGACTTGCCCAACCGTTCACGCAGTTCCAATAATCTCGAACGGCATTAAAATAGCTCTCGCTTCGGGGTGGAGCGATGTTGAATGAGGCACCGTCATAGAGTTCTGTGCGCGGCACAACGAAATGCAGTTCGACGTTGCCCTTGTGCACGTGTTGCACCCACAAGCAGTCATATTGATCAGTCTCCAAGCCCGCAAATGCCGCGCGCTCAAATCCATCCATGACGGCATCCAATTCCTCTTGCGTTGGCTGATCTTCCGCAGCGAAAGCGACGACTCCACTGGTGTAGCGCCACTTGCGCGTGATGCTGTCGATCAGGTGGACTGTGCGTTCGGCGTTGCCACGCAATATTTCGGGCAGAGGATTCCGGGTTTCGACCTTGCCGGGGATGCGTCTGCGCTCGCTATCGAAGGCGGGCACTTCCTTGGCAAGCAGGTAATCAATCGCGGGTCCGCCACCACCTTGCCCATGCCTGAAAAAGCGGATCATCATGTGCCACTTCTTTCTTTGAGTAGCTGGCCTAGTTGCCGTTCGATGATCGCGAGTTGCGCCAAAATGCCAACAGCTTGAACGCGCGAACCTACCAGATTGGCGGCGTTCACGGCCCGGGCGATCTGGTTGAGGTTATTGCCTGCGCAGGCGATCTGCCGCAACAATATCGGATTGACCGACGACAACGGTAGGCGCGGGCGATGCGGGACTTGGTCGAGAAGCCGACGAACCATCGAAGATAAGGTTTCGTCATATGCGTCGGCGAGGTGGCCCCAGCGGATCAGATCCGGGCCGGTGCAACGTACGCGCAAAACGGTGTCGAGCTTTTTATTCGAAGCGAGTGAGACCATGTCCGACTCCGCGATTTTCATCGATTACATGTGGGTTTCTTGGGGTTGGGGTTGAGGGGAAGGGGCGCGCCCATTCCCTCACAAGGTGCGGTGCCGTAGGCACAAGCGTAACCTTGCTCATCAGACCAACTCGCCGTCATCATTGTTTTCGATCCAACTCCGCAACATTGTCATTTGCTGACTTCGCCGCTCGGTGTTCTCGTTGGCAGGCCATAGCGCCGGTAGCCAAAATCCCTCGACACCCTCCACGCTGATGAGAGGCAGTACATCAGATAGTTGTCCGAAGCCCTCCACTGCTAGGCAATCAGTCCATTGCTTGATCTGAAACTTGCGAGAAAGAGGAACGAGCTGTGGCAAGAGCTGTTCCTCCAGATTTGTTTTTTGAGTTTCTTTAGTGAGTGGGCGTTTTTGCTGGGTCTTGGTCGGCATTTCCGCCGAGCTGTGATCGCGTTTTTGCAGGGTAGCCGACTTGGAGAAGTCAGTGATCTTGTCAGCATTTTTGCGGCGTTGAGTAGCTTCGGCCCACACCCATTCGCTCAGTCGATATTCGGTAGCTCGGCTCCAGCGCCCTCTGTCGACTGCGATGAACCCAGCTCTGACCAGTTGATGCACCGCACGACTAACTTTATCGCAGCTCCAGCCCTTCAGGCCAGCGATGTCAGCGTCGCGAATAACCGCCATACCATTGTGACGCCAGAATTCGGCGACGACGAGATGAAGGAAGAGTTCGGAAGCCGCTTTTTGTACCTCTCGGCTTTCGTTCGCAAGTTCAAGGACTTGCACTTTGATTTGGTTAAATTTGTATTGGGGGCTTGGTTCTGTTGAGGGTGTGGTGTATGGTCGGAACGAAAGCGCTACTCCGAATGCTTTACCGCCACTCATTAGTGGCTCTCCTGTAGGCTGTCTGCCGTCGGTACCCTCGCTTGGTCGATCCAGTCATTAAGATCAGAGCCAAGATATTTCACCCGTCTCCCAAATTTTAGAAAAGCCGGGCCAACGCGGCGATGGCGCCATTGTGCACGTTTCTGACGAGGCGCGATGATATCAAGTTCCCCGTCGGAGTCGTCGTATAGACGCGTCCGTTCGAACAGATGTTGTGGCATTGCATGAACTCCAGTTTGCTGCATTTCATTGCCAGCAGATTCCGGAGTTTTTCGCGGAAAGTCATGTTTTCAACCCATCCAACTTTTGTGAACAGGATCGGGTGATGGCCGACGCGGCCCAGTGGACGCGCGAAATAGGCCCTGTAATTGGAAAGCAACTTATTGTCCTCGGGGCAGTTCTTCGCCCGCGAAGCAAGGTCGACGACCTTGGGCTGAAGGCCAACCAAAGCGAAGACCTCAGATAAACACCGGCAGAAATCTCCTGTTGGTCCGCTTGATTTGTCGTGGCCGACTGTGATGGTTTTTCGGGTATAATGCTCATATGCTGCGCGCAGCGCCAACGCTGTTCGAAAGGCTCTGGCGTTGCCTCGTGGTTGTGTCGTGATCTGTCTATCCAGCACAGTGCGCACTTCAATTATGGAGCGCAGAGCTTCATCTCGTGAGACATCGATCAACCATCCCGTCTCAAATAGAAGCGATTGTGGGAATGGAAGGCTTTCCAGCAACCTCTCCACGCCCTCGGCGACTTGGTTAGGCAACTTGCCATTTGGGCGCGGATGACAGTTTGACAGGGTAACTTCAGCACTGCGAAGGCAGTCAAGAATACTTTGCGCCTCGGATTTGCCTTGCCGTCCGGGACCAAGATGGATGATCGGGCCATCGCGGTCGTTGTATAATAACGCTGCGGCCTTCTGGTGTTCAGCACATACAAGGGGCACCCCAAGCCATAGCTCCAAAACGGCATTCAACTCTGCGCGGACGCGCAGGATGTGATCCTCGTATGGATCAAAACTTTGAACAATGCCGAGTCTGGTTGCGCGTCGTCGCCAATACTCAGATTCCCTTTTCCGGGCATGCGGGGCGCGCTCGTTGTGAACTGAGAGTGACTCTTTTCTAGGCATTTACATTGCCAGTCACATACACCGACCACGCAGCAATAAGTTGGCGGCGTTTTTCCAGTAGATCAGACCTTGCGTAGGCCCGCTCGACCTCGCTCCCAACGGTGTGAGCCAGACTCAATTCCGCGATTTCGCGGGAAACGTTGGGCTGCTCCGATGCCCAATCCCGGAACGCCGACCGGAACCCATGCACTGTGATTCCCTCAACCTTCATCCGTCGAAGCAGCATGAGCATCGCCATGTTGGACATCGGCCGGTGCCTTTTCTGCCCCTCGAATACCACCTCTGACCGCAGCGCCTTTAGCGGTTCGAGGATGGTAGTCATTTCGGTAGTCAACGGAACGCGATGAGCCTTGTCGGCCTTCATCCGTTCAGCAGGCACGGTCCACAGTTGCTCATCAAAATCGAATTCCTCCCAGCGCGCGTTCAGCACTTCGCTGGTGCGACTGGCAGTCAAGCAGGTGAACATCAGCGCCTTTGCGGCCATGGCATCCTTGCTCGCCAACTCAGCATAAAACGCTGGCACATCCTGCCAAGGCATCGCCTTATGGTGTTGCACTTTCTTCTTGACCTGTGGCAACACGCGGGCGTCCCGGATCGTCATCACGGGATTTTCGCCGTCGCGAAAACCTTTGGATTTTGCTACGTCCAAAACGGCCTTCATGCGCTGCGCTAACCGAGTGGCCGTCTCGTGCTTTGTCGTCCAGATTGGAAGAAGCACTTGCAGCACTTCCGGTTGGCCGATCTCGGAGACGGGCAGGCGGCCGATCTTGGGGAAGGCATACTCGACCAATGTGTTGATCCACTGCTGGCCATGCTTAGGATTCTTCCATGTCGGCAGGCGTTCGATGTGGACCTGACGGGCGATTTCTTCGAAGCAGGGAATCTCCTGCCGCGAATTGTAGCGAGGGTTGATGCCCTGCTTGGCCATCCTGCGATACTCAAGGGCACGGTCGCGGGCTTGGTTGAGCGTGACAATATCGGCACCGCCAAGCCCAAAGTCAGTGCGCAGAGGCTTGCCCTCACGGTTACGTTGCCCCTTGACTGTGACACGCACGATCCAGCGCCGAGCGCCGGATGGATCGACCACAAGGTACAACCCGCTGCCGTCGCCATGACGTCCGGGGCCAAGGTTCCGAACCAGATTCTTCGTCAGTTTTCCGCCGTGCAGTGCCATAAAGATACCACGATTTCTACCACGCAATGAATAGAAACGAGTCTAATCGAAGAGAATTCAAATGCAACAATGAATGCAGATAAACACGTAAAAACAGCCCTCTAAGGGGCTGATTGAGGTCGAACAGAAATGAGTGAAATTGGTAGCTGGCGGAGAGACAGGGATTCGAACCCTGGGGAGGCTTTCGCCCCCAACGGTTTTCGAGACCGCCCCGTTCGACCACTCCGGCACCTCTCCGCGCTGGGGTCGTGGGCGCTGATTAGTCAGTCTTGAAAGCGCGCGCAAGGGTGAATCGTGAGGTTTCCGGCACGTTTTGAGCGTGTTGCTCGGCCAGCGTGTCACCTGCGCCCTGCGCCCGCCCGCGTCTACGCCTCAGCCGAGAATCTGCTCTGCAATATCTGAGAACAGGGCCACCCCCGGCGCGATAAGGCTGTCGGGGAAATCGTAATCAGGGTTGTGCAGCATCGGATGCGCCTCGCCCGCGCCCAGAAACACCATACCCGCTTTCGAGACCGTGCCAAAGAGGCCGAAATCCTCGGAGGCGCGCATCGGCAGGTCACCCCGCTCATGGGCAATACCGCAGCCGTCAAGCGCGCGGGCAAGGATCTCCGTGGCCTCGGGGTGGTTGTGGCAGGCGGCGAAGTGGTCTTCCACATGCAGCTCCAGCCGTAGCCCGGCCTTGTCGGCCTCGGCCCGCGCCATATCCTGCGCCGCGCCCCGCATCGCCTCAAGCGCGCTGTCATCGCTCGCGCGCAGCGTCACCAGCAGTTCCGCCCAGCCCGGCGCGATACCCAATGCGCGCTCGCCCAGCCGTACATGGGTCACAGTGGCGAGCCGGTACTCCGGCCCCACCGGCCCGCCCGGCCCCAGTGCCGCCAGCGCCGGGATCAGCCGCGCCACAGCCGGTGCGGGCGAGACCCCGGCTTCGGGCACCGAGGCATGCGAGGTCTTGCCGTGCAAAGTCATGACCAGCCCCAGCGAGGCGCAATTCACAGGTCCCGGTGCCAGCACGGCCGCGCCCTGCGCCACGCCGGGCATGTTGTGCAGGGCAAAGGCCCAGTCACAGGCCAATGCCGCAAACCGTGGGTCGGCAATCACGGCGCGGGCCCCTGCGCCGGTTTCTTCGGCAGGCTGATAGAGCAGCACCACCCGCCCGCGCGCCGGTGCTCGGCGGGCGAGAACACGCGCAAGCCCGGTGAGGATGGCCATATGCCCGTCATGCCCGCACAGATGTCCGCGCCCGTCCACCGTTGAGCGCCAGGGCGGCGTGCCGGTCTCAAGGATCGGCAGGGCGTCAAGCTCGGCGCGGAACATGACCGAGGGGCCCGGGCGACCCGAGCCAAATACCGCAGCCACCCCTGCCCCGCCCAGCCCGGTCACGATTTCAGCGCCCATACTGTCCAGCGCGGCCACGATCTGTTTGGCTGTCGCATGTTCAGCGCCCGAAATCTCGGGGTGGCGGTGCAGCGCATGCCGCAGTGCCATCAGGCTTTCCAGGTCATGTGCCGGCAAGGTCATAGGCCGTCCTGCTCCAGATGCGGCCGCGGCCCCCCCCCGCGGCGCCCCGCCCCACGCCTTTTTTAGTTTAGGGGGGCAGCCCCTCGCGGGGTAAAAGGGCGGGGGCCCCCACGCCCCCAAGGCACC